>CAZSRR010000054.1:0-40026 GCA_964609175.1 uncultured Bradyrhizobium sp.
TACCATCAGTCGAAGGTTCGTGGTGGCCGGAATGGACCAGATGGCTGGCCGCACGCTCCGGCGAACCAGTGACGCCGCCGCAAATGGGAACCGGAACCGACACAGGCACGAATCTGCCGGATGCGCCCGGCGACTACGTCCGCCACTGATTTCTGTGGGGGATGCTCACCAACGTTTCGGGTCGCAAGCCTCATCGCGCAAATGACGCAGCATTTGCCCCCGGCTGCGGTCATCGGGTTTGGCTTTTCCAACAACGGCCTGGCCATGCAAATAAAAGAGGGGGCTGGCAAAGTTGTCATCGGACCGAATTCCAGGCCGGGCTAGTATGCCCCCGCAAGGAACACATTGCGCGCCATACCTGCTCAGGGGCGACGCAACCCAACATCTACGAAAGATCGATGTCGACCTATCGCCTGAAAACTCTGCTTGCACCACGCTCCGTTGCCCTGATCGGGGCGAGTCCGCGCCACGGTTCGGTCGGGCGTGCCATCCTCGATAACGTTCGAAAAGCACAGTTCAAGGGGCAGTTCGGCCTTGTCAATCCGCGCTACCACGAGATCGACGGTATTGCGGCGGCCAAGAGTATCGCAAAATTGGCATTCGCGCCGGAACTCGTCGTGCTTACTGCGCCGGCACGCGTCATTCCCGGCTTGATCGACGAGGCAGGCCAATGCGGCACGGCCGGAGCCGTCATCGTAAGCGCCGGGCTCGGTCACGGTCCGGGTTCTCTCGCGGAGGCCGCCGAGCGCGCGGCGCGGAAGTACGGCATGCGGCTGATCGGCCCGAATTGCCTCGGCATCATGATGCCGGGCGTCAGCCTCAACGCGAGCTTTTCCGCGCATATGCCTGCAGCGGGACACCTCGCGCTGATCTCGCAGTCCGGCGCCATTGCCGCCGGCATGGTCGATTGGGCGGCACAGCGCTCCGTCGGCTTTTCGGGCATCGTCTCGATCGGCGACCAACTCGATGTCGATATCGCCGACCTGCTCGACTATTTTGCGCTGGACGATAAGACGCACGCCATCCTGCTGTACATCGAGGCGATCAAGGACGCGCGCAAATTTATGTCGGCGGCGCGCGCCGCTGCGAGGATCAAGCCGGTGGTGGTCGTCAAGTCCGGCCGGATGGCGCAAGGGGCACGGGCGGCCGCAACGCATACCGGGGCGCTGGCCGGGGCCGACGCCGTCTACGACGCCGCGTTCCAGCGCGCCGGAATGTTGCGTGTGGCGGATCTGCGCGAGCTGTTCGACTGCGCCGAGACTCTCGGGCGGGTCAAGTCGCTGCCGGGAAAACGACTCGCGATCCTGACCAATGGCGGTGGCATCGGCGTGCTGGCCATCGATCGGCTGGTTGAACTCGGCGGCGTTCCCGCAGCCATTTCAAGCGCAACTCACAAGGAACTGGACGGCGTGTTGCCGCCGACCTGGTCGAAGTCGAATCCGGTCGACATCGTCGGCGATGCCGATCCCGCGCGCTATGCTGCCGCGCTCGAGGCGTTGCTGGCCGATCCCGAGAATGATGCCGTTCTGGTCATGAACGTGCAGACGGCGATCGCTCGCGCCGACGAGATCGCGGCCACCGTCACCGCAGTGGTGCAGAAATATCGCGCCGGGCGCCGCATGACGCCGAAACCCGTCCTTGCTGTCTGGGTCGGCGCGGAGCCATCGATCGGCCGTCTGCTGAGCGATGCCGGAATTCCCAATTATCCGACCGAAGACGACGCCGTACGCGGCTTCATGCACCTGGTGCGCCACCGCGAGGTGGTGGCAGAGCTGGCGCAGGTGCCGCCCGCGATGCCGAGCGATTTCGTGCCCGACGTCGATGCCGCGCGCCAGATCGTCGCGACAGCGCTCGCGGACGGCCGCTCGTGGCTGGATCCGATCGAGGTCAAGCGGCTGTTCGATGCCTACGACATCGCCGTCGTGCCGACCTTCGCTGCGGCCGACGCCGAGGAGGCAGTCGTGCATGCCAATGCGATCTTCGCGAAAGGCGCGACGGTCGTGCTCAAGATCATGTCGCGCGACATCGTGCACAAATCCGACGTCGGCGGCGTCGTGCTCAATCTCACCAACGCCGACACCGTGCGCCGCACGGCCGAAGAGATTCTCGCGCGCGCCCGATCGCTGCGGCCGGACGCCCGGATTTCCGGCGTGATGGTGCAGGCGATGGTGGTACGGGCGAAGGCGCGCGAACTCATTCTCGGCCTCGCCGACGATCCGACCTTCGGCACCGTCGTCGTGTTCGGCCGTGGCGGCACGGCGGTCGAGATCATCAACGACAAGGCGCTGGCGCTGCCGCCGCTCGATCTGCAGCTGGCGCGCAGCTTGATCGAGCGCACCCGCGTCTCGCGGCTGTTGCGCGCCTACCGCGACGTCCCTGCGGTCAAGCCGGACGCGGTCGCGATGGTGCTGGTCAAGCTGGCGCAGATGGCCGCCGATATTCCCGATATCCGCGGCCTCGACATCAATCCGCTGCTGGCCGACGAAGCCGGCGTGCTCGCCGTCGATGCGCGCGTTGCGGTCGGGCGTGTCGAGCGAAAATTTCGCGGTTCCGGTCCGGCGAATTTTGCCGTGCGGCCGTATCCGTCGCAATGGCAGCGCCATATCGAGGTCAAGGACGGCTGGCGCGTCAATGTCCGCCCGATCCGTCCCGAGGATGAACCGCTGATCCACGAGATGCTGAAGCACGTCACCATGCACGACCTGCGGCTGCGGTTCTTCGCGCCGATGAAGGAATTTTCCCACGAGTTCATCGCCCGCCTGACCCAGCTCGACTATGCCCGGGCGATGGCCTTTGTCGCGTTCGACGAGACGAGCCACGAATTGGTCGGCGTCGTCAGGATCCACTCGGATTCGATTTATGAGAGCGGTGAATACGCCATCCTGCTGCGGTCGGACCTCAAGGGCAGGGGACTGGGCTGGGCGTTGATGCAGATGATCATCGAATATGCGAAAGCCGAGGGATTGAAAGCGATTTCCGGCGACGTCCTGGCCGACAACTCGGTGATGCTGGCGATGTGCCGAAACCTCGGCTTCGAGGTCACGCCGGACCCGCAGGAGCGTGACATCTGCAACGTCAGGCTCAAGCTTTAACGCCCTGTCCTGTCACCGCTATTCCTCCAGCGCCCGCCGCAGCCGGCGGATGATCACGCCGCGCGCGCGGTCATCGGCGGCAGCCTCGATGCGGTCGTTGATATCGAGCACCAGTTTCGACATGTCGTTGTGCCAGTCGAGCGCGACGACCGCCTCCGGCGCCAACCGGCGGCGGCGGCCTGCGGCGAGCGGCGTTGGAATGGCGGCCGACAGCTCATAGACGTCGTCGAGCAGCGGCTGAAATATGCGCGATGCCGGAATGATTCGTTCGGAGATGCGTTCGGCGAGGCCGGCAATGGCCGGCTCTTCGCCGTGGACGAGGAACACCCCGCGCTGAACCGGACGGCGTTCGGCGATCCATCGCGCCAGTTCCGATCCGTCGGCATGCCCGGAATAATCGTCGATGCTGCGGATCGTCGCCGCCACCTTCACCTCGTTGCCCTGGATGCGGACGGCCTTGGCGCCGTCGACGAGGAACCGGCCCAGCGTCCCCTGCGCCTGGAAGCCGACCAGCAGGACGGTCGCCCGGCTGTTCCACAGCCAGTTTCGGAGATGGTGCCGGATGCGCCCGGCGTCGCACATGCCGCTGGCGGCGATGACGATATGAAAGCCCGTCAGCCTGGCGATCCGCTTGCTCTCTTCGACCGTCTCGGTAAAGCGCAATTGCGGAGAGTTCAGGAGCCGGCCGACGTCCACCGCGGGATCGAGGCTCTCCGCGTGCCGGCGGAACACCTCGGTGGCGCGGATCGCCAGGGGAGAATCGAGAAACACCGGCGCGGCGGGTATGGTACCGCGCTCCATCAATTCGATCAGGTCGACGATCAGTTCCTGGGTGCGCTCCACCGCAAAGGCCGGGATCAGCAGGGCGCCCTTGCGGCCCGCGGCGTCACGCACTTCGGCGGCCAGCCGGTCGCGGCGTGCTTCCGGAGACGTCGGAGGACGCTCGCGGTCGCCATAGGTCGCTTCCGAGATCACGTAGTCGAAGCCGGACGGGGCCTCGGGGTCGGGCTGCAGCAATTTGGCATCGGGTCCGATGTCGCCGGAAGCCAGAATGCGCAGCGGCTTTCCAGCCCTGCTGCCGTCCGTGCACTCGATTTCGATCGAGGCCGAACCGAGCAGGTGTCCGGCATTCCAGTAGCGTGCCCGAACGCCGGGAATGACGTCGATCCAGCTTTCGTACGCGATCGGCGCGAACGATTGCAGCGAGGCGATCGCATCGGCCTGCGTATAGATCGGCGTGACCTCGCCGCGCCCGCGCGCGGCGTTACGGCGGTTCAACGCCGCGACTTCCGACTCCTGGATGCTGCCGGCATCGGGCAACATATATGAACAGAGATCGATGGTGCCCCTCGTCGCCAGGATGCGGCCGGCGAACCCGTGCCGGACCAGCTTGGGCAACAGGCCGCTATGGTCGATATGCGCATGGGTGAGCAGCACGGCATCGATGTCGGAAGGGCGAAATGGAAACGGGTCGTAGTTCAGCGCTTTCAGGGTTTTCTGTCCCTGAAACAGCCCGCAATCGACCAGGAAGCGTCCGCTGCCGGTCTCGAAAAGATAGCAAGAACCCGTGACGGTGCGCGATGCGCCGCAAAACCGGATGGTTACGCCCATTGGGTTGGCTCCGCCAGTTCGCCTCTCAAGGCGTCGATGAACGGTTCATCGAGCCCGATGGTAATGTTGAAATGCGGCACGCTGCGTGCGGATGGCAGGCATTGAATCCCGGTTCTCATCGCGTCGTCTGGACGGGCCCCGACGGCCGGGCACCGAGCACATATCCACTGTTGCGCGCGGCCGCCGTCACGGCAAGATCGAGTTCGGCCTGGTCATAGGCGTGAATCCGATAGAGTGGCTGGCCTTTTTCGACCCGATCGCCGATCTTGCGAAACAGTCGGATGCCGGCGCCCTTGTCGATCGGCGCGCCCGCCGTCCGCGCCAGGCGGTTCAGTTGCAGGCAATCGATTTCGGAAATGGCGCCGTCGGCGGCGGCGCGGATGTCGAAAGTCAGCATGCCGACGTCGTTGCGGCAGGTCGAGGGGCCCTGCGCGTCGATCATCTCCTGCATCTTCTTCAGCGCCGTGCCGCTGTCGAGCAGTTCGCGGGCGCGCGCATAGCCCGCGCCGCCGCGCAATTGCGGGTCGTATTCCAGAAGATGCGCGGCAAGCCGCAGCGATTTCTCCCGCAGGTCTGCAGGTGCGTCCGCCTCGTTGGCCAGAACGGCCATCACATCCGCGGCCTCGAGCACCGGGCCGATGCCGTTGCCGATCGGCTGCCGGCCGTCGGTCGCGATCACCTCGACGGCAATGCCGAAATGATCGCCGACGAACTCGAACAGCTTGCGCAGCCGCATCGCCTCGGTGGCGTTGGCAAGCTTTGCGGTCGGGCCGACGGGCAGGTCGATCAACAGGTGCGTCGAGCCCGCCGCGAGCTTCTTGGACATGATCGACGCGACCATCTGCTCGCTCGTATCGAGGCAGAGCGGGCGTTCGACGGAAATCAGAATGTCGTCCGCCGGCGACAGATTGACATGGCCGCCCCAG
Organism: uncultured Bradyrhizobium sp.; assembly: GCA_964609175.1. Classification (GTDB taxonomy): domain Bacteria; phylum Pseudomonadota; class Alphaproteobacteria; order Rhizobiales; family Xanthobacteraceae; genus Bradyrhizobium. Next base: position 5,630 of record CAZSRR010000054.1, read on the forward strand.
ACCAGGCAGCCGCGGCACGCCGCAACCACTTCCCGCATCTCGTCGACGGAGACATCAACCCGCGCCAACACCTCCATCGTGTCGGCCGTGCCGGCCGGCGAGGTGATGGCGCGCGACGACGTCTTGGGGATGGTGAGGCCATGCGCGGCGACGATCGGCACCACGATCATGGAGGTGCGGTTGCCCGGAATGCCGCCGATACAATGCTTGTCGACGACGATGGGGCTCGGCCATTTCAGTTGCGTTCCGGCGACGGCCATGGCGTGGACCAGAGCGAGCAGTTCGCGGCTGGTCATGAAACTCGCCGAACTGATCAGGAACGCCGCGATCTCCATGTCCGAATAGCGGTAATGCGTGAGATCGTCGATGATGGCGTCGATCTCGAACGGCTCGAAAGTCCGGCCCCGAATCTTGCCGCGAACGGCATCGAGGCTTTCGGGCGGCGTGGCCGGACTGACGGTCACCAGACTGCCGGCCGGCTCTCCGAAACGGCGGAACGCCGGCTCGGAGAGCCCGATTTCGTCGGACCCGACCAGACTGTCATCGTCGGTGATCAGAAGCGTGGCGAGAACCGCCTTGGAATCGCACCGCAGTTCGACCCGGCTGAAACCGCGAAAAATTTCCGGCCGCAGCGCGCTCGAGTGACGCGAGATCACCACGACGTTCTCGCGGCCGGTGTCCAAATTGACGCGGCGGACTTTCAGGGGCGGGCGGGAATTATCCCCACTGGCGCTTTTGGCCATCCGATCGTCCTGGCGTAGCGGAATCCGACTTGGCCCCTCAATGCGAGAAAAGGATCGGGAGCGGCGGTTTCGACAGCAGGCTCTTGGTGGCGCCGCCCAGGATGAACTCACGCCAGCGCGCGTGGCCATAGGCGCCCATGACGAGGACGTCGGCCTGGTGGGCCGCGGTATAGTCTTCGAGCACCTCGCCGATCCGCCGGCCGCCGGCATCGACCTTGTCGAGCACCACGTCGATGCCGTGACGCGCCAGATTCTTGGCCAACGCTTCGGCCGAATGCTTTTCATCCAGCTTCTTCTCGTTGGTGACGGTGACGACCCGTACCTTCTTGGCCTTCTCCAGCATCGGCATGGCGTCGGAAATCGCGCGGGCTGCGGCGCGGCTGAAATCCCAGGCAACCGCGACGGTGCCCAGTTGGAACGGGCGGGCGCGGGTTTTCTCGGGCAGAACGAGCGTTGGTCGCCCCGATCCGAAGATGACGGCTTCGGCATACCATTGGTCGTAACTGTCGGGCACCGGAACGATCGTGAGGTCATGCAGCCGCGCATGGTCGACCAGAAGATCGGGCACATCGTAGGTCGGACATTTCTCGAGTTGGGTTTCGTGCAGGATGCCGGCCTTCTGGGCGGCGGCGTCGAATGCGCCCAGCATTGCCTTGGCGCTTTCGCGGCTTTTCTGGGTTTCGCCGGCGATGATCCCGGGAATGTTGACCATGGCACCGGAAAGGAAATGACCGGGCACCTCGACATGAACCTCGCAGGCCACGGCCGCAAGGTGGGCGCCGAAGGTTGCGGCGATCGCAGCCGCTTCCTCCGCTACCGAAGCGGGAGTAGGATCGGGATAGCTCGTCAGTGTCAGCAGAATGTCCTTGAACGCCATGAGGATCTCCTTAATTCCGAGCAATCTAGCGGCCAGCCGGCATGGCCGTTTGATCTACCGCAAGCGGCTGGCTTGGCCTAGTCCCTGATGACAGCCGCGGGAGCAGCCATGGCTTGAGCATTTCCAGCGTGAGCAGCGCGACAACGCCGGCGCCGAATGCCAGCGCGAGATCGCCGGCATGCAGCGGGCCGAACGCGAACAGCCGGTTCGCAAACGGCCACAGCAAGGTGAGGGCCAGGATGACGGTGACGGCGGCGAGCACCGCAGCCAGCGCCCGGTTCGGCCGCGACAATGCGCTGCGCAGCGATGCACTGAAGGAGCGGTTGACCAGGATCAGGCTGACGATCACGATGATCAGCGTGAAGTATGTCAGCGCCCGCACTTCGGGAACGGGCATGGCGGATGCCAGCGCGGTGACGTAGACGGCAGCGACGACCGCAAAGGCCAGCAGTCCCTGCAGCAGGCTCCAGACGACCAGGGCCCGCGAGAACAGCGGCTCGTCGGGCGAACGCGGCGGACGCCGCATCACGTCTTCTTCCTCGGTTTCGGCCTCGAACACCAGCGAGCAGACGGGGTCGATCACCATCTCGAGCAGCGCGATATGGATCGGCCCGAACAGCAGCGGCAGGCCGAACATCAGCGGCAGCAGCGCCAGACCGGCAATGGGGACATGAACCGCGAAGATGAAGCCCATCGCCTTGCGCAAATTGTCGTAGATTCGGCGGCCAAGACGGATGGCCTTGACGATGGAGCCGAAATCGTCGTCGAGCAGCACGATGGAGGAGGCTTCGCGCGCGACATCCGTGCCGCGTCCGCCCATGGCGATGCCGATATGGGCAGCCTTCAGCGAAGGCGCATCGTTGACGCCGTCCCCGGTCATCGCGACGATTTCGCCATTGGCCTTGTAGGCGCTGACGATGCGCAGCTTCTGGTTCGGCGATATGCGCGCGAATATGCCGGCTGTTTTCACCTGGCCTGCGAGGCCGGCCGCGTCCATCTGCTCGAGCTGCTCGCCGGTCACGAGGTCGCCGCGTTCGAGGCCGGCCTCTCGCGCGACCGCGTGGGCCGTCGCTGGATAGTCGCCGGTGATCATGACGGTCTTGATTCCGGCGGTATGGCATTCGCGGACCGCGTCGGCGACGCTCGGCCGCAGCGGATCGGCGAGGCCGACCAATCCGAGGAATTCGAAGTCAAGCTCGCGCGGCGATCCCGGCCAAGGCGGCCCGGCATGGCGGGCACGCGCCACGCCCAGCACACGCAGGCCGGCAGCCGCCATCGTGTCGATCGATTGCGTCAGCGCCGCGCGGTCGGCCGTGCCGAGCCGGCAAAGGCCGGCAATCGCCTCGGGCGCACCCTTGGTCGCGACCGCATATTCCTGCCGGTCGCCGGTTTGCCAGACATGAGTGACGGCGAGCAGATCGGGCCGCAAGCCATAGGCATGCACCAGCTTCCAGTGCTGATGCCTGCAGGCGGCCCCGGTCAGCCGATCCCGCGCAAGGCCGTGAAAGGCGCGCTCCATCGGGTCGAACGGCTCTGGCGCGCTCGCCAGCAGGCCGAACTCGCTCACGTCGTGGAACGACGCCGGCATTTCCGTGCCGGCCTGCGGGCGGAACACGCTTCCGTCCTTCAGCCGCAACTCGACGATGCTCATCCGGTTCTCGGTGAGGGTGCCGGTCTTGTCGGTGCATAGCACGGTGGCCGAGCCCAGCGTCTCGATGGCCGCCGCGCGCCGCGTCAAGACGCGCACCAGCGAAATACGCCAGGCGCCCATCGCCATGAACACGGTCAACACCACCGGAAACTCTTCTGGCAGCATCGACATGCCCAACGCGATCCCGGCCAGCAGCGCATCCAGCCACCCGCCGCGCAGGGTGCCATAGAGCACGACCGCAAGCGCGCTGACGGCGCCGCCGAAAACGGCGAACAGCCGGACGACGCGCCGCGTCTGCACCTGCAGGCGCGGGGGCTCGACCTGAAGCGAAGCGAGCGACTGGCCGATCTGGCCGATCTCGCTTCGCTTTCCGGTCGCGGTTACTTCGGCCAGACCCGAGCCGCGCACCACCAGCGAGCCTGAAAACACCTGCGGCAGGTCGTCGCCGCCGGCATGTTGCGGCCTCGAGCCTGTCCGATCATCCCAGGCGACCTTGCGCACCGGCACAGATTCGCCGGTGAGGGTGGATTCGTCGGCCTGCAGATCCGTGCATTGCAGGAGGACCGCGTCAGCGGGCACCCGGTCGCCCTCGGAAAGAACGATGAGATCGCCCCGCACCACGTCGCGCCCGGCGATCCGTTTGCGCTCTCCGTCGCGGATGACGAGCGCCCGCGGGCTCGTCAGGTCGCGTAGCGCTTCCAGCACGCGCTCGGTCCGCGTCTCCTGCACCACGGTGATCAGGATCGACAGGGTCGCAAAACCGACGAGGATGATCGCTTCCTTGAGATCGCCCAACGCCAGGTAGATCGCGCCGCCGACCAGCAGCAACGCAAGCATCGGTTCGCGCAGCACTTCGAGGGCGATGCGAAAAGGTGTACGGCGGTCTGCCTGAGGGAGTTCGTTAGGTCCCTCCGCCCGGAGCCGCGCCGTGGCGTCGGCTTCGGTCAGGCCGGAAAACGGTTTCACGACTTACAGATACGACACTGACGTCACCCGATAGGTATGCATCTTGCCGCCCTCGTTGAGCGAGACGTATTCGCCGACCAGGAAGCGTTCATCTGCGAAGTGGTAGCCGACCTCATCGGCAAGCTCCACCTCGCGGTCGTCATAGTGGAAGGCCCATCCGCCGCCGGGACGGTGAACCAGATGGCCCCGCTGATCCTGCTGACCCGGACGCTGGCGCACAACACGGCAGGCATCGCGATGCTCGCGCCACAGCGCCGCATCGATGCGGTCCTCGGCATCGAGCGGCGCCACGATGATATAGGCGACATCGTCGTCGCCTTCGGGATGCCCGGGCTCGCGAGCCAGCGCGAGGCGGAATTGCCGGAATTGCGCGGGCAGGGACGCGTTCAGAATCGGTGTGAGCTGGCTCTTGGCTTTGGTCTTGGACATTTTCGCAGCACTCCTTCGCAATTCTGTATGAAGGCCAGCCGTGATCATCCCGGCCCGTCCGGGGACTTGGCCGCGGTTGCATTCGATTTTTTCAGGCTCTTGACGATCATCGTGACCAGCGGCCCCAGCACCAGGGGCAGGGCGCTGTTCAGCGGATGCTGCACCATGCCGGTGAATTGCGATTGCAGCGCGCGAGCCTCGACCTGCAATGCCTCGACCGCCGAGCCGTGAATTTCAGTGGCCAGCTCGAGCTCACGGCCCGAGGGGGTCCGCCCGCCGATCACGAACAGGATGGCCGCGATCACGAAATTGGCGGCCCCAAGGATGGCGGCCGCGGTGATCGCGCTCCAGATCTGGACCAGCGCGAAATAGGCCGACAGCTCCAGCATCAGCAGCCCGAAAGCTGCGATCAGCGCCGCGAATGCCCGCAGACCCAGGCCGACCAGCATGTGCCGCAACCGGATTTCCGCGATGATGCGGTCGGTGCGCCACAACGCGCGCAAATGCCTGACGACGTTCTCGCTGTTCACCTCAATGTCTCCTCAACATGTAACCGATGGCAATGCCGAGCGCGAAGGCGGACGCCAGTGCCGCGATCGGGCGCGCGGCGATCAGCCGCTCGACATGCTCTTCTTCCTCGCTCAACGTCTGCCCGAGGTCGCTCAGGCTTGCCTTGATCTGCTCGGCGAATGCCTCGGTCTTGTTCCGCGCGGCCTCGAGCATTTCGTCGGCAGGCATCTCCAGGACGCGCGACATCTCGGCTTTGAGCGCCTGCAACTCTTCACCCAATTCGCTCGATCTTAACATTGCTTCAGCCTTGCATTCCCTTCGCGCCAAATTGTAGGTGAGACGCAAAAGCGCCATTTGATTTGGGTCAACTGTCCGGACGTACCTGCTTGCTTTAAGGCAAGCCAGCACCTGAATTGCGCCCAGCGGCCGGATCGATGCCGCCAAACTGAAGGAACACCATATTGGCGACGGCTCCCCTTCTCACGGCGACGTCATCGGGCGATGCGCTCGAACTGCGCCCGGCCGGTTCCTGGACCGCTTCGAATGCGACGACGCTGGAACGGCTTTCCGGCGAGATCGCGCCGCAGCTCGACCGCGCAACTGCCGTCAAGCTCGATATGGCAGGGGTACGCGAGCTCGACACGCTCGGCGCATGGCTGCTCGAAAAGCTGTCCCGACGCGCGGTCGCCGCCGGTCACCATGCCGATGTCGTCGGCATCGCCGACAACTATGTCGGCCTGATCGATGAGGTTCGTCAGGTCAATCGACGACGCGCGGCGCCGGCGCCGGCGCGCAATCCCGTAATCGCAAAACTCGGCGACATCGGCCGCGCCACGATCGGATCGAGGGAGGACATCGCCGCCTTCCTGCAGATGCTGGGCGCGCTTTGCATCGCGATTCTCGGCGTGGTGCGCCGGCCGCGTTCGCTTCGGCTGACGTCGCTCACCTATCAGCTCTATCGCGTCGGCTGGCAGGCGATCCCGATCGTCGTGCTGATCACCTTCCTGATCGGCGCCATCATCGCGCAGCAGGGCATTTTCCATTTCCGCAAGTTCGGTGCGGAATCGTATGTCGTCGACATGGTCGGCATTCTCGTGCTGCGCGAACTCGGCGTCTTGATCGTCGCCATCATGGTGGCAGGGCGCTCCGGCAGCGCCTATACTGCCGAACTCGGTTCGATGAAGATGCGCGAGGAGATCGACGCGCTGTCGACGATGGGGCTGGACCCGGTCGAAGTGCTGATGCTGCCGCGCATCCTGGCGCTGGTCTGCGCGCTGCCGATCCTGAGCTTCATCGGCGCGATGGCCGCGCTCTATGGCGGCGGCCTGGTGGCCTGGTTCTACGGCGGCATGGGGCCGGAAATCTTCCTGGCGCGGCTGCACGACGCCGTCTCCGTCACCCATTTCAAGGTCGGCATCATCAAGGCACCGTTCATGGCGCTGGTGATCGGGCTCGTCGCCTGCAGCGAAGGACTGCGCGTCAAGGGCAGCGCGGAGTCGCTCGGCAAGCAGACCACCACCTCGGTCGTCAAGTCGATCTTCCTGGTGATCGTGCTGGACGGGCTGTTCGCGGTGTTCTTCGCATCGATCGGAATGTGACGATGCCGGACAACGCCGACGCATTTGCCATTCGTGTGCGCGATCTCGTGGTCGGCTTCGGTCGCCACGTCGTGATCGACCAGCTCGCGCTCGACGTCCGCCGCGGCGAGATCCTCGGCCTGGTCGGCGCCTCCGGCGGCGGCAAGTCGGTGCTGATGCGGACCATCATCGGGCTGATCCCGCGGCAGGGCGGCGAGATCGAGGTGATGGGCTCGTCGATCAACCATGACCGCAGCACGCGGGCCGCGGCCGGACGATGGGGCATCCTGTTTCAGCAGGGCGCATTGTTCTCGTCGCTGACGGTGCGGCAGAACGTCCAGTTTCCGCTGCGCGAGAACCTCCAGCTCTCGGATGCGCTGATGGACGAGATCGCGACCGCCAAACTCGAAATGGTCGGGCTGGAGCCGGAAGACGGCGACAAGTTTCCCGCCGAACTGTCCGGCGGCATGACCAAGCGCGTGGCGCTGGCGCGTGCGCTCGCGCTCGATCCGGCGATCGTGTTCCTCGACGAGCCGACGTCGGGGCTCGATCCGATCGCGGCCGGCGATTTCGACGCCCTGATCAAGACGCTGCAGAAGACGCTGGGTTTGACCGTATTCATGGTCACCCATGACCTCGCCAGCCTCAACACGGTTTGCGATCGCGTCGCTGCGCTGGCCGACGGCAAGATCGTCGCCATCGGACCGATGCGCGAACTGCTTCAATCCGCGCATCCCTGGGTGAGGGCCTATTTCCACGGTAAGCGCTCCCAGATGCTGCAACCCAAGGCAAGTTGAAAGTCGAGCTGAAACATGGAAACGCGTGCCCCCTACGTCACTGTCGGCGCCTTCGTACTGGCGGCCATCATCGCCGTGTTCGGCTTCGTCTATTGGCTGCAAAACACCGGCGGGCTCGGGCCGCGCACCAGCTATCGTGTACAGTTCGAGGGCTCGGTACCGGGACTGCTGGTCGGCGCGGCCGTGCTGTTCAATGGCATCCGGGTCGGCGAGGTGACCGAGCTCGGTCTTCGGCCCGGAAATCCGCGGGGCGTCAATGCAACCATCTCGGTCGCCACGACCACGCCGGTGCGTGCCGACACCAAGGTCGGCCTCGAGTTCCAGGGCCTGACCGGCGTCCCCGTCATTGCGCTCGAGGGCGGCACGCAAGTCGCGTCCAGCGGCGAGGTGCCGACCCTGGTTGCCGAGCCGGGCGCGGGGCAGGGGATGACGCAGGCTGCACGCGATGCGCTGCGAAAGGTCGATACGGTGCTGTCGGAAAATTCCGGGGCCTTGAAGGAAACGATCGGCAACCTCAAGGTCTTCTCCGAAAGCCTGGCGCGCAATTCCGGCAAGCTGGACGGCATCGTCGCCGGTCTCGAACGCATGACAGGGGTGACCAGCCCGCCGCCGAAAATCACCTACGATCTGCGCGCGTTGCAGAGCTCGGGGGCGCCGGGCAAGACGATCAATGTGCAATGGGCGATACCCGAGCCGACGGCGGTTGCGATGCTGGAGACGCAGCGATTCCTGTTCTCGCCGGCGCAGGAATATCCAGGATTCGCGGAGGCGATGTGGGCCGACGCCCTGCCGAAGCTGATCCAGGCGCGGCTGATCGAAAGTTTTGAGAATTACGACATCGCGCATGCGCCGCTGCGCATGGCCGATGTCGGACAGACCGAATTCCAGCTGCTTATCGATCTCAGGCGATTTCGCATCGCCATCGATTCCGGACCGGCAGCCGAGATCGGCCTGTCCGCCAGGATCGTCGACAAGAACGGCAAGGTCGTCGCCTCGCGGCTGTTCGAAGAACGCGAAAAGTTCGGGACGGTCGCTCCGGCCGAGGCGGCGGCCGCGTTCAGCGAAGCGTTCGGCCGAATGGCCAAGAGCGTGATTGCCTGGACAGTGCAGGCATACTGAATTTGGAATCAACCTACGGCCATCCCGCACAAGCCGACGGCTCCTGAAACGGTCCGCCCGGGGCCGTTGAACCCCGGATCGGCGTGGCTAGACCTAGAAGCGAGGTGCTCGATGTGAGCCCGGTTCGTTTGGGGGTGCAGGTGCATGCAGGGGGCGACGGACGCATACCCGATCGTCGAATACAGCAGAGACAGATGGAACATGGAGCGGGTGCCCCTGGCGCTCCTCGCCTGCATGGTCGGCTTGTTCTTTGTGGTCTATGTCGATCCGAGACCCGCCGGCCCCGGCATCTTGCGCGCCTTTATCGCACTGGCCGTCGTGTCTATCATCGGGATGCTCGCGCATTTCCTGTTGGAGCAGCTTCTCGAGGGAACGCCGGCAGTCAAATCCGCAGCGGGCGCCATCATCGTTATTGCGCTCGCGGTCCTGTTCTGGAATTCGCCTTCCGGCTCTTTCCTTTCGCGGGGAACATCCCGGATACCGGGCGCCGTGATCGGATGGCTCTTCGTCATCGGTGGCGTCGGGTGGATCGCGTTCGCGCTCTACAGGCACTTCAGGCCCGCAAGGCCCATCCTGACCCTCTCACCTGAGGGCATCTCCTACTACATTTCTGGTCTCAATCTCGTCATTCCCTGGCACGAGGTTCAGGCTGTCGCGGCGCTTGAGCGGGGCGGCGGGCCCGGAGTCATTCCCAACCGTTTCGAAGATACGACCGTCCTGGTGGTCTCGACCGAATTCTACGAGCGCAATATTCTGCCCCAACGAACGTTTCTGGCAGGGGGCGGCTGGCATGAGATGTTCATCCCCAAGGGTTCTTCGATGCAGATGGTGCTGCATTCCGGCCTGTTTTCCATCCCGCCGAAGGATATCCGCGAGCCGGTCGATGTGAGATGGAAGGCGTTTCGGACCGAGCGACCGCGTGATGCCGGCGCGGCGCCGGCCGGCCGGCAGGTATATGGCGCGTGGTCCATCGATGGCTCGCTCTGGCAAACCACCAAATTCCTCGTGCCCCTCATCGGCATCGTTTGGTGTCTGGCGGCCTCGACAGGGGTGCTGCACCGCTAGTCCAGAGCCGCCGCCGGGCAGTCACGGAGCTGGCGCGCCTATTCGAGCGATTTCAGATAGGCCAGCAGGTCGCCGATCTGATCCGGGTCGAGCTGGAAAGCCGGCATCGTCGGATGGCCGGTATAGATACCTTCGGCGAGCGCCTCGCCGAGCGTTTCCACCGGATAACGCTTGTGCAGCGTCCGGAACGGCGGCGCGATCTTCAACGGACTCGGCGACACCTTATCGATCGAATGGCATTTCGCGCAATTGTTCAGCGCAAAGGTCCTGCCGCGCTGTTCCTGGGGCGATGCGCCGATCGCCGGTGTCAGCAAAACGAACGTGAACGCAAGCGGCAGCAGAATTCGTCCGATCATTGCAACTCTCAACTCCGTGGAGATTCGGCCATCCAGCCCGCCGGCAATGTGGAGATTTAATCGCCGGCCCGCTTGACGTGGATCAAACGCCCGTCGGTGGATCGGCTAGAATGAAATATATCTCCGGAGGGTCCGTCTTCACGTCCGACTCGGCCTGAGAACCGTGCATCAATCCGGCGCTTGAACGGGCAGGGCAATGATACGAACCATCTCTCCCAATCGGGCAAGTTTCGGCCGCTGTTCGGCCTGTACGGTGCGATCTCTCAGCATCTGCGGGGCACTCGATCAGGCCGACCTGGCGGAGTTCGAGCGGATTGCGCGCCAGGTTCATTTTGCGCCCAATGAATCGCTGTTTTCCGTGGGGCAAGCCGCGAACGCAGTGCACAGCCTGACCTCAGGCGTGGCACGGCTCTACAAGCTGCTGCCGGATGGCCGGCGTCAGGTGATCGGTTTCGCGCTGCCGGGCGACTTTCTCGGCACAGCGCCGGCCGACCGCTACAGCTTCTCGGCCGATGCCGTCGAGCCGGTCACCGCCTGCCGACTGCCGCGGGAGGCGTTTGCGCATTTCATCGAGCACAGACCGCATTTCCTGCTTCGAATCAACGAATTCGCCGCGCGGGAGCTGATGCTCGCGCAGGAGCAGATGCTGCTGCTGGGCCGGCGTACCGCGGAAGAGAAGGTGGCTGCGTTCCTCGTCGGCTGGCGCGAGCGACTGGCCCAGATCGGCGACACGCAGCAAACCATCTCGTTGCCGATGAGCCGGCAGGACATTGCAGATTATCTCGGGCTGACGATCGAAACAGTCAGCCGGACACTGACGCGGTTCGAACGGGAAAAGATGCTCATCATCGTCACGGGTGGCGTCCGCCTGCTGGATCCGAACCGGGCTGCTGCCCTGGCGGCAGCCTGATAGCCGGACGAATTCGGGAAACTCTGAAAAATCGGCAATGCCGTTGATTCAGGTCAAAGTGCCGGGCGGGGTCAGCAGGCATGCTTTTCGTCCAACAATGGAGATTTGCGCATGCCCACGGACTCCTTGCTCGTAACGATCGGCGTTGTTGCAATGTTCGCGGTATTTGCCGCGGTTCTGTTCTGGGGTGATCGGCAGACCCATTCGGTCGGTTCCTCCCACACCAAGCGCCGCGCTTTCTGAGGCGACCGTCCCGCCCCCTCGGAGCCTCCGTGGGGGCGAACGTGTGCCGTCCCGACGAAGCGATATCATTCGATTTGCGCGCTTTCGGGACAGGTTCGATCCCGTATCGTCCTGCCAGACTCTGTTCTCACCCTGTCCGACATCGCCGAAAGATTGTCCGCTGCCGGGCGCCGGCTGCGGGTGATCGTCATCCGACCTGGAAGTCTCACGACACCGACTCCGGAAGAATACCGGCCTTCAGCTGAAGATGATGATTCGGCCTGCGGTGCGCGTGCCGCCGAACACGCCCGATTTCCGCACCATCTCTCAGTCCCTGCGCAGGATTGGCTGCCAATTGACCCATCCTGTTGCTGAATTCGCTCGCCATGCGATCGGTATGCGCACGCCTTCAGGCTGAACGGCGACTGGAAATTGACTTCGATCAATTTCCCTGGAGCGAAGCTGTGATCAGTACGCATTGCATCTGCAGAAGAGAATCTCATTCATGACCCAATCTCCAACCGCAAAATCGATGACACATGGCGAAGCCGGTCTGGTGCTGGTCTTTTCGCTAGCGGCGTTTCTGTGCCTGTTTGCTGCGGCCAACGCGCAGGACACGCCATATGCCTTTCATGCCATGTTGTTCAGCGCCGCCAGCCTGGCGTCCGTGATCGTCATCGGCAACCGCTACTTCGCGCGCACGGAATTGCCGCCGCAGGAGATCAACGGCCGTCCGAACTACAACATGGGGCCGATCAAGTTTGCGGCGGTCATGTCCGTCATCTGGGGTATCGCCGGGTTTGCCGTCGGGCTCCTGATCGCCTCACAGCTCGCCTGGCCCTCGCTCAATCTCGACCTGCCATGGACCAGTTTCGGCCGGCTGCGTCCGCTGCACACCTCGGCGGTGATCTTCGCTTTCGGCGGCAACGTGCTGATCGCGACCTCGTTCTACGTCGTGCAAAAGACCTGCCGCGTACGGCTCGCGGGCGATCTCGCGCCGTGGTTCGTCGTCGTCGGCTACAACTTCTTCATTCTGATTGCCGGCACCGGATACCTGCTCGGCGTTACCCAGTCGAAGGAATATGCCGAACCGGAATGGTACGCGGATCTGTGGCTGACCATCGTCTGGGTGGTGTACCTGCTGGTCTTCCTGGTCACGATCATCAAGCGGAAAGAGCCGCACATCTTCGTCGCCAACTGGTTCTATCTGGCCTTCATCGTCACCATCGCCGTGCTGCATCTCGGCAACAATCCCGCGCTGCCGGTTTCGGTGTTCGGGTCGAAGTCGTACATCGCCTGGGGCGGCGTGCAGGACGCCATGTTCCAGTGGTGGTACGGGCACAACGCGGTCGGCTTCTTCCTGACCGCCGGCTTCCTCGCCATCATGTACTACTTCATCCCGAAACGCGCCGAGCGGCCGGTCTATTCCTACCGCCTGTCGATCATCCACTTCTGGGCGCTGATCTTCCTCTACATCTGGGCCGGTCCGCACCATCTGCACTACACCGCGCTGCCGGACTGGGCGCAGACGCTCGGCATGACGTTCTCGATCATGCTGTGGATGCCATCCTGGGGCGGCATGATCAACGGCCTGATGACGCTGTCGGGCGCTTGGGACAAGCTGCGTACCGATCCGGTGCTGCGCATGCTGGTGGTGTCGGTCGCGTTCTATGGCATGTCGACCTTCGAGGGGCCGATGATGTCGATCAAGGTCGTCAACTCGCTCAGCCACTACACGGACTGGACCATCGGTCACGTGCATTCCGGTGCGCTGGGCTGGGTCGGCTTCGTCTCCTTCGGTGCGCTGTATTGCCTGGTGCCCTGGCTGTGGGACCGCAAGGGGCTTTACAGCCTGAAGCTGGTGAACTGGCACTTCTGGACCGCCACGATCGGCATCGTGCTCTACATCTCGGCGATGTGGGTGTCCGGAATCCTGCAAGGCCTGATGTGGCGTGCCTACACCTCGCTCGGCTTCCTCGAATATTCCTTCATCGAGACCGTCGAAGCGATGCATCCCTTCTACATCATCCGCGCCGCAGGCGGCGGGCTGTTCCTGATCGGATCGTTGATCATGGCCTATAATCTCTGGATGACGGTGCGCGCCGGCGAAGCCGAAGTGCAGTCGCCCGTGGCCCTCCAGCCGGCGGAATGAGGAGCGCGCAATGTCTTTCTGGTCACGGCATCAAATCTTCGAAAAGAACTCGATCATTCTGGTCGTGGGAATCCTCGTGGTGATTGCGATCGGCGGTCTCGTCGAGATCACGCCGCTGTTCTACCTCAAGAGCACGATCGAGAAGGTGGACGGCGTCAGGCCCTATACGCCGCTCGAACTCGCCGGCCGCAACGTCTACGTCCGCGAGGGCTGCTACCTCTGCCACTCGCAGATGGTCCGGCCGCTGCGCGACGAGGTCGAACGCTACGGACATTATTCGCTGGCGGCGGAGAGCATGTACGACCATCCGTTCCAGTGGGGTTCCAAGCGCACCGGTCCCGATCTCGCACGCGTCGGCGGCAAATATTCCGACGAATGGCACGTCACGCATTTGAACAATCCGCGCGCGATCGTGCCGCAATCGGTCATGCCCGGTTACGCGTTCCTGTCGCGGACGGAGGTCGACGAGGCGACCGTCGCGGCCCATCTGCGCACCAACCGTACGGTCGGCGTGCCCTATTCGGACGATCAGGTCGCCAACGCCGTCGCCGATCTCAAGGCGCAGGCCGATCCCGATAATGCCGGCGTGGATGCGTTCACCAAGCGCTACCCGAAGGCCGTCGCCCGCAATTTCGACGGCAAGGCAGGCGCGCCGACGGAGATGGATGCGCTGGTCGCCTACCTGCAGATGCTCGGCACGCTCGTCGATTTCAAACTTTATAATGAAAAAGCGAATCTTCGCTGAGAAGGCACTCCGATGAAAGCAATTCTCACGGTCCATAACATCGCGTCCGACCTCGTCACGTCGGTCTGGACGCCGATCTTCGTCGGTATCTTCATCGCGGTGGTGACCTACGCCCTTTGGCCGCGCAACCAGGCTGCCTTCGACGAAGCGGCCAAAATGCCCCTGCGCGAGGAGTGAGTCCGTCATGACCGAACACAGCGAAATCGATCACGTTTCCGGAACGTCGACCACCGGTCACCAGTGGGACGGCATCAAGGAACTCAACACGCCGCTGCCGCGCTGGTGGGTGATCACGTTCTACCTGACCATCGTCTGGGCGATCGGCTACTGGATCGTCTATCCGGCATGGCCGCTGCTGCGGAGCCACACCACCGGCATCTGGAACTACTCGACCCGCGCCGAAGTCGCCAGCGAACTCGCCAACTTGGAAAAGATCCGCGGCGACAAGATGGTCGCGCTCGGCAACGCCTCGCTGGAGGAGATCGAGAAGACCCCCGCACTGCTGGCGCTGGCCCGTGCGCGCGGCAAGACCGTGTTCGGCGACAATTGCGCGCCCTGTCACGGCAGCGGCGGCGCCGGGGCCAAGGGTTATCCGAACCTGAACGACGACGAATGGCTGTGGGGCGGCAGCCTCGACCAGATCATGCAGACGATCCAGTTCGGCGCCCGCTCGGGACACGCCAACGCCCACGAAGGGGCCATGCTGGCGTTCGGCAAGGACGGCGTTCTCAAGAAGGACCAGATCGTGACGGTAGCCAATTACGTCCGGTCCCTGTCGGGCCTGTCGACATCGGCGGGATATGATGCCGCAGCCGGCAAGAAGATCTTCGAGGAAAACTGCACGTCGTGCCACGGCGACAACGCCAAGGGTAACCAGGAACTCGGCGCCCCCGATCTGACCGACAAGATCTGGCTGTTCGGTTCGGACGAGGCGACGCTGGTGGAAACCATCACCAATGGCCGCGCCGGCGTGATGCCGGCCTGGGTCGGCCGGCTCGATCCCCCCACGATCAAGGCGCTGACGGTCTATGTTCACTCGCTCGGCGGAGGCAAATAACCGCCCGATAGGGCGGGCTTCTGCGCGCCTTTGAGGTGGATCAAACGACGTCTGAAAGCTCGGTCTAGAGTCGATTCTACAGACGAGATCCGCCCCGCGATGAACCAGAACGTGAACCCGACCGACCTGCAGATCGAAGAAGACGGGCCGCTGTACGCGGCCCGTAAGGAAGTCTACCCGCAGAGCGTCTCCGGAACGTTCCGCCGGACCAAATGGGGGCTGATGGCGTTCTGCCTCGGCGTCTACTATCTGCTGCCGTTCGTGCGCTGGAATCGCGGCCTGGGGGCGCCGGATCAGGCGGTCCTTGTCGATCTGCCGAACAGCCGCTTCTATTTCTTCTTCATCGAGCTCTGGCCGCAGGAAGTCTATTACTTCACCGGGCTGTTGATCGTGGCGGCGCTGACGCTGTTCCTGATGAACGCCATCGGTGGCCGGATCTGGTGCGGCTATCTCTGCCCGCAGACGGTCTGGACCGATCTCTTTTACGCCGTCGAGCGCCTGATCGAGGGCGACCGCCGCGAGCGGATGCGCAAGCATGCCGCCAAGGGCACCATGAAGCTGGAGCGCTTCGCCGAGATCCTGCTGAAGCATTCGATCTGGCTGATGATCGCATGGTGGACCGGCGGCGCCTGGGTGCTCTATTTCAACGACGCGCCGACGCTGGTGAAGCAGCTGATTACCTTCCAGGCGCCGATGATCGCCTATATCTGGATCGGCATCCTCACGGCGACGACCTATATCTTCGCCGGCTGGATGCGCGAGCAGGTCTGCGTCTACATGTGCCCGTGGCCGCGCATTCAGGCCGCGCTGACCGACGAATGGGCGCTCAACGTCACCTACAAATATGATCGCGGCGAGACCCGTACGTCGCTGAAGAAGGCGAACGAGCTGCGCGCGCTGGGCCAGCCGGTCGGCGACTGCATCGACTGCTACCAGTGCGTGGCAGTGTGTCCGACCGGCATCGACATCCGCAACGGCTCGCAACTCGATTGCATCCAGTGCGGCCTGTGCATCGACGCCTGCGACACCGTGATGAAGAAAATCGGCCGCGAGACCCGGCTGATCGGCTACGACAACGACATCAACATCCACCGCCGCGAGGCCGGCAAGCCGCCGATCTACCGCATTGTGCGGGCGCGCACCATCACCTACGCAGCGCTGATCGCTGCCGTCGGGGCGATCATGCTCTACGCGATGCTGACGCGGTCGCTGCTCGACGTCAACGTCCTGCACGACCGCAATCCGGTCGCGGTGAAACTCGCCGACGGATCGATCCGCAATGCCTATACCGTGCGCCTGCTCAACAAGCGCGGTTTTGACCGGGTCATCGCGATCGACGTCGACGGCCCGGTCAACGCCGTGCTGCATGTCGTCGGCGCCGACTCGGTGACGCAGGACCGGCCGATGATCGTGCTGGCGCGCGACACCACCACCGAACTGCGGCTGCTGGTGACGGCGCCCGCGGAGAACAATCCGGAGAAATCGGTGCCGGTGCATTTCCGCGTGACCGATATCGGACTCGGAGAAGTTGCCATCGCCACCGACCATTTCGTGGCGCCTTAGCAGCCCAGGGGAAATTCGCATGAGCCGGACGCATCAGACACGACCCATCACCGGGCGCATGGTGTTCATCGCGATGGTGGCTTTCTTCGCCGTGGTCGTCGGGGTCAACCTCGTCATGGTGCGGCTTGCGATCCAGACGCTGCCGGGGACCGAAGTGGACAGCGCCTACAGCGCCAGTCTCGCCTACGGCAAGGAGATCGCCACCGCCCGCGACCAGAGCGCGCGCAACTGGAAGGTCGACGCCCATGTCGAGCGCAGCGGGCAGGGGGGAGCAACCCTTCACGTCGAGGTGCGCGACAATTCAGGGCGCCCGATGACCGGGCTGACGTTCCAGGGCCGGTTCGAACGACCGACAGATCGCCGCGCCGACCGGAAGGTCGAACTTGCCGAGACCGGGATCGGCATCTATCGCGGCCGCGCGGAGACTGTCGCGGCAGGCCAATGGGATCTGGTGCTGGAAGGAGTTTCGGCGGGACAGCGGCTGTTTCTGTCGAAGAACCGCGTGTTGTTGAACTAGAGCATGATCGAGAAATGGGAACCGGTTTTCCGAAGAGGTCATGCTGAACTGAAGAGTGCCCGAACATGCAGGCGACGCGAGATTTTTCACATTACGTCCGGCATCTCGAGTCCGGGCTGTCGCATATCGATCTGGCCGTCGAAGGCGTCAATTGCGCCGGCTGCATGTCGAAGATCGAGCGCGGACTTTCCGCATTTCCCGACGTGACGCTGGCGCGGGTCAACCTGACCGACCGCCGCGTCGCGCTGGAGTGGAAGGAAGGCACGCTGGATCCGGCGCGCTTCATCGATCGCCTGGCGGAGCTTGGCTACAAGGCCTATCCGTTCGAGCCGGTGCGCGCCGAAGCCATCGAGACCGAGCAGGCGAGTTTCCTGCTGCGCTGTCTCGGCGTCGCCGCCTTTGCCGCGATGAACATCATGATGCTGTCGATCCCGGTGTGGTCCGGCAATGTCAGCGACATGATCCCGGAGCAGCGCGACTTCTTCCACTGGCTGTCGGCGCTGATCGCCTTGCCGGCGGCAGCCTATTCCGGGCAGCCGTTCTTCCGCTCGGCATGGCGCGCCCTGAAAGCGCGTCACACCAACATGGACGTGCCGATCTCGATCGGCATCGTGATGGCGCTCGGCATGTCGGTGGCCGAGACCATCAACGGCGCCGAACACGCCTATTTCGACGCCGCGCTGATGCTGCTGGCGTTCCTGCTGGCCGGCCGCTACCTCGACCAGAGCATGCGCCGCAAGACGCGCGCGGTGGCCGGCAACCTCGCCGCGCTGAAGGCGGAGACGGCGACCAAATTCGTCGGCGCCGACGAGATCAGCGTCGTGCCGATCGCAGCCGTGCAGGCAGGCGACATCGTGCTGCTGCGTCCCGGCGAGCGCTGCGCGGTCGACGGCGTCGTGATCGAAGGCCAGTCCAAGATCGACCAGAGCCTGATCACGGGAGAAACATTGCCGGTCAAGGCGGGGCCGGGAACTTCGGTCTATGCCGGCACGCTCAACCAGTCGGGCGCGCTGCGGGTCCGGGTTTCGGCGGCCGCCGAAGGCACGCTGCTGGCGGAAATCGGCCGGCTGCTCGACAACGCCGTGCAGGCGCGCTCCCGCTACGTGCAGCTCGCCGACCGTGCCTCTCGGCTCTATGCGCCCGTGGTGCATGCGGCGGCGCTTCTCACCATGCTGGGCTGGGTGATCGCCGGCGCGACCTGGCACGATGCCATCGTCACCGCGATCGCGGTTCTCATCATCACCTGTCCTTGCGCACTGGGGCTCGCGATCCCCGCGGTGCAGACCGTCGTCGCCGGCGCGATGTTCCGCACCGGCGTGCTGCTCAACTCCGGCGATGCGATCGAGCGGCTGGCCGACATCGAGCATGTCGTGTTCGACAAGACGGGCACGCTGACCTTGCCGGAGCTCGACGTCACCAACGCCGCTGATGTCCCTCGAGACATGTTCGAACTTGCCGGGCGGCTGGCGCTGGCCAGCCATCATCCCGTAGCCGCCGCGGTGGCGCGGGCTTCCGGCGCCAAGGTGCCGTTGGCCGGGGTCGAGGAGGTGGCGGGTGAGGGCGTGAAAGGTGTCGTCGACGGCATCGAAATGCGGCTGGGAAGGCCGTCGTTCTGCAATGCGGAAGAGATCGCGCAAAAGATCCTTGGAGAAGATCCCGAAGCTTCCGTGGTCGCCTTTCGTCATGGCGAGACGCGGCATGTATTCGCCGTCCGCCAGCGGCTGCGTGCCGATGCGGCCGGTGCCATCGAAACGCTTCGCAAGGCCGGGATCGAAGTCGAGATATTGTCGGGCGACCGGGAGGCCGCGGTGCGACATGCCGCCGAGACGCTCGGGGTTCACGAATGGCGCGCCGGCGTCACCCCGGCCGACAAGATCGCCCGCATCGAGGAGTTGAAGCGGCGCGGCACCAGGGTGCTGATGGTCGGCGACGGCATGAACGACGCGCCTGCGCTGGCCGCCGCCCATGTCTCGATGTCGCCGGTCTCGGCCACCCATCTGAGCCAGGCGACCGCCGATCTGGTTTTTCTCGGCGACCGTCTTGCGCCGGTCGTGAGCGCGATCGGCTTCGCACGAAAGGCGTTGCGGCTGATGCGGCAGAACCTGTGGCTGGCCGTGGGCTACAATCTGTTGGCTGTGCCGCTCGCCATTGCAGGCCTGGCGACGCCCCTGATCGCCGCTGCCGCGATGTCGGGTTCGTCGCTGCTCGTGATCCTGAACGCATTGCGCGCCCATCGTGGCGCAAGGGAGCTTCGCTGATGGAGGTCCTGGTCTTTCTCGTGCCATTGGCATTGACGCTCGGCGGCCTCGGCCTGGCGGGCTTTCTCTGGTCGCTCAAGAACGGCCAGTATGACGATCTCGAAGGCGCGGGCTGGCGCGCGATCGCCGATGACGAGCCGGTTGCTCAAAATTCTTCCCCGCGCCGCCTCGAACCGGACATACGGGCACCATAGGGGTTCCGACAGTCAGGGTTGACGCAACGCGGTCGGCGCGACTGGCGATTGCCGTCTCCGGACTTCGCCGCTCGTCCGCCGCGATTCGACCATGACTCCGGTTTGACGCCGAAGGCGCCAACTTCCGCCAAGAATCAGACCCAGCCTGACCACGCCATTCCGGGGCGAAGCCCCGAGGTGGTCATGGCCCGGCGCATGTCGTCCGGAACCTGTCGTGCGCCGGGCCAGCAATTGCAATGGGCGAACCGGGGTGTGCCGGCGCCGGCCACGTCTTTCATCGCTGCAATCCTGGGATACGAAGAGAAAGAGCCGCCCGGGCGGTCACCGGACGGCTCGTTTCCGCAACTGCCGGTTCTCGACCGGTTCCATTGCCTGATTTCGGCGAGGCCGCGCGCTGGCTTCGGCCTCTAATCGTTCGGGTATTTGCCCCCGCGCGACTGCCCATCATAGTAATTCATAAAATTTTAACGACAATCGAAACAGAAAATTAAGGTTACCGGGGCGCTTCACCCAAGCTGGCGGAAAGGCAGGGAGCCCGCGCGCGAAATCTGTCCGATGCACGAATTGGAACAGCGACCAGTGCGCTGACCGGCTGGATATTCTCATCCATGGCGGAAGGGGGTGTCCGCTGCATGGTTGTCTCGTCGACCCGAACGGGTTCGATCGGTCGTCAGGCTATCAACCGTCAAGCGTGGCGACAACGAAAGCAGCGCAACGAGGGCGAGCGATTCGGAAGCAATTTAACCTAACCGCTCAAGCTCAATGGAGACAAGTATGAGCTTAGATCAGTGTCCGAAGATCAGATCAGCACGAGCGAATAGCAAACACACA
Organism: uncultured Bradyrhizobium sp.; assembly: GCA_964609175.1. Lineage (GTDB taxonomy): Bacteria > Pseudomonadota > Alphaproteobacteria > Rhizobiales > Xanthobacteraceae > Bradyrhizobium. The sequence goes on from CAZSRR010000054.1 coordinate 26,169, forward strand.
AAGCCGACAGCAGCCGCGATCAAAACAACTTCTGCGAGGATGCGTTTTCTAGCCATGGGCGGAAAATAGAGCCGCCGCTTAAGTCCGCAATTGCGTTCGAGCTTTAACCTAACTGCTCAACGTTACCAGTGGCTCTGTGCTCATTGCGCCAGCCTGTCTCACGCAGCGATGGTGGAAGGCTAAATCTCTCGCACGAAAAGCGTAGTGTAGTGGAAGACTTCTTTCGGTGCGTAAGATCGAGCGACGAGATAATCGCGCAGGCGGAACTCTTCCGCTTGTCCCAGAGCTTCTATGGTTATGACTTTGGGCTGATATGAATCGAGGTCCACTGATTGTAGCACCTCGAAATCATGACCTTCGCAGTCAATATTGAGATAATCGATCTTTTGAAATGAGGTCTCAGAGAGAATGTCGTTGAGTGGCCGAACCGGAATGGTGCCGTGTGGATCTTCTTCCATCTCTTCGACAAGACCCGATCTCTTAGACCTTGCCCACCCCTGCGAATTGCTGACCGCGGAATGGACATTCACGTCGTCCGGCCGCAGTTGTTTGAACATCGAGATCTTGTCGGCATTCATATCGATGTTGACGCCCCGCCACCCATTCTTGTGCAAGAGCAGGGTGTTCGAGAATTGGATCGGATGATAAGCCCCCACATCGACGTAGATCCCCCTGGTGATTTTGAAGTGCTCGTCAAACCATCGCTGAAGCCCAATATCCTCACCGAACTGGCTGAAGGATAGCCGTAAGTGTCGTATCTCTTCACGAGAGAAAGCGGGTGTGCTCCGATTGTGCAGCCAATGCAGGCCAGTACTGACCAAGTACGCCGCGGCATTTTCGAAGAAAGATTTCATCTATGAGGCTCGCGTTCGTTTCAAGCGGCGATTCTGGGCGCCTGTCTTGTGCCCGCAGCCGCTCGAAACTGATTTGAAAAACGCGCTGATGCTGACGGGGGGGCGCAATAGCTCTTCTCCAAGCTCCGGAATATTCCTTCGCATCTTCTCGATCAGATGAACGCTTAGGCCGAGTGCGGTTTTAACTGCGGCATCCCAATCGCCGTCTCCAACTAAAATGCAGTGGAGGCGGTCTTGGAGATGAATCCCGTAGCGCTGATGTCTTCGAGAATGGGGATTGATCCTCGGCACAACCCTTCGACAGATGCGCGGTTCAGCTCTGGTGAAAAGATGCAAACGTTCATCATGAGAATTGCTATCCCGCGTTGTTCCCCTATAACTTGCTTGCGACGATAGCGGCACCTTAAAGTGCGCCGCTACCTCTGGTTCCCGCAAGGACTTTCAGTCAATCGAGTGGGACGTTTCGCAAAATGGTGTTGAAAAGAATCGTAAAGCGTAAATTGAGAGCCGCCGGTCTCTTCACGGCTCAAATCGGCCAAGATCCCGCAGACGGGATGAAGTGGCTTTGAGGGCGATCGCCAAAAAAATGTGCGAGCACCAGCAGCGAACAAGGAGGCCGATTTGTCCGTGTCACCGGAAATCGCCTGTACGCTCGGTTGTGCGTAGCTTAGCAGAATTTCAAATTGTTTTGTGATTTCAACCGCTTCTGGCGGAAGGGGTGTCTTGTCAACTCCATTGAGACTGCTTGGATTTTTTCATTTTGGCCTTGAAAGCTACGGTTTAGGCCACGGCATATGCGGCCGAGATCGGTCGTTCAATAGGCTGTCCGGATCTATTTGGTCGTCCACAGGACGGGCGAACTCACGCAGGCACGCCCCCTTCGACCTCGAAGCTCGTCAAAAAGGGTAAACCGATTTACGCCAGCGCGTCTTTCTTCAGCCCGTGCATGAAGGCGCTGTTTTCACAACGTCCGTGAACGGACTTGCTTTGCGCGTGGGCGTTACCGTCCTATCGGCCGTCGTTCCAGTCCTGCCGCGAGCGCTACAAGTTCATGCTGCCGCCGCGCCCCCGTTTTCGCGAAGATGGCCTTCAATTCGCGACGACCTGTTTCCTTGGCGATCCCAAGGTTGTCGCAAATTTCGCTCAACGTCTCACCAGTTACAAGTCTTGCAGCAAGACGGGCCTCTGCAGGCGACAATCCAAACGCAGCACGCAGCGCCGATTCTTGTGGCTTCGAACGAGCTCCTGAATCCACAAGCACAATGACGGCATGGCAGTCTGCGAAGATGTGCTCGGTGACTTTTACGAGCTTCATGGGATACGCGAGTATTGGCGGCAAGCCCTGACGCGGCATCGGTATCGGCGGCGTCAGCCCCGCATCCTCAGCATTCCAAAGTAAACGACGCAAGGCGCGCTCGAGGGCGGCAGTCGCGGACGGATCAGCGGACGTCAGCCTCCGACCGCAAATTCGGACGTCTCTGTTTAGCAAACGGTCGGCCGCCGCATTTGCTCTGATGACCTCCGCGCGGCGATTGAGGAAGACCGCGGCCGTCTGGCTGATGTCGAACGCTTCCAACGCGGCGTCAGCAGCGGCAAAACCCAGCGCACGAGATACAGCTGCAGTGCCTGATAGCGAATTCGACAGGTCAGCCAGTTTCGATTTCTGCTCTGCCGAAAGCGGCTCCTGGTGCTGACCGCGTTGGATTGAGAGGGCCCAAACGTCGTTCCCACAAGCGATTTTTACGCATGCGAACCATCTCAGCCCGACCGGCTCCAGAAATTCTTGATAATACGGAAGGTGCTTCATTTCGCTGGGTGTCACGCAATCAAGATCGTCTATGACGCCGTTCCGAAGTAGCGTTGGCACGCCGCGAAAGCGTTCGTCGCGTTGGTGCCAGCCATCCCTAAAATAGATCTCGGTTGCCCGTGCCACTCGCTCGCTCACAGGCACATTGGGAAAATGCTCTCCTGAAATCGGTAGCAGGAGGGCTCCAAAGCTCTTCGTTTGTTCCGTCACTATGTCGAGAGCATTTAACCAAAGTGAGGGATCTACAGCCGCCGCAGCGAAAGCCTGTTCTACAAGGCCGAGATTCCAAGCACCCATGCCCAAAAAAACTCCGGTAGGAAATAGCGATCTGCCAGCAACGCTGGCTAGAAAAATGTGCAGCTAATTTTTTCTCAGCACTATCTCTTGGGCCTTCGACACAGAAATCGGCGAACGGCAAAGCCGAAGGGCAACGCATAAATCGGTGCGACATTCTGCCCTCATGCCCCAAATGGGGCAAGACAGCTCTGGGTAGAAAGTTATCAATATCGATTAGAATCGCAGATTTGTCGATCGACTAGGTGATGGACTGCAACGCGCCTCATGCAGGCGAGTTGGCTAATTTATTGTTTGTACCAAGGAATTTGGCTGGCGCGACCAGCGCGGGGGCGGTCTTAGGGATCGAGATCTGGCCGGGATTGGCTTCGTAATTCCCAAAGCGAAATCGGAACTAATTATTAGAGGCGTGAAGGCAAAAAGAACAAAAATCCGTTCGCGCCAATGGCAATGAGGGGCGGGGCTATGGCGACGGCGATTACCTTTGATCTGGATGCGACGTCACAGGGTTTGAACGGATTCCTCTCATATAAGGAGCGAGGACCTGCCCAAAAGCTGGCTCCATACGCCGCTCTGAGCGCTTCTGGAGACTTTGGCGGCCAAACGCTAACGATCAGCGGGTTAACACCGGAAGACCATGTCGGCTTCGCCGCAGGGCTTGAAACGGTTGGCACATCGATCCGGATTAGAGGCAAGACAATTGCGACCTATTCCGCCGATGGTTCCGATTTGGTTATCACGTTCAAGAGCGCTGTAACGGCGAGCCAGGTGCAGAGCCTGTTGCGCAGCGTTACCTTTCAGAGCGACAATCCCAATCCACCTCCAAACCAGACAATATCGTTCGATCTTGCCGGTACGGTGCGAACGGAAACGTTGGCTTTTCAACCGGTCAATAACGCGCCGGTGCTTGACCTGAATGGACCATCCTTCGGTAACTTCGCGCTGGTTTCCTATCTGGAGAATGAGCCGCTCAAGGCGATTGCGCCGTCCGCAATTGTGAGAGACGTCGACTCGAGTGATTTTTCGGGTGGCTCGCTCCGCGTCGTCTTTGTGACTGGAGCGACGAACTCGGATCAATTCGCAATTAAGACCAATGATGCGGTGACGGTTTCCGGCAGCACCGTGAGTGTTAATGGAACGGCGATTGGTACGCTATCTGGCGGCGACAACGGATCGGATCTGCTGATCAACTTCAACAGCGCTGCCACTCCCGTGCTGATCACAACCTTGATCCGCCAGATTGGCTATTCGAACTCTTCAGAGGACCCCTCTACGGGCCCAAAAATCATCGCGTTTCGGATCAACGATGGTGATGGCACAAGGAATGGCGGTCACGATACCGACGTTGCGCTCGCAGCAATCCAGGTGACTGGCGTAAATGACGCGCCGATCATTGATCTCAATGGCGTTGCCGCGGGTACGTCGGGCACGCTGCAGTACAAGATAGGGGATCCGCTAACGGCGCTGGCTACGAGTGCGACCGTCATCGACCTCGATTCAGCGAATTTCGGGGGTGGTTCGCTGCGCGTCGACATCACGCAAAACGCGGTGCGCTCCGATCGGTTATCGATCAGAACGGACTCTGTCGTGAGCGTGACAGGCCCCGCAAACAAGGCCAGCGTCAAGATCAACGGCACAACAATTGGTACAGTTTCTGGCGGCAACAATGGTGACGAACTGGTCATCACATTCAACAGCTCGGCAACAATAGACCGCGTCCAAATTCTCCTCGATCACATTGGTTACTCGAACTCGTCAACCAGGCCATCCACGCTAACGCGCGAGGTGACCTTTAGACTCACCGACGGAGACGGAAAAGCGCATGGAGGAAATGACACTGGAATTGCGACGGCCTACGTCATTTTTAATTCCGTCAACGTGCCGCCTGATACGGCAACCGCATTCGGCTCGGGGGCCGAAGATACATCAGTGGCGATCACGCTGTCCGGCAGTGATCCGGATGGAACAGTAAACTCGTTCAGGATTATCAACGCTCCATCGAACGGAATGCTCTACAGCGATGTGCTGCTAACCGCGCAGCTGCAGGCCGGCGACAGCGTTTCTGCAACCAATAATTCCGCACTGGTCTACTTCAAGTCAGCCTCAAACTGGAACGGGTCGACCAATTTCAATTATGCGTCGATAGACAGCTTAGGAACGCAAGACACAACGCCCGCAGTGGCGTCGATCAATGTTACTCCGGTCAACGATGCGCCGGTGGCGGCCTCGGGAACGCTGACCGTCGCCGAGGATGCAGCGGCGTCGCCGCTCGGACTTTCCGCGCCCACGGACGTCGACGGCGATGTGCTCACCGTGACGGTGACCGGTCTGCCTTCCAAAGGAACGGTGTACTTGGCCGACGGCATCACCGCGGTGGTGAACGGCCAGACCCTGACCAGCGACCAACTGACCGGCCTGCTGTTCACGCCGGCGGCCAATGCCAATGGCGATGCGGGCTCGTTCAGCTACACGGTGTCAGACGGGATTGCGGCGCTGGTTGCCGGCTCGGTGGCGATCGCCATCACGCCACAGAACGATGCGCCGGTGGCGGCATCGGGAACGCTGACGATCGCTGAGGATGCGACGGCGTCGTCGCTCGGACTTTCCGCACCCACGGACGTCGACGGCGATGTGCTCACCGTGACGGTGACCGGTCTGCCTTCCAAAGGAACGGTGTACTTGGCCGACGGCATCACCGCGGTGGTGAACGGCCAGACCCTGACCAGCGACCAACTGACCGGCCTGCTGTTCACGCCGGCGGCCAATGCCAATGGCGATGCGGGCTCGTTCAGCTACACGGTGTCAGACGGGATTGCCGCGCCGGTTGCCGGCTCGGTGGCGATTTCCATCACGCCGCAGAACGATGCGCCGGTCGCAGCATCGGGAACGCTGACTGTTGCCGAGGATGCGGCGGCGTCGCCACTCGGACTTTCTGCGCCGGCGGACGTCGACGGCGATGTGCTGACCGTGACGGTGACCGGTCTGCCTTCCAAAGGAACGGTGTACTTGGCCGACGGCATCACCGCGGTGGTGAACGGCCAGACCCTGACCAGCGACCAACTGACCGGCCTGCTGTTCACGCCGGCGGCCAATGCCAATGGCGATGCGGGCTCGTTCAGCTACACGGTGTCAGACGGGATTGCCGCGCCGGTTGCCGGCTCGGTGGCGATTTCCATCACGCCGCAGAACGATGCGCCGGTGGCGGCATCGGGAACGCTGACTGTTGCCGAAGATGCGGCGGCGTCGCCGCTCGGACTTTCCGCACCCACGGATGTTGACGGCGATGTGCTGACCGTGACCGTGACCGGTCTGCCAGCCAAGGGCACGATGTACCTGGCCGACGGCATCACTGCGGTGATGAACGGCCAGACCCTGACCAGCGCCCAACTGACCGGCTTGCTGTTCACGCCGGCGGCCAACGCCAATGGCGATGCGGGCTCGTTCAGCTACACGGTGTCAGACGGGATCGCAGCGCCTGTCGCCGGCTCGGTAGCGATCGCCATCACGCCGGAAGCCGGTGGAGGGGTGACAACACCGATCATCTCTCGCATCGAGAATGACACTGGACTGGCCGGCGATGGCATCACCTCAGATCAAACACTCACTCTCTCCGGCACTGGGACACCGGGCAATCTCATTGTCGTCTTTCTAGACCAGCAGGAAATCGGGACGGCGACCGTACGCGCGTCCGGCGAATGGACGTTCGATTACACTGCGGTCACGTTGAGCGATGGACCGTTTGCGTTTTCAGCGGAAGCGCGCCTTGGCAGCCAGACGAGCGACCGTTCGGCCAGTTTTGCGGTCGAGATAGATGCCACCGCGCCCGCCGTGCCGACGGTGGAGCTTGCACGCTCGTCGGATACAGGCATTGCCGGCGACCTGATCACTGAAGCGGCAAATGTCACACTGGTCGGCAAGGCCGAAGCTGGAGTGACAGTAGAACTTGTTGGGACCAGCTTTAAGACCATCGCAAACGTCAACGGTGAGTTCTCATTGCCCGGGATCGCTCTTTCTCCGGGCACCACCGAATTGACGCTGCGCGTGGTGGACGCGGCCGGGAATGAAAATAATGCAAGTTTGACGCTCGAACGGGTCGCGGCGAGCGGCGCGGAAAACGCAGCTCTTGCCTGGAATCAGATCACACTAGATACGATCCGTGCCGACGCCTCGACGCCAATCGTTGCCTCGCGTACGCTCGCGATAGAGAGTGTGGCTGTACTGGACGTGCTTGCCGCCATCGATGGCACGCCTGCCATCATGGTGGGCCTGAAGGCACCCGAAAACCTCTCGGTGGATGCCGCAGTCGCCGCGGCGGCGCATCGGGTACTGGCGTATCTCTACCCGGCGCAAGCAGCCGCGCTCGACCAGAAACTCGCTGCTGATCTCGCTGACATCCCAGAGGGAGATGACAAGGCGGCGGGAGTTTCTTTCGGTCGAGCGGTGGCCGACGCCGTGATCGCGTTGCGTGAACATGACGGCTGGGACGCCTTCGTGACCTACAACACCGAGGGTGCGGCCGGACAGTGGGTTCCGACCGCACCAATGTTCGATGTGCCTCTTGGGCCGCAATGGGGCTCATTAACGCCATTTGCACTTCAGACCGGCGACCAATTTCGGCCTGACGGGCCGCCGAGCCTTGATAGCGCGGAGTATGCCGCCGCCTTTGATGAGGTCATGCGACTAGGCTCGGCGACGGGCAGCGAGCGCACGGCCGAGCAGACCGAAATCGCACGCTTCTGGGCCGACGGGCTCGGATCCTTCACGCCATCCGGCCATTGGAATGCGATTGCGACGGACGCGGCGCAGGCAGAAGGCTTAAGTCTCTCAGACTCGGCGCGCATGCTTGCCATGCTCAACATTGGGCTGGCCGATGCCGGTATTGCAGCCTGGGACGCCAAGTATCAGTACGGCACGTGGCGGCCGATCACCGCGATTCATCGTGCGGACCAGGACGGCAACGCCGCGACGACCGCCGATCCGACTTGGCAGCCACTGCTAATTACGCCGGCTTTTCCGGAGTATGTCTCCGGACATTCGACCTACAGCGCGACTGCGGCGACGATTTTGACCGACATTTTCGGCGACTATGGCTTCTCGACGACGAGCACCGGGCTGCCTGGTGTGACGCGAACGTTCGACAGTTTCGAGGATGCCGCCCTCGAGGCCGGCCAGAGTCGCATTTACGGCGGCATTCACTTCCAGTTCGCCAATATCGCTGGGCAAGCTACGGGACGCCTGATCGGAGATTGGGTTCTTGATGCATTTTCGGTTGAGGCTGACACGCGAGCACCTGTCGTCCTTATTGACCAGCATGGAGGGCTAGTCACGGCAGGCGTGTTGGCGTTGACGGGTTTTGCACTCGACAATCTCGCGGGTCTAGCTTCCCTGCAGGTGAAGCTCGACAATGGGGAGATGAAAAACGTAACGGTCGATGAGGTCGGTCGATTCTCGCTCGACGTAAGCGCGCTGTTCACCGGGCTCGCCGACGGGCAGCATTCGCTGGCGTTCACAGCCAAGGATGCCGCAGGCAACGAGGGCAGTCAGAATTTCGTCTTTATACGCGACACAGCTCCGCCGACGATCGCGCTGACAAGCCTCTCCGCAGGCGACGACCTCACCAGCGCGAGCCGACTTGCAGGCACCGTCACCGGCACGGGATCGAACATTGTCTCGCTTGGCTACAGCTTCGATGATGGATCAGTGCGGCCTATCAGCTTTAATAGCTCTACCGGAGCGTTCGATGACCCGCTCGATCTTGCGACGCTTGGTATCGGCTCACACCAGTTGAAACTTTTCGCAAGGGACGCGGGCGGTAACACGACCGAGATTATGGTCGCCGTTGACCTCCCAGCCCCGGTGCCGTTTGCGGTCGCCTCGATAACGCCTGCGAATGGCGCGGGCGACGTTGGTGTTACGTTCCGGCCGCACGTGACTTTCACGCGCGCGGTCGATGGGGTCACCCTCAACTCAAATACCTTCTTCGCCACCGACGCGAGCGGAGCCAAGATTCTGGCCAATATCGTGGTGTCACCGGATGGCATGCGCGCCTCTCTGTTCTTCGAGAACACGCTGCCGGGCAGCTCGACCATTAAGCTCAATCTCGACGGCGATGCGATCCGCGCGGCGAGCGATGGGGCGTTGCTCGACGGCGACGCCGACGGAGTTGCGGGCGGCGATCTTTCCATCTCGTTCACGACAGTAAGCCGCACACCACTGCCCAACACGACAATCACCGGCGTCGTAGTCGGCCCCGGTGCCGACCTCAAACCGATGACCTACGACGACTTCCGCGCCGGCCCCGACGGCGCGGCGCATACGCCCGATGATGTTTTCCTCGAACCGATCGCCAACGCAAGGGTCTATATCCTAGGGTTTGAGGATCAGGCGGTGTTCACCGACGTGCAGGGGCGCTTTACGTTGACCAGCGTGCCGGCCGGCGTGGTGAAGGTTGCCGTAGATGGCCGCACGGCGACTAATGCTCCGACGGACGTCTTCTATCCTGAAATGGTGATGGACGTGAACGTCCGAGCCGGTCAAGTCAATACTCTTATGGGCACGATGGGTTCGATCCAGGAGCAGATCGAGAATCTCAGCCGTTCGGAAGTATATCTGCCGCGCCTAAGCACCAGCATTTTACAAACCTTGTCGGATACGACGCCAACCGTAATTATGGCAGCGCCGGACGCGGGTCTTAATCTGACGCAAGCGCAACGCGAGGAGCTGCAGATCACCGTGCAGCCGGGCAGCGCGCTCGATGCGAATGGCCGGCCGTTGGTGAACGCGCAGGTCGGTATCCAGATGGTCGATCCCGCACTTGTGCGAGACATGTTGCCTCCCGGCATCATGCAGCTTGCTGCAACTTTCACCATCCAGGCGCCCGGGGTCGCAGCCTTCAGCGAGCCAGTGGCGATGTCATTTCCGAATCTTTACGACATGGCACCGGGCGAGAAGACGTTCTTCTACTCGTTCAATCACACGACTGGAATGCTCGAGATCAGCGGCACGGCGACCGTATCAGCAGATGGCTTGTCAATTGTAACCGATCCTGGGCAAGGCGCGACCGCACCCGGGTGGTTCGGGCCAACTCCGCCGGGCACCAGAGAACAGAACACGGATTGTGATCCCTTATTAATTGCCCAGTACTACGGTCTACTGGTTGCCGCGGCTGCAGGAATGGCCGCGAGGGGCGCGTTAAACGCCGCTGACAATCTAAGTCGCTTCATTGCAGGTAATACAGCCCCCGTTGTATACGATGCAAGCGACTCCATCACTGAGGACGTCACGTCATCAAGTCAGTATGATCAAGCTCGAACCATATTCATAGCAACATTAGGAAATCGCATTGAAGCCTACTTAGCCAACAATCCAAATGCGACCACGGTCCCAGATATAGAAGACCTTAGGTTCGGACCGTTCGTTCCTGACGATTTCGATGTCCACTACACGCTCGGCGCGATTAACTCCGTTCCAGTGAGGGTGACGGATATCAGAATTGTCGGCAATACGTTCTCTGCTCGAATGACGATGACGTTCAACGAGCCGTACAAGTTTGACTCCGACGACGCCAGCAAGTCCGTATGGGACCGGGCAGCGAAGTATCTTCAAGACTGTGACATCGCCGCGCCGCATTCCCTCCAAATGCTGATCGACGAAAATATCAACGGAGGTATTCGTGTTCCCCCGCCGCCAACTCTACCCCTGGGAGTGGCGGCTCTGACCGCGACTGAGGCAGACTCCAGCGATCATAGCCTGTCGGGTATCGAAGCGTTCCTTCCGTCTAATACTTTCACACCGCTCTCCTTTGTTCGAAATGCGGACGGGGCATTGGGCGTAGAGGCAGAGCTAGGAAACCGTAAGGTTGACGCGATCTACTTGCGCCTCGTAAGTGAGGATGGGACGTCTCTCTATATTGCAGACCAGATAGGTTCTTTAGCCTCTACCAGTGTGGTGCTCGAAAGCAACTCGAATTATACGGCGTACTACTACGTGCCAGCTGACAATTCTATCGGCGAAGCATCTTTTGTGACCGGTCGATCGGGATCTTCCGAGCGGATCCCATCGTTTCTCTTAAGACAAGATCAATCTCGTGACACCGACGGTGACGGAATCTCCGACTCGGCAGAATCCATCGTCGGAACAAACGCTGGTCGGTGGGACACCGATAGTGACGGCATTTCCGACTACGCCGAAATCAAGGCGCGTACCAATCCTCTCGACGGCATTCCGGTCGCGACCGGGGTGCTTGCGGCGATAAACGTGCAGGGGGAAGCGCGAAACGTAACTGTCACAAGTGGCCTGGGCGCGAACAGCACGGCTTACGTTGCGACGGGCACTTATGGCCTTGCCATCATCAATGTCATTGACACATCTAGGCCCGTGCTAAGGGCTGAGCTCGATCTGCCTGGGATCGCGGTTGACGTCGCTGTCGACACATCTCTCAACATCGCCGCGGTCGCCGCGGGCGCTGGCGGCCTTCATCTCGTTGACGTCTCGGACCCCGCGACTTCGGCGCTGATCAAAACGATCGCCGTCAACGCCACCCAAGTCGAAATCATCGACAGCGTCGCTTTTGTCAACACCGACGGCAATCTGAGGTCCTTTGATCTTACGACTGGCGGCGAAATACAAACTTTGGATATCTTTGGAGCCGCTACAAGAGTGACCGGCCTCGCGCACGCGGGAGTATTCCTATACGTCTTGGATAACAGCAACTTCGTGCACAGCGTGGAGGTGGTGAACGGCCTGCTAATGATTGAGCGCGGTTCGTGCAGCCTTCCGCTGGGATTGGGCGGCGCAGACCGCCAACTGTTCGTTGCAGAAGGCGTGTTGTACGTACCCGCTGGCGCGAGTTACGCCACCATCGACGTCACCAACCCAGCGGCCATGTCGCTGATCAGCGGACCGGACGCTAACAACATCGTGGGGACTGCGATCGCGCTCAACGGCTCAGGTCTCGGCGTCGGCGTCGGCAGCATTGCGGGTAATGCGATTGACATCGTTCGCACCGACGATTCTGCCAACACTGGCGATTTCGTGACCCGCATCCCGCTGCCGATCGCACCAACCTCGGTCGCCATCGGCAATGGCTTGGCATTTGTCGGCGCGGGCAATCAGTTGCAGGTGGTGAACTACTTAGCTTTCGACACACAGGGCCAAGCTCCGAGCGTCACGCTTATCAATTCGCCCGTGGACATCGATCCGACAAGGCCAGGCATCCAGGTGCAGGAAGGGCAGGTGGTACCGTTCGGTGTGCGCATCGCGGACGATGTTCAAGTGCGCGACGTAGAATTGCTCGTCAACGGGCAGGTGCAGCGCGTCGATGGCGCCTATCCATTCGATCTGCGAGCTGCGCTGCCGACGATCGCCGCGAACGGCGGTACGAACGTGACCTTGCAGGCACGTGCTCGTGACACCGGTGGCAATGCTGGCCTTTCTAACCTTGTTACGGTCGAGCTTGTACCCGACACCATTCGGCCGCAGCTGATCGACACCAACGTGGTCGATGATGCGACCGTTGGTTTTTCGTTCAGGACGCTGCGTTTCAATTTCTCTGAGCCGCTCGATCCTGCAACGGTCTCAGCGAACAATTTCCATCTGTTCGGGCCTGACGGCGTCGAGATCGCGCCCTCCTTCGTTCAGCTGAAGAACGGCGGTTTCACCGTGCAACTCACTTATGCGGCGCTCGCGCTCGGCGTGCATCGCGTGGAGGTTGATCTCGCCGATGTAACTGATCGTGCCGGCAATAGAGTTGCCGGGCCCGCGGTTTTCGACTTTCCGCTCGATCGGCTTTCGATTTCTCGTAACGGCCAGCCGTTCTTTACAGATGAGTTCGATGACGGCTTGGCGCCGCCTAATGGCCCGCTTGGAGCCAGTACCTATAGTGTCACGGGTGGACCGGTGGAATTGGGAGGACGGCTCCACCTTGACGCAACCGGCGCTGAAGCCGTTGAAGGCATTGGTGGCGCAGCGGTGGTCAGCGAAGGCGTGGTACTGCGGACCAACATCGATCCGGCAAACCTGACGGCTGGTTTGAAGAGCGATGATGATTTCACAGTGGAAACCACGTTTGATCTCGTCGACCTCGACAGGGCCCAGGAACGCTACGCTGTTCGCTTGACAGATGCTCTTCAGGGAGGCACCCCGCAGGATCAATTGGGCGACGATATCATTGAACTTGCGGTCATCAGGCAGTTGAATGGTAACTCGACTGTACAGCTCCGCGAGATCAATCGCGTGGCTGACACAATCACCGTCATCGAGACTACGGCTTTGGCGCCTCCGGCAGGTGCCACACAAATTCTATTGCGCCTTGTCCACTCCACAACCGACGTTGGCGCGGTGGTCGCCTCGTTCGATTATCTTGCCAATGGTGCCCTTGTCGGTAGGCACACATTCAATCAAGTCGGGCGAATATTCGGAACCGAAACGCCAACGGACACAAGCGATGACGAAAATTGGACCCGGGTCCAGGTGCTCGGGTTGGCGCCGGAAACCAACGATGCAAGTCTCCTTTCCAAGTCGTTCAATGTCGCCAGTTTCAGCATAGAGTGGATTGGCGCGACCGGGGGCAATGCCAACACCCCCGCGAACTGGAGCGTGAATCGCATACCGAACGCCAGCGACGACGCATTTATCGACCTACCGGCGGGACAAACTGTCACGTTCAACAGCGCCAATACTGAGTTCGGATCGCTAACGGTCACCGCAGCGGCGCTGCAGCAAACGAGCGGAACGCTTGCGATCGCAAATGGGCTGAAGTCGAACGGAAACTTCAGCCTTAACAGCGGAACGCTAGCGCTGAACGGCAGTAGCAATAGTGTTGGCAGCTTTGATCAGTTGGGCGGCCTTTTGACCGGCATCGGGACGTTGACGGCGACAGGCGCTTCAGTGTTCTCGGGCGGGA
>CAZSRR010000055.1:0-39446 GCA_964609175.1 uncultured Bradyrhizobium sp.
CGATCTTCAACATGCGCGCGCCGGGCATGACCCTGCACAAGATGCCGCTGTTCGTCTGGTCGATTCTGGTGACGGTGTTCCTGCTCTTGCTGTCGCTGCCGGTGCTCGCCGGCGCCATCACCATGATGCTGACCGACCGCAACTTCGGCACCACCTTCTTTGCTCCCGACGGCGGCGGCGACCCGCTGCTGTTCCAGCATCTGTTCTGGTTCTTCGGCCATCCCGAAGTGTACATCCTGATCCTGCCCGGCTTCGGCATGATCAGCCAGATCGTCTCCACCTTCTCGCGCAAGCCCGTGTTCGGCTATCTCGGCATGGCCTACGCCATGGTCGCGATCGGCGGCATCGGCTTCGTGGTGTGGGCGCACCACATGTACACGGTCGGCATGTCGTCGGCGACGCAGGCCTATTTCGTCGCCGCCACCATGGTGATCGCGGTGCCCACCGGCGTGAAGATCTTCTCCTGGATCGCCACGATGTGGGGCGGCTCGATCGAATTCCGCACCCCGATGCTGTGGGCGATCGGCTTCATCTTCCTGTTCACGGTCGGCGGCGTCACCGGCGTCGTGCTGGCCAATGCCGGCGTCGACCGCGTGCTGCAGGAGACCTATTACGTCGTCGCGCACTTCCACTACGTGCTGTCGCTCGGCGCGGTGTTCGCGATCTTCGCGGGCTGGTACTACTGGTTCCCGAAAATGTCGGGCTACATGTACAACGAGACCATCGGCAAGCTGCACTTCTGGGTCACCTTCATCGGCGTCAACCTGGTGTTCTTCCCGCAGCATTTCCTCGGCCTGTCCGGCATGCCGCGCCGCTACATCGACTATCCGGACGCATTCGCGGGCTGGAACCTGGTGTCGTCGTGGGGCTCCTACATTTCCGGTTTCGGCGTGCTGATCTTCATCTACGGCGTGATCGACGCCTTTGCGAAGAAGCGCGTTGCCGAGGCCAACCCGTGGGGTGCCGGCGCCACCACGCTGGAATGGACGCTGCCGTCGCCGCCGCCCTTCCACCAGTTCGAAGTGCTGCCGCGCGTGCAGTAAACGGCACTTCGCGGCGCGCAGGGTTGCGCGCCGCGGCTTTCTGAAGCGAGATCCATCTTGTCGGTAGTCGATCACAACGCCATCGGTGCTCTTCCCCGGATTTCCGAGGCGGAAGTAGGCGATTATCTCGCGCTGTTGAAGCCACGGGTGATGGCGCTCGTGATCTTCACCGCCCTGGTGGGGTTCTTCATTGCCCCGGGCCACGTTCACCCCGTGATCGCTTTCACCTCGATCCTCTGCATCGCGGTCGGGGCCGGCGCCTCGGGCGCGATGAACATGGCCTATGAAGGCGACATCGACGCGCTGATGTCGCGCACCGCCAACCGGCCGGTCCCGCGCGGGCGCATCACCTCGGGCGAGGCAATGGCGTTCGGGCTGATCCTGTCGTTCTTCTCGGTGCTGACGCTCAGCATCCTCGTCAATTTGCTGGCCGGCGCGCTGCTGGCGTTCACGATCTTCTTCTACGTGGTGATCTACACCATGGGGCTGAAGCGCTGGACGGCGCAGAACATCGTGATCGGCGGCGCGGCGGGCGCGCTGCCGCCGGTGGTGGCATGGGCCGCAGCCACCGGCACGGTGTCGATGGAGCCGCTGCTGCTGTTCCTGATCATCTTCTTCTGGACGCCGCCGCATTTCTGGGCGCTGGCGCTGTTTCGTTCCGACGACTATGCTCGTGCCGGCGTTCCGATGCTGCCGGTCGTCGCCGGACCCGATGCGACGCGGCTGCAGATCCTGCTCTATACGGTCGCTCTGGTCGCGGTCGCCGCTGCGCCCTGGCCGCTCGGCTATTTCTCGGCGGTCTATGGCGTCATCTCGCTGTTGCTGGGCGCCGGCATGATGTGGCTGGCGATCGAGGTCTACCGCCACCGGGAGGGCAAGCCGGCTGCGCGTGCCACGCGGCGGCTGTTCGCTTTCTCGATACTTTATCTGTTCGCGCTGTTTGCGACGCTTCTGCTCGAGGTCGTGGTCCGCGCCGTCATGCCTTTCTTCTTCGGGTAGGGGGCACATGGGACGCGCATGGACGACAATCGGAAGTCAGATGGAATCGTCCTCACCGAGGCGCAGAAACGGAGCCGTCGTCAGCGCTCGATCGCCATCGCGCTCGCGCTCGGCGTCCTTGTCGTACTGTTCTTCGCCGTCACCCTGGTCAAGGGGCCGGCGGTTCTCGTTCGACCGATGTGATTGAAATGCAAAACCAACCGCAAGCGCGCGACGGGCAGACGGGAGGCGACGAAACCGCCTCGCGTCGCACGCTGACGCGCGACGCGATGGTTGCCTCGATCTGCGGCTTCGTCGTGGTGTTCATGGTCGGCGCGTCCTACGCCGCGGTGCCGTTCTACGACTGGTTCTGCCGCGCCACCGGCTTCAACGGCACCACGCAGGTCGCGACCTCGGCGCCGTCGGATGCGCCGCTCGCGCGCAAGATCTCCGTGCGGTTCGACGCCAATGTCGGCCCCGGCCTGCCCTGGAAGTTCGAGCCGGAACAGAACGAAATCGAGGTCCGGATCGGCGAAGTCGTCACCGTATTCTACACCGTGACCAACCAGGCCGCGCGCTCCACCGCCGGCGTTGCGGCCTATAATGTCGCGCCGCTCACGGTCGGCGCCTATTTCCAGAAGATCAACTGCTTCTGCTTCAACGAACAGATCATGGGCCCGGGCGAAAAGCGCGAGATGCCCGTGGTTTTCTACGTCGATCCCGCGCTCGCCAGGGACAGCGAGAACGACGGACTGAAAGCCATCACGCTGTCCTATACTTTTTATCCCGTGCGCGATCAGGCGCCGAAGCCGGTTGCCGCCGGCGAAGGCGACAAGCGCAAGGGGAACCTGTGACGGGAAAACTTTGACGAGAAACCAGTGACAGCCGGCTTCCGTATCGAACGGGATTTCGGCTTCGGGATTTGAGACGAATATGTGCCGCAGGGAACGGCACATGCAACGGAGAGACCGCAATGGCTACGGCGCACGCGAAGCACCACGACTATCACCTCGTCGATCCGAGCCCGTGGCCGGTGGTCGGCTCGATTTCGGCCTTCGTCATGGCGGTCGGTGCGATCACCTGGATGCATCACATGACGGCCGCGGCCCCGATCATCTTCGGCGTCGGCACCATCGGCGTGCTCTACACCATGGCGAGCTGGTGGGGCGACGTGATCCGCGAAGCCCAGTACAAGGGCGACCATACCCGCGTGGTGCAGATCAGCCACCGCTACGGCATGATCCTGTTCATCGCCTCCGAAGTGATGTTCTTCGTCGCCTGGTTCTGGGCCTTCTTCAATTCCGCGCTGTTCCCGGCGGATGCCGTCCAAGCCACCCGCGACGCCGTGTTCGGCTGCGGCCCGGGAACGGCGATGGGCGCCTGCAGCGCGCCCGGCACCTGGCCGCCGAAGGGCATCGAGACCTTCGATCCGTGGCACCTGCCGCTGCTCAATACGCTGCTGCTGCTGACTTCGGGCACCACGGTCACCTGGGCGCACCATGCGCTGCTCGAGAACGACCGCCAGGGCCTGAAGTACGGTCTGATCCTGACCGTCCTGCTCGGCGCCGCCTTCACCTGCGTGCAGGCCTATGAATACGCCCACGCCACCTTCGGCTTCTCCGGCAACATCTACGGCGCGACCTTCTTCATGGCGACCGGCTTCCACGGCTTCCATGTGCTGGTCGGTACCGTGTTCCTGCTGGTGTGCCTGATCCGCGCCTATGCAGGCCACTTTACCCCCAAGCAGCACCTCGGCTTCGAATTCGCCGCCTGGTACTGGCACTTCGTCGACGTGGTCTGGCTGTTCCTGTTCATCTGCATCTACGTCTGGTTCCGCGGCGCAGGAGCCGCGGCCGGCGGGCATTGATACAGACTGGACGTGTTACAAAGGGGCGGCCGGAAGGTCCGCCCCTTTTTGCTTTTCTTCCCCTCTCCGCTTCTGGGAGAAGGTGGCATAAGCGGCCTTTGGCCATCTTCGAATTCCAACGTGAGAGGTTTGTTGGCGGAGACAACCCCTCACCCGTCTCAATCGCGCTGGTCGCGCGATGGATCCACCCTCTCCCGCGAGGGAAGAGGGGAAAGGGCAGAGCATGACAAACGACGCACCAACGACCGTCGCCCAGAGCGCGCTGCGCGGCATCGCCTGCCGCTGCCCACGGTGCGGCAAGGGCAAGCTCTATGCGGGCTTCCTCAACCTGCGGCCGAATTGCGAGGCGTGCGGGCTCGACTATGCGTTCATCGACAGCGGCGACGGGCCGGCGATCTTCATCATCATGCTGGCGGGCGCCATCGTCGTCACCGCGGCACTGATCGTCGAAGTCAAGTATCAGCCGCCGTTCTGGCTGCATGCGGCGCTGTGGCTGCCGCTGATCGCGGCGACCACGTTGTTGCCGTTGCGCTCGATGAAGTCGCTGCTGATCGCGCTGCAGTTTCATCACAAGGCGGCGCCCGGCCGGCTGATCGAACGCGATCCGAAATGAGCGGTGGGCCGTCGCGGCGGCCGGCGGTGACCGGCTTCGCCATTTTCACGCTGCTGATGGTGACGGCTTTCGCCGGTCTCGGAATCTGGCAGTTGCAGCGCCGGGTCGAAAAGCACGCGCTGATCGCGATGCTCAACGATCGCCTCGCGGCTGCGCCGGAGCCGCTACCGGCGCCGTCGCAATGGACTGCGCTGACCCCGCGCAAGGATGAATTCCGCCGCGTCCGTTTTTCGGCGACCTTTGCGCCGGTGCCGGATGCGATGGTCTACAGTTCCGGCTCGGCGGTGCGCGACGACGTCTCCGGTCCCGGCACCTGGGCCTTCCTGCCGACGCAGCTCGCCGACGGCAACACCGTCGTGGTCAACGCCGGGTTCGTCCAGAACACGATGCAGGATCGCGGCCAGCAGGATCGCGCGGCAGGCCGCCTGATCACAGGCGATCCGGTGGAGTTCACCGGCTACATCCGGTTTCCCGAAAGCGGCGGCATGCTGACGCCGCCGGAGAATGCGGCCAAACGCCTCTGGTTCACCCGCGATCATCTCGCGATGGCGCGCGCGCTGGGCTGGGGCGAGGCCCGCAAGGTCGTGGCGCCGTTTTACGTCGATCTGGAAACGCCCGTGCCGGAGAGCGGCATTCCAAAACCCGGGCCGCTTTCGGTGCGCCTGAAGGACGATCATCTGCAATACGCCATCACCTGGTTTACGTTGGCATTCGCCGTCGTCATCGCTTTCGGCGTTTGGTGGCGCGGGCAGCGCCGCGCCCGAATTTGATGCCGGTCCGTATTAGACCGGATGGCTGCGCGAACCTTTGTTCAACAAGATCGCGCTGATTCCATTCCAAGCGGCGAGCAAGGGACGCTCGGTGTCCATTCAAGACGATCGCCATATTGCGGCGGCCCTGCCGCGGCTTGCGACAAAACATCTCGGCGCAGATGGCTTTGCGGATGTGCCCCATGATTTCGATCAGGTTGCGCTGGTGGTCGACTGGCTCGATGCCTGCCGCAACGGCGACCTGACGGCGCTGCTCGACCTCTATGCCGACGACGCCCGGCTGGAGTGCCGGTGTGGCGACGTCGGGGTCAAGGGCCGCGCCGAACTCGAATCCTACTGGCGGACACGTCTGGATGCGCCCGTGCCCGGCGCCTTCGGGCTGGAGGATATCACCCCCGCAGCCCGATGCGTCGTGCTCGACTATCTGAGCCACGAAGGCAAGCCGGCCCGGATCGAGTTCGCGTTCACGCGCGACGGCAAGATCCAGCGCACCTGCTGCGCGCCCTTGGATCACGACGCGATTTGACGAAATCGCATCACGACCTCATCCTTGTTCGAGCGTGCCCCCCGCGCGAATTGGGTTCGCGTTTGTCGCGAGGGGAAAACCGGCTCTCACTTTTCCGGATCATGCTCCAGACGTTGCGGATCAGGCGGGCTGGTCGCCGGCCGGGTTCGAAGCCTGCGTTTGGGCTTCGGTTACGGGAAGCCGGCAGCGCACGCAGGTGCGGCCTTGCTCGCGCAGCAATTCCAGCGATCCGCTCAGCGCCCGCGCCCGTTCCAGCATTCCCGTCAATCCCCGGCCGAACATCCGGTCTGCCGGGAAGCCGATGCCGTCGTCGGATATTTCCACAGTTACTTCGAGGCCGTTGATTTCGGCCGTGACGTGCATCGCCTTTGCCCTGGCGTGACGAAGCACGTTGGTCGTCGCCTCCTGGATCACGCGATAGATCGTTTGCGACAGCGGACCATCGACCCTGTTAAGGTCGGGGTCGATCTGCGATGTGACCTTCAGATCGGACGCCTGCGCGTTCACGTTCTGCAGCAGCGTCCGGATACTGCGCTCCAGTCCGAGCTCCTGGATGTAGAGGGGCCGCAGCCGGTCGAGGATGCGGCGGTTCGCCTGCTGCAGGGTTTCGACCGACTGCAAGATCCCCGCGGCGGCGTCCCTCGAGTTGGACTGGCCGGCCGGGATCGATTCCAGCAGCGCCACCGTGTTGGCGCGGACCCCGAACAGCAGCGGCCCGAGTTCGTCATGAAGCTCCCGCGCCATATCCTGCCGCTCGTCATCCTGCAGCGACACGATTTGCCGCAGCAGCCGGCGGTTTTCCCGGCTGAGGCGGTCAAGGGTTTGGGCCAGCTCGTTGGCTTCCCGCGCGCTCTTGCGGATCTCGGGCGGCCCGGACGCCGCAATCGGCTGCGCGTAGTCGCCCTGGCGCATCCGGGTCAGCCCCTCCCCCAGGTTCTGCATCGGGTGCAGCACCGAGCGCACGTTGAAGTGGGCAATCGCTCCGGTCAGAAGCATCAGCGTGACTCCCGAGCAGATGATCGCCAGCAATCCGACCCACTTCTCGTAGATGTCCGCAGAGACGTCAGGGACGAATATGATGTCGCCAACGTGCTTGCCCTCGATGACGACCGGGAAGGTGCGCTTGATTTCCGGCAGGTCGAAGAGATGGAAAAACCAGCGCGGCACCGGTCCCAAGGGCGTCCGTATCTCGCCGTGCTGGGCATCGGGCTCGGCGCCGGCGGGACGATAGCGGATCGCTTCGGAGGTGCCGAGCGAGCGCGCGAAAGCTTCCAGCGTCGCTTGCGGATCACGGGAGGTCGCAAGCGCGCCGTTGAGCGCGGCCGCGACGGTCCCGGCGGAGCGAACAGCCGGTTCCGTTTCTTCCATAAGTTGAGTGGAGGAAAAGGATTGCAGCGCGATGGCGCCGGCCAGCAACGCGACGGCAAATATCAGGCCCAGTGGCAGCAGCAAACGCGCCTGGAGAGGAAGCCTTTCCCAAATCTGGACCAATATAGCCTCGCAACCCAAGATTTCTCTTTTAAAAAACCGCCAACAGCCTATTTAATCCCGCGGGGGATGGGTGGATGCAGAATAGTACCAGATCGTCAACGAAGGTGTTGATCATCGACGACCACCCGGTGGTCCTGTCGGGATGCCGGTCGTTGTTTGCGTCGGACAATACAGTGCGAATCGACGAGGCGACCGACGCCAGGTCCGGGCACCGCGCCTATGTGGCGAAGCGGCCGGATGTAACCGTGATCGATATCAAGCTGCCGGATGTGTCCGGGTTCGAGCTGATGCGGCGCATCCGCAAGGAAGATCCGGATGCCAGGATCATCATGTTCAGCATGAACGACGATCCGGCGTTCGTGGTGCGCGCCATCGAGATGGGTGCGCAAGGCTATGTCTCGAAGGGCGACGATCCCAGGATGCTGTTGAAGGCCGTCCGCAAGGTGGCCTCCGGCGACAATTTCATTTCGCCGCAACTGGCGGAGGCGGTGACGTTCTCAGGCGCTTCGATCAAGGCCAATCCGGCGTCGCAAATGACAGCGCGCGAACTCGAAATCCTGCGGCTGCTCGGCCGTGGCGACAAGATCGTCGAGGTCGCCGATGCGCTGGGTATTTCCTACAAGACGGTGGCCAACACCACCTCGCTGCTCAAGCAGAAGCTCGGGGCCAAGAACCATTCGGATCTGATCCGGATCGCGGTGGAGATGGAGCTGGGCTGAACCCGTTTCGTCGTTCGCTGCCCGCTGAACCGGCTGTGCCGCCTCTCGAATTCCTGGGAAAAGTTGCGTGGCGGGAGTATGGCGGCCGACGAAAAATTGTTCGTCCATGCCGGCGCTCCAAATCGATGCAAAACGCGCTACAGTGGCGCCATGGAAAATGTCTCGCGCCCCCTGCCGTTCTCGGCGTTCGAATGGCTGTTGTCCGGGCGCTACCTGCGGGCGCGGCGCAAGGAAGGCTTCATCTCCGTCATTGCCGGCTTTTCCTTTCTCGGCATCATGCTCGGCGTGGCGACGCTGATCATCGTGATGGCCGTCATGAACGGCTTTCGCAAGGAGTTGATCGACAAGATCGTCGGCATGAACGGCCATCTGGCGGCGCAGCCGCTGGAATCGCCATTGACGGACTGGCAGGACGTCACGGCGCGGATCGGCCAGGTGCCGGGCGTCAAGCTCGTCGTTCCCGTGGTGGACGGTCCGGCGCTGGCTTCGTCGGCGCAAAAGGCCTCCGGCGTGCTCATTCGCGGCATTCGCGCCGACGATCTGAACAAGCTGGCCTCGGTCGCCAGCAATATCCAGAGCGGCTCGCTGGAGGCCTTCGAGCAGGGGCAGGGGGTCGCCATCGGACGCCGGCTTGCCGAGCAATTGGCGTTGAGCGCCGGCGATCCCATCACGCTGGTTGCTCCCGGTGAAAACCTGGCGTCAAGGGGCATCGTGCCGCGCATGAGGCCGTTCAGGGTCGCGGCGGTGTTCTCGACCGACATGTCGGAATACGATTCCGTGATGGTGTTTCTGCCGCTGGCCGAGGCGCAGGCCTACTTCAATCGCGCCAGCGACGTCAGCGCGATCGAGATTTTCCTCGACGCCCGGCCGGACCGGGTGGACGATTTTCGCAGGCCCGTGGCCGACGCCGCCGGCCGCCCGGTGTTCCTCGTCGACTGGCGGCGCCGCACCTCGACGTTTTTCGCCGCGCTCCAGGTCGAGCGCAACGTGATGTTCCTGATCCTGACCCTGATCGTGCTGGTCGCGGCGCTGAACATCGTTTCGGGCCTGATCATGCTGGTGAAGGACAAGGGCAGCGACATCGCGATCCTGCGCACCGTCGGCGCCTCGCGCGGCTCGATCATGCGGGTGTTCCTGATCGCGGGGGCCGCGATCGGCGTGGTCGGGACGCTGAGCGGGCTTCTGCTCGGCATGCTCGTTTGCGTTTATATCGAAAAGATTAGGCAGTTCCTGTCCTGGATCACCAACACTGAGCTGTTTCCGCCAAAGCTCTATTTCCTGTCAAAACTGCCGGCGGAGGTCGATTTCGGCGAGACCGCCGCCGTGGTGGCCATGGCGCTGACACTGTCGTTCCTGGCGACGCTCTATCCGTCCTGGCGCGCGGCCCGGCTCGATCCGGTCGAGGCGTTTCGCCATGGCTAGACCGGCGGAGCCGCGCGGGTGCCACTTTTTCGCCCGGCGCCATTTCCCCCTGGCCGCAAAACGCTTATGGTGAACCCTCGCTTCGCGCTTGGGCGAAATAAATTCAATATATATCAAAGGTTTGGCACGAGGCCTGCGCCTTTGGAGGGTGGTTTGACGCGCTATATCTCGACGCGGGGGGAGGCCCCGGTCCTGGGCTTCTGCGACGTGATGCTGACCGGGCTCGCCCGCGACGGCGGCCTTTATGTGCCCGAGGTCTGGCCGCAGCTGTCTACCGAAGCCATCGCCGACTTCTTCGGCCGGCCCTATTGGGAAGTTGCGGTCGACGTGATCAAGCCGTTCGCGGCGGGCGAAATCTCCGACGCCGATCTCGGCCGGATGGCGAACGAGGCCTATGCCACCTTCCGCCATCCCGCGGTGGTGCCGCTCGACCAGATCGGGCCCAACCAGTTCGTCCTGGAGCTGTTTCACGGGCCGACGCTGGCGTTCAAGGACGTCGCGATGCAGCTGATCTCGCGGCTGATGGATCACGTGCTGGCCCAGCGCAACCAGCGCACCACCATCGTGGTCGCGACCTCGGGCGATACCGGGGGCGCCGCGGTGGATGCATTCGCGGGGCTGAGCAATGTCGATCTGGTCGTGCTGTTTCCGGACGGGCGGATTTCGGACGTGCAGCGGCGGATGATGACGACGACCGGCGCGTCCAACGTCCACGCGCTCGCCGTCGAGGGCACGTTCGACGACTGCCAGGCGATCGTGAAAGCGATGTTCAACAATCACCGCTTTCGCGATGACGTCGCGCTGTCGGGCGTCAACTCGATCAATTGGGCGCGGATCGTCGCGCAGGTGGTCTACTATTTCACCTCGGCGGTGGCGCTCGGCGCGCCGGCGCGGACGGTGGATTTCACCGTGCCGACCGGCAATTTCGGCGACATCTTTGCCGGCTATGTCGCCAAGAAAATGGGGCTGCCGGTGCGCTGGCTGCGCATCGCCTCCAACGTCAACGACATCCTGCCGCGGACGCTGAAAACCGGCATCTACGAGGTAAGGGAAGTCCACGCCTCGGCGTCGCCCTCGATGGACATCCAGATCTCCTCGAATTTCGAGCGGCTGCTGTTCGAGGCGAGCAACCGAGACGCCGCCAGTGTGCGGCGCCTGATGGATTCGCTGAAGCAGTCCGGACGCTTCGTGCTGCCGGATGCCATGCTGGCCGCGATCCGCGAGGAGTTCGACGCCGGCCGCGCCGACGAGACCGAGACGTCGGCCGCGATCCGCGCCGCCTGGCGCGAGGCCGGCGACCTCGTCGATCCCCATACCGCGGTGGCGCTGGCGGTGGCCGACCGCGATACTTCGGATTCGAAGGTTCCCAACATCGTGCTGTCGACGGCGCATCCCGCCAAATTCCCCGACGCGGTGGAGGCCGCCTGCGGTGTGCGGCCGCAACTGCCGGCCTGGCTCGATGGACTCATGACCAAATCCGAACACACCACGGTGATGAAAAACGATGCAGCCGAAGTGGAGCGTTTCGTGCGCTCGGTCAGCCGTGCGGCCAAGCAGGGAGTTGCCGGATGACCGTTGACGTGACCAAGCTGGCGTCTGGCCTCACCATCGTGACCGACACCATGCCGCATCTGGAAACCGCGGCGCTCGGCGTATGGGCCGGCGTCGGCGGCCGTGACGAGAAGCCGAACGAGCACGGCATCTCGCACCTCCTCGAACACATGGCCTTCAAGGGCACGACGAAACGTTCGTCGCGCGAGATCGTCGAGGAGATCGAGGCGGTCGGCGGCGATCTCAACGCCGGCACCTCCACGGAAACCACCGCCTATTATGCGCGGGTGATGAAGGCCGACGTGCCGCTGGCGCTCGACGTGTTGTCCGACATCCTGGCCAACCCGTCATTCGTGCCCGACGAGCTGGAGCGCGAGAAGAGCGTCATCGTGCAGGAAATCGGCGCGGCGCAGGACACGCCCGACGACGTCGTGTTCGAGCACCTCAACGAGCTGTGTTTTCCCGACCAGCCGATGGGCCGTTCGCTGCTCGGCACCGCCAACACGCTGAAGACGTTCGACCGCGACATGCTGCGCGGCTATCTGTCGACGCATTACCGCGGCCCCGACATGGTGGTGGCCGCCGCCGGCGCGGTCGATCACAAGCGCGTGGTCGAAGAGGTCGCGCAGAAATTCGCCAGCTTTGACGCCACGCCGGCGCCGAAACCGTCGCCCGCGATGTTCGGCCAGGGCGGCTCGCGCGTGGTACACCGCGATCTCGAACAGGCGCATCTGACGCTGGCGCTGGAGGGCGTGCCGCAAACCGACCTGTCGCTGTTCTCGCTGCAGGTGTTCACCAACACGCTGGGCGGCGGGATGTCGTCGCGGCTGTTCCAGGAAGTCCGTGAG
This sequence comes from uncultured Bradyrhizobium sp., assembly GCA_964609175.1. Taxonomy (GTDB): domain Bacteria; phylum Pseudomonadota; class Alphaproteobacteria; order Rhizobiales; family Xanthobacteraceae; genus Bradyrhizobium. The sequence goes on from CAZSRR010000055.1 coordinate 11,829, forward strand.
AAGCGCGGGCTGTGCTACTCGATCTACACGTTCCACGCGCCCTATTCGGACACCGGCTTTTTCGGCCTCTACACCGGCACCGATCCCGAGGATGCGCCGGAGATGATGGAAGTGATCGTCGACGTCATCAGCGACGCTGCGGAGACCCTCACGGAGGCCGAGATCGCCCGCGCCAAGGCGCAGATGAAGGCGGGGTTGTTGATGGCGCTGGAAAGCTGTTCCTCGCGCGCCGAGCAGCTCGCACGCCATGTGCTGGCCTATGGAAAGCCGCAGACGGTGGAAGAGCTGGTCGCCCGTATCGATGCGGTCAGCGTCGAATCGACCCGCAAGGCCGCACATGCGTTGCTGTCCCGCAGCCGGCCGGCGGTCGTGGCGCTCGGCAGCGGCAGAGGACTGGACACGGCAGTGGCTTTTGCAGAAGGATTAACGCGGTCGAAAGCGAAGACGCTGCTACACTAACGCCAACTTCTCCCCGCAAGATTGCGGCGAGCAGAGGTCATTCGGGCGGGAGAATTTGGGGCATGGCCCTGTTTCGTTTGCCAACCGGCGGACCGGCCGCGCTCGTGCCGCGCGGCCACGGGCTTCTGCTGCGTGCCCCGCAGATGGCGGACTTCCCGCAATGGGCGCAGTTGCGCGAGCAGAGCCGCGCCTACCTCACGCCGTGGGAGCCGATCTGGCCGTCGGACGACCTGACCCGTGCCGGCTTTCGCCGCCGGCTGCGCCGCTACGCCGAGGACATTGCCGCCGACCGGTCCTATCCGTTCATCATCTTCCGCGCCTCCGACGGCGCGATGATCGGCGGCATCACGCTGGCCAATGTCCGTCGCGGCATTGTCCAGGCCGGCACCATCGGCTATTGGGTCGGCGAGCCCTATGCCGGGTGCGGCTACATGACCGCGGCGCTGCGGGTGTTGCTGCCGACATTGTTCGGCGAGTTGAACCTCCACCGTATCGAGGCCGCCTGCATCCCCACCAATGCGCCTTCGATCCGCGTTCTGGAGAAGGCCGGCTTCACCCGCGAGGGGCTGGCGCGGCGTTATCTCTGTATCAACGGCATCTGGCAGGACCACCTGCTGTTCGGCCTGCTGAACGAAGATTTTCGCGGCTGATCCGTTGATTTTCCAAGCCGATTTGTGCTGCTTTGGTGGCCTTGGGTTCGCCGCCATTGGGCTGCTATAAGGCCGCCGGGGCCGATAATGGGGGCGTGATGGAATCAGGGACGTCGCATGGGTGACTATCGTCTGATGAGAATGATTGCGGCTGCGGCGGTCGTGGGTGGACTGGCCTGCCTGGCGGTGGCACCGGCATCGGCGCAATCGCTCACCGACCGTTTCAAGAGCCTGTTCGGCGGCAAGTCGGACGAGGCGCCGGCCCCGGCAGCGCCGGGGGCCGCCGCGCCTCAGGATACGGGCGACCTGACCTGCCCGCCGGTCACGGTCAGGCACGGTGCCTCCACCTACGCCATCGCGGCGCCCGGCAAGCAGCCGGTCGGCAACGATCTCAAGTTTCAGGCGACGATTTCCAGGATGGCCCGCGAGTGCAGCCTCAATGGCGGCGTGGTTACCGCGCGGATCGGCATCCAGGGCCGCGTCATTGCCGGGCCGGCCGGCGCCCCGCCGTCGGTCCAGGTCCCGATCCGCGTCGCCGTGGTGCAGGGCGGCGTCGCCGAGAAGACCATCGCCACCAAGGCCTATCAGACCACCGTCACCATGACCGAGGGCGGCAGCGAGCCGTTCACGCTGGTGGCCGAGGATCTCACCTATCCGGCGCCTCCCGGCGCCGTCGGCGACAGCTATATCTTCTACATCGGGTTCGATCCGCAGGCGCTGAAGCCGGAGCGCGCGGCGCCGAGAAAGAAGCAGCAATAGACACCGAACGCGTTTGCGCGGAGATCATGCTCAAACAAAAAGGCCGGCGCGATGGTCTCGCGCCGGCCTTTTGTTGGGTTGAAACCGCTCAGTTCAGCTTGGCGCGAACTTCAGCGATGCCCTTGGCGAGCAGGTCGTCGGCGACCGAGCCCTTGACCGACTTCGACAGGATGGTCGAGGCGGCTTCGACCGCGGCGTTGGCGGCCGCGGCGCGGACGTCGGCCAGCGCCTGGGCCTCGGCGAGCGCGATCTTGCTCTCGGCGGTCTTGGTGCGGCGGGCGACGAAGTCTTCCATCTTGGCCTTGGATTCCACCGCGATGCGCTCGGCCTCGGCCTTGGCACTGGCGATGATTTCCTCCGCCTCGCGTTCGGCGCGGGCGCGGCGGGTCTTGTACTCCTCGAGGAGCTTGGCGGCGTCTTCCTTCAGCTTCCGCGCCTCGTCGAGTTCGGCCTTGATGCGCTGGGCGCGGTTGTCGAGCGCCGTCAGCACCGTCTTGTGGATGCCGAGATAGGCAAACAGCACGAGCAGGATGACGAAGGCGATCGCGACCCAGGTTTCCGGTTGGGCAAACATCCCTGTCATCCCTTCAACGTGGCATCGACGGCGCTGCTGACGGTCTTGCCGTCGGGCAGCACGCCGGTGAGGCGTTGCACGATCGCGCCGGCCGCATCCGCAGCGATACCGCGGACGTTGCTCATCGCGTTCTCGCGGGTTGCCGCGATCTGCTTCTCGGCGGCGGAAAGCTTCGCGGTAAGCTGGTCTTCCAGCTTCTTGCGCTCGGCTTCCGCGGCCGCGTTCAGCTTCTCGCGGGTTTCGTTGCCGATGGCCTGGGCACGGGAGCGGGCGGTGGCCAGCTCAGTTTCATACGCTTTCAGCGCCGCGTCGGACTCGTCCTTCAGCTTCTGCGCCGCGGCCAGATCGCCCTCGATCGTGTTCTGGCGTTTTTCGATCACGCTTTCGACGCGCGGCAGCGCGAAGCGGGAAACAATCACGTAGAGCGCGACGAACGCGATGACGAGCGACACCAGCTGCGAGGCAAACGTGCTGGACTCGAACGGAGGAAATCCTCCGCCATGTCCGCCGTCGGCCTCGGTGTGGGCGCCGGTACCATGACCTTTTTCAGCCACGGGGTTCTCCTCTTGCTGTCAGGCGCGCCGCCCGGAGGCGGCGCGGGAAGGTCCAGCTCAGAGCGGAACGAACAGCAGCAGCAGCGCGATCAGCAGCGAGAAGATGCCCAGCGCTTCGGTCACGGCGAAGCCGAAGATCAGGTTGCCGAACTGGCCCTGAGCTGCGGAGGGATTGCGAACGGCCGCGGCGAGGTAGTTGCCGAAGATGATGCCCACGCCGACGCCCGCGCCGCCCATGCCGATGCATGCGATGCCCGCGCCGATAAGTTTTGCTGCTGCCGGTTCCATTTCTTGAGCTCCTTGAGAGATAGACTGAGTGAGGGTGGAAATTCCCCGGACCGCTTAGTGTCCCGGATGAATGGCGTCGTTGAGGTAGATGCAGGTGAGGATCGCGAACACGTAGGCCTGCAGGAAGGCGACCAGCAGTTCGAGCGCGGTGAGCGCCACCGTCAGCGCCAGCGGCAGCATGCCGCCCGCCCAGCCGAGCGCGCCGAGCGAGACGCCGAGCATGGCGACGAAGCCCGCGAACACCTTGAGTGCGATGTGGCCGGCCAGCATGTTGGCGAACAGACGGACGCTGTGCGAGACCGGCCGCAGGAAGAACGACAGGATTTCGATGAACATGACCAGCGGCAGGATGTAGATCGGCACGCCGGAGGGCACGAAAATCTTGAAGAATTTGAAGCCGTTCTTGTAGAGCCCGTAGATCAGCACGGTGAAGAAGACCAGGAAGGCCAGCGCCGCGGTGACGATGATGTGGCTCGAGACCGTGAAGGTGTAGGGAATGATGCCGATCAGGTTCGAGATGCAGATGAACATGAACAGCGAGAAGATCAGCGGGAAGAATTTCATGCCTTCCGAGCCGGCGGTCGAACGGATCGTCGATGCGACGAACTCGTAGGAGATCTCCGCGATCGACTGCAGCCTGCCGGGGACCAGCGCTCGCGACGACATGCCGCCGATCATCAGGATCGAGATCACCGCCACGGCGATGAACATGTAGAGCGTCGAGTTGGTGAAGGCGATCGTGTGATTGCCGATATGGCCGATCGTGAAGAGGGGTTCGATATTGAACTGGTGGATCGGGTCGATTTTCATCCGCGCGGCTCTTTATCCACCGGCCTGGCCGGCAATCGAATTTCAAATGTCGTGGCTTCCCGTCGACGCTCAGCGCCTGCCTGGACCTGCGCCGGCAGTTCTCACCACGTTGACCACGCCGGCGATGAAGCCGAGCAGGAGAAACACGATGAAACCGAACGGCGATGTCGACAATAAACGGTCGAACCCCCAGCCAATCGCCGCCCCGACGACAACGCCCGCGACCAATTCCGAGGAGAGCCGGAAACCAAGCGCCATGGCAGAAGCCCTGGCGGCCGTGTCTCCGCTTTCAGTTCCGGGTTGATCCGTCCTGAGTTTCCGGCTGTCGCGAATTTCGGACAATCGGTGATCGAGACTTCCGAGCCTTGCGGAAAGCGCAGCTTCGTCAGACGACGATTGATCGCGATTGCCACTTGCGTTGTCATTCTTGTCCTGGGCCATGCCCACGACATTAAACGATGCCAACGGTTGATGGAAATTACGCCCGTCACCCTTGAAAGCCGGGCGGACCATACTTATCGCCTCTGACCAAGTCAAGATTAGGCCGTAACCGGTTAGTTTGTTGATTTAACTGGGTTTATTCAGTGTTGGCCCGAGGCGGCGTAGACCCGGGATCGCAGTGCAGCAGGTTTGCCACAGGGGGCGATCTCGGGCACTTTTGAACGCTCATCGGGATCCGGCAGCGAAGCCGGAATCGATTGCACCGGAGCTCACATGCCACGTCAGATTGACTATTATTTCTCGCTCCAGTCGCCATGGGCCTATATCGGCCACCAGTCCTTTCGTAGCCTGGTAAGTGCTTACGATCTCACGGTAAATCACAAGCCCGTGGTGCTGGTCGATCTGTTCTCGGAGACCGGCGGGCTGCCCTTGATGAAGCGTCACCCGGTGCGCCAGCGCTACCGGATGATCGAACTGCAGCGCTGGCGCGACAAGCGCGGACTGACATTTCATCTGCAGCCGGCGAACTGGCCTTTCAACGCGCGTCTCGCGGACGGCGTCGTGATTGCGGCGCTCGAGGCCGGCCACGATCCCGACCGCTATCTCTGCCGCGCTTTTGCCGGGGTGTGGGAGGATCAGCTCAACCTCGCCGACCCAGCGATCATCGCAAGACTTGCCGATGAATCGGGACTGCCGGGCAAGGAATTGGTGGCGCGTTCCGGCGCGGACGAGGTCAGCGCCAAATATGAGCAGAACCGGCAGGACGCTTTGGCCGCCGACGTATTCGGCTCGCCGGTCTATGTGCTGGATGGCGAAGTGTTCTGGGGGCAGGACCGGCTGGAACTGCTGGAAGACGCATTGAAGTCGGGCCGGGCGCCCTATAGCTCGAAGGTGTAGAGATTCTTTGTTTTGACGCGTTTTCTTGACGCGAACCGGTTTCCACCCCGGATCAAGTCCGGGGCAAGCTTTGGCTGGAAAACGCTCTGAAGCGCGCCTTGAAAGCGCCCCGGCGGTCGGGGAAACCGGAACCTTCTGAGGCGGGAGCAAGCCGATGCGCACAGCAACATCGTCCTCGACATTCTGGGCGGTTATCGCCCTTTCCGTCTGTATCGGCGGCGCGGGGCAGGCGCTCGCCGGATCGATGCCGGAAACCGAGAACGGCCGCTACGCGCTGTCGCCGGCGGGCGACGGCGTGTTGCGCCTCGACACCCGCACCGGCGCGGTTTCGACCTGCAACAACAACACGGGCGCGGGCTGGGCCTGCTACACCGTGCCCGACGAGCGCGCGGCGATGGACAGCGAGATCGGCCGCCTGCAGTCCGACATTGTCCGCTTGCAGGCCGAGAACGAGCGGCTGAAGTCGCAACTCGCCTCGCGCGAACCGACGGTCTCAGGCAAGACGGACGAGCAACTGCCGAAATCGGACCTGCTGAAACCTGCCGAGCCGAAGGTGACTGAGGGCGGACGCAAGATCGAAATTCCGCTGCCGAGCGACCGCGACATGGATCGCATGATGTCGTTCCTGGAGCGGGCATGGCGGCGCCTGATCGAGATGGCCAACCGCGTGCAGCGGGACATCGACGGCAAGATTTGAGGGGCGCGCGTTGCGCCCTTTGCCGTCGTCCCGGGCTTGACCCGGGACCCATAATCTCCGCCGTTGGTTGTTGAAAAGGAACATCAACTCCGATCGCCTCAAATCGAGAGGCGCGGAGTGTGGGTCCCGGGTCAGGCCGGGACGACGTGTGGAGATTTCTCGATGATGGCCTCAACCAAATCGCTCTCTCGCTCGATGCCCTCCGTCGTCAGTACGAGTGCCATCGTCTCATCGCTACTGACGGCCCAGACGTCGGGTACGGGCTTCACCGACCTCACCGCCGAAGTCGCAAGATTTCTACGCGAAGCCCGCGCGCGCGAAGGCGCGGTGACGCTGTTCATTCGTCACACCTCGGCGTCGCTGACGATCCAGGAGAACGCCGACCCGACCGTGCTGATCGACCTGACAACGGCGCTGAACCGTCTCGCGCCTGAAAATGCCGGATGGCGTCACGACACCGAGGGGGCGGACGACATGCCGGCGCATATCAAGACCATGCTGACCGCGACGTCGCTGCATATCCCGGTGCTGCAGGGCGCGATGGCGCTCGGCACATGGCAGGCTATCTATCTGGTCGAGCACCGCGCGCGGCCGCACCGGCGCGAGATCGTGCTGCAGTTCATCGGCGCGGCGGAATGATGTGTCGAAAAAGCAAACCGGCCGCGGATCGCTCCGCGGCCGGTTCGTGGCTCTAGATCCGCCGAACGAAGTTATTTCGTGATGTCGACGTCCTTGGTTTCCGGCAGGAACAGGAAGCCGATGACCGCGGTGATCGATGCGAAGACGATCGGATACCAGAGGCCGGCGTAGATGTCGCCGGTCGAGGCCACGATCGCGAACGCAGTCGCGGGCAACAGGCCGCCGAACCAGCCGTTGCCGATGTGGTAGGGCAGCGACATCGAGGTGTAGCGGATGCGGGTCGGGAACAGTTCGACCAGCATGGCCGCGATCGGCCCGTACACCATGGTGACATAGAGCACCAGGACGAACAGCAGCCCGATGATTGCCGCGACCTGCGGACGGAAGATGTCGAACGGATGCGCCATCTTCACGATTCCGGCGTCGCCTGCCTTGGGATAGCCGGCGGCCTGTACCGCCGCCAGCACCGCCGGGTTCGAGGTCTTGGCATCGGTATAGGCAACGTCCTTGCCGTTGACGACGACCTTCACGCCCGAGCCTGCCGCGCCGTAGCTGGTCGAATATTTGACCGAGGACTGCGACAGGAAGGCGCGCGCGGTATCGCAAGGGGCGGTGAAGACGCGGGTGCCGACCGGGTTGAACAGATCACCGCAGCCCGCGGGATCGGCGACGACCTCGACCTTGGTGCTTTCGATCGCCTTTTCCAGCGCCGGGTTGGCGTTGGAGGTGATCATGCGGAAGATCGGGAAGAAGGTCAGCGCCGCGATCAGGCAGCCCGCGAGGATGATCGGCTTGCGGCCGACCCTGTCGGACAGCGCACCGAACACGATGAAGAAGCCGGTGCCGAGCAGCAGCGACCAGGCGATCAGCAGGTTGGCGGTATAGCCGTCGACCTTGAGGATCGATTGCAGGAAGAACAGCGCGTAGAACTGGCCGGTGTACCAGACCACGCCCTGGCCCATCACGCCGCCGAGCAGCGCCAGGATGACGAGCTTGGCGTTGCTCCAGTTGGCGAAGGCTTCGGTCAGCGGGGCTTTCGAGCTCTTGCCCTCTTCCTTCATCTTCTGGAACACGGGCGATTCATTGAGCCGCAACCGGATCCAGACCGAAATGCCGAGCAGCGCCACCGAGACCAGGAACGGAATGCGCCAGCCCCACTTGGCGAATTCGGCTTCGCCGAGCGCGGTGCGGGTGAACAGGATCACCAGCAGGGACAGGAACAGGCCGAGCGTCGCGGTGGTCTGGATGAACGACGTGTAGTAGCCGCGCTTGCCCATCGGCGCATGCTCGGCGACATAGGTCGCAGCCCCGCCATACTCGCCGCCGAGCGCGAGGCCCTGCAGCAGGCGCAGCGCGATCAGGATGATCGGCGCCGCGATGCCGATGGTGGCGGCGTTGGGCAGCAGGCCGACGATGAAGGTCGACAGGCCCATGATCAAAATGGTGACGAGGAAGGTGTATTTGCGGCCGACGATGTCGCCGACGCGACCGAACACGATGGCGCCGAACGGCCGCACCAGGAAGCCGGCGGCGAAGGCGAGCAACGCGAAGATGTCACGGGTGGCCGGCGGATAGTCCGAGAAGAACTGGGCGCCGATGATGCCGGCGAGCGATCCGTAGAGGTAGAAGTCGTACCATTCGAAGACGGTGCCGAGCGAGGAGGCCAGAATGACGAAGCGTTCGTCCTTCGTCATCCCTGCAGCCTTGCCGGACGTGGCAGTCATAGTGGACATTTCAAAATCGCTCCCCGGTTGTTCTTGATGTCGAATTTGTGTTTGCGTCATATCGACGCGCAAATTCTTCAGCGTCACTACATGCTCGGCGCGCATGGCCCAATAGTACTTTCGGCTTGCCGACTGTCCGTCGTCTTGACGCGCACGACCGCGATCGGTCGGCGCGCTCGATCGATTGCAGGGAGGAGAAAGCTAAAACGCGTTACCGCATAACGACGTAACTGCAGGGAATGCGCCGCGGGCCGGGCTGGAACAGCGCTTGTCTTCGGCGTTTCGGTCTAGACTAAAGTCCTAAGGGGCGACCAGCGAAAAAAACAGCGCGATGCTCCACATCGCAATGGATACCAGCGCCGTCCACTTTGCGAACTGCAGATAGATGTCCCGCATCAGGAGCGAGACTGTCTGCTGCGCATACGCCTGGGGCGGACGGCGCTCCTTGGGAAGATAGAGCCACATCTCGGTTCGGCGATGATCCTTGGTGCGTGCTTCATGGGCTTTCAACATCAGCACCAGCGTCATCACGATCGTGAGGAACCCGCCGGCCTGAAAGGCCGAACGCGGCAGGAACGACAGCGCGATCATGACGCAGAAGATGGCCAGCGACGCGAATCCGCAGGCGCGCAGCACCGTTTCAAAGGCAATCCGGCGCATCTCTTCCATGTCTGCATAGCTCCGTCGTCGGCGGACAGTACAGACGCCGAACCTAGCGCCTGGGTTCCAGGCGCTCAACCTCGGAACCGGCGGGTCAGAGACCGATCTTGAGAAAGTTACCGGCGGCCGGCAGCGCCAGCAGCGCGGTGGCGGCGAGCCAGATCCACAGGGAGACGTCGCTCGATTCCGATGCCCCGGTGACCCGTTCGTAGAGGGCTGCGGGAATTCCGCCCAGAATGATCGTCGCGGTCGCCACCATGAGCGACGCGAACATCAGCGTCAGCGACAGGCTGCCGAACAGCAACGGGCTCGCGAACGGTTGGACGTACAGCAGCGCGAAAATCAGCCAGAGCTGGTTGAAGATGCCGTTGATCATTCCGAAGAACGCGATCCCGACAAAATAGAAATTCCTGTTCATGACGCCGCTCCGGAAAAGCGCGGGGCGAGGTTCAGCAGCAGCAGCGTGTAGTGAAAAATCACGCGCAGCCAGAACATCCAGACGAAGCCGAACAGCCACAGCACGGCGGGAGCCGTGACCTTCGGAGTTACTATCGATATGGCCGCAATCACGGGGTCGGTGATCCGGCAGAAAAATCGCCAGATATAGTTCGGGGAGTCGGCATCGACCATCAGGCCGAGCAGGAACCGTCCGAGCATCGTGTACATCAGCGCCGCAAGAACGAAATTCGGTAGATGGAAATACCAGTAGGCGACCAGCGAAGCGGTGTTGTCCAAATTCGACTCCTGCGTTGCTTCAGCGGTCGGCGAACCGGTGGTGAGGAGATCCCGACTTCCCGCGACAATGGCAAGTGACGACTCTGCCGGCAAGCGACGTCATCGCTTCGCCACAACAAAACGGGGCCTCGAAAGGCCCCGTTTGTCGGATCGTGTCGCCGTGCGCTCAGGCCGTCTTCTCTTCGAGCACCGTCCGGCCTCGCGGCTTCCGGATGGCGTCGACATAGGCCTGCATTTCGGCCGAGGGCTCCTTGCCCAGCTTGCTGACGATGTAGATGACAGCGAAACCGAGCGGCGCTCCCAACAGGCCGCAGGCGATGTTGGTGAGGTTGAACCAGCCGACCTTGTTGGCGAGCGGGTGGGCCAGCGTCGGGAAGCTCTCCATGGCGTTGGGTAGCGCCATGGCCTTTGCGATGTCGACCAGCGGCGCGCCGGTGATCGGGTTCAGCAGCGACGTCATGCCGAAATACTTCACGCCCATGCCCGGGAAGTACCGGGTGGTGACGAGGTAGAACAGGCACAGCCCGAAGCCGGCGATGATGCCGCAGACCGCGCCCGTCGCCGTGGCCCGCTTCCACCAGACGCCCATCACGAGTGCCGGGAAGTTGCCGGCCATCGCGAGCGAGAACGCCCAGCCGACCATCGCCAGGATGTCGGCCGGCTTGGTTGCCGCCGTCGCGGCCGCCACCACGGCAACGATCAACAGCAGCACGCGGGCGATCATCAGCCGCCGCACGGTCGGTGCGTTGGGGTCGATCATCTTGTAGTAGACGTCGTGCGACAGTGCGTTGGCGATGGCGAGCAGCAGCCCGTCCGCGGTGGACAGCGCGGCGGCGAGACCGCCAGCGGCGACAAGGCCCGAGATCACGTATGGAAGGCCCGCGATTTCCGGGGTGGAAAGCACGATCACGTCCGTGTTGATCACGAAGTCCTGCAACCGGACGACGCCGGGATGGCCGGCGACGGCCTTGCATGCCGCGATGACCGCATCGATCGTGCTCGCGTTCTTGCCGCAGATCTGGATCAGCCCGAGTTCACCCCAGTTGAACAGCCAGGGACGGATCGCCGTGAGGTCACGCCCGATGATGTTGGTGTAGACTTCCAGCTTCGAGAACGCCGCATAGGCCGGCGCCGAAAAATAGAGCAGGAAGATGAACAGCAGCGACCACGCCACGGACTGCCGCGCTTCACGCACCGAGGGGGTGGTGAAGTAGCGCATCAGGATGTGCGGCAACGAGGCGGTGCCGACCATCATGCACATGATGATGGCGAAGAAGTTCAGCGGCGTGTAGTTGATGAACGGCTGGATGTGCGGCTTCAGCGCAGCCGCGGTGGCGAGGCCCGCCGACAGCATCTGCTGTTCCCGGGCCGTAATGTCCGCGATCGCCTGTCCGTAGGTGAGTTGCGGAATCGGCAGTCCATACTTCATGGTGGACAGGATCACGATCGGCGTCAGATAGGCGATGATCAGCACGATGTACTGCGCCACCTGCGTCCACGTCACCGCCCGCATTCCGCCCAGCATCGAGCAGACGAGGATGCCGACCAGTCCGGCGAAGACCGCCAGTTCGAACTGCATCCCCAGGAAGCGCGAGGCGATCAGCCCGGTGCCGTAGATCTGCGCCGTCACATAGGTGAAGGAACAGGCCACCAGCACGATCACGCCCAGCGCCCGGGCAAAATTGCCGCCATACCTGAACGCCAGGAAGTCGGGCACGGTATAGGCGCCGAACTTGCGCAGATACGGTCCGATCAGGATCGACACCAGCACGAAGCCGCCGGTCCAGCCGAGCACCCATGCGAGGCCGTCGTAACCGAGCAGGAACAGGGTGCCGGCCATGCCGACAAAGGACGCCGCCGACATCCAGTCCGCGCCGGTCGCCATGCCGTTGTAGAAGGCCGGCACGCTGCGGCCGGCCACGTAATATTCCGACACCTGCGCCGTTCGTGAGAGAACGCCGATGATCGCGTAGACGGCAAGGGTGAAAAACACGAACAGGTAGCCGAGGATCTTGTTCGGAACCCCGATCTGTTCGAGCACCGCGAGCAGGATCACGAAGACCAGAAAGCCGCCGGTGTAGAAGCCGTAGACCCGTCCGAGATTGTTGAGAAAGTCCGAGCTGCCAGAAGTTTGCGTCGCCATTTCCGCCCCCTCAATCTTCTTCGGCAAAGCCGAATTCGCGGTCAATCTTGTCCTGCTGTTTCGCGAACAGGAACAGCATGACGACGAAAACGATCAGCGAGCCCTGCGCGGCCATGTAGAAGCCGAGCGGGAAATTGAGGATTGGAATCGTGATCGTGTTGAGAGGCACCACGAGCATGTGGATCAGGAAGCCGAAAAAGAACCATACGGCCAGATGCGTGAGCATCAGGCGCGAAGTCCTGGCCCAGTGAGCTTCTTCTCTTTGCTTCAGGTCGTTGTTGTCAGGCATAGGGGGCATTTCCTCTCGATGTTCCGGCGCATGACCGGGATTAAAACGAGGGGAATGCAATCCCTTCAACGCGGCGTCCCCCTGTTCCGCAGCTTCAACCGGTCTTGCGCCGGTTTGGAGTCAACGAAGGGTAGCATCTGAATCGGTTCCGCCTCGATAATACTTTGGACGCAAAAGTGTGCTGCAACTGCTAAGAGCTTTCCCGCCCCGAGCGCATGTGAGGGGTTGGCAAACGCCGGATAAGCTGTCGAACTAGCCCCGGTCCATCTCGCAGGAACACCGCGATGAAGCTGTTCGAAAAGTTGTTTCGTCCGCGTCCGCCGGTTCGGGATCTGGCGGAGCTCGCCGATTTCATCGACGCGCAGTCGGCCTTCATCGTGCAAAAGGGAATCTACGAATATTCCCGTGCGCGGGCAGGCCATTACGCCAAGGTGATGTTTGCCGAAAAGGATTTTGCGGAAGCCGTCGAGCGCGCGCGCTGGCGAGCCTTCCCGTTGGGGCTTTCGATGGTGGGTGAGATGACCGCGGGCGCGTTGAGCGCCCAACTCGGCTTGCCGCGCCGCGAAACGCTCGACCGGGTCATTCCCGTCGTGCTTTCGGTGTTCGACCGCTATCCCGTTCCGCCGTCGATCGGAGAGGAGGCGTGGCGTGCGGCGCGCGATGAACTGGCGCACCGGCTCGACCTGGCCAGCGGGTATGCAGCCAAGCGGGTGATGGACATTCCCGACCCGGTCGCGGAAGCCTATTTCGCCATGATGCCGATCCACGAGAAACTACGCGGCCGGGATTTCCAGACCACCCACAATTATCTCCGCGTCAGCCTGTGCAATATCTACGACGAATTGATCTCGCGCATGGACAAGGCGGCGCTGCAACGGGCATTGACCGCGGGGGCTGCGGCCTGACGTTTCGAGAGTTTGCGTTTCTGCCGCCAGGGGGAAGCGATGGAGAGGACGGGTGGCGTCTCGCCGCTGCTGTCGATCGATGCCGTCGTCATCGATACCGAAACCACCGGGCTCGATCCGCGCAAGGCACGGGTGATCGAACTCGCCGGCGTGCGATTGCAGTCCGGAAAACTGTCCGACAGCGACCAGTTCCGCCAATTGCTGCGGCCGGCCGATGAACCGATCCCGGTTGAGACGACGCGCATCCATGGCATCGACGACGCCATGGTCGCGGACGCGCCGGTGTTCGGCGAAGTCTGGCCCCGCTTCGATGCGTTTCTCGGCCGGGCGGTGGTGATCGGGCACACGGTAGGCTTCGACCTTGCCATGCTGAAGCGCGAATGCGATCTGGCCGGCCTGCCATGGGTTCGGCCGCGCACGCTCGATACGCGGCTTCTGGCGCAGATCGCCGCGCCGGAACTGGCCGGCTATACGCTGGAGAAGCTTGCGGCCTGGCTAGCGGTCGACGTGGTCGAACGCCATTCCGCGCTCGGCGACGCGGCGACCACCGCGCGGGTTTTTCTGGCGCTGGTGCCGAAGCTGCGCGACCGCGGCATCCGCACCGTGGCCGAAGCCGAGCGGGCCTGCCTTGCGCTCACCGCCGTGCTCGACGGTCAGGCGCGGAGCGGCTGGATCGAGGCCGTCGAGGCGCCGGCGCGGACCGATGACGAGCGCGCCCTGGGGCGTTTCGACAGTTATGCCTATCGGCATCGCAGCCGCGACCTCATGCGAACGCCCCCGGTGTTCGTGGAAGCCACCACGCCGGTATCCGTTGCGTTGGCGCGATTGTCGGATGAGCGCATATCGGCCGTCTATGTCGCGGCGTCCGCGGTTTCCGGCAGCGTCAGGGCGGCGGACGCGGGCATTGTGACGGAACGCGACCTGCTGCGCGCGATCGCCCGCTCCGGCGCCGCCGCGCTGGACCTGCCGGTCGGGCAGATCATGAGCCGGCCGCTGGCTGCGGTTCCGTCGGACGCCTTCGTCTATCGCGCCATCGGCCGGATGAACCGCCTCAAAACCCGCCATCTCGGCGTCGTTGACGAATCCGGCGCTGTCATCGGCGCATTGTCGGCGCGCGACCTGCTTCGCCTGCGCGCCGGCGACGCCATATCGCTGGGTGACGAGATCGACGAGGCGGCGGATGCGCAGGCGCTGGCGTTGGCATGGGCGAAGCTGCCTCAGGTTTCCCAATCGCTGCGGGCCGAGGGCCTCTCCGGCCGGGATATCGCCGAAGTGATTTCCCGCGAACTCGGCGCGCTCACCCGGCAGGCCACGGCGATCGCGGAACGAGTGATGCGGGAGCGGGGCGAAGGGGAGCCGCCATGCCGCTATGCCATGATCGTCCTGGGATCGGCCGGTCGCGGCGAAAGCCTGTTGGCCATGGATCAGGACAATGCCGTGATATTCGAGCGCGGCGAGCCCGGTGGCGTCGAGGATCGCTGGTTCGCGGCGCTGGGGGCGCTGGTCGCGGATATCCTGCACGAGGTGGGCGTGCCCTATTGCAAGGGCGGCGTCATGGCGAAGAACGCGCCGTGGAGGGGCTCCGTCGCGACCTGGCAGGACCGCATCGATCACTGGATCGCGCGCTCCAATCCCGATGACCTGCTCTCTGTGGACATCTTCTTCGATCTGCGCGCCGTTTGCGGCGACGGCAGTCTGGCCGTCGCGGTGCGGCAGGCAGCCTTCGCGGCAGCCGAGGGCCAGGCCGCGTTCGCCAAGCTTCTGGTCGAGGGAATCAGCGTTCCCCGCAGCGTGGGGTTCTTTGGCGGCATCCGCACCGAGAACGGACGCATCGATGTGAAGCGATCCGGATTGTTCGGCGTGGTTTCGGCCGCGCGTGCGATGGCGATCCGCTACGGCGTCATGGAACGATCTACGCCCGCGCGGCTGGCCGGCGTGAAGGCCCTGCTTCATGTCAGCGCAACGGATCTCGATGCGCTGAGCGACGCGCAGGGTGTCTTTCTCGATCTGATCCTGTCGCAGCAGATCGAAGACATCTGCAGCGGCACGCCGCCGTCCAACGCGGTGGCGGTGAAGCGGCTGTCGGCGCGCAACCAGGCGCGGCTGCGCGCTTCGCTTGAAGCGGTCGCATCCGTCGACCACCTGGTCCGCGACGTCCTGTTCAAGGGGTGAGGGCAACCGCACATTATTGTGCGGCGCACAAGCAAGGTTAACCGCTTCTGCAGAAGGCGATATTTGCGCCTTGCATGCGGCGTCCGGGCGGGAGACAATCGAACCTGCTCGGTGGGCTTTGTCCCGTCATGGGCTGTTGCAACCTTGCAAACGAATTAGATGACAGCCGCCACCAACAATCACTTCGTCATCGCCGACGATCACCCGCTGTTCCGTGACGCATTGCGGCAGGCGGTTGCGAGCGTGATGTCGTCGGCCGTTGTCAGCGAGGCCGGATCGTTCGAGGATCTCGCCGCCCTCCTGGAGCGCGATTCCAACGTCGACCTGATCCTGCTCGATCTCGCCATGCCGGGGATTTCCGGCTTCTCGGGGCTGATCTATCTGCGCGCGCAATACCCGGCGATCCCGGTGGTCATCGTGTCCGCCAGCGATGATGCCGGTACGATCCGCCGCTCGCTGGATTTCGGCGCCTCCGGCTTCATCCCGAAACGCTTTGGCGTGGAAACGCTGCGCGACGCCATTACGAAGGTGATGGAGGGCGACGTCTGGATCCCGCCGGATACCGATCTCGCCGCGGCCGACGATCCCGACATGTCGCGCCTGCGCGACCGGCTGGTGACGCTGACGCCGCAGCAGGTACGGGTGCTGATGATGCTGTCGGAAGGCCTGCTCAACAAGCAGATCGCCTACGAACTCGGCGTGTCGGAAGCCACCATCAAGGCGCACGTCTCGGCGATCCTGCAGAAGCTCGGCGTCGAGAGCCGAACGCAGGCCGTGATCGCGGCGGCGAAGATCGCCGGCGGGCAGTGGCGGCAGGGCATGCCGACGGGGTAGCGAGGCGCATGCCGGCACTCGGGAAAGCGCTGCTGTTCGATATCGACGGCACATTGGCCGACACCGATGCGCTTCATCTGGAAGCGTTCAATGAGGTCTTTGCACCTCATGGCCATGTGTTCGATCGCGAGCGCGCCTCGAAAGAGTTGATGGGGTTCTCGAACGTATCGATCAGCGAGCGGTTCCTGCCGGGCCAGTCGCCGGAGCGACAGGCGGCCATCATGGCGGAGAAGGAAGAAGCGTTCCGCAAACTCGCGTCGGGGAAAATCAAGCCGCTGGCGGGGCTGATGAAGCTGCTTGAGCTTGCGGATCGCGCTGACATCCCAATGGTCGCTGTGACCAACGCACCGCGCCTGAACGCGGAACTGATGCTTTCCGGACTTGGGATTATGCAGCGGTTCAAGGCGGTGATCATCGGCGATGAGCTTCCGCACGGCAAGCCGCATCCGATGCCGTATCTGGAAGGCTTGCGCGCCGCGAGCGCCACACCCGAGCGGTAAATTGCGTTCGAAGACTCACGTTCGGGCGTTCAAGCCGCTTCGGCTGCCGGCATCGCAACGATTGGAATACGGACGAGCGCCTCGGCCATGACGACCTGGTCGCGGCTGGCGCAGTCTGCACGGCTGAGAACTTTGACGATCCGAAATTAGCGCGGGTGGTAGCCAAGATAATGAACTGGTGACGCCGGGTCGATCCCGGTCGTCATTCCGGGGCGCGACGAAGTCGCGAACCCGGAATCCAACAGTCAACGAGTCCAGCGGCAAGTTGGATTCCGGGTTCGCGCGAAGAGGCGCGCCCCGGAATGACGGTCACGGGATGACGCGCCTACTCCGCAGCCACCATCTGCTGCGCCCGCCACTGGCCGAGCAGGGCGCGCAGCGAGGCGGGCTTTACCGGCTTGTTGAGGATCGCGATGTTTTCCTCGCGCGCGGCGGCGCGGACGTTGGGGCTGCGGTCGGCGGTGATCAGGATCGCCGGAATGGTCTCGCCGAAGCGGCGGCGGATGTCGCGGATCGCGGCGACGCCGTTGCCGCGGTCGAGATGGTAGTCGACCAGAAGGCCCGTGACGCTGCGGCCGGCGGCTTCGATCGCGGCGATCGCGGCCTCGGGATCGGCCACCGCGATGACTTCGGCGTTCCACGCCGTCAAGAGCGTCTTCATGCCGTCGAGGATCGCCGGATCGTTCTCGATGCAGACGATCAGCGCGCCGCTCATCGGCGTGCGCGACAGCGGCGTCGCGCTGGTGACGGCGGCGGTGTGGTCGATCGCGGTGGCGATCGGCACCGTCACCGAAAACACCGAGCCGCCGCCGGCCGTGGCGTCGATCGCGATGCGGTGGTCGAGCACGCGCGCCAGCCGCTCGACGATCGACAGCCCAAGGCCGAGGCCGCGGGCGATCCGCGCGCCCTGTTCGAGGCGGTGAAACTCCTTGAAGATCTCGCCGCGCTTCGCGACAGGGATGCCGACGCCGGTGTCCCAGACCCCGATCTTGAGCGACTGGCCGTGGCGGCGGCAGCCGACCAGCACGCGGCCGCGCGGGGTGTATTTGATCGCGTTGGAGATGAAGTTCTGCAGCAGCCGCCGCAGCAGCGAGCGGTCGGACTGCACCGGCAGCGAGCAGGGCACGAAGGTCAGCTCAAGCCCCTTGGCGCGGGCGATCGGCGCGAACTCGATTTCCAGCGAGCGCATCAGGTCGGCCATCTTGAAGCTCGAGATCGCGGTCGTCATCGCGCCGGCATCGAGCCGGGAGATGTCGAGCAGCGCGCCGAGGATTTCCTCGATCGCCTCCAGCGAGTCGTCGATGTTCTCGACCAGGCGCGAATCCTCGCCGCCGGTCTGCCGTTCGACGAGGCTGGTCACGTAGAGCCGCGCCGCATTGAGCGGCTGCAAGATGTCGTGGCTGGCGGCCGCCAGGAAGCGGGTTTTCGAGATATTGGCGTCCTCGGCGGTGCTCTTGGCCTGCGCCAGTTCGGAATTGAGGCGGGTCAGTTCCTCGGTGCGGTCGCGGACGCGCTTTTCCAGCGTCGCGTTGGCGCGCTCCAGCGCCTCGGCGGCCTCGAAGCTCGGCGTGACGTCGGAGAAGGTGATGACGTAGCCGCCGCCGGGCATCCGGTTCGAGCGGACCTCGATCACCATATGGCGGTCCGCCAGGCGCTCGAGATACGGCGCGCCCTCGGTGGTGTAGGCCTCCAGCCGCCGCTGCAGCTGTCCGTCGGGGTCGCCATGGTCCACCTGGCTGGCGGTGCCCATGAATTCGAGGATTTCCTGCAAGGGAATGCCGAGTTGCACCAGATGCGGCGGCAGTGCGAGGATTTCGCCGAACTGGGCGTTGGAGCAGATCAACTGCAGTTCGGCGTCGAACACCGCGATGCCCTGGCGCACATGGTTCAGTGCGGTCTGCAGAATCTCGCGGTTGAAATGCAGCGCGGCGTGGGAATCGTCGAGCAGTTTCAGCGCGGCTTTCGCCGAAACAGTCCGCTTGCGCAGCAGCAGCGACATCACGAGGCGCGAGGAGGCGGCGCCGATCGAGGAGGCGATCAGGCGCTCGGCGTGCTGCAGCAGTTCGAAATCGGCGGGGGCCGCCGGATCGAGATGGCCGGGATGGCTGACGGCGAAGGCTTCGAACGCCTGCGCCGCGCGCTCGGGGCCGAGATATTGCGCCACCGTGCTCTGGATGTCCTGCACGGTCACGGTGGTGCGCCAGCGGCGGAACGTCGGCGTGATCGGCGTCAGCGCCCTCGGCACGAACAGGTCCGCCTGCAGCCGCTCGATCGACGACGGCCGGTGCGCCAGCGACATCGCGATGTAGGTCAGGATGTTGAGCGAGAGCGACCAGATCACGCCATGCATCAGCGGCGGCAGATCGGCGCCGAGCAGGGCGCGCGGGCGCAGCGCCTCGATGCCGAACGGGCCGTGCTGCAGGAAGAGCAGGCCGCCGGTGCTGCCGTCGAGGAAGCTCGGGATGAACAGCGTATAGGCCCACACCGCAAAGCCGACCAGCATGCCGGTCATGGCGCCGCGCGCGGTACCCTGGCGCCAGAACAGTCCGCCGAAGAAGGCCGGCGCCAGTTGCGCCAGCGCTGCGAACGACAGCAGGCCGATCGCCGCCAGTTGCGTGTTGCCGAGCGCGCGATAGTACAGATACGCCATCACCATGATGGCGAAGATGGCGAAGCGGCGGATGCCGAGCAGGAAGTCGCCAAAGTCCTTGCGGCCGTCGCGCGCCGCCGCGCCGCGCTGCAGCACCAGCGGCAGTACGATGTCGTTGGAAACCATGATGGAGAGCGCAACGCATTCGACGATCACCATCGCGGTCGCGGCCGACAGGCCGCCGACGAAGATGGCGATGCTGAGCAGCGTGGCGTTCGCCTCGATCGGCAGCGCCAGCACGTACATGTCGCTGTCGACGGCGCCGAACGGGAAGGTGACGAGGCCGGCGAGCGCGATCGGAATCACGAACAGATTGATCGCGACGAGATAGAGCGGAAACAGCCAGCGCGCGCGGTTGACTTCCTGCGGGCTGGAATTCTCGACCACGCTGACGTGAAACTGCCGCGGCAGCAGCATGATCGCGCAGAACGACAGCAGCGTCATGGTCAGGAAATTGCCGATCGACGGCACATATTCGATGGCGCGCACCGCCTCCGGCGTCTTCATCGCGCGTTCGATCAGCTCGAGCGGCGTGAACATCCAGAACGTCACGAAGGCGCCGGCGGCGAGGAAGGCCACCAGCTTGACGATGGATTCGGTGGCGACCGCCAGCATCAGGCCGTGCTGGTGTTCGGTGGCGTCGGTCTGGCGGGTGCCGAACAGCACGGCGAACGCCGCCATCGCCAGCGTCACCACCAGCGCGATGTCGCCGATCAGCGGGATCGAGGAGAACAGCTTGTCCTCGCCCAGGATCGTCTCCAGCGAGGAGGCCACCGCCTTGAGCTGCAGCGCGATGTAGGGCACCGAGCCGACGATCGCGATCACGGCCACGGTGGCGGCCACCGCCTGGCTCTTGCCGTAGCGCGCCGCGATGAAGTCGGCGATCGAGGTGATGTTCTGCGACTTGGCGAGCTGGATCACGCGCCGCAGCAGCGGCGTGCACAGCCCGATCATCAGGATCGGCCCGACATAGATCGCGAGGAAATCGACGCTGGTGCGGGTGGCGAAACCGACCGAGCCGAAGAAGGTCCAGGAGGTGCAGTAGATCGCCAGCGACAGCGGATAGATCAGCATCCCGGCGCGGCCGCGCTGGCTCGCCGACAGCCGGTCGCCATAGCTGGCGACGCCGAACAGCAGGCCGATATAGGCAAAGGCGGCGGCGATCACGCCCCAGTCATGCAGCATCGCTGCGTCTTTCTCCTCCCGACCGGGAACCCCGGACGAGGCGGATTATAAACGCTTTGGGCCGGCCGCGCATCGCGCCACCGGCCCAATTTAAGGGGATCGAAACGGTAGGGTTACTCCGCCGCCAGCGATTTCTGCTTCAAGGGCAGGCCGAGGCGGTCCCAGACCTGCAGCAGCGCTTCGGCGAGGGCGTCGATCAGGCCGTCGTCATGGTAGGGCGAGGGCGTGATGCGCAGCCGCTCGGTGCCCTTGGCGACGGTCGGGTAGTTGATCGGCTGGATGTAGATGCCGTGCTCTTCCAGCAGCATGTCGGAGGCCTGCTTGCACTTCTCGGGGTCGCCGACGAACAGCGGCACGATGTGGGTGTCGCTCGACATCACCGGCAGGCCCGCGGCGTTGAGGATCGCCTTGACGCGGGCGGCGCGGTCCTGGTGGCGCTCGCGCTCCCAGTTCGAGGTCTTGAGGTGGCGGATCGCGGCCGTCGCGGCCGAGCAGATCGCCGGCGGCAGCGCGGTGGTGAAGATGAAGCCCGCCGCATAGGACCGCACGGCGTCGATGATCTCGGCCTTGCCCGCGATGTAGCCGCCGAGGCAGCCGAACGCCTTGGCCAACGTGCCTTCCAGCACGTCGATGCGGTGCATGACGCCGTCGCGCTCGGCGATGCCGCCGCCGCGCGGGCCGTACATGCCGACCGCGTGCACCTCGTCGACATAGGTCATGGCGCCGTATTTCTCGGCGAGGTCGCAGATCTTCGCCAGCGGCGCGACGTCGCCGTCCATGGAGTACAGGCTTTCGCAGACGATCAGCTTCGGGCGGTCGCCGGCCGCGATCAGCAGTTCTTCGAGATGCGCCACGTCGTTGTGACGGAATATCTGGCGCTCGCAGCGCGCCTCGCGCACCCCTTCGATCATCGAATTATGATTCAGCGCGTCCGACAGGATCAGGACGTTCGGAATCAGCTTGGCGATGGTCGAGATGCCGGTGTGGTTCGAGACGTAGCCCGAGGTGAACAGCAGCGACGCCTCCTTGCCATGGAGGTCGGCGAGTTCTTCCTCGAGCTGCACCAGCGGATGATGGGTGCCGGCGATGTTGCGGGTGCCGCCGGCGCCGGTGCCGACGCGCGTGGCGGTCTCGACCATGGCGCCGACCACTTTCGGGTGCTGGCCCATGCCGAGATAGTCGTTGGAACACCAGATCACGACGTCGCGTTTGCCCTGCGGCGCGTGCCAGACCGCGTGCGGAAACCGCCCGGCGATCCGCTCGAGGTCGGCGAAAACGCGGTAGCGCCGCTCGTCATGCAGGCGGTTGAGGGCGGTCTGGAAGAACTGGCTGTAATCCATCGGAAAACCTGGAAGCGGAACCGGGCCGGATTGGCGTGGGCCTTTTTAGAGCGTTTCCAGCTTGGGTGTCCATGCGAAATGCCACCTTTCCGCGCAGCTCCGGGATGCTACTTAGCCCGGGCAATTCTTGACCGTGATCAATGCGATAGGGCTCGGCTTTGCGTGGAAGTTCTCGGTTCTAACGGCGATCCGAGGAGAAGCGGATCAGCCGGCCAGCAGCAGCGACAACAAGCGAAACGGCAGATGCAATAGGCGGTTCTGCCTCCGGCAGGTGAACGGGTGCTCGACCGCTTGTCGCCTATAGGCTACAAGTATCCCTGCATGGTCGAGGTGCGTCAGACGGAAGAGTTTTCGGGCTGGCTGCGCCGTCTCCGCGATGCCAACGCAGTCGCGCGCGTTACGGCCGCATTCGCCGCATGGAAATAGGCAATCCCGGCGACACCAAAAGTGTCGGTCAGGGACTTCTGGAAATGCGCATCGATTCCGGGCCGGGTTACCGGATCTATTACGTGCATCGCGGAGCACAAATTGTGATCCTGCTATGCGGCGGCGATAAGCGCAGACAGCAGCAGGACATCAAACAGGCACAGAAACTGGCGGAGACGTTGTGATGACGAAGACAACACGATTTGACGCCGCCGACTATCTCGACACCGAGGAGCGTCAGGTTGCCTACATCGCGGCGGCGCTCGAATCAGGTGACGCGGATTTCGTGCGTGACGCGCTGGGTCTTGTCGCGCGGGCGCGTGGGATGGGCGAGATTGCGAAGAAAGCCGGCTTGAACCGGGAAAGCCTTTACAAGGCGCTCGGCGAGACCGGTAATCCCGAATTCGGCACGGTCATGCGCATTGTTCGTGCCCTCGGTCTGACCCTTTCAGCGCGCCGGGCGGCGGATGGAGAAACCTCAAGGAAGCGCCGGGTCGCGTGACGAATCACGTCGTGCGGAACCGCAATATCCCGTCGCCGACCTCGCAGGTCAGCCGCCCCTCGACCAGCATGTAGTTGACGTGGGCGACCAGTTCGCCGGCGGCAAAACCCATCTGGTGCTCGTCCAGCACGTGCTTGTGGAACACGATCGGCACCAGGTCCTTGGAGGTCTGCGGCGCCTCGCGGCAGGCTTCCGCGATCAGGCGGCAGCGGTCCTCGTGGTGGTCGGCAAGCTGCTTGATGCGGGTCTTCAGCCCGTAGAACGGCACGCCGTGGCCGGGCAGCACCATGACATCGTAGGGCAGGGTCGTCGTGAGGCTCGCCAATGAAGCGAGATATTCGCCCAGCGAGTTCTGATCGGGCTCGACGGCCCAGACGCTGACGTTGGGCGAGATCTTGCTCAGCACCTGGTCGGCGGACAGGAACAGCTTGTCGGCCGCGCAATACAGCATCACCTGGTCGAGCGCATGGCCGCCGCCGGTGATCACCTTGAAGCGCCGCGTGCCGATCACGACCTCGTCGCCGTGCGAGATGCGGTGATAGCAGGGCGGCAGCACCGAGACCCGCTTCAGATAGTCCTGGCCGCGACCCAGCAGTTTCTCGGTCAGGCTCTCATCCATGCCGTGGCGGCGGAAGAACAGCCGCTGCGCGTTTCGCCGCTCCTCGGTGCCGCGGTTCTGGTGATAGACCGATTGCAGATACTCGACCTGCGACATCTGCAGCGGGCAGTCGAAGCGCTCGGTGATCCAGCCGGCAAGGCCGACGTGATCGGGGTGCGAATGGGTGACGATCAGCCGGGTCACCTTCACATGCCGCAGCGGGCCCTCGAACAGCGTGGTCCAGGCCGCGATCGATTCCTCGTTGCCGAAGCCGGAATCGACCATCGCCCAGCCGTCGCCGTCGGCCAGGAGGTAGATGTTCACGTGATTGAGCCGGAACGGCAGCTTCAGGCGGGCCCACAGCACGCCGGGCACCACCTCGACCACCTGGTCGTGGCCGGGATGGCTTTCGAAGGGGTATCGCAATGCCTCCGCCGAGGAGGGCGCCGTGTCGGTTTTCGCGTTCATGCTACCGGCTTAACGGTAGCGGCGGCGCCGCGCTAGGTGAAAAAGCGTTGAGCCGTCATTCCGGGGCGCATCGAAGATGCGAGCCCGGAATCTCGAGATTCTCAGGGGCGCAAGGGGCGCCCCATAGTTCGATGCTGACGCATCGCCCCGGAATGACGAGCGATTTTACGCCGCCCGGATATTCGACAGGAAGGCGTCGATTTCTTCCCGCAGCACGTCGGCCTCGTGCCGCAGCTTGTCGGAGGCGCTCAGCACCTCGCTGGCCGTGGTTCCGGCCTGGGCCGAGGCGCTGGAGACGCCGACGATGTTGGTGGAGACCTCGCTGGTGCCGCTGGCGGCGTGCTGGATGTTGCGGGCGATCTCGCGCGTCGCCGCGCCCTGCTCCTCGACCGCGGCTGCGATCGCCGTCGTCACCTCGTTGATCTCGGCAATCGTGGCGCTGATGTTGCGGATCGCCGAGACCGCGGTTTCCGTCACCGTCTGCATGCTGCCGATCTGCTGGCGGATCTCGTCGGTGGCCTTGGCGGTCTGGTTGGCGAGGCTCTTCACTTCGGAGGCGACCACGGCAAAACCGCGACCGGCATCGCCGGCGCGCGCCGCCTCGATGGTGGCGTTCAAGGCGAGCAGATTGGTCTGCGAGGCGATGGTCTGGATCAGGTCGACCACCACGCTGATGCGCGCGGCATTATCCGCAAGTCCCTGCATGGTGGCGTCGGTCGCGCCGGCGTCTTCGACCGCCTTGCGGGCGATTTCCGAGGAGGTGACGACCTGGCGGCCGATCTCCTCGATCGAGGACGACAGTTCCTCGGTGCCCGAGGACACGGTCTGCACGTTGGCCGAGGTCTGTTCGGCGGCGGTCGCGACCGTGGTCACAAGTGCGCTCGACTTGTCGGCCGAGGCCGACATGATCTTTGCCGTCGACTGCATCGAGCCTGCGGCGGTCGACAGGCTGTCCAGCGCGGTGCGAACGGTGGCTTCGAACTCGACGATGCGGGCTTCCATGCGGGTGGAGCGCTCGCTCTTGGCGATGCGGTCCTTTTCCTGCTCGGCCGAAAGGGCCCGGCTGTGGATCATGCTTTCGCGGAACACCTGCAGCGAATCGGCCATGACGCCGATCTCGTCCCGGTGGGCGCTCTGGTAGATCTCGGTTTCGAGGTCGCCGCTGGACAGGACCTGCATCGACTGCTGGAGATTGCTGATCCGCCGCAGGATGTTGCGGCCGACATAGAGCCAGACGAACAGGATCGAGCCGATCAGCGTGCCGATGCCGAGGGCGAGCATCACCATGGTCCCGAACGAAATCTCCTGGCGCGCCTGCAGGGTCGCGGCGTCGGTGTCCTTCTGCACGCCGTCGACGAGCTGCTGCACGCTGATGCCGAGACCGACATTGAGCTTGCGGGTTTCCTCCAGGATCGTCTGCCCGTAATCGTCGGCGTCCAATTCCTGCTGGCGGACCTTGAAGACGCCGGACTTGCCCTCGCCGAGCGCCAGCAGCTCGAGCGTGGCGGACCGGACGACATTCATCGCCGTGGTTTTCGGCAGCGCGTTCACGTTCGACCTCACGCGCCCCGCGGCGGTGCGGAATTCCTTGCCGATGGCTTCGAGCGTGTCGCCGTTGGTTGCAGACAGCGCGGCGATCATGTCGAAAGCGATCAGATTGCCGCTGGCGGAGATATCGGAGAGCTGCTCGGCGGTTTTGTGCGCCCTGATGGCGTCGGACTGGGAGAAGTTCGGCGCGGCGTAGATGCTGTAGAGTTCGGTCTGCGCATCGATCGCTGCGGGGCCGGCCGCGGCGACGAAGCGCCGTTGCGCCGTGCGCACCGCGCTGTACAGCCGTTCGTGCTGGGCGTCGAGTTCGAGCCGTTCGAGCGCGGCCGAGCCGAGGCTCTTGATCACGTCGTCGATGCTCTTCATGTTCTCGGTGAGGGCGGCGACGACGGCTTTGTCGGCGCCGAGCTGGGCGATCTCGCCAAGTTTCTGCATCGCGATCGCCTGGGTTTCCTTCATCTTTCGGGTGCGATCGTTGAGTGCCTGTTCGCTGCGCGCCGCCAGCAGCGCCGGCCCCTGGCTGGCCAGGCTCGCGCTCTGTGCGGACAATTGCAGGCTCGCGGCAAGACGCGGGATATCCCGCGAACTGAGGTCGGTCATGGTGCTGCCGAGCCGGCCGAGCATCAGGCCGGCACCGGCGGAGATGACGATCGCCATGCCCGCGATGACGGCGAAGGCGGCAAACAGGCTGCCCCTCACGCCGAAGTTAAAACCCTTGGATTTCTTTGCTGCCGACATCTTGCCCACTGCCCCGTCTACGCTACCTTGAGGTGTTTCCTGGGGCGCCAGTATCCCCGTACCCGGTTAACAACTCCGGAATTCCACGGGTTTCGGTTGCAGTTTTAGTGGCCTTCAGGTTGTGTCTTCCACGCGAGAGTGAGGAAGACGCAGGCCCAAAACAAAGAGGGCCGGCGCGAACGCCAGCCCTCTGCAACCCTTGATTGGTAGAGCTCAGTACCGCGCGACGACGGGGCTGGCGAAGTTGAAACGGTAGTTCACGCCCAGTTTCAGCGCATGGTCGTCGGTGCGGAAGCTTCCGAACGGGGCCAGTGCGACTGGGCTGACGAAGCTGCTCGTGCCGAAGTCATAATACATGTACTCACCCTTCACCGCCCAGTTCGGGGCGAACATGTATTCGAGGCCGGCGCCGACGGTCCAGCCGTGGCTGTTGTTGCCGTCGAGCAGGAAGGCGGTCGGCACGCCGGCCAGCGTCACCCGTTCATTGTTGTCGGAATAGGCATAGCCGCCTTTGACATAGAGCAGGCCCAGACCCCAAGTATAACCGAGGCGGGCGGTGATCGAGCCGAGGCCGCGCTGATCGTTGGTGTAGACGTAGCCGCCGGGGAAAGTGGCGGTGAGGTTGCTCTGGCCGAGCCAGGAATACTGGCCCTCGGTGCCGAGCACCCAGTTCTGCGCGAACTGCCAGTCCAGGCCGGCCTGGATGCCGCCGAGCACGCGGGCGCTGGAATCGCTCAGCACCGCGCCGTTGAAGTCGCTGCTGCCGCTGAACGCGCCGCCGACATGGCCGCCGATATAGAAGCCAGTCCA
This sequence comes from uncultured Bradyrhizobium sp., assembly GCA_964609175.1. Taxonomy (GTDB): domain Bacteria; phylum Pseudomonadota; class Alphaproteobacteria; order Rhizobiales; family Xanthobacteraceae; genus Bradyrhizobium. The sequence continues at coordinate 38,824 of CAZSRR010000055.1, forward strand.
CCCCGCCTGGGGGGGCGGCGCGCTGTAGTAGGGACGGCTGCCGAGATCGGCGCCGGAAGCGGGAGCGGCGGCGGTGAGGGCCGCGGCGGCTGCGAACGCTGCGAGGATCTTCTTCATGATGCTGGTCTCCAAAACCGTGGACGACCTGACTCGGGGCCGCCTTCATGGCCTCGGAGATAGATGGCTTTTGTCTAAAATGCTGTCACTTGGAGGCGACAGCAGAACACAACCCAACCCATTGGCAAATAAATGTTTTTCGTACTTAATGAAGACCTAATCAAAGGTTAGGAACGGCTTAATTCTGGAGCTTTCCCGCGTTCGCGGGAAAGCCTTGCTTAACCAATCCGGCGCAGCACGTCGCCGCGCATCTGCTCGCGGAAGGCCTGCCTGCGGGCGGGGCGCTCTTTCACCGGTACGTCATGGCGGTCGAACACGTTGAACATTTCCAGGATCGGGTAGCGGTCGCTGGCCATCGACAGGATTCGCAGCAATTCGGCCACGGGACCGGTCGGACCGGTGACTTCCCATTTGCGAATGGTGTCGGCGCCTTCCTGACCCTCCAGACCGCAGAGCTTCGCCATGTCGGCGACCGAGAGCGGCCGCCCGATCGCCTCGCCGAGATG
>CAZSRR010000056.1:0-38444 GCA_964609175.1 uncultured Bradyrhizobium sp.
CCTACAACACGCTGATCCTGATGAACGACAAGGGCGAGATCGTGCAGAAGTACCGCAAGATCATGCCGTGGGTGCCGATCGAGGGCTGGTATCCAGGCAACTGCACCTACGTGTCCGAGGGACCGAAGGGGCTGAAGATCAGCCTGATCATCTGCGACGACGGCAATTATCCGGAGATCTGGCGCGACTGCGCCATGAAAGGTGCCGAACTGATCGTCCGCTGCCAGGGCTACATGTATCCAGCCAAGGAACAGCAGGTGATGATCTCCAAGGCGATGGCCTGGGCCAACAACGTCTATGTCGCGGTCGCCAATGCCGCCGGCTTCGACGGCGTCTATTCCTACTTCGGCCACTCCGCGATCATCGGTTTTGACGGCCGAACGCTCGGAGAGACCGGCGAGGAGGAAAACGGCATCCAGTACGCGGCGCTGTCAAAACACCTGATCCGCGACGCGCGCCGCAACAGCCAGTCGCAAAACCATCTCTTCAAGCTGCTGCATCGCGGCTACACCGGCATGATCAATTCCGGCGATGGTTCGAAGGGCCTCGCGGCCTGTCCGTATGATTTCTACAGCAAGTGGATCGCCGATCCCGAAGGCACGCGGGAAATGGTCGAGGCGATGACGCGTCCGACGGTAGGCACCGAGGAATGCCCGATCGATGGCATTCCGAACGAGAAGACGGCGACGAACTATTGAAGAGGGGGCGGGCCGCCGCCCGCTCGCCTCGACTTGTCAGCGAACGCTGCGTTCCACCGCGATCGCTGTAGCCTCGCCGCCGCCGATGCACAGGGCGGCGACACCGCGTTTCAGGTTGCGCGCTTCCAGCGCATGCAGCAGCGTCACGATCAGCCGCGCGCCGGTGGCGCCGATCGGGTGGCCGAGCGCGCAGGCCCCGCCATTGACGTTGAGTTTCTCGCTGGGGATGCCGAGGTCCTTCTGCGCTGCCATCGCCACCACCGCGAACGCCTCGTTGATTTCGAACAGGTCGACGTCGCCGACGCTCCAGCCCACTCTATCGAGCAGTTTCCGGATCGCCGGGATCGGTGCGGTGGTGAACCATTGCGGCTCCTGGCTGTGCGTGGCATGCCCCTTGATCTCGGCGAGCACGGGCAGGCCGTCGCGGTCGGCGAGCGAACGTCTTGCCAGAATGAGTGCCGCGGCGCCGTCGGCATTGGCGGAGGAGGCGGCCGGCGTGATGGTGCCGTTGGCGCGGAACGCCGGCTTCAATCCGGGAATTTTCGCGGGGTCCACCTTGAGCGGGTGTTCGTCGTTTGAAACGACGCGTGGACCGGCCTTCTCGGCGAGCGCGACCGGCGCGATCTCGGCGCTGAACGCGCCGCCCTCGACTGCCTTGCGGGCGCGCGTCAGGGTCTCCATCGCGTAGGCATCCTGGTCCTTGCGCGTGAACTGATAGGCCTCCGCGGTCGCCTCGCCGAAATCGCCCATCGAGCGGCCGGTCTCGTAGGCGTCTTCCAGCCCATCCATCATCATGTGATCGATGATCCGGTCGTGACCCGCGCGGTAGCCGCCGCGCGCTTTCGCCAGCAGATAGGGTGCGTTGCTCATGCTCTCCATGCCGCCTGACAGCACGATATCGGCTGAGCCCGCGTTGATGATGTCGTGCGCCAGCATGGTCGCCTTCATGCCGGAACCGCAGACCTTGTTGATCGTCGTGGCGCCGGTGGCGTCGGGCAGCCCGGCGCCGCGCGCCGCCTGCCGCGCCGGCGCCTGACCCTGTCCGGCCGGCAGCACGTTGCCCAGAAACACTTCGTCGATCCGTTCCGGCGCCAGGTTCGCCCGCTGCAGCGCCGCGCCGATCACATGCGCGCCGAGCTTGTGCGCGCTGAAGGGGGAGAGTTCGCCCATGAAGCGGCCAAGTGGCGTGCGGGCGGCGGAAAGGATGACGACGGGATCGGGGCTTGCGGGCATATCGGCTTCTCCGGTTCGATCTATTATATGATAATAATCATATAATGAAGATTTGCAATGGCGCGCGGCAGGCTTGGCACCGAGTGTCGATGGCTCGCGACGGGTGCATCTCCGGAAAATTCCTCAGCAAAAACAATCGCGCATCGGGAACCCACTGCCACCGCGGGCGTTTGTTTCGGCGGCTTGGGCTTCCGCCCGCCGTCCCGCGTCCATGTCATGTCTCGCCGAGGTGCCGCTTGTTGCAGAGCTCATCCATCCTCATTCCCGGCGATACCGTCTGGAAAAGGTGCAAGGCGGGGCGGCTGGCGATCCTCAACGATGCCGCTGCTTATTTCGCGGCCTTGCGCGCGGCGCTGCTGCTGGCGACCCGCCACGTCTATATCATCGGGTGGGACATCCACAGCCTCACTCGTCTGGTCGGTCCATCCGGAAAAGCCGACGATGGTTACCCGGAAGAACTCGGCCCCTTTCTTAAGGCGCTGCTTGCGGCCAAACCCGAATTGCGGATCGACATCCTGAGCTGGGACTTTCCGGCGCTCTATGCGGTGGAGCGGGAATGGAATTCATCCTCGAAATTCACCGCCGGCGCGCCCGACCGGCTTCGCTTCTGTTTCGATTCCAGCCTGCCGCTGGGTTCGGCACAGCATCAGAAGATCGTCGTCATCGATGGCGTGCTCGCCTTCTCCGGCGGCCTCGATTTGACGATCCGGCGCTGGGACACCGATGCGCATGCGGCCGATGATCCGCATCGCGTCGATCCGGACGGCAAGCCCTATCCGCCATTCCACGACGTGCAATGCATGGTCGATGGCGAAGCCGCCGCGGGTCTGCTGGAAGTCGTGGAGAGCAGGTGGCGCGCCGCCTGCTGTGAGGTCGCGCCGACGCCGGCCGTCGCCGGCGATCGCTGGCCGGCCTCGGTGCCGGTGCACGCCCGCGGCATGACGGCCGGCATTGCCCGGACTGGCATCGCCATGGCGGGCGAGCCCGCCGTGCAGGAGGTCGCGCGGCTGTTCGAGGCGTCCATCAACACGGCCGATCGCTTTATCTACATCGAGAACCAGTTCACGAGCACCGTCGACATCGCGCGCCTTCTCGTGCAGCGCATGCTGGATGTGCCGCAGCTCAAGGTCCTTATCGTCACGCCAAAGCTGCATTCGTCGTGGTTCGAATCGCAGGCGATGCAGAGCGGCCGCTGCGGGTTCATCGCACAGTTCGTGGAGGCTGGCGTGATTGACCGGGTTCGCTTCCTCTATCCGTCGATCAGGGGACCGGCCGGCGCGGCGGCCGTCATGGTCCACAGCAAGGTGATGGTCGTCGACGACCGTTTCCTGCGCATAGGCTCGGCCAACCTCAACAACCGCTCGATGGGCGCCGATACCGAATGCGACATGGCTTTCGAGGCGACGTCGGACCAACAGCAGAAAGTCATCGCCCGGCTTCGCCGCCAGATGATCGGCCATTTCTGTGGCGTCGATGAACGGGAGATCGAAGCCAACGAAACCGATCTGTTGGGATATCTCGACCGCGTCGGAGCAAGCGATCACGAAAAATCGTTGCAGCCGATCGACCCGGCGGCGACGGAAGGCGGCATCGCAACCGTCGTGCAGCCCGTCGCCGACCCTCGCGAACCGCTGCATCTCGACCGGGCCGCCAACCGGATGTGGACGGCGCGAACCGTCCTGGCCGTGCTTGGCCTCGTCGCGGCGCTCGCCGGCCTCGCGCTGGCCTGGCAATACACGGCGCTGAGAGATTTTGCCGATGTCGGCTTCGTCTCCTCGGTGCTCTCGGAACGGTCGCAATTCGCGCCACTGCTGGCGATTGCCGGCTTTGTGATCGGCGGCCTCGTCGTCTTCCCGGTGTTGGTGCTGATCGCGGCCACGGCGGCGGCGCTCGGGCCCTGGATGGGGTTTGTGAGCGCCGGAATCGGTGTGCTGCTCTCGGCACTGCTGCTGTTCATGATCGGCCGGTTCCTGGGCCATGCCCGCTTGCAGCGGCTGCTCGGACCGCGGGCGGTGCGGATCCAGCGCCGCGTCATCGGCAAGGGCGTGGTGGCGGTCGCGATGATCCGGATGGTGCCGATCGCGCCGTTCTCGGTCGTTAATCTCGTGGCCGGCGCCAGCCAGCTCACCCTGCGCGATTTCATGCTCGGCACGTTGCTCGGCATGGCACCGGGGATCGCCGTGATGGCGGCGCTAGGCGCGCAGATCGCCGATCTCGCCCGCAACGCCTCGCCGGGCAACGTGCTGCTGCTGGCGCTGGCGATCGCGGCCTGGATCGCGCTCTGCCTAGGTGTGCAGTTCCTCGTGACGTGGATGGCGGGACGCCGCAGGTGACATCGACGTTGCGCATCATGACCTGGAACGTCCACGGCACGTTCCTGCTCAATCCCAAATTCGACCTTGAGGGCGTCTGCGCGATCATCCGGCATTGGGCGCCGGATGTCGTGGCGCTTCAGGAGGTCGATTCGCGCGGACGAACCGACGATCCTTTTGCTCTGCTGGCAAAGGCTGTCGGCGAGCACAGCATCGATGCGCGGTCGATCGTCACCAGGGACGGCGATTATGGCCAGGTGCTGCTGAGCCGCTGGCCGTTCGCCGAGCCGCCGACGGTGACCGACGTCTCCTACCAGGAGCGCGAGCCGCGTCGGGCCATCGCCGCACGCATCGCGTCGGGTCACGGCGAACTGACCGTCATCGCGACCCATCTCGGCCTCAGCATCCACGAACGCCATGCCCAGGCGAATGCGTTGGCAAAACTGGTGCAGCCGACACGAACGCTTGTGCTCGGCGATTTCAACGACTGGTTCTGGGTGAAATCGGTGCGCGGCGTGCTGGCGCGGCTCTGCCCGGTGCGCACGCGGTTGCGGACCTTTCCATCGCGATGGCCGATGATGCGGCTCGATCGAATCTATGCGTCGCCTGATCTCACGATCCGCTCGGCCTGGACCGACCGCAAGGCGTGCGCCTATTCGGACCATTTGCCGGTGATCGCCGACGTCGCATTGCCGAAGTAGGGTCAATAATGTCTGTCATGGCCGTGACGAGCCCTGCCATGACGGAATCTCTGTCACCGTCCCCAGCGCAGCACCACGGGATCGAGCGTGCGCGCGATTTCGATCAGGCCCGCGCGCGCCTCGGGGCGGACGTTCTGAAGCGGATGGCGAACCGCGGCCGAGCCGATCACGCCGCCTTCCTGCATCAGGATCTTTGCGGCCTGCAGGCCGCATTGCCGGTTCTCCCAGTTGATCAGCGGCAGCCAGCGCGCATAGGCCGCCATCGCCTCGTTGCGCCGTCCGGCAAAATAGGGATCGACGATCTGCCGGATGCCGTCGGGATATCCGCCGCCGGTCATGGCGCCGGTCGCCCCGGCATCGAGATCGGCCATCAGCGTGATCGCTTCCTCGCCGTCCCACGGTCCCTCGATACTCTCGCCGCCGGCCGCGATCAGGTCGCGCAGTTTTGCCGCGGCTCCCGGCACCTCGATCTTGAAATAGCGGATGTTAGGGATTTCCCGCGCCATGCGCGCCAGCAGGTCGACCGACAGCGGCGTGCCCGCGACCGGCGCATCCTGGATCATGATCGGGATGTCGATGGCCTCGGAGACGGTACGGAAAAATTCGTAGATCGACTTTTCCGGCACGCGGAACGTGGCGCCGTGATAGGGCGGCATGATCATCACCATCGCAGCCCCGGCATCCTGGGCCTGCCGGCTGCGCTCGGCGCAGACCCGCGAGCCGAAATGCGTCGTCGTCACGATCACGGGCACCCGGCCGGCGACATGCGTCAGCACCACCTGCATCACCTGTTCGCGCTCGGCATCCGTCAGCACGAACTGCTCGGAGAAATTGGCGAGGATGCACAGCCCGTTGGAGCCGGCGTCGATCATGAAATCGATGCAGCGGCGCTGGCCTTCGAGATCAAGTGCGCCGCGTTCATCGAAGATGGTGGGCACGACGGGGAAGACGCCGCGATAGGGCCGTTGCGCAGTCGATGGCATGAGCGATGTTCCATTCGATCGGGATCGGTGATTGTATGGTCGTCCAGCGCATTCGGCAACACGACGGGTTCAGCCGGTCCGGCCGCAAGAAACGAGGGAATGATCGATGGGGGGAGTTCTGGAGGGCGTTCGCGTCCTCGATTTCGGACGTTACATCGCGGGGCCTTACTGCGCGACCTTGCTGGCGGAATTCGGCGCGGAAGTCATCCGCGTCGAGAAGCGCGACGGCAGCGAGGACCGCTTCGTTGCCCCGGTCGGTGAAGGCGGCGAGGGCGCGCTGTTCCTGCAGGTCAACCGCAACAAGCAATGCATCACGCTCGATCCGATGAAGCCGGAAGGGCAGGAGGTGATGCGCCGCCTGATCGCGACGGCGGATGTCGTCGTCGCGAACCTGCCGCCGCAGACGCTGCGCGCGATGAAGCTCGACTATGACTCGCTGAAGGCGATCAAGCCGAACATCATCCTGACCACGGCGACCGCGTTCGGCGGCCCAGGCCCGTGGTCCGATCGCGTCGGCTTCGACGGCGTCGGGCAGGTGATGTCGGGCGCGGTGTACATGACCGGCAAGGGCGATCCGCCGTATCGGGCCGCGGTGAACTGGGTCGATTTCGGCACCGCGCTGCATTGCGCCTTCGGCACGCTTGCCGCGCTGATGGAACGCGCCAAGTCCGGGCGCGGGCAGATCGTTGAAGGCGCGCTGCTGGCGACCGCGCTCTCCTTCACCAACGCGGCGCTGATCGAACAGGCGGTGATCGTAGCCAACCGCGTGCCCACGGGCAATCTCGGCCAAACCTCCGCCCCCGTCGACATCTACCGCACCAAGGACGGCTGGGTGCTGTGCCAGGTCACGGGACACCCGCTCTTCGTCCGCTGGGCCAAGCTGATGGGCGAGGACCACTGGCTGCAGGACCCGCGGTTCGCCGACGACCTCAAGCGCGGCGACAATGGCCCCGTCATCAGCGAACGCATGTCGCGCTGGTGTGCCGAACGCACCACGGAGGAAGCGCTCGATACGCTCGGCAAGGCGATGATCCCGGCCGGCCCCGTGCTGAGCCCGCAACAGGCGCTGGACCATCCGCACATCCGCGCCGCCGGCTTCATGCAGGATGTCGATTATCCCGGCCTGCCCAAATCGGCGCCGACCGCGCGCGTCGCGGTGCGCTTGTCGGAAACGCCGGGCGAAATCGCCTCGCGCCCGCCGACGCTCGGCGAACACACCGACCGCGTGCTCGCCGAACTGGGTTACGACGCGGAAGCCATCGCCGCGCTTCGCAGGGAGCGAATTGTCTAGCGGAGGCGCAGTTTCCCATCTTCATTTCGGCTGAAACGTCTGCACGGCCTGTCGCGCCCCCACCGCATAGAGTTTCGTCAGCGCCTCGGCAATTGCTGCATGCATCCGCGGATCGCGGCCGAGCGCGCCGAAGATGGCATGGACTTCCAGAAGCGCGGGCGCAAGTCGCTCGGCGACCGGCCCCGCGCGTTCAGCAATTTCAAACAGTTCACTCGCGAGCGGATCGCGCACGTCGATGGCGCGCCCCTGTTCGTCCTTGCCGGTGACGTAGCGCATCCAGCCTGCCACCGCGAGCGCATGCGTTTTGATCGGAAGGCCAAGACGCAACCGGTCCGCCATGGTGGCGAGCAGCCGCTGTGGCAGTTTTTGCGAGCCGTCCATTGCGATCTGCCAGGTGCGGTGATGCAGCGCCGGGTTGGCGAAGCGCTGCAGCAGTGATGCGCCATAGGCCGCGACATCGGTCCCATCCGGTATCGTCAGAGTCGGGGCCGCGTCCTGCATGATCTGCCGCGCCAGCGCCGCGAAGTGAACGTCTGTCATGGCGGAAGCAATCGTCTCATGACCCGCGAGATAGCCGAGATAGGCCAGCGCCGAATGGCTGGCGTTGAGCAGCCGCAGTTTCATGTGCTCGAACGGCGTCACGTCCGACACCATCTGCACGCCCGCCGCCGCGAAATCCGGCCGTCCAGCCGGAAAGCGATCTTCCACGATCCATTGCGTGAACGGCTCCGTCACCACGGGCCACGCATCCAGCATGCCGAGCGCACTCGAAATCTCCGCGCGGTCGACATCGGTGGTCTCGGGTACGATGCGGTCCACCATGGTCGAAGGGAAGGCGACTTCGGCCTCGATCCATGTGGCGAGGTCGCGCGATTGCAAGGCGGCGAACTGCGCCGCGATCCGCCCTACGGTACGGCCGTTGGCGGAAAGGTTGTCGCACGACAGCACGGTAAAGGGGGCAACTCCCGCCTTCCGACGCCGTGCCAGAGCGGCGACCAGAAATCCGATTGCCGAGCGCGGCGTATCGACGCGCTGCAAATCGCTGATGATATCGGGATGGCACTCATCCAGATCTCCAGTTTGCGGCGTGTGGCAGTAGCCTTTCTCGGTGACCGTCAATGAGACGATGTGCGTCGCCGGATCGGCCATGCGCGCGATCAGCGACGCCGGGTTCTCGCTGGCGACTTCGCAGGCGAGCACCGAGCCGATGATGCGGTGCTCGGTGCCGGCGCCGGAACGAACGGCAACAGTGTAGAGGCAATCCTGCGGGGCGAGGGCGTTGCGTGTCGCCGGGCTGCGCAAACTGGCACCGACCGTTCCCCAATCGGTGGCGCCGGCCGCCAGCAGATCGTCGAGCACCACCGCCTGATGCGCGCGATGAAACGCGCCAATTCCGAGGTGGACGATGCCTGGCGTGACGCTTGCCCGGTCATAGGCCGGCCGCCGGATGTGACCGGGTACCCGACCCAGGTTCGCCGCCGAGAGCCGGAACCCGTCGTTTTCCAATGCAGATGCACGATTTTCTGGCGTTTTGCTTGACATGGTGCGCCTATTCGATCAATCATTGGTCAATTGGTAAGGCCAATGTTCCGATTTATTGGCCCTCGTCCGATCAAAGCAAGAAAAATCGAGTCCATCTCGGGATTGCAGGGGGAAGCCGAGCGTGCCGCTCGAAGCCGTGGAAGCGCGACGTCTTTATCGTCAGGTTGCCGATCAGCTCCGAGCCTTGATCGACAGCGGCGAATACCGCGTGGGCAGCCGTCTCCCGACCGAACGCGATCTTGCCGAACAGTTGAAAGTGTCGCGACCGACCGTGCGCGAAGCGCTGATCGCGCTCGAGGTCGAGGGCAGGGTGCGCATCCGCGTCGGTTCCGGCATTTACGTCAGCGAACCTGCGGCGCATGCGCAGCCATCGCTGGCATCTGCCGAGATCGAAGGTCCCTTCGAATTGCTGCGCGCCCGCGAGTTCATGGAAGGCGCGATTGCCGAACAGGCGGCGCGGGTCGCTACGGCGGAAGACATCGCGCGCATCGACGCTTCGGTGGAAGCGATGGCGACGGTTCAGCATCCCGGCGAAGCCTCGATGGTCCATGACCGCGCGTTCCACGTCGCGGTGGCCGGATGCCTCGACAATGCCGTGCTGGTCCGCGTGGTCGGCGAATTGTTCGACCAGCGGCTCAATCCGTATTTTGCAAAACTTGCGCACTACTTTGAAAATCCGGAATCCTGGAACGCGGCGCTGGCCGAGCATCGTGCGATCCGCGACGCCATTGCCGCGCGTGATCCCGACGCGGCGCGCCAGGCGATGCGCGAACATCTGGCGTGCTCGCAGGCGCGCTTTGCGCAGAATTTCGGAACCGAAGAATCAACCGCCTCCCGCGTTCGCGAGAAAAGCGGTTGAGCCGATCAGAATTCGAACGAGGCGGCGCAACGCCGCCCCGGTTGGGTAGCAAAGAACAATTGCAGCAAGGAGGAATTCCCATGTTGAAGAAATTGACGATTGCGTTAGCGGCATCCGCCGCGGCGCTATTGGCCGCGACCAATTCGGGCATGGCGCAGACTAAGCTGAAATGGGCCCACGTCTACGAGACGTCCGAGCCGTTCCACACCGCCTCTGTCTGGGCCGCGGGCGAAATCAACAAGCGCACCAATGGGCGCTATGCGATCGACGTCTACCCGGCTTCGCAACTCGGCAAGGAGACGGATATCAATCAGGGGCTTTCGCTCGGCTCGGTTGACATGATCATTTCCGGCTCAAGCTTTGCGGCCAAGAGCTATCCGCCGATCGGCGTGACCTATTACCCTTATACCTTCCGCGACGCCGATCATCTGCTCGCCTACACCAAGAGCGACGTCTTCAGGGAACTCGCCAAGGGCTACGAGGACAAGACCGGCCATCGTATCGTGGCGGTTACATATTACGGCGTGCGCCAAACCTCTTCGAACAAGCCGATCAAGAGCTGCGCCGACATGAAGGGTCTCAAGATCCGCGTGCCCGACGTGCCGGCCTATGTGGCCATGCCGCGTGCCTGCGGCGCCAACACCGCGCCGATCGCCTTTGCCGAGGTCTATCTCGCCCTGCAGAACGGCACCGTGGAAGCGCAGGAAAACCCGCTCACCACCATCGAGGCCAAGAAGTTCTACGAAGTACAGAAACACATCGTGCTGACCGGCCACATTGTCGATCACCTCAACACCGTCATTTCGAGCGCGCTGTGGAAGAAGCTGTCCGAGGAAGACCGCAAGATCTTCGCCGAAGTGGCGCAGGAAGCCGCCGCCAAGGCCACCGCCGAGATCAAGGCCAACGAAGGCAAGCTGGTCGACTTCTTCAAGCAGAAGGGTCTGACCGTGACCGAGGTCAACAAGGACGAATTCCGCGAAACCGTGCTCAAGAACGTCAGCTTCGAGAGCTTTGACTATCGCAAGGCCGACTGGGAACGCATCCAGGCCGTCAAGTAACCATCGCCGTCATTCCGGGGCTGTGCGCAGCACAGAAGCCGGAATCTCGAGATTCCGGGTTCGATGCTCGCGCATCGCCCCGGAATGACGGAGTAGCTACGCGCTGCGCATTCGGGGAGTAAGCGCATGTCCACGGCCGAAGTTCACAAGCAGATCACGGCGGACGAGATCGCCCACACTTTTGAGGACGAAGCACCCAAGGGCGCCGATCTCAGCCAATACGCCGTGGAGGATTGGCTCGCGCTCGCGATCTTCTGGGTCATGGCGCTGTGCGTCTTCCTGCAGTTCTTCACCCGCTATGTCCTCAACGACAGCTACGCCTGGACCGAGGAGATTGCGACCTACTGCCTGATCGGCGTGGTATTCATCGGCTCGGCGATGTGCGTGCGGCTGTCGCGACATATCCAGGTCGATCTGATCTACCGCTATTTGCCCCACGTCGCGGCGAGGGGGTTGTCGACGGTGATCGACCTGATCCGGATCGCCTTCTTTGGCTACGCGATCACGCTGGTCTGGCAGTTCATCCAGATCATCGGCGACGAGCGGATGACGACCATCAAGCTCCAGAAGGGGTTTGTCTATTACGCGGTGCTGCTCGGCTTTGGCCTGATGTTTGCGCGCTCGATCCAGATCGCGGTCGAGAACTGGCGGCGGGGATATTCGATCCTGGAGCGCCCCGGCGCGTTCGACGGCACGGAAGGCTGAGGCGATGCTGTTGCTGCTCGGGGGATTTTTGCTGCTGATGCTGCTCGGCCTGCCGGTCGCGCTGTCCATGGCGGTATCGTCGCTGGTCTACATTCTCGTCACCGGCATTACGCCCGACGTGACGCTGGCGCAGCGCATGATCGCAGGCGTCGAGAGCTTTCCGTTGCTCGCCGTGCCGTTCTTCATCCTGGCCGGCAATCTCATGAACATCGCGGGCGTGACGGGCCGCATCTATAAATTCGCCGTCGCGCTGGTGGGCTGGATGCGCGGCGGCCTTGGCCACGTCAACATCGTGGGCTCGGTGATCTTTTCCGGCATGTCCGGCACCGCCATCGCAGACGCCGCGGGTCTCGGCACCATCGAAATCAAGGCGATGAAGGACCACGGCTACTCCACCGAGTTTGCCGTCGGCGTCACCGCGGCCTCCGCCACGCTCGGCCCGATCATCCCGCCTTCGCTGCCGTTCGTGATTTACGGCATGATGGCCAACGTTTCGATCGGCGCGTTGTTTCTCGGAGGCTTGATCCCGGGCGTGGTCATGACGCTGATGATGATGGCGACGGTGGCCTGGTTCGCGCATCGCCGGGGCTGGGGCAGCGATACGCCGTTCTCCTGGCCGCAACTCGGCTCGGCGACGCTCGAAATCTTCATCGTGCTGGCGTTTCCGCTCGTGGTCTGGCTCATGGTCGTCGCCGGCATGTCGGTGAACATGGCGGTCGGCATCGGACTCGTCGCGCTGCTTGCGGTCGACTGGTACTTTGACTTCTCCGCCGTGATGGCCCTGATGGCGCCGGTGATTCTGATCGGCGGCATGACGCTCGGCTGGTTCACGCCGACAGAAGCCGCGGTCGCCGCCGTGATCTGGTCGCTGTTCCTCGGGCTGGTGCGTTATCGCTCGATGACGCTGCAGACGGTGGCGAAGGCGACCTTCGATACCATCGAGACCACCGCGTCGGTGCTGTTCATCGTCACCGCGGCCTCGATCTTCGCCTGGCTGCTGACGGTGTCGCAGGCCGCGCAGACGCTGACCGACCTGATGCTTGGGATCACCCAGAACAAATGGGTGTTCCTTCTGCTCGCCAACATCCTTATCCTGTTCGTCGGCTGCTTCATCGACACCATCGCCGCGATTACGATTCTGGTGCCGATCCTGCTGCCGATCGTGCTGAAACTCGGCATCGATCCGATTCACTTCGGGTTGATCATGACGCTGAACCTGATGATCGGGCTATTGCATCCGCCGCTCGGCATGGTGCTGTTCGTGTTGGCGCGCGTGGCAAAACTCTCCGTCGAACGCACGACCATGGCGATCCTGCCCTGGTTGGTGCCGTTGCTCTTGGCGCTCGCCGCCATCACCTACATTCCCGAACTGACGCTCTGGCTACCGAAATATATGGGGCTTTCAAAATGACATCGATGGCTTTGGCTGCGACGCTGTATGGCCCGGAAGATCTGCGCATGGTGGAGCGGCCGCTCGATCCGCTCGCCTCAGGCATGGTGCGAATTCGCTTCGGCGCCGGCGGCATCTGCGGCTCCGACATGCATTACTATCGTCACGCCCGCACCGGCGATTTCGTCGTGACGTCGCCGCTGGTGCTCGGCCACGAGATCGCCGGTGAAGTTGCCGAGGTTGCGGGCGACGTGCCCAGCGTGAAGGTCGGCGACCGGGTCGCGCTCAATCCGTCGCGCTGGTGCGGCCACTGCAAGCCCTGCCGCGAGGACCGGCCCAATCTCTGCGAGAACATCTTCTTCATGGGCTCGGCCTCCAAGACCCCGCACATGCAGGGCGGCTTCGCGTCCTACTTCGACGCCATCCCCGCGCAATGCGTCAAGATCCCGGACCACGTCACTTATCAGGCGGCGGCGCTCGCCGAGCCGCTCGCGGTGTGCCTGCATGCGGTCGCCCGCGCCGGCAACGTCACCGGCAAGCGCGCGGTGCTGTTCGGCGCCGGCCCCATCGGCCTCCTCACCATGCTGGCAGCGCGGCGCGCCGGCATCGAGGAAACGACCGTCGTCGACATCGCGGCGGCGCCGCTGGCGTTCGCCACAAAACTCGGCGCCAGCCATGTCTTCGACATTTCCGGCGGCGAGGAGGCGTTGAGGGCCGAGGCTGCGGCGCGCCCGTTCGACGTCGCGTTTGAAGTCTCCGGCACGGCGGCCGGGCTTGCCAGCGCGATCGGCGTCGTCAGGCGCGGTGGCGTCGTAGTGCAGGTCGGCAATTTGCCGGGCGGGCAGATCCCGACGCCGTCGAACGCCGTCATGGCGAAGGAGATCGACCTGCGCGGCTCGTTCCGCTTCGGCAACGAGTTCTTCACCGCCGTCGACCTGATCGCTGACGGCAGCGTGGACGTGCTGTCGCTGGTGACGGCGCAGCGTCCGCTTTCGGTCGCGCCCGACGCGGTGCGGCTGGCGCTCGACCGTTCGCAAAGTGTCAAGGTCGTTCTGACGGCGTGATAACCAGGAGAGCGGCCATGATTTTGCAGGGATGGCGGTGGTACGGGCCCAACGATCCCGTGTCGCTTGACGATATCCGCCAGGCCGGCGCGACCGATGTCGTGACCGCGCTGCACCAGGTGCCGATCGGGGAGGCCTGGACCCGCGCCGCCGTCGAGGAGCGCAAGAATTTCATCGAGAACGGCCAGCCCGGCCGTTCGCCGCTCATCTGGTCGGTGGTGGAATCGATTCCGGTTCCTGACGACGTCAAGCGGCTCGGCGGCGGCGCGACGCGCTCGATCGAGGCCTGGATTGCGAGCCTGGAAGCGGTGGCTTCCGTTGGCATCAAGATCGTCTGCTACAATTTCATGCCGGTCGTGGACTGGTGCCGCACCGATCTCGAATGGGAACTGCCGAACGGCGCCAAGGCGATGCGCTTTGATCACGAGCGTTTCGCGGCATTCGATCTGCACATCCTGGAGCGCCCCGAGGCGCCGGCCGAATATTCCGAAGCCGCGCGGCAGCGGGCCAAAGAGATCTTCTCGAAGATGACGCAGGCCGATATCGACGTCCTCGTCACCAACATCGCCAGCGCGCTGCCGGGCTCGACCACCGATCCGTTGACGATCCCGCAATTCCGCGACCGCCTGCAGCAATATCGCGGCATCGATTCCAACGTGCTGCGAAAGCACCTCGGCGAGTTCCTCGCCCGCGTCACGCCGGTCGCCGAGTCCCTCGGCGTGACCTTGACGCTGCATCCGGACGACCCGCCGCGGCCGCTGTTCGGCCTGCCGCGCATCGCGTCCTCGGCGGAGGATTACCAGGCGCTGTTCGATGCGGTGCCCTCGAAGGCCAACGGCATCTGCTTCTGCACCGGCTCGCTCGGCGTGCGACCGCAAAACGATCTGCCCGAGATGGCGAAACGCTTTGCGCCGCGCATTGCTTTCGCCCATCTGCGCGCGACCAAGCGCGAAGGCGACAGCCTGTCGTTCTTCGAGTCCGATCATCTCGACGGCGACGTCGACATGATCGCGGTGCTCAAGGCGCTGCTGGCCGAGAACCGCAAGCGCCTATCGGCCGAGCAGATCGTGTTCCGCCCCGATCACGGCCACCGCATGCTCGACGACCTTGCCGCCACCAAGCGCACCAACCCCGGCTACACCGCCATCGGCCGCCTCCGCGGCCTCGCCGAACTCCGGGGCGCGATCAGGGCGATCGAGCACGCCGGGTAGGGGTGATGGCGTCCAAAATAACATCAGACCAATCAAGCACATGCCTGCTGTGCATGGGGGTGTTTTCGCAGTTCTGAATCCGGTCCCCTTCAGCCCGGCGCCCGCGCCTGCTTGGCCGCCTCGAACGCCGCCAGCCGCGCGGCGAACTTGCCGTTCGCCAGGCCGGACCGCGCCAGGATGGTCGGCGCTGGCAGCGTCTCGAAGAAGTGACAGGCGACGCGGTGGCCAGGCGCCGCCTCGCGCAGCATCGGTTCCTCGGCGGAGCAGCGCGCCTGCGCATGCGGGCAGCGGGTGTGGAAACGGCAGCCGGACGGCGGCTTGATCGGGCTCGGCACGTCGCCCTGCAACATCACGCGCTTGGTGCGCAGCGCCGGGTCGGGCTTGGGGATCGCTGCCAGCAGCGCCTGGGTGTAGGGGTGCAGCGGGTGGTCGTAGAGCGTCTTCTTGTCGGCGATCTCGACAAGCTTGCCGAGATACATCACCGCGACGCGGTCGCTGATGTGTTTCACCACGGCGAGATCATGCGCGATGAAAAGATAGGACAAGCCGAACCGCTGTTGCAGATTCTGCAGCAAATTGACGATCTGGGCCTGGATCGAGACGTCGAGCGCCGACACCGGTTCGTCGCAGACGATCAGATCGGGATTGACGGCGAGCGCGCGGGCGATGCCGATGCGCTGGCGCTGGCCGCCGGAGAACTGATGCGGATAGCGGCTGGCATGTTCCGGGGAGAGGCCGACGATCTGCAGCAACTCGCGCCCGCGCGCGGCGCGCGAGGCGGCGTCGCCGATCTCGTGGACGCGCAGCGGCTCCTCGATGATCTCGCCGACGGTCATGCGCGGGTTCAACGACGCATACGGGTCCTGAAAGATGATCTGCATGTGCCGGCGCATCCGGCGCAGTTCGTCCTTGTCGAGGTTGGCTATTTCCTTGCCCTTGAAGCGCACCGAGCCCGCGGTCGGATCCATCAGGCGCAGGATCAGCCGCCCCGTCGTGGACTTGCCGCAGCCGGATTCGCCGACCAGCGCCAGCGTCTCGCCGCGCGCGATCTCGAAGCTGACGTCCTCGACGGCGCGCACCAGCCCGATCGTCTTGCGGTTGATCAGCCCGCGGGTAACGCCGAAATGCTTGACGAGGCCTTTGACCTCGAGGACCGGCGCTTTTTCTAGTGCCTGGGCCGTGACGGCGTTCATGACATCACCTCGACCGGCGCTTTCCAGCAGGCGACCTGATGGCCGGGCGCGATGTCGCGCAGCGGCGGCGGCTCGACCGCGCAGCGTCGGTCCGCGAACGGACATCGCGGCGCGAAGCGGCAACCCTTCGGCTGGTTGTTGGGGCTCGGCACCGTGCCCTCGATGGTGGCGAGGCGCTTGCGGTCGACGTCGATGCGCGGGATCGAGCCAAGGAGCCCAATCGTATAGGGATGCTGCGGATCGGCGAACAGATCGTTGACGTCGGCGCTCTCGACGATGCGGCCGGCATACATGACGAGCACCTGGTCGGCGACCTCGGCGATGACGCCGAGATCATGGGTGATGATCAGGATCGCCATGCCGAGCCGCCGCTGCAGATCGCCGAGCAGATCGAGGATCTGGGCCTGGATGGTGACGTCGAGCGCCGTGGTCGGTTCGTCGGCGATCAACAGCGCCGGCTCGCAGGACAGCGCCATCGCAATCATCACGCGCTGGCGCATGCCGCCGGACATGTTGTGCGGAAAGTCGTCGATCCGCTGCGCCGCCGACGGTATCCGCACCAGCTCCAACATCTCGATCGCCCGCGCGCGTGCCGCCTTGGGCGTCATCGCGCTGTGGGCGAGGATGGCCTCGACGATCTGCTGGCCCACGGTATGGACCGGGTTGAGCGAGGTCATCGGTTCCTGGAAGATCATCGACATCTTGCCGCCACGCAGCCGGCGGCGCTCGTCGGCAGAGAGCTTCAACACGTCGCGATCGTCGAACAGGACGGCGTCGGCCTCGACCTTGCCGGGCGAGGCGACGAGGCCCATCACCGACAGCGACGTCACGCTCTTGCCGCAGCCGGACTCGCCGACGAGGCCGATGGTGCGGCCGCGCGGCACGTTGAAGCTGATGCCGTCCACGGCGCGAAACAGGCCGCGATCCGTCGCGAAGTGGGTCTTCAGGCCGCGAACCTCGAGGAGATTATCCATCAGAACGAGTAATCCAGGCCTTTATAGAAGGTGTTCTGATAGAGCATGTGCGGCCGGACGCCCTTCAGCTTCTTCAGGCTGGTCGTGTACATCGCGATGTTCATGACCGGCATCCACAGATGCTCCTCGGTGACGCGCTGCTGCGCCAGCGCGTAGTATTTGGTGCGATCGGCGTCCGTCAGCGAGGCGCGGCCCTTCTTCAGGTACTCATCGGTCTTGGCATCGTTCCAGTTCATGCGATTGGGCGCCGGCATGTTCCTGGAGTCGAAGTAGAAGTTGAGGAGGTCGCCTGCGGAGATGTAGGGGAACGTCACCGTCCACAACTCGTAATCCTGCTTGGCCATCTCGGCCGGTGCGATCGTGGAGTCGAAGCCGACGATCTTCCAGTCGATGCCGATCTTGCGCATGTAGCCCTGAATGGCTTCGGAGACGCGCGGGAAATAGGCGACCTGGGTGTACAGCACGCGCGGCGCCAGCTTCATGCCGTCCTTCTCGCGGATGCCGTCGCTGCCGACTTTCCAGCCGGCCTCGTCGAGCAGCTTCTTGGCGCGCTCGACGTCCTCCTTGATGATTCCTTTGGTCTTCTCCGAAAAATCGAGAGCCTTGGGATCGATGAAAGTGTAGGCCGGCTCAGCATTGCCAAGCATGATGCCCTTGACGATCTCGGCGCGATTGATCGCGATGTTCATCGCCTCGCGAACCCGCACATCGGCTACCATCGGCCGCGTCGTCTTGTAGCCGTAGTACATCAGCTGGAAGTTCGGCTGTGCCTCCTGGACGGTCAGGTTGGGCGCGGCCTTGACCTGCTGGATGAACGCAATCGGAATCTGGTGAGTGACGTCGAACTGTCCGCCCATCATGGCGGCGACGCGGCTGGAATCCTCCGGCACGATCTTGATGCTGAGCTTTTCGAATTTCACCGGGCCCTTGTTCTGGTACATCGAAGGGCCCCATTTGTAGGCGTCGTGCCGCTTAAGCACGATCTCCGTGCGCGGCTGCCAGCTCTCGAAGCACCACGGCCCTGTGCCGTCGATGCCCTTGATGCCGTAATCCTTGCCGAGCGCCTCGACGCTCTCCTGATTGTGGATCGCGGTGGTGAACATCGTGAGCTGGAGCAGGAGGTCGGAGAACGGCTCGTTGAGTTCATACTCGACCGTGTAGGGATCGGGCGCGCGCAGCTCCTTGATGTTGCCGGCGCGCCAGGCCAGCGGCGCTTTCAATTCGGCGCTGGTCAGCCGCTTGAAGGAATAGATGACGTCGGCGGCGGTGAATTTCTTGCCGCTGCAGAACTGCACGTCGTCGCGCAGCTTGAAGGTATACAGCTTGCCGTCCTCGCTGATGGTCCACGATTTGGCGAGATAGGGTATCGCCGTCTTGCCGTCCCAGTCCATGGCGACCAGCGTGTCCTGGATCATGTTGACGATGTCGGAACTCGGCGACCACGTCGTGCGCTGGCCGTCGTAATGCGGCGCATCGAGCGCCTTCATCATCTTGAGGGTTTGCGCCTCGGCGACGAAAGAAAGTCCGGCCGCCCCCAGCAGCGTTGCAACGCCCGCCAAAATCCTGCGCATCGTGTTCCCTCCGTCCCTGTTACTTTTGTTTGAGCATGGTCGCGCTCGGAAAACCGGTTCCCGCCTTTCCGGATAAAGCTCTATCGGGTTACGTCCAGCCCCTTGTAGAAGGTGTTCTGATAGATCATGTGCGGCCTGGCGCCGGATATCCTCTTGTTCGCGACCTGATGCATGTTGATGTTGAGAACCGGAATCCAGAGGTGCTCTTTCATCACCTTCTGCTGCACCAGCGCATAATATTTGGCGCGGTCGGCTTCCGTCAGCGCCGAGCGGCCCTGCCTGAGCCATTCATCGGTTTCGGCATCCTTCCAGTTCATCCGGTTCGGCGTCGGGATGTTGCGGGAATCGAAGTAGATGTTCATCAGATCGCCGGCCGACAGGTAAGGCACCGTCACCGACCAGATTTCGTAGTCCTGCTCGGCCATCTTGGCGGGAGCAATGGTGGAATCCCAGGGCTGGAGCTGCCACTGGACGCCGATGCGACGAAGGTAACCCTGGATTGCCTCGGCGACGCGCGGCGTGTTGCCGGCCTGCGTGAAATAGACCTTGGGCTGCAGCTTGACGCCATCCTTCTCGCGGACGCCGTCGCTGCCGATCTTCCAGCCGGCCTCGTCTAGCAGGGCCTTTGCGCGTTCCAGATCCTCCTTCACCACATCCCTGGTGCCGGGGGCGAAATCGAGCGCATCGGGGTCGACGAAGGTGAAAGCCGGATCGGCGTTGCCAAGCAGGATGCCCTTGGCAATTTCGGCACGGTTGATGGCGATGCTCATGGCTTCGCGCACACGCCTGTCGGCCACCATCGGCCGCGTCGTCTTGAACCCGAAGTAGAGCAACTGGAAATTCGGCTTGGCCTCGGTGACGGTCAGCATCGGGGCAGACTTGGCCTGGGAAATGAACTGTGCCGGAAACTGATGGGTGATGTCGAACTGACCGGCCATCATGGCCGCCAACCGGCTGGAATCCTCAGGCACGATTTTGATGACGAGCTTTTCGAAATTTACAGGGCCCTTGTTCTTGTACATCGACGGGCCCCACTTGTAGGCGTCGTGCCGCTTGAGCACGATCTCGGTGCGCGGCTGCCACGACTCGAAACACCATGGCCCGGTGCCGTCGGCGCCCTTGATGCCGTAGTCCTTTCCCAGCGCCTCGACGCTCTCCTTGTTGTGAATCACGTTGGTGAACATGGTGAGCTGCAGGAGCAACTCGGAATACGGTTCCTGCAGCTCGTATTCGACCGTGTAGGGGTCCGGTGCACGCAGCTCCTTGATGACGCCGGCGCGCCAGCCATAGGGTGCCTTGAGGGCCGGATCCTTGAGCCGCTTGAAGCTGTAGACGACGTCCTCAGCCGTGAACTTCTTGCCGCTGCAGAACGAGACGTCGTCGCGTAGTTTGAAAGTGTAGGTTCTGCCGTCCTCGGCGATGGTCCACGACTTGGCAAGATAGGGAACCGGCGTGCGGCCGTCCCAATCGAGCGCCACCAGCGTGTCCTGGAACATGTTGACGATGTCGGAGGTCGGTCCCCAGGTGGTGCGCTGCGCGTCGTAATGCGGCGCATCGATCGCCTTCATCAAGTTGAGGGTCTGGGCCGAAGCGCACGCCGGGATGCTCAGCGCCAGTGCAACACTCAGAGCCGTTCTGATCATGTCTGCAGCCTCGGATCGAGGACGTCGCGGAATGCGTCGCCCAGAAGGTTGGCGGCCAGCACGATCACGAAGATGGCAAAGCTCGGGATCGTCGCGATGTGCGGGGCCATGAACAGGAAGTCGCGGCCTTGCGCCGCCATCATGCCGAGTTCGGCGGTCGGCGGCTGCGCGCCCATGCCGAGGAAGCCGAGCGCCGCGCCGATCAGAATGATCTGGCCGAAGCGCAAGGTGAGGAACACGAAGATCGTGGAAATGCAATTCAGCGTCAGATAGCGCCAGATCAGTTCACCGTCGGAAACGCCGACGGCACGACCGGCCTCCATGAACTCCTGCCCCATGACGCTGATCGCGGCACCGCGCGCCACCCGCGCCACGTCGGGCACGGTGGCGACGACGAGGGCGATCACCACCGCCGTCAGCCCGGCGCCGAAGATCGCGGCCACCGCGAGCCCGATCAGGATCGCGGGGAAGGCCAGCATCACGTCGACCAGGCGCATGATCCAGCCGTCGAGACGGCGATAATAGGCAGCGAGGATGCCGAGCGCGCCGCCGATGAAGCCGCCGATGATGACGCCGATGAGGCCCAGCATCAGCGTATTCCGGGTGCCGTAGATGACGCGGCTCAGAATGTCGCGGCCGGTATTGTCGGTGCCGAACCAGTGCTCGGCGTCGGGCGGACGCATCACCTTGGTGAGGTCGGTGAAGTAGGGATCGTAGGGCGCGATCCAGGGTGCGAATATCGCCGCCAGCACGATCACGCTGAGTACGATACCTGCGAGCGCCGCCACGCGGTCGCGCGCCAACCGTCGCAACACGCCGGCGCGGGCGAATACGCCGCTTTCGCGTGGTTCGGCAAAGCCGGTATCGAGGGCTTCTGCGCTCATCGTCGCTGCACCCTTGGATCGAGATAAACGTAGAGCACGTCGACAATCAGATTGATCGACAGGAAGGCGATGGCGAGGATCATGATCGCGCCTTGCGCCGTCGGGAAATCGCTGGAGACGATGGCGCCGACCGCGAGCCGGCCGACGCCGGGCCACGAGAACATGGTTTCGGTGACGACGGCGCCGCCGAGCAGGAACGCGGCCTGCAGCCCGATCAGGGTGACGACGGGAATCATCGCGTTGCGCAGCGCGTGGTGAATGATCACCACGCGCTCTTTCAGCCCCTTGGCGCGCGCCGTGCGCACGAAATCGGCGCCAAGCACTTCGAGCACGGCGGTCCGCGTCAGCCGCGCGATCGGCCCGATCAGCACCGCGCCGAGCGTCAGCGCGGGGAGAATCAGGCTCGGCAGCCCGCCGTCCCACACCGGCCCGGTGCGCCCGGTGAACGGCAGCAACCCCCATTTGAAGCCGACGAACTGGATCAGGATCAACCCGATGAAGAACACCGGCATCGATACGCCCGCTACCGAGCAGGCCATGATGATTCGATCGGTGATGCGGCCTCGGTTGACGGCAGCCAGCGTGCCCAGCGCCAGCCCGCTCGGCACCGCGATCAGCATCGCGCCCAGCATCAGTTCGATCGTGGGGCCGATGGTCATCGCGAGTTCCTCGCTCACCATCTTGTTGGAGATGATCGAGCGCCCGAGATCGCCGCGCAGCACACGCATGATGTATTCGAAGAACTGCACTGGGATCGAGCGGTCGAGTCCGAGTTCCTGGCGGATGGCGGCGATGGTCTCGGCCTTGGCATCAGGCCCGGCGATGATCATGGCCGGGTCGGCCGGCACCACCTGCAACAGACAGAAACAGAGGAAGAGAACCCCGAGCAGAGCGGGGAATGAAATCAGCAGACGATGGACAATCTGTTGTCCCATGCGACGCCAACGGACGGGTTGGGCCAGAGGAACGCGTGCGCCGGCTTCGACGCTTTTGTCTCCCCCTCGGCAGCCGCGCTTCGTCCGACGTGCGCGGCGTTTGTTATCATCGAATAGTGACACCGCTCCGGCGCGGCGTCACGCGCAAATTATCGATCGGCTCCAACTGCGTCCTTTTGCGCACCGCGACTCTCACCACGTCTCGCCAATGCGAGAATTTCGTGTCGCGGGAACAAGCCTGTTGCGAAGCCCGTGGTGTGCCAGCGAAGCTAACCGAAGGCGGTGCTCGCGCGACGCAACCTTAAGGAATCAGACTTCATCGATACCCGTGCTGCTGCGCAGATGGAGACGCGTGTGCCGTGACAATAAGCAAGGGTTTTTGTGGTTCGCCACCCAATGCCTCGCTATACTGCGCGAGTCCCGATCGGTTGACTGCAATGCCTGACGGCTCCGCTACCGCGCATCACTACCGCCCCAAGCTCGTTACCGTTCTGACGGAGGGCTACGGCTTCGCGCACTTTCGAAAGGATATGCTCGCAGCCCTGACGGTTGCGATCGTTGCGCTGCCGCTTTCGATGGCGATCGCCGTCGCCTCGGGCGTATCGCCCGAGCGGGGATTGTACGCCGCCGTCATCGGCGGCTTTTTAGTCTCGGCGCTCGGTGGCAGCCGTTATCAGATCGGCGGCCCGGCAGGCGCGTTCATCGTGCTGGTCTCGGCGACCGTGACGCGGTTCGGCCTCGAAGGCCTGCTGCTGACTGTCTTCATTTCCGGCTTCATGCTTACCTTGATCGGCCTCTTGAGGCTCGGTTCGCTGATCCGTTACATCCCGCATGCGGTGACCGTTGGCTTCACGGCCGGCATCGCGGTCACGATCTTTGCCAGCCAGCTCCGTGACCTCGGCGGCTTGAAACTGGCTGCCGCCGAACCGGGTCAGCTGTTGCCAAAACTTGTCGCGCTTGGCCAGGCGCTGCCGACGCTCAATCCTGCCGCGCTGGCCGTGGGCTTTAACACCGCCGCCCTGATCTTCCTGCTGCGGCGCTTCGCGCCGACCTGGCCGGGCATGCTGATCGCGGTCGTGCTGGCATCCGTCGCGGCCTGGCTGTTCCATCTGCCGGTGGAGACCATCGGCAGCCGATTCGGCCAGCTTCCCGACGGCCTGCCGGGACCGCGCGTGCCGACGATGTCTTACGCCACCATTCTCGAAGTGTTGCCGGCGGCGCTGTCTTTCACGCTGCTTGGCGCGGTCGAAAGCCTGCTGTCCGCGAAGGTCGCCGACGGCATGACGGGGCGCAAGCATCGCTACAACATGGAGGTGGTGGCGCAGGGCATCGCCAACGTCGCGTCCGCCGTGTTCGGCGGCATCAGCGTCACCGGCACGATCGCACGCACTGCGACCAATATCCGTGCCGGCGCCTGCAGCCCGGTCTCCGGCATGCTGCACGCGCTGTTCGTGCTGTTGTTCATGGTGGTGGCCGCGCCGCTGGCGAGCTTTGTCCCGCTGTCCGCACTTGCCGGCGTCCTGGTGGTGGTGTGCTGGAACATGGCCGAGAAGGAAGAATTTGCGCGCCTGCTGCACGCCTGGCGCCCGGCCAGCGTGCTGATCGCGACGTTCGGCCTGACGCTGATCGAGGACCTGACCGTCGGCATCATCGCGGGATGCGTCCTGGCGGCGGCGTTTGCGGTTTATGATCGCATTCGTGCGCGTGCCTAGTCCTTCTCCGCCGGCTCGGTCGCAAACTGCGGGAACATCGCCGCCACCACCGGACCGTCGGTGCGCCAGGAGTGGCAGCCGCCGATGAAGAACGGCCGCCTGCCGGAGTTCTGTTGATCTTCCAGCGAGTCCCGTCCCTCGGGCTTCTTACCGTGCGACATGGTCTGGTACAGCGTGGTGACGGCGGGGCCGAGCAATTCCATCAGATGGGTGCAGGTCTCGAGCCGGGAGATCTTTCGCCGGACCGCTTCGCGCCACCCGGGACCGATGCGTTCGCCGACGAGGCGCGCCAGGATCGGCTCGACATCGACGCAGGTCGAGTAGGGCGTGCCGCGCATCATGGCTTCCGCTTCGCGGATGCTCATGGTTTCGTCGATGGCGAGCCGCAGGCCGATGTCGTGAACGGGGTCGCCGGGCTTCAACTCGCCGCGAAACCGGCTGGCGGGCTGGTTAAACGGTTTGGTGTCGCGCAGCCATGCCTCGACTTCCCAGAGCCCGTCGTCGCGCAAAAAGCCTTCGCAGGTGATCGACCGCGTGTGCATGTGGCGGCGCGATTGGTTGCTGTTTTCCGGAGGCATCAGTTCCTGTCCTGCATTGACACTGGGCTTCAGCCGAGTTTGACGATCATCTTGCCGAGCGCCGAGCGCGACTGCATGGTCTTGAACGCCTCGCGAAAATTCTCGAACGGCACGATCTTGCCGACCACGGGCTGCAATTGGCCCGACGCCAGCCAGTCGAACAATTGCGCGATCAGGCGGGCGTGCGTCTCCGGTTCGCGCTTCTGGATCTGGGCGAGGTCGACGCCGAGCAGGGCGCCGCCCTTCAGAAGCGGCAGGTTGAACGCCAAGGCTGGAATGGTGCCGGAGGCAAAGCCGACCACGAGATGCCGTCCGCGCCAGGCGATCGAGCGAAACGCCTGCAGCGCGACTTCGCCGCCGACAGGGTCGTAGATGACATCGGGCCCATGCCCGCCGGTCAATTCCTTCAGCGTGTCGCGCCAGTTTGGCTGGGTGTAGTCGATGGTCTGGTCGGCGCCGTATCGGTTCGCAAAATCGCGCTTTTCCGCCGTCGAGGCGGCGGCGATCACCCGTGCGCCCATCAGCTTGCCGATCTGGACGGCGGCGATGCCGACGCCGCCGGCCGCACCCAGTACCAGAAGGATTTCGCCCTTTTGCAGAGAGGCGCGGGCTTCCAGCGCATAGAGCCCGGTGAGATAATTGGCCTGGAACGAGGCGCCGGCCTCGAAGGGAACCTGTGGCGGCAGGTGTTTCAGCGCTGCCGACGGGACCGAGATGTATTCGGCGAGCGCCCCGGAACGGGTCATGCCGATGACGGACATGCCGGGCTTGAAGGCGGTGACGTCGTCGGCCACGGCATCGACGGTGCCGGCAAACTCGGTGCCCGGCGTGAAGGGCAGGGGATCCTTGGTCTGGTAGAGGCCCTGCACCTTCAGACCGTCGACGAAGCCGACCGCCGCGGCGCCAATCCTGACGCGGACTTCGCCCTTGCCGAGGCCGGGAGTGGCGATCTCCCTGATCGAGATGCCGTCGATTGAATCGTAGTTCTCGACCACCACGGCCTTCATGCCATTTCTCTCATTCGTTTTCTTCTTGTGCTCCAATGCATTACGCCGGCTTCGTAAGAAAGCCTATTCGGCTGCTTCGGCCTGCTGGTCGATCGCCAGCGCGCCGGCCTTGATGCGAGGAATGAGGTCGCGGCCGATCGCCATCGCGTCGTGCGGGTTCTCGAATCCGCGCAGCAGGAAGGAGTGAATGCCGAGCCGGTAATATCTGAGCACCGCATCGGTGATCTGGTCCGGCGTTCCGACCAGACATGACGTATTGCCCGGGGCGCCGGTGGCGCGCGCGATCCCCATCCAGAGCCGCTCGTCATGGACGTCGCCGCGGGCGGCGTAGCCGAGCAGGCGTTCGGCGGAATGGTTGGTCGGCTGCGCCGGCGCGCCGGTCTTGCGCTCGACATCCGCCAACAGGGCGTTGGCCTTGTCCCAGGCCGCGCCTTCGGTTTCCGCCATGATCGGCCGCAGCGACATGTTGAAGCCGACGCGGCGCCCGAAGGCCGCGGCACGGCGGCGGAAATCCTGCACCCGGTCTGCCGTTTCCTTGAGCGGCTCCCCGAACACCGCGAACACGTCGCAATATTTGGCACCCATCTCCAGCGCACCATCTGACGAACCGCCAAAGAACAGCGGCGGATAGGGCTGCTGATACGGCTTGATGTCGGTATAGCCGCCCTCGACGCGGTAGAACTCGCCCTTGTGGTCGATCGGCTGGTCGCTGGTCCAGAGCTTCTGCATCACCTCGAGATATTCGCCGCCGCGGCGGTAACGGTCGTTCTTGGGCAGGAAGTCGCCTTCGCTGGCCTGGTCGGCGTCGCTGGTGCCGGCGATGATGTGCAACGCCATCCGCCCCTGCGTGAGCTGGTCGAAGGTCGCGATCTGCCGGGCGGCGAGCGCCGGCGCCACCGAGCCCGGACGGTGGGCGATCAAAAACTTGATCCGCTCGGTATGGTCGGCAGCATAAAGCGCGATGGCGAAACCTTCGGCGGCGGCGGCGTAGTAGCCGACCAGCACGGCGTCATAGTTCCACTGCTCGTGGAGGCGCGTGAAATCGATCACCCATTGCCGTGATATCTGCCCCTTGATCAGGTGGACTGCGACGCCTTCCTGCTGGGTGCCGATCATTCCGATGATTTTTGCGGGCATTGGCTTCCTCGGGTCATGTGGTCTTTGACCGGAATGAAACGGGCAACAGCCGGGGAAAGCAAGCGTTTGGGGGATGCCGGCACCGCATGCCAAGGACGCGCGAAGCGGGTGGGTTTGACGCGCCAAAGGCGGCGCCGGCGGCCGGAATGACCCTTGCTTCCAGTAATCCCGGCTGCAATGGATACGGCTGAAACCACGTCCTCACCTATATCCAGAAGAAGAGACCGATGAGCCAACTGATTGTCCGCGCCGGCGAATTCACATTTGAGGCCCGTTTCGAGGAGCAACTGGCGCCGAAAACCGTGGCGGCGTTCCGCAAGGCGATGCCGTTCGAAAGCCAGGCGATCCATGTGCGCTGGAGCGGCGAGGGCGTCTGGATGCCGCTCGGCGATCTCGACTTCGGCGTTTCCTACGAGAACCACACCAGCTATCCGGCGCCGGGCCAGATCATTCTCTATCCCGGCGGGATCAGCGAGACCGAAATCCTGCTGGCCTATGGCGGCGTGCATTTTGCCAGCAAGATGGGCCAGCTCGCCGGCAACCATTTCATCACCCTGACCTCGGGGCTGGAAAACCTGACCGCGTTCGGCAAGACCGTGCTGTGGAAGGGCGCGCAAAAAATCCGCTTCGAGGAAGTCTAATGGCCACGCCGTCCTACCCGCGCGACTTCCGCGGCTACGGGCGCAACCCGCCCGATCCGAAATGGCCCGGCAATGCGCGGGTCGCGGTGCAGTTCGTGGTGAATTTCGAGGAGGGCGGCGAGAACAACATTCTCGACGGCGATCGCGCCTCGGAAGCCTTCCTGTCCGACGTATTGGGCGCGCAGCCCTGGCCCGGCCAGCGCCACGCCAATATCGAATCGATGTTCGAATATGGCTCGCGTGCCGGGTTCTGGCGGTTGTGGCGGGCGTTCACCGAGCGAAATATGCCGACGACGGTGTTTGGTGTCGCGATGGCGCTGCAGCGGAATCCGGACGTGGTCGCCGCCATGAAGGAGGCGGGTTGGGACATCGCCAGCCACGGCCTGAAATGGATCGAGCACAAGGACATGACGGAGTCCGAGGAGCGGGCCTCGATCGCGGCGGCAACCCGCATCCACACCGAGGCGACGGGTCAGCCGCCGCTCGGCTGGTACACCGGACGCACCTCGATCAATACGCTCAGGCTTTTGATGGAAGCCGGCGGTCTCCTTTACCTCTGCGACTCCTACGCCGACGATTTGCCGTACTGGATCAAGTCGCGCGGTTCGAAGCCGCATCTGGTCATTCCCTACACGCTCGACGCCAACGACATGCGCTTCATCAACGCGCAGGGCTTTGGCGGCGGCGACGAGTTCTACACCTATCTCAAGGACAGTTTTGATGTCCTTTACCGGGAAGGCGAAATCGCGCCGAAGATGATGTCGGTCGGCCTCCATTGCCGGGTCGTCGGCCGCCCCGGCCGAGCCGCGGCGTTGTTGCGGTTTCTCGATTACATCGCTCAGCACGAGCGGGTCTGGGTGCCGACGCGGCTTGAGATCGCCGAGCATTGGCACGCCCATCTGGCGCATCTCGCCGACCACGCCTTCGACATTGGGTAGGCCTGTAGCCATGCGCAAGCCGCTTTCCGAGCTAAACCAGTGCAGCGCGGATGAGTTTGTCGCCGCGCTGGCCAATATCTTCGAGCATTCGCCTTGGGTGGCGGAACAAGTGGCCTCCCTGCGGCCATTCGCCGGGATCGGTGCGCTGTTCGCGGCAATGACGGCGGCGGTCGATCGCGCACCGGATGAGACGCGGCTGAAGCTGATCAAGGCGCACCCCTATCTCGCGAACAAGACCCAGCGGGCGGCGGGTCTCACGGCTGAATCAAGCGCCGAACAGGACGGCGTCGGGCTCGATCGGCTGTCTGATGCGGAATTTGAAGCTTTCGAGCGTGCGAACAATGCCTACCGGACGAAGTTCGGCTTTCCCTACATTGTATGCGCCCGCCGCCATACCCGGGATTCCATTCTGCGCGATTTCGCGCGTCGCCTGCCGAATGATGCGGGTGCCGAAATGCGCCGGTCGATCGAGGAAATTGGCCGGATCGCGGCGCTGCGTCTCGATCAACTGGTCGCGTCGGAGGACAAGCTTCCGCTGCATGGCCGCCTGTCGACCCATGTGCTGGATACCCATAGCGGCCGGCCCGCGGCAGGGATCGCGGTGGAACTGACCGAACTTTCCGAACTTGGCGAGGCGCGCGTGGTGGCGCGCGCGGTTACCAACAGCGACGGCCGCACCGATCAGCCGCTGATCGGCGGCCGGCCGGTGCCGATCGGCCGCTACGAACTGGCATTTCAGGTCGGCGCTTATTTTGTCGACCGCGGCGTGCCGGTATCCGACCCGCCGTTCCTCGATCGCATTCCACTGCAGTTTTCCGTAAGCGACCCGGAAGGCCATCTCCACGTGCCGTTGCTGGTCACGCCGTGGAGCTATGCGACCTATCGGGGCAGTTAGCGACGAAATGTAGGGTGGGCAGAGCGTAGCGTGCCCACCATCTTATGTGCCGTCACGCATGGTGGGCACGTCGCTTCGCTCCTCTGCCCACCCTACGAATTCTCAATGCGTCGCTGATGCCGCGGCTGACGCCGCGTCGGCTTCCGCCGTCTTGGCGCTGATGCCGTTGAAGAAGGCGTTCAAAGCCACCGCGACCAGCGCGCTGAGCAGGATGCCGGATTCCAGCAACGGATGCAGGTCGTGCGGCAGGTTCTTGAAGAAGTTCGGCGCGACCAGCGGGATCATGCCGAAGCCGACCGAGATCGCGACCACGAACAGGTTGTAGCGGTTGTTCTTGAAGTCGACCGCGGTGAGAATCCGCGCGCCGGTCGCCGCGACCATGCCGAACATCACGAGCCCGGCGCCGCCGAGCACGACCACCGGCACCGCCTCGACCAGCGCCGCCATCTTTGGCGCGAGCCCGAGCACCAGCAGGATGCCGCCGCCCGCCGCGGTGACCCAGCGCGAGCGGACACCGGTCACGCCGACCAGACCGACATTTTGCGAGAACGACGTGTAGGGGAAGGTGTTGAACAGCCCGCCGAGCAACGTGCCCAGACCGTCGGCGCGCAGGCCGCGGGTCAGCGCATCGCGATCGACCGGTTTGCCGGTGATGTCGCCCAGCGCCAGGAACATGCCGAGCGACTCGATCATCACGACGATCATCACGATGCACATGGTGATGATCGGCACGAGTTGAAACTTCGGCATCCCGAAATGCAACGGCAGCACGGGCGCGGCCCATGATGCCGCGGAAACCTTTTCGAAATGCATGATGCCAAGCAAGGCCGCCAGGATCGTGCCGGCGACGATGCCAAGCAGCACCGCGACATTGGCGACGAAGCCGGAGCCCCATTTGATCAGGCCGAGGATCACCAGCAGCACGAACAGCGCGATGCCGAGCCCCTGCAATTGGCCGTAGGCCGGATTTGGGAACGAGCCCGCGACGCCGTCGACCACCTTGGTCAGGTTCGGCAAGCCGCCGCCCGCCCAATTGATGCCGACCCGCATCAGGGAAATGCCGATCACCAGAATGATGGTGCCGGTAACGACGGGCGGGAACAGCGGCAACAGGCGGCTGATGAACGGCGCCACAAGAAGAGCGAAGAGACCGGCCGCGATCACCGAGCCGTAAATGCCGAGCAGGCCGACATCGGGCGCCGCCGCCATCGACAGCATGGGTCCGACCGAGGCAAACGTCACGCCCATCATGACTGGCAGCCGGATACCGACGCCAGGAAAGCCGATACATTGCACCAGCGTGGCAATACCGCAGGCGAACAGGTCGGCGCTGATCAGGAAGGCCACGTCCTCCGGCGGCAATTTCAGTGCCCGGCCAATGATCAACGGCACGGCAACCGCGCCGGCATACATCACCAGCACGTGCTGCAGGCCGAGCGCCAGGAGCCGCGGCGTCGGCAGGATCTGGTCGACCGGATGGACTTCGGCGGTTGTGGTCATGGACTCCCCCCTGGGATGGCTGGCCGTCAGGGCCTGCTCAGCCCGATACAAGCCGCGTGCCAGAAGCCTGTCCGCCGGGGGCCTCCCCCGGATATTGCCCCTTGGCACGAACGTTGCTCGAATATGGGATCAGAGCGGGCCGCCGCAGTCCCGAAAAAGACGATCGACCAGGAGGTCTGACATGCCGCTTATCAGGAACCGATATGGCAAAGGCCGCGTCCGCGTGATGCGGATCCACCGCGACGGCGACCGTCAGGAGGTGAGCCAGCTCAGCGTCAAGGCTATGATCGAGGGCGATTTTGCCCGTGCCTACACCCATGCCGACAATTCGACGTCGGTGGCGACGGACACGATCAAGAATATCGTCAACGTCGTCGCTCGAGAGAATACGAGCCTCAGCACCGAGGATTTCTGCCAGGTACTGGCGAAGCGATACCTCGACACCTATCCGCAGGTCGCATCCGTTGCGATCACCGCACATGAGACCAAATGGAGCCGGCTGAGTTTCGGCGGCAAGCCGCACCCGCACAGCTTTGTGCTCGACAGCAACGGCAAGCCGTTCGTCGAGGCTATCGCGACGCGCGGCGGACCTTCGACGCTGACGTCGGGCATCGACAATTTCGCCTTCATGAAGTCGACCCAGTCCGGCTGGGAGAATTATCCGCAGGATCATTACACCACGCTGCGGGAGACGGCCGACCGGATGTGCGCCACCAGCATGGTGGCGTCCTGGAAGTGGTCTGGGGTGCCTTCGAATTATCCCGCGACCAACGCACGAATTCTCGATACCGTGCTCGAAGTGTTCAGCACGACCTACAGTATGAGCGTGCAGGACAGCCTGTACCGAATGGGCGAGGCGGCGCTGGCGGCCGTGCCGGAAATCTCCGAAATCAGCATGGCTTGCCCGAACATGCACTTCATTCCGATGAACCTGTCGGCATTCGGGCTGGATAACAACAACGACGTTTTCCTGCCGACGGATGAGCCGCACGGCCAGATTGAGTGCACCGTGGGAAGGGGCTAAAAGGCTTGCTTGTAAGAGCGCCGGTCGACGCGCACTGACGGAGCGGCATGAGCGAGAAGGTGACCACGCCAGCACGGCTTGGCGATGAAATCGTAAGCCGGATCAACCAGCTCGGGGCGATTTCGGAAACGTCGGAGCATCTGGCGCGGATCTTCCTCTCGCCCGAGCACCATATTGCCGCGGATCTCCTGATGTCCTGGATGAAGGACGCCGGCATGGCCGCGCATCTCGACGCCATCGGCAATGTCTGCGGTCGCTACGAGGGCGAGCGCCCCGGTTTACCCTGCCTGATGCTGGGCTCGCATTACGACACCGTGCGCGACGCCGGCAAATGGGACGGCCCGCTCGGGATCGTCACCGCGATCGCCTGCATCGCCGACCTGAACCGGCGGGGTGTGCGGCTGCCCTTTGCGATCGAAATCACAGGCTTTGCCGACGAGGAGGGCGTGCGGTTCGCCTCTACGCTGCTCGGCAGCCGGGCCGTGGCGGGGACGTTCGACGAAAGCGTCCTTAAGGCGCGCGATACCCACGGCGTCACCATGCGCGAGGCGGTGAAGCAGTTCGGGCTCGATCCCGATCACATCGGCGCGGCGGCGCGCGCCCGTCGCGAGCTGCACGCCTATGTGGAACTGCATATCGAGCAGGGGCCGGTGCTGGAGCAACACAACCTTCCCGTCGGCGTGGTCACGGCGATCTCGGGCGCGACGCGGCTGGCGGCGAACCTCGCCGGCATGGCCGGCCATGCCGGCACGGTGCCCATGGCGCTGCGGCGCGACGCGCTGGCGGGCGCCGCCGAATGCATCGTTGCGGTCGAAGCATTCTGCAAGACGGACGATGCAGGCCTGGTCGGCACCGTCGGTGCCATCACCGCGCTGCCGGGGGCGACCAATGTCATTCCGGGCCAGGTTTCCTTTACGCTGGACATTCGCGCGCCGGCGGATGCGCCTCGCAAGCTGGCGGTGGCCGAGATCGTGCGACAGATCGAGGCGATCGCGAAGCGGCGGGATCTCGCGCTGCAGATCGACGTCACCCACGAGAACCGCACCGTGCCCTGCGCGCCGTGGCTGAAAGCGCAATTGGCGGAAGCGGTTGCCGGTGAAGGTTTTGACGTCTTCGAACTGCCGAGCGGGGCGGGGCATGACGGCATGGCGATGATCGACGTCGCCGACGTCGCCATGCTGTTCGTCCGCTGCCGCGGCGGCATCAGCCATCACCCGGCCGAGCATGTCGAACCCGCCGACGTCGATGCCGGCGCGCGCGTGCTGTTGCGGTTCATCGAGAATTTTAGCCCTGGGGCAGCGGGTCGCACCGCCTGACTGCGGCTTTAAAGGGTTTTCCAGTGAAAGCCTGTCAAGGACTCGATCCGGGTGAACCGGTTCGTGTCCAGGAAACGCGTCGAAACAACGATCTAATTAGAACATTCGATTCAAATCGGCACGTTTCACGCTCCAGCGCCAACCGGCGCCGTTATTTGTGACATTGTAATGACATCGTGATTTATCTGACCTAAAGACGAATCTATAATGGTTGGGCTAACAACCGATCACCCACCACCGCCGGACATCGCTCATCCCCGCCCCATGAATCATCACATTTCAATTTCACCTCACCGCGAATTTCAATTCTATCAGGGACCGGTGGCGACCTGGGTCGCCAACGGCATCCAGGCCGTCAATTTTCTCGGCGACCGCTTTATGAGAAAATCTCACCTGTCGGGTGGGATCGACGAGTTGTACCGGCACTCGATGGACAGCGCCTTCTCGCCGCAGGAGGCGTTCCTGGTCACGGGTGCGCCGCACGCATCTGCCTATTATCCCCGGGACTTCGCCTGGTTCTATCCCGATGTTCTCGATCCCGAGACCATCCTGGATTCCGCCGACGCGGTGCGCAGGGTGCGCCTGCTGGAGAAAAGCGTCCGCCTGCTGCTGGAAGCCGTGCGCGCAAAAGTCGTCACGACGACCATCGTTCCTGCCGGAGACGACCGCTACATCGGCGTCAACTACTTCTCGCAGCCGTCGGATACGCTGCTGGGCATCCTCGCCGGTCTGGAACAAATCCTGCGCGCGGACCAAAGGGAAACGCCGTATCTGGCGATGTCGCAGGGGGCCCATGCGGGCCGCCTGTTGCTGGCCGAGTATCGCGAGGATTTGGCCCGCGCGATATCCGAGCTCGCCGGCGCGTTGCAGCCGTTCGAGGTCGACGGTCGTTCAGCCTTGCTGTGTGATGCAAACGCACCGCGTTCCGCCGCCACCGATACCCGCGCCGAGCGCCGTCGCTTCGTCACCAATGCCTGCGTCTACGCGACGTTTGCGCGCGCCGTTCGGCTGGGCGTGATCGACCGGGCCGAACTGGAAGGGCTGCTCGGGCGCAAACTCGCGCAATACAAGCGGGAACTGCTCGACCTGTTCGGCAGGCACGGTCATATCAGGCACGCCCTGGACTGCAGGGGTGAGGCAGCAAGTTGCGTCGCGCTCGATTTCGTCAACGTGCACGAGGGATTTTGGGACCTGACCGAAGCCAGCGAACGCTCGCTGTTCGCAGCCACCACCGACCTGATCCTCGGCGAGCCGCGGTTTCGCGTTCCCGGCACGTCTCATTTCCTGGTGTCTTTGGAAAACCCGCAGAACAAGATGATCCACAAGATCGCTGCGCCGGCCTACCAGGGACGTTCCTGCTGGCCGACGTTCAACGTCGAATTCGCCGATCGCATGCTGGACCACGACGAATGTTCGGGGACGGAAAAGTACCGGTCCTGCGCCCGTGACATCTTGCGGGATATTCGTAACGCGACTGAAACGCATGGCGGATATCAGGAGCTGTTGTCGGAAACCGGCCACAAGTACCAGACGTGGGCCTACAAGGGCGCCGTCGCGCATTCCTGGTTTCCCCGCTTCCTGACGGTGTGGAAGCGGGCATACGGCGCCCCGCTGCTGAGCTGGACTCCGTAAACCGCGGCGTCGAGCCGGATCTTGGGAGCCTATGGCCGGGGCGGACTTGCGCCACGGGCCAATGCAGCCGCGGTCTCGAGCCCGACGTTGCGCACCAGCGGATCGGCATGGCGGTGAACCAGCCACCAGTCCGCGCCCTGGCGGCGAAACACCAGCGTTACCCGCAGCGACCAGTCCTGGTCGGGCAGGCCGCCGACCTCGCCGTGCTGCCGCTCGATCACGGCCAGGACGACGAGATCGCCGGACGCATAGGACTGGACGAGGTCGATCTTGGCGTCGCCGTTCCGGAAATAGCTCGCAAGTCGCGCCAGTCGCTCGGGAGACATGTCAAAACCCCGACTGGCTTCCCCGCCAAATGGCTGCATCAACGTGAAATCGTCGGAGATGCGGGTCATACCCGACCATTTTTCCATGTCTCCGCGCATGAATGCGGCGGCCCGCGCCTCGCTGGTTCTGACGAGATCGGCGAGTTCCTGCGCGGGATAGGTGGGCATGGTTTGGCCTGCGGCGCTGGTCGAAAGCGGCATGGCAAGCGCGGCCTTGAGGACAATGGGCCGCCAGTCGGTTGATCGAAACATTTGGTCACTCCATTCAGGTTGGGCTGGCGCTCGGCCGGCGGTGTTCGTCCAAGTCTCATTTCGCTTATGATGAATCCAGTGATATGATTTCATCATCATGATGAATCAAACTGACCTCTCCCGAATCGACCTGAACCTTCTCGTGCTGTTCGAGATCGTCTTTCAGGAGCGCCATGTCGGCCGTTCGGCGGAGCGGCTGCATCTGTCGTCTTCCGCCGTCAGCCATGGACTCGGCCGGCTGCGCACGCTGCTCGGCGATCCCCTGTTTCTGAAGACGCCGAAGGGCGTCGTTCCGACCGAGCGCGCGCTGCAACTGGCGACGCCGGTGGCGGAAATTCTCGCGCGTATTCGCGGCGTGGTCTCGACGGCGGCCCCTTTCGATCCGCGACGATCGACGCGCCGCTTCCTGATCGGCGCGCCGGACGGGATTTCATCGGTGGTCCTGCCGCCGCTGCTGGAAACCCTGAGCGCAACGGCACCGGGTATCGATGTCGGCATCCGCCAACTGCTTCCGGTGCAGGGTTTCAGCGTTCCTCATCTGGCCTGGAAGGATGCTTTGAAGGAGCTGGAAGATCGCGCGATGGACGTCGCGATCATTCCCTTCGACGATATCCCGGTGCGTTTCCACAAGGCGAAGCTCTACGAGGAGGAGTTCGTCATCGCCGCCCGACGGGGCCACTCCTTCCAGCGCAATCCGACCCTGAAACGCTACTGCGAACTGGAGCATCTCGTCGTTTCGCATACCGGCGACGTTTCCGGATTCGTGGACGTCGAACTCGCACGCAAAGGCCTCAGCCGGCGCGTGGCCCTGACCGTCCCGAACTTCATGTTTGCGCTGTCGGTGCTGGCCGATACCGTGATGATCTCCGCGCTGCCGCGACGGTTTGTGGAAATCCATGGCGCCCGCTTCGATGTGGTGGCGGTCAAGGCGCCGCTGCCATTGCCGCGCTTCTCGATCAATCTCGTCGTGCCGAAGGTGGCAATGATGGATGCCGGACTGGCCTGGCTGGTACGGTTGCTCACGATGGCAAAGACGGGAGATCGACAGGGTCATCGCAGCCGCCGCATGCACATTCAATGAGCAATTGACCGACGGCGGCGCGGGCGGTGAAACCCGGCCCGGGCGCGCGTCGGCATGTAACGATCTGACGATACGATCGATTTTTTCTCCACCGGTCGCGCGACGCGATTGTACACAATGGCATGCGCCTTGCTTGACCTGCCCTTGAAAGAGTTCTCGTTCGGGGCGCTTACGTCATGGCGAACTCAGTAACGATCGCAGCGGAGCCGGAGCCGATCGCGCTCGACTGGGCGGCGACCGCGCTTCTCATCATCGACATGCAGCGCGATTTCATGGAGCCCGGCGGTTTTGGCGAGACGCTCGGCAATGACGTCAGCCAGCTGGCGCGGGCGGTCCAGCCGATTGCCGCGGTGCTGAAGGCGGCGCGCGCGGCGGGAATGCTGGTCGTGCACACCCGCGAGGGCCATCTGCCGGATTTATCGGATGCGCCGCCGGCCAAGGTGGAGCGCGGCGCGCCGTCGCTGCGCATCGGCGATCCCGGGCCGATGGGGCGCATCCTCGTTCGCGGCGAGGCCGGCCACGACATCATTCCCGAGCTTTATCCGCGCGACGGCGAGGTCGTGATCGACAAGCCGGGCAAGGGTGCGTTCTACGCCACCGAGCTTGGCGAGGTGCTGCAGCGCTACGGCATCGAGAATTTGCTGGTGTGCGGCGTCACCACCGAGGTCTGCGTCAACACCACGGTGCGCGAAGCCAACGATCGCGGCTATCGCTGCGTCGTGCTGGCGGACGGCTGCGCGTCCTATTTTCCCGAGTTTCACGAAATGGGCCTGAAGATGATCAAGGCCCAGGGCGGCATTTTCGGCTGGGTCTCGGACTCGGCTTCGGTACTTGCGGCGCTTTCACCGGAGACTTCAAGAACGGCAGCAGCGGGGACATCACCATGAACACGGCCACGACGGGGACTGTAGCGACATCCACTTTCAAGCCGGCCTTGTGGACGCCGGGCGACTGGAACGCGCTGTTCGGTTTCGGCACCAACATTCTCGTCAACATGCTGGTGCTGACTGGGCTGTTGCGTTTCGTGCTGAAGATGCCTGACTCGATCGTGTTCGGCCGCATCCTGCCGGCACTCGGGCTGATGATGTGCCTATCGACGCTGTACTACGCCTGGCTCGCCTACAAGCTCGCGCAGAAGACCGGCCGCAGCGACGTCTGTGCGCTGCCGTCGGGCGTCAGTGTGCCGCACATGTTCATCGTCACCTTCGTGATCATGCTGCCGATCACGCTGAAGACCGGCGATCCCGTCAAGGGCTGGTCGGCGGGCCTGGTCTGGGTGCTGTTCCAGAGCTTTATCCTGATGATCGGCGGCTTCATCGCGCCTTATATCCGAAAGATCACCCCGCGCGCGGCGCTGCTCGGCACGCTCGCTGGCGTCTCCGTCACCTTCATTTCGATGCGGCCGGCGCTGGAAATGTACATGACGCCGCAGATCGGGCTGGTGTGCTTTGCCATCATCCTGGTGAGCTGGTTCGGCGGCGTGAAATACTGGAAGGGCATGCCGGCCGGGCTCGTCGCCATTGCGGTCGGCATGATCGTCGCGTGGGGATCGAACCTGTTCGGGCTCGGGCTCGGCGGCCTCAGCCTGAAGGGCGTCGGCGATGCCTTTGCCAATTTCGGCTTCTCGGTGCCGCTGCCGGCCTTCGGCCATGTGTTCTCAGGCTTTGAATTTCTCGGCATCATTCTCGTCACGGCAATCCCGTTCGGCATCTACGACCTCGTCGAGGCCATGGACAATGTCGAGAGCGCGGAAGCGGCCGGCGACGACTATCCGACCACGCGCGTGCTCACCGCCGACGGCGTCGTCAGCCTGATTGGCTGCCTGATGGGCAACCCCTTCATCAACGCGGTCTATATCGGCCATCCCGGCTGGAAGGCGATGGGCGGGCGCATCGGCTATTCGGCCGCCACCGGGCTGATCGTGATCGTGCTGTGCTGGTTCGGCATCGTCGCGCTGCTGCTGGCGCTGATCCCGATCGTCGCGATCTCGCCGATCCTGCTCTACATCGGCATGCTGATCGGCGCGCAGGCCTTCCAGACCACGCCGACCAGCCATGCCCCGGCGATTGTCCTGGCGGTAACGCCGCATCTGGCGGCCTGGGCCAAGGTGCAGATCGACGGGGCGCTGGGCGCTGCGGGGACGAACGCGGCGGCCGTC
>CAZSRR010000057.1:0-35836 GCA_964609175.1 uncultured Bradyrhizobium sp.
AATACCCCGCTGCGGTCGTAGTTGTTCCCGTCGTACATTTCCGCGACCTGGGCGGCGCGCGCCGCCATCGGCTTCTCGTAGAGCGCCTCGATGCCGTCGTCCTCGTCCTCGTCGTCAGAGATGAGCTGCGAGTTGAGCGGCTGGCTCAGCTTCGAGCCGTCGCGGTAGAGCGCGTTGGCCTTCAGCGCGAGCTTCCAGGACAGCAAATACGCCGCCTTGCAATCCTCGACGGTGGCGTCGTTCGGCATGTTGATCGTCTTGGAGATCGCACCGGAGATGAACGGCTGCGACGCCGCCATCATGCGGATGTGGCTCTCGACCGACAGATAACGCTTGCCGATCTTACCGCAGGGGTTGGCGCAGTCGAACACCGGATAGTGTTCGGCCTTGAGGTGAGGGGCGCCCTCGACCGTCATCGCGCCGCAGATGTGGACGTTCGCCGCCTCGATCTCACGCTTGGTGAAGCCGAGCGCGGTGAGCAGGTCGAAGCCGGGGGCCGCGATCGCTTCCGGCGCGATACGCAGGGTGTCGCGCAGAAAGTCTTCGCCAAAGGTCCACTTGTTGAAGGCGAACTTGATGTCGAACGCGGTCGGCAGCGCCTTTTCGACTTTGGCGAGCGCTTCGTCGGTGAAGCCTTTTGCCTTGAGGGTCGAGGCGTTGATGCCGGGGGCGTTGGAGAGCGAGCCGTGGCCGACGGCGTAGGCCTCGATCTCGGCGATGTCGCTCTCGCGATAGCCGAGCGCGCGCAGCGCCTCGGGCACCGCCTGGTTGATGATCTTGAAGTAGCCGCCGCCGGCGAGCTTCTTGAATTTCACCAGCGCAAAATCAGGCTCGATGCCGGTGGTGTCGCAATCCATCACGAGGCCGATGGTGCCGGTCGGCGCCACCACGGTGGTCTGCGCATTGCGGAAACCGTTGGTCTCGCCGAGGGCGAGTGCGTCGTCCCACGCCTGCATGGCATGGGTGACGATGTCGCCTTGCGGGCAGGAGGCGTGGTCGAGCGGGACAGGATTCACGGCCAGCGCCTCGTAGCCCGAGGCGTTGCCATGCGCGGCGCGGCGGTGGTTGCGGATCACGCGCAGCATGTGCGCGGCGTTCTTCTTGTAGCCGGGGAAGGTGCCGAGCTCGGCCGCCATCTCGGCCGAGGTCTTGTAGGCGATGCCGGTCATGACAGCCGTCAGCGCGCCGCACAGCGCGCGGCCTTCCCTGCTGTCGTAAGGCAGTCCCATGGTCATCAAGAGGCCGCCGATATTGGCGAAGCCGAGGCCGAGCGTGCGGAACTCGTAGGACAGTTCGGCGATCGCCTTCGACGGGAACTGCGCCATCATGACGGAGATTTCCAGCACGATGGTCCAGAGACGGCAGAGATGCTCGTAGGATTCGACGTCGAACCGCTTGGTCGTGGTCGAATAGAAGGTGATCAGATTGGCCGACGCCAGGTTACAGGCGGTGTCGTCCAGGAACATGTATTCCGAGCACGGGTTCGACGCGCGGATGTCGCCGGACGCCTTGCAGGTGTGCCAGTCGTTCATGGTGGTGTTGAAGTGCAGGCCGGGATCGGCCGAGGCCCAGGCGGCGTGGCCGATCTTTTCCCAGAGCTCGCGGGCCTTCAGGGTCTTCGTGATCTTCTTGTTGGTGCGGCCGATCAGGTTCCAGTCACCGTCCGTCTCGACCGCGCGCAAAAAGTCGTCCTTCAGCGAGACCGAGTTGTTGGAATTCTGGCCTGAGACGGTGAGGTAGGCTTCCGAATCCCAGTCGGTGTCGTAGGTCGGGAAGTCGATGTCCTTGTAGCCTTGCTTGGCGAACTGGATCACGCGCTTGATGTAGTTGTCGGGCACCAGCGCGCGGCGCGCGAGTTTTATTTCGCGGCGGAGCGCCGGGTTCTTTTCGGGATCGAAACAGTCGTCGCCGGAGCCTTGGCAGTTGACGCAGGCCTTCAGCACCGCCTTCAGGTGCTTCTGGTTGATGCGCGAGCCGGTGACCAGCGCCGCGACCTTCTGCTCCTCCTTCACCTTCCAGTCGATATAGGTCTCGATGTCAGGATGGTCGGCATCGACCACGACCATCTTGGCGGCGCGGCGCGTGGTGCCGCCGCTCTTGATGGCGCCCGCCGCGCGGTCGCCGATCTTGAGGAAGGACATCAGGCCGGAGGAGCGGCCGCCGCCGGACAGCTTTTCGCCTTCGCCGCGCAAACGGGAAAAATTCGAGCCGGTGCCGGAGCCGTATTTGAACAGGCGCGCCTCGCGCACCCAGAGGTCCATGATGCCGCCCTCGTTGACGAGGTCGTCGCCGACGCCCTGGATGAAGCAGGCGTGCGGCTGCGGATGCTCATAGGCCGACTTCGATTTTGTGAGTTTGCCGGAGAAGGGATCGACGTAATAATGGCCCTGGCCGGGGCCATCGACGCCATAGGCCCAGTGCAGACCGGTGTTGAACCATTGCGGCGAGTTCGGCGCGACCATCTGCTTGGCCAGCATGTAGCGCAGCTCGTCGAAGAACGCCTGCGCGTCTTCTTCCGACGAAAAATACTTGCCCTTCCAGCCCCAATAGGTCCAGCAGCCGGCCAGCCGGTCGAACACCTGCTTGGCGCTGCGCTCGCTGACGTAGCGTTCGGATTCCGGGAGCAGGGCGAGCGCCTCGGTGTCGGGCACCGAGCGCCACAGCCAGGACGGCACGGTCTCTTCCTCGACCTTCTTCAGCCTTGCTGCGACGCCGGCTTTGCGAAAATACTTCTGCGCCAGGACGTCGGAGGCGACCTGCGACCAGGACTGCGGCACTTCGACATTTTCGAGCCGGAACACGATCGAACCGTCGGGGTTGCGGATCTCCGATGTCGTCAGCCTGAAATCAATCCCTGCGTAGGGTGACTGGCCGGAAGTGGTGTTGCGCCGCTCGATTCGCATTTTTAGTGCCCCGTCTTCTTGCCCGGGTCCGCCAATCGCGGTCCGGATGTTATCAGTGAGCAGACGGCCTGCACCCGGGATTGTCGCCAATCCCCGGCGTTGCCGCCCGCCAGCTCGACCGGGTGAGCCCGGCCCTGTTTCTGTTTTCGCCACCCCAAGGTCCCGCCGGGAGGCAGGACCAAATCCCTCAACGCAACGCAGCAATTCACCACCGGGGGCCGATTTCAGCCCGTTATTCCGGTGCGCCGACCGACCCCGTTCGCGGCAGACAAGCCCTCGATCCGTGCCTCGACCGGCCCGGCGAGAAGCTTGTTTGGAACCCGTGTGGGAGCGACCGGCGGGACCCAAAACCAAACTCGCGCCGTCCAGAGCTAACGCTAGGCCAAACCCGTTCGGCCCGTCAAGGACTAGTACGAGTTCCTGAATCAAATACTAAATATGGTGGAAATGTCGGGAAAACACTGGGCGTCTGGCCCGCGTGATGGGTGCAAGTATCAGTGAGTCCTCAGGGATTCCCAACAGAAAAAATCTGTTTCCCGGCGTCGAAATCGGCTTCGTCCCGCTGTTCACAGGGCAGGTATTTTTTGGCCGCCAGGGGTTGCGCGGCGGCGACTCAGGGGAGGTGACCGGACGGGGGGCTGGCATGCCCGCGCGCCTGTGGTCGGAGGCATCGATTGGCGCCAAAGTAGGCATCGATTCCATCGCGTTTACTGCCTCTTTCCAGCCTTGCCGGCTCCAAGCCCGAATCCCAAGACCGAATCCCAAGACCGAGCTTCATGACAGAATCAAAGCCCGTCGCGTCGGCGCGGATCGCGCCTGCCGGCCTGATGTTCCTCGCCGTCACCTCGGTGGGCTGGGGCTTCAACTGGCCGGTCACGAAATATCTGCTGGGCGAGCTGCCGCCGCTGACGCTGCGCGGCTCCACCGGCGTGATCGGGGCGCTGCTGCTGGCCCTGCTGGCGCTGGCGCGGGCGCAGAGCCTGCGAGTCGAGCGGCGGCTGTGGCCCCGGCTGATGCTGTCGGCGCTGCTCAACGTCACCGGCTGGATGGTGCTGATGGGGCTGGCGCTGCTGTGGCTGCCGGCGAGCGAGGCGGCGCTGATCGCCTACACCATGCCAGTATGGGCTTCGCTGTTGGCCTGGCCGGTGCTCGGCGAGCGGCCGACCTGGCTGCGCACGGTGGCGCTGGCGATGGCGTTCGCGGGGCTCGCCGCCATCATGGGCGGCAACGGCATTTCGGCCACCACCGAGAAGCTGCCGGGCATCCTGATGGCGCTGACCGGCGCGATGGGTTTTGCGTTCGGCACCGTGCTGGCAAAGCGGCTGCCGGTCCCGCTGCCGCCGATCCCGGCCGCCGCCTGGCAGATCGGGCTCGGCTGTTTACCGATCGTCCTGATCGGCCTCGCGCTGGAGACCACGCATGTCGAGAAGATCACGCCGCTCGGCTGGTGGCTGCTGGTCTATTCCACCGTGATCCAGTTCTGCATCGCCTATGTCAGCTGGTTTGCCGCGCTCGCCCGCCTGCCGGCCTCGGTGGCGGCGATCGGCACCATGGCCGTGCCTGTCATCGGCGTGGTGGCGTCGGCGATCGCGCTCGGCGAGCCGCTCGGCCCGATCCAGATCGCGGCGCTGCTGTTCACGCTCGCCGGCGTGGTGCTGGCGACGCGGTCGTAGGCGCGCGTGTTTCCACCGCCATGCCCGGGCGTGTCCCGCCTGCGGGGCCGATTGTAATGCCTGCGGGTTTGCAGTAGGCATCGGTGGAAAAAGTCTGGCATAATGGGTGCCAGAAAGACAATACCGATTGGGAGGCGAGCGGATGGCGCGCAACATTCTGATTCTGGGAGCCTCCTACGGCTCGCTCCTGGCGACGAAGCTTCTGATGGCCGGGCACAATGTGACGCTGGTCTGCCGCAAGAAGACGGCGGAGCTGATCAACCGCGACGGCACCGAAGTGCGCATCAAGCTGCGCGACGAGGCGGTGCACCGCGCGATCTTTTCGCGCGACCTGCCCGGCAAGCTCGACGCCACGCCGCCGCAGGACGTCGATCTCTCGCGCTACGATCTGGTCGGGCTTGCGATGCAGGAGCCGCAATACACCAACCACACCATCCGCGTGCTGATGATCAAGATCGCCACGGCGGGTCTGCCGTGCCTGTCGATCATGAACATGCCGCCGCTGCCTTACCTCAAGCGCATCCCGGCGCTGGCCGACATGGACCTCGAGGAGGCCTATACCAACGCGTCGGTCTGGGAGCGCTTCAAGCCCGGCCTGGTGACGCTGTGCTCGCCCGATCCGCAGGCCTTCCGCCCGCCGGAAGAGGCGGCGAACGTGCTGCATGTCGGCCTGCCCACCAACTTCAAGGCCGCGGCCTTCGAGGACGAGAAGCACAACGCGCTGCTGCGCGAACTCGAAGCCGGCATCGACGCCGTGACGCTCGACGGCAAGGACGTGCCGGTGAAGCTGAAGGTGTTCGACTCGCTGTTCGTGCCGCTGGCAAAGTGGTCGATGCTTCTGACCGGCAATTACCGCTGCATCACCCCGCACGAGCCGCAATCGATCCGCGACGCGGTGCATTCCGACCTGAAACTGTCGCAGTCGATCTACGACCATGTCGACGGCATCGCGCGGCGTCTCGGCGCCGACCCGGCGGACCAGGTGCCTTTCGAAAAGTATGCCAAGGCCGCGGAAAGCCTGCTCAAGCCGTCATCAGCGGCGAGGGCGGTCGCCAGCGGCGCACCCTTCATCGAGCGGGTCGACCTGCTCGTGAAACTGGTCTCCGACCAGCTCGG
Source organism: uncultured Bradyrhizobium sp. (assembly GCA_964609175.1). GTDB lineage: Bacteria > Pseudomonadota > Alphaproteobacteria > Rhizobiales > Xanthobacteraceae > Bradyrhizobium. The sequence continues at coordinate 5,693 of CAZSRR010000057.1, forward strand.
CGCGCCGAGCGCGGATATCGATCGCACGGTGCAGACGGTGGAACAGAAGCTGAACGAGAAAATCGTGGCGGGAGGATCGGGGTCGGAGTGAAGGGAAACGATTTTTCCCGACGGAAGAAGTCGTCATGCCCGGCCTTGCGCCGGGTATCCACGTCTTTGCTCTGTTAAAGCGAGTGGTAACTTGCTTCAGGGCGGGGCATCATTAGTGAAAATCGGGACGTATACGGTTGCCGCCGCGCAGGGGTGGGCATGAGACGCCTCGTCCTGCAGGCCATCCTCATGCTGGGACGCTACGCCGTTCTTCCCGTGGTGGGAGGGGCCGGCGCGCTGTTGATCGCTTGGCTGACGGTGCTCGACCACTACACCATAGCCGCGCTGGTTACGGCGCCGATCGTATTTTGCGTGGTGACGGCGGCGGTTGCGCTGGCGCTTGGAATCCTGCTTCTGCCCGCCCGGAAAGATCGCAACTTCAGTGCGGACGAGACGTACGCGCCAGGCTTGTGGGCGATCTGGAAGGAACTTGATTGCGCCTTTGCCCGATCCCGGCGAACGCTGATGATCGATGACAGTTTCAATGCTTCGATCATGGAGCAAAGCCGCTACGCCGGGTTGATCGAGCAACATGTCACGATGACAGTCGGCTTGCCGCTGCTGATCCTGCTCGACGAGCGCGCGATCCGGGCCATTGTCGCCCACGAGATCGCTCACATGCGTCTTCGCCATACCTCTGGAGGGACCAACCTGTACGACTTCGTCGCCGCTTTGGAGAATGTGCTTCATTACGCCGATCCGGACCGAACCGTTACGGGGCGCGTGGCCCATATTCTCCTCCATTCCCTGACCGAATGGCTTTGGGCCGAATACCGCGCACTGTCACGCGAGAATGAGCTTTGCGCCGATGCGGATGCAGGAAAGCAGGTCGGGCGCGACGAGATGGCGCGCGCCCTGGTGCTGGCCGAAGGCTGCGGTGCGCGGATCACTGAACTTGTGACGACGCCTCTGGAAAAGGAGTTGCTGGGTGCAATCAGGCCGCCCATTCCGCCGCTTCAACGAATGATAAGTCTGCTCGGAGATATCAGGGCACCCGAACCGCTTGTGGCTGCTGCAGCGGCGAACCTGAAGAGCGAGCAGGACCCGGAATCGCGACATCCGCCATTTGGCAAGCGTCTGGCCAACCTCGGATTTGCCGATGTTCCAACGATAGGAACGGTGGAGAGTTCGGCCATCGACAGGTTCCTTTCGCCGAAAGCCGCCAGCGAACTCATCACACGTTTCGACGACGATTGGCGCAAGAGGGCGAGGGAGTTCGTCGACGCCGACAGATGATCGTCGATGCCGATGGCCTGCCTTTAGCGACCAGCCCCGGTACGTCGCTCCTGCCGTCGCGTTCACCCTCCGCCTCACTCGGTCAGCGCACGGCGGATCATGGTGGCGAGCTGGGATTTTCGATACGGCTTGGTGAGCAGCAGCACGCCCGGGTCGAGGCGGCCCTGATGCACGATGGCGTTGTCGGTATAGCCCGATGTGTAGAGCACCCTGACGCCGGGCCGCAGCTTGTTCACCTTTTCCGCGAGGTCGCGGCCGGACATGCCGCCGGGCATGATGACATCGGTGAACAGCAGGTCGAAAGGTTGTCCGTCCTCGACCAGGCTCAGCGCCGCCGGGCCGTTGGCCGCCCCCACCGTGCCGTAGCCGAGGCTCTGCAGCTGTCCGATGACGTAGGTGCGCACCAGCGCGTCGTCCTCCACCACCAGGATGGTTTCGTTGCCTTGCGGAAGCGCCGCCGTCGCAGTCGGCGCGGTCTCGACCCGGCCGCGGGCCGGCGGCAAATAAAGCTTGATCGTGGTGCCGTGGCCGACCTCGCTGTAGATCCGGATATGGCCGTCCGACTGCTTGACGAAGCCATAGACCATGCTCAAGCCGAGGCCCGAGCCCTTGCCGACCTCCTTGGTGGTGAAAAACGGCTCGAATGCCTTGTCCAGCACCTCCCGCGACATGCCGACACCGGTGTCGCTGACGGCGAGCATCACATAGGGGCCGGGCCTGACGTCCGGATTGGCCTTTGCGTAGGCTTCGTCGAGCACGACGTTGCGCGTCTCCAGCAGGAGCTTGCCGCCGTCGGGCATCGCGTCGCGGGCGTTGATCGCCATGTTGAGCAGCGAGTTGGCGAGCTGCGAGGCGTCGATGTGAGCGACCGCCGTTTCCTGTTCGAGGATCGAGTTGATCTCGATCTGCTCGCCAAGCGTCGGCCGCAACAGTCTTGCGATGTCGAGCACGGTGGCGTTGACGTCGACATCGCGCGGCTGCAGCGGCTGGCGGCGGGCAAAGGCGAGCAGATGCTGGATCAGTTCGCGGCAGCGTTCCGTCGCCTGATCGATCAGCTCGGCCGTCTTCTGCAGCGCTGGCTGCGACGCAAGGGCCGCCACCAGCGTTTCGGTCGTGCCGCCGATCACCGTCAGCATGTTGTTGAAGTCATGCGCGACGCCGCCGGTGAGCTTGCCGATGGCGTCGAGTTTCTGCGATTGCAGCAGTTTGCGCTCGGTGTCGCGCGCGGCGGTCGCGTCATGATAGACCAGCGCCGCGCCGCTGATCGCGCCGGCGGCATCGCGCAGCGGCCGCCCGCTGACGATGAGATGGACCGGCGGGTTGCCGCTGATGGGACGGACCAGGAGCTCCATCGCATCGAACGCTTCACCGCGCAGTGCGCGGGAGGCCGGCATGTCGTGACGGAGCAGCGGGGTGACGCCGTCGGCATGGAAGACCGTGCTGAGCGAGCGCATCAGGTCCACCGTCATTCCCGGCCGGTAGCGCAGCATTTTCCCCGCGGCGGGGTTGGAGAGCAAAACCTCTCCCTTGGTGTCGATGACAAGCACCGCCTCCGCCATGCTGTGAAAGGTGCTGCGAAGGACGGCAGCCGAAAGCCTGAGTTCGTTATGGGCGGCGACCAGATGCTCGGTGCGCTCGGCGACCGCCGCCTCCAGCGCTTCGTTGGTTGCCTGGCTCGCGCTCAGCGACTCCTGCAGCGCACGTCGCGAGCGGCGGGTCGATACCGTGAGGGCCGTGGCCAGAATCAGAATCAGCACCAGTCCGGCGAGGTCGATCGCCAGCAGCAATGATGAATTCGCGGCGGACTGCGCGCGTCTTGCCGTAAGCAGGCGGCGCTCTTCGGCCACCGCCTTCTCCAGGTTCCCGGCGATCGCGGCGGTCGTCGCGCGATTCTCCTGGCCGACCAGCGCCGCGACGGCGGCGTCATCTCCGGCGGTCTTGAACCTGATCACTTCGCCGTTGAGGGCGATCTGTCGCTCCACCAGGGCACTGGCCTCTTCGACCAATTGCTTTTCGGTTGGATTGTCCCTGACGGATTCGATCAGCGCGGCAAATGCCGGCAGGATGGTGTCGCTGGCGTCGCGGTATTCCCTGGCGAATTGCGGATCTCCGGTGATCGCGAATCCCCGCGCCGCGCTTTCCGCCCGACGCAGCATCGGGCGCATGTCCGATATTTTCTGGAGGATGTTCGAAGCGCGGTCAACGGCCGCATTGTCGGACCGGGAGGTGATGTGCAGTCCGAGCGAGGCCGCGCCGATAATGAAGAGGATGGCAAGTCCAATTCCCAGAATGATACGCTGCGATGGCATTGGCAGTCGCATGCTTTACGATTTCGAGTGGCCGGTGGAGGCTTTCGGCAGGGCGATGCACTGGTTGACCGATGCCAGCAGCGCGTCCGGCGTAAAGGGTTTGCGCAGGCAGCAGGCCGCGCCGAGTTCAATGGTCATTCGCAGAAAATCAGGTGCGCGTTCCGTATTGGCGAAGGCATAACCCGATATCGCGATGATCGGTATATCCGGTCTTCGTTCGTGAAACATCCGGATGGCTTCGAACCCGCGCATGTGCGGCATGAAGACGTCGATCAGCATGACGTCGAAATCGGCGGTTTCGAGGGCACGCATTCCCGCTTCACCACCGTCGGCAACGGTGACCTCGAAACCCTTACGCGTCAGACAAACCTCGATGGCCACGCACACCATCGGGTCGTCATCGACCACGAGAATCCGCGGCACAATGGTTCCTTCTTCCTTCGGGCGGCGGCCGGGCGACTCGCGCGTCCCTCGTAACGATTAAGTCGAAACGCCGACAGGTCGTCTGTATGTTACAGTGCACATAAAGAGTTGCTGTGGGTAATTCCGTTATGTCAGAACGAAGTACTTACGGTCCTGGATCAAGCCTGCCATGCCACCCATTGACCGCACGGGACGGCTGTCGCCGCTCGGGCTCGCCTTGCTCGTCGTTACGTCGGTCGGATGGGGCCTCAACTTCCCGATCATGAAACGCCTGCTGGCGGAATGGCCGCCATTGTCCTCGCGCGGCCTGTGCGGCATTGCCGGTGCCGCCGCGCTGGCGGCGTTCGCCCTCGCGCGGGGGAACAGACTGGGCGTGCCGCGAGCGATATGGCTGCGGCTGTGGCTGGTTTCGACGCTCACGATCGGTGGCTGGGTCGCTTTCATGGGATTGGCGCTGCTGTGGCTCAATGCCAGCGAGGCGGCCGTGCTCGGGATTTCCATTCCGGTCTGGGTGGCGTTTCTGGCGTGGCCAATCCTGGGAGAGCGGCTGTCGCCGCTGCGCGCCGTCGCCCTGACCGTGGCGCTTGCCGGAATAGCGGTGCTGATCGGTGGCAATGGTCTTGAGGCCAGTGTCGAAAAGCTCCCGGGCGTCGCGTGCGCGCTGGCCGGCGCGGTGTGCGTCGGTCTCGGCACCGTGCTGACCAAGCATTTTCCGCTGGCAATGCCGCCATTGTCGTTGGCTGCCTGGCAGATCGGCCTCGGCTGCCTGCCGATCGCGATCGTCGGATTGCTGTTCGAACAGCCGCATCTGGCCTCACTGACTTATGTCGGCTGGCTGTCGCTGCTGTATATGACGCTGATCCAGTTCTGCTTTTGCTACGTCTGCTGGTTCGCTGCGCTGGAGCGCTTGCCGGCCGCGACGGCTTCGATCGGCACCTTGCTGGTTCCCGTGGTCGGCGTTCTCGCGGCGGCGGCGATGCTGCGGGAGCCGCTGGGTCTGCGCGAAATCACCGCGCTGACGTTCGCGCTGGGCGGCGTTGCCGTGGCGCTGCGCGCCTGACTCCCAAACGCAAAAGGCGGCGCACCGGAATGCGCCGCCTTCCGTAGTCAGTTTACGATCCCGCTATTGCGCGGGGCAGGGATGCCGCCGGCCGTCATAGCCGAGATAGGTTCCGGACGCCGGATCGTAGGATTTATAGCGTTGCTTGCAGTAGGCGACCGAATCGTCGTCGACCGCAGGTGCCGCGGCTACCACGTCGTCATCGTAATATCCGTACGAGTCGTCGTAGTAGTAGGGGCTGTTGTAATAGCCATAGGTCGATCCGACCCCGAATCCGATGCCCACGCCTGGCCAGAAGCCTCCGCGGTGGCGATGGAAATGCGGGCGATGGCCACCGTGGTACGGGCCGCCGGGCCGACCGACATGGCCGCCGCCTGCCCATTGGCGGCCCGGGCCTGCGCTGTCCGGGGTAGGACGGGATCCCAAGGCCGGCATCTGCCGGAATCCGGGTGGCAGACCGCCCGCCGACGGCGCGCTCGGGGCGCCGGCCCTGATGCCGCCACCACCGCCACCGCCGATGGCTGCGCCACCGCCACCCCTGAAGCCACCTCCGCCCATGGCTGCGCCACCGCCGCCGATGGCCGCACCGCCGCCGCCCCTGAAGCCGCCTCCGCCGCCCATAGCTGCAGCGCCGCCACCGCCCCTGGCGCTGTCCTGCGCCTGCGCGGCGCTGACTATCGGCACCAAAAGGGCGATTGCCGCGGCCGTACTCAAAACTTTAAGATTGATCATTGTTGGCTCCATCTGCGCGATATGGGTTCCTAACCCGTTCGACAGTGGGACGTTCCCGAATCCGCCCGGTCGATTGCGCGCAAATTGAGCATGGCTGGCCGGAACTGTACGCGGAATGAATGGATTGCGCCGCTTCCGCGGCCACGAATCGGGGCGGCGCGAAAGGCTTTGCTGTCCGAACGCCCCGGCACAGCCGCCATATCCCGCGCTTCGGCTGGACAATCCGGCCGGCCGATGGCATCAGGACGCCACGACATCTCGAACCGGCCGAGCCCTCATGAAGCAGTTTCTGCTGAAATTTTTCACCTGGTGGAGCGGCCAGACCTTCGGCACGCAATTGTGGACGTGGCGATTCGGCGAACTCGTCGGCGAGGACGAGCAGGGCAATCGCTATTACCGCACCAAGGGCCGCCAGATCGACCCGACGCTCGGCTTCGAGCGGCGCTGGGTGATCTACAATGGCTATGCAGAAGCGAGCCGCGTGCCGCCGTCCTGGCATGGCTGGCTGCACCACACCGTCGACGTCCCCCCGACCGAAGAAAACTACACGCCGCGGGAATGGCAGAAGCCGCATCAGCCGAACCTGACCGGCACGGCTGCGGCCTATCGCCCCTCCGGCTCGACGCTCGCCTCTGGCCGCCGCCCCAAGGCGACCGGCGACTATCAGGCCTGGACGCCGGGAAGCTGAGGCGTTGTTGCCGTGCCGCGCGCGGCGGGCTTTGTCGCGATCAAGCCTGTGAATTGCGGGATCAGCGGGGACATCCGTTGCCGCCGCCTTGCGCCGTTCGCGATTGCGCGGCTGAATGGGTCCATCCTCCGGAGATGGGAAACCGTCGCGTCGGTGTCGGGCTCCAGTCGCGACTGGCCCGATTTGCAGCGGTCACCGAGTAGAGCGCGCCCAGGAGATAGGCCCCCGGAGCAGCAGTTCTGAAATCGCCCGTGAATGTGTGACTGCCGTAGGACAGGAAAGGCCGCTTGGGAAACCAGGCGGCCTTTTTCTTGTCCTGAAACGCGTCAGGCGAGCCGCGCGGCGGCGCGGTTGATCATCTCGCCGCGGCGGATCTGTGCCGGTGCAATCCGGTCCTTCATGATCGCGAGCACTTCCGGTGATGCGGTGTCCGGCGAACCGGAATTGAACGGCGGCGCCGGATTATATTCGAGACGCAGCTGGATCGCCTCCGCGGTCTTCTGGTCGTGCAGCAGCGAGACCAGCGTCAGCGCGAAATCGATCCCTGCGGTGACGCCACCGCCGGTGACGCGGTTGCGGTCGACGCAGACCCGCGTCCTGGTCGGGATCGCGCCGAACGCCGACAGGAAATCCATCGCGGTCCAGTGCGTCGCCGCGCGATAGCCTTTGAGAAGCCCGGCGGCGCCGAGCACCAGCGAGCCCGTGCAGACCGAGGTGATGTATTTTGCGCCCGGTGCCTGCTTCTGCAGGAAGGCCAGCATCTCCTCGTCGTTGATCATGTCGTCGGTGCCGAATCCGCCGGGCACGCAGATGACGTCGAGCTGCGGGCAGTCCGCGAAAGTGATGGTCGGCGTCAGCATCAGCACGGAATCGCTGGTGACGGGTTCGATCCGTTTCCAGATCAGATGCACCTTGGCGCCGGGCAGGCTGGAAAACACCTGCAACGGACCGGTGAAATCGAGCTGGGTGACTCTTGGGAACAGCACGAGACCGATTTGCAGCGGGGGTGCGGTGGGAGATGGCGCGGGCATCGTGACCTCCGAAAAATGGGCTTGACGGACCGCATCCTGGCATGGTCGCTTGATGTCCGAAATGGCATTTATCCCTCAATTAAGGACATGCGCCGAAATTTGCGGCGCCAGCTGGACGCGGACGACGGAATGATCGGCGTTCTCATCTTTCCGGATTTCCAGTTGCTCGATGCCGCCGGCCCGATCTCGGCGTTCGAGATCGCGGCGCGTTTTACCGAAGGCGCGCCGGCGATCCGCACGCTGGCGGTGGTGCCGGGACCCGTCCGCTCGTCGTCGGGCATCGAGGTGGTCGCGCGTGGATTGAAATCAGCCTCCGCGATCACGACGCTGATCGTCGCGGGCGGCGAGGGCGTGCGGCAGGCGTCGGCCTGCAGGAAGACGCTCAATTTCGTGCGCACGATGGCCGGGCGGGGCATGCGCATTGCCAGCGTCTGTTCCGGCGCCTATGTGCTCGCCGAAGCCGGCGTGCTGGACGGCCGCCGCGCCACCACGCACTGGCAGCGCACGCGGCATTTCGTGAAGGCCTATCCGCAGGTGAAACTGGAGCCGGACCGCATCTACGTGCGCGATGGCGACGTCTGGACCTCGGCCGGCATATCGGCCGGCATCGATCTGTCGCTGGCAATGATCGCGGAAGATTACGGCGACGAGATCGCGCAGAAGACCGCGAAGCAACTGGTGCTCTATCACCGCCGCAGCGGCGGCCAGTCGCAGTTCTCCTCGCTCCTGGAATTGAAAGCCCCGAACGGCCGTTTCGGGACGCTGCTGGCCTGGGCGCGCGAAAATCTCGGGGCCCCGCTAACGGTGGAAGATCTCGCCGAGCAGGCCGGCATGAGTTCGCGGCATTTCACCCGCGCCTTCGTGGCCGAGACCGGCACCACGCCGTCGAAGGCGGTCGAGCGATTGCGCGTCGAGGTGGCACGGCAGCGCGTGCAGTCCTCCAGCGAGGCGATCGAGCGCGTCGCGCAGAGCACCGGCTTTCGCGATCCGGAGCGGATGCGCCGGGCCTTCATCCGCGCGTTCGGCCAGCCCCCGCAATCGCTGCGCCGCGCGGCGCGTGCAGGGTAGGGGCCACCACGGCCGCGCCGTTTGCCGGGCTTCAGGCCACGTCAGCCTGCGGGCTCGGCGCTTGTTCCGCCGTGACGAGCAAGGCGTCGAGATCGACGAGCTGCGGATCATCGGCATCGGGCTCGCCGAGCCCGGCGCTGCCGTGCAGGTGCATCAAGGTCTGCACGCGGCGGGCGTTGAGATGATCCACATGCTGATGTTCCAGCGCCGCCGCCAATAGCGCCTTGGGCAGCCCGACCAGCGCAAAGGCCGGAACCCGGCGGACCTCTCCGCCTTCGCGCCACTGCAGCGGATGGAGGGTGTAGATCAACTGCTGATCGATCTCCGCCGACGGCAGCCGCGCCTCCGACGGTGCGATGCTGGCGAGGTTGGCGTTGCCCGCCCGCGTGCGAACCGCGGCGGATCGCAGTTCCCAGCAGATCAGGTCCGCTGCGGCGAGAACCTCGCGGCGCACGGCGTCGACATTGTCGGAGAACCGGGTGGCTTCCGGTATCGACATGGCGGCATTGGTGACGGCTTCGACCAGCGCCGTGGCGCCGCCGTCGAAACTCGGGGCCGCGCGCTCGATCGCCGAAGCCATCGCCTCGATCTGGTCCGCCATGGTGTCGCGCTCGCGCTGCGCCTTGGCGTCCGCCAGCGCGCGTTCGGCCGAGGCGACCTGCTCGTCGCACTCCGCCAGCTCGGCGCGCCACGTCTTGGCGCGATCGTCGACGGCGCGCATGGCGGCTTCAGCGCGATCAAGCCGGGCGGCCGCCGCGCCGGCCACCGCCAGCTTCTCGGCGGCGGTGCGCTTTTCGGCGAGTTCCGTTTCGGCGGCGGCCAGCCGGTCGGCCAGCTTCTGCCGCGCCGCCTGCTTTTCCTTCAGCGCGTTCTCGAAACGCTCGATCGGGCCGAGTTCACGCTTGAAAAAAGCCATGGCAATACCCCCGCGCGTCAAAATCATCCGCCGAATCATTCATCCGATTCGCTACCTGCGAAAACTAGCCGGAAACTTGGATGACATTGCGGCTTAAGTCTGTTGAAGGCACCGCCCGGCGGTTGATCACCGGCCATCGCTGCAAATGCGCGCGCTGGTTCGCGCCGCCGCCGTGCCGTGAAAGCCGGCTATCGCGGCGCGTCGGGATGCCAGCCGAGCACCGCCAGCATCACGAAAAATCCGACGGCATAGGCCACTGCTACAGGCCAGCCCTGGCTGACCCAGCGGCCGACCGACTTCGCTTCCGGATACATGTTCGACAGAGCGACGCCCGCCGAGGAGCCGAACCAGATCATCGATCCGCCGAAGCCGACGGCGTAGGCCAGATAGCCCCAGTCGTAGCCGCCTTGCTTGAGCGCGAGCGCGGTGAGCGGGATGTTGTCGAACACGGCGGAGACGAAGCCCAGGCCAAGCGCGGTCGGCCAGGAGGCGGCGGGCAGTTTCTCCACCGGCATCAGCGAAGCCGCAGTGACCAGCGCCAGGAGGAAGATCGTGCCCTTGAAGGTTTCCGGCATCACCTTCCAGTCCGGTGCGCGTAATGGGGTCGTCAGCAGGACGACCGTCCAGACGGCGAGGCCGAGCACCGGAACGGCTTCCAGCAGCGCAGGGAATTTCAGATTGGCGGTGATGTTCGCGGCCAGCGCGGCGCAAAGAATGGCGGCGACGATGAAGACCCGCGTCGGGTCGATCTTTTCGCCCTGCACGGAATCCTTCTGGATCGGCGAGTAGCGCTGCTGCTGGATCGAGGCCGGGACCGCGAAGATCAGCATCGCGACGACGGCCGCGATATAGGCCTCCACCACCGCGAGCGGGCTGACGCCGGCGATCCACATCATGGTGGTCGTGGTGTCGCCGACGACGCTGCCGGAACCGCCGGCGTTGGAGGCGGCGACGATGGCGGCGAGATAACCGATATGAACCTTGCCCCGGAATACGTGGCGCGCGACGGTGCCGCCGATCAAAGCCGCCGCGATATTGTCGAGGAAGCTCGACAGCACGAAAACCAGCACGAGCAACATCGCGCCGCCCTTCCAGTCGTCGGGCAGCAGCGCGGGCATTTTGTCCGGCACGCGGCTTTCCTCAAAATGCCGCGACAGCAGCGCGAACCCCATCAGCAGCAGGAACAGGTTGGCGAGCGTGACCCACTCATGCGCCATGTGATGGCCGAAACCGGCCAGCCCCGCGCCGTGCTTGAAGCCGGTAAAGACCAGTTTGTAGGCGACGATCGCGGCAAGGCCGGCGAGCGCCACCTGGAGAGTCTTGTGGTGAAACAGGGCGACGCCGAGCAGCGTCAGCGCGAAGAGCAGGAAGTCGACGGGTATTCCCAACACAAGTATCGGCTCAGCCACCAGAACCTCGAATGCGCGCAGAGGGTGAGAAAGAATGTACCCCGCATGAGCTCTTGCGATATGCGGGATGCCGCGGGCACCGGTCCCGCATATCGCAAGAGCTTATGCGGGCTACAGTTTCGTTAAATGAGACCGGTACTGTAGCGTCATTTCAGCGCCTTCATCCAGCCAGCGATTTCGCTGACGGCGACGTTGGCCTGGTTCAAGAGTTTGCCCATGGTGAAGAAGCCGTGGAATTGGCCGGGGAAGTGGCGGTAGGTCACGGGCACGCCGGCTTCCGTCAGCCGCGCGGCGTATTCGGCGCCTTCGTCGCGCAGCGGATCGGCGCCCGCGGTCAGCACATAGGCCGGAGGCAGTCCGGCGAGCGTCTTCGAGCGCGCGGGCGAGGCCTTCCAATGGTCGATGTCGGCGGCGCTGTTGAGATAGTGGTTGCAGAACCATTTGATCACGGAATGGGTGAGCAGGATGCTGGTCTCGGGCTCGCTATGCGAGGGATGCGTCATCGCAAAATCGGTGGCGGGATAGACCAGCACCTGGCCGGCAAGTTGAGGTCCGCCGCCGTCGCGCGCGGCCAGCGCGACCACGGCAGCGAGATTGCCGCCGGCGCTGTCGCCGCCAACCAAAAGATGCGCGGCGTCGATGCCGAGTTGCCTGGCGTTGTCGGCCACCCATTTCGTGGCGTGGATGGCGTCATCGGCCGCCGCGGGGAATTTGTGCTCGGGCGCGAGGCGGTAGTCGACGGAGATCACGATCGATTCGCCTTCATGGGCGAGTTTCTGGCAGACCACCTCATGGGTATCGAGATCGCCGATCACCCAGCCGCCGCCGTGAAAGAACACCAGGCAGGGCGCAAGGCCGTTGGTCCTGCGCAGCGTCTTCGGCGTGTAGATGCGCGCCGGGATCGTACCGTGCGGCGCTGCTATCGACAGCGCTGCGCTCGATGCAAGCTCGGGCGGGTCGGGGTTCACGATGGGCCGGGCGGCCCGATAATATTCGCGCGCTTCCGATGGAGGCAGCGTCTCATAGGCAGGACGGCCGGCGTCCTGGAAAGCCTGGTAGATGGCGGCGGCATCGGGGTCGAGCGTGACGGGCATGGTGGCAATACCTGCTTGATGGGGAATTCCTTGGTGATGTCATTCCGGGGCGCATCGAAGATGCGAACCCTGAATCTCGAGGTTCCGGGTTCGCTGCTTCGCAACGCCCCGGAACGACCGTCGAACGCTATGCAGCCGTGCGGCCGCCGTCGACGGTGTAGGAGGCGCCGGAGACGTAGCTCGCCTCGTCGGAGGCGAGGAACGCCACGATGGAGGCGACCTCGGAGGCCTGTCCGAGCCGGCGCGCCGGAATCCGGTCGACGGTCTTGTCGTTCGGCGGCGGCTCGTTGCCGGGATTGCGGCCCTGCAAAATCGTGCTCAGCATCCGGCTTTCGATCAGGCCGGGGCAGACGCAATTGACGCGAACGCCGGTGCCGGTGCATTCCCAGGCGGCGCTCTTGGTCAGCCCGATCACGGCGTGCTTGCTGGCGCTGTAGGCGGCGATCATCGGCGAGCCCATCAGGCCGGCGATCGATGCGGTGTTGATGATGCTGCCCTTGTTCTGCTTCAGCATGACAGGCAGCACGTGCTTCATGCCGAGGAAGACGCCGACCACGTTGACGTCGAGCACGCGCCGAAAACTCTCCAGCGAATATTGCGGGATCGGCTTGATGTCGCCCTCGATGCCGGCGTTGTTGTAAAACGCGTCGATGGTGCCGAACCGGTCGACGGCGGCGCGGACATAGTCGGCGACCTCGTCCTCCTGCGTGACGTCGGCCGCCACCGCGAGCGCTTCGGCGGAGCCGGGCAGGTCCTTGATCGCGGTTTCGAGGTCGTCCTGGCGGCGGTCGACGGCGACGATACGGGCGCCGCGCTCGGCCAGCAGCCGTATGGTTGCGGTTCCAATGACGCCGGCCGCACCGGTGACGACGGCGACCCGGCCATCGAGGCGAATTCGATCGGGCGTGCGATCTGACATCGTTGGGTTTCCTCTCGCTGCTCCGGTTATTCCGGATTTTGATGGTTTCGCGCCGGTCAGCCCGTGCGAACGGAAGCAACTATTTCACCTGGAACGGGCGGTGGCTAGATCATGGCGTGGCACCCCGCCTGGATCGAGTGCGGCGGGACAGCGGCAAACCGCCCTTTCCGCGCCGTATTCAACGTGTTAACCGGGTGGGACGCGCGCGGCGGACAAGTCTTTATTGATGTCGCGAGCCCGATTCGCCTGTAAAAGCCGCGAGATGCTTCGAACCATCGCCCTGACCGGTCTTGCGGCCCTGATCGCCGCCTCCACGACCTCGCTTGTGCCGCCGGCGCAGGCGCAGATCGGCAATATCTTTTCCGACCCGCCGCTGCGGCCGCCGGGGGCGATTCCCCGTGGCAATCAGCAGCCATATCCCGACGACGACGAGGAGGTGCCGGAACTGCCGCGCGGCCGCCTGTTGCCGACCCCGAATCGTCCGCCGCCCGGGCAGGGCGTGCCGCCGCCCGGAAGTTTCCAGTCCCAGCCGCTGCCGCCGCCGCCGGGAACGCCCCAGCCGGGTGTTGCCAACGCGCCGCCGGGCCGCCAACCCGCCGCCAAGAACGCGCCGGCTGCGCCCGCGTCGCTGCAGCCTGGTGACGAGGTGGTGTCCGAGCCGCCCGCGACCAAGATCACCAACAAGAAGGCGAGCTTTTCCGGCCTCGACAAGATCACCGGCCGCATCATCAATTTCGAAGAGGATATCGGCGAAACCGTGCAGTTCGGCGCGCTGCGCGTGAAGACCAGCGCCTGCTATACGCGGCCGTCGACGGAAGCCGCCAACACCGACGCCTTTGTCGAGGTCGACGAGATCACGCTGCAGGGCGAGGTGAAGCGGATCTTTTCGGGCTGGATGTTTGCCGCGAGCCCCGGCCTGCATGGCGTCGAACATCCAGTTTACGATATCTGGCTGACCGACTGCAAAGGCCCGGACCAAACCATCGTCAGCGCGCAGCCCGATCCCAAGCCGGTCGCGCCGCCGCCGGCGGCAAGACGTCCGCCGCAGCCGAGGCAGGCGGCGCCGCGTCCGCCGCAACCGCAATACCAGCCGCAGCCGCAACAGGCGCCGCCGCCGCCTCCGCCGCAGCAGCGCCCCGGCGGATTGTTTGGCGGGTTGTTCGGAAATTGACTGCGGACTGAGCCGACTTTCGCGGTGTGACGTTGGCGCATCGCGGGCCGGTTGACCGAGATCAATCCACGGCGTGCAGCCGCACTCTAGAATTTCGACTTTCACAAGCCTGTGAGGTGCGGGAATGTCGACGTTCCTGAACGCCAGCCTTGCGCTGCTCCCGATCGTCGTGTTCTCGGTTCTGTTCGCGCGCGGAATGCCTGCGAGCGCCATTCACGCCGGCTTGCTTGCTTCCGTCGTCATCGCAGCATGGCGCGGCTACCGCCGCGAAATGCGCATGCTTGAACGAGCGGTGCTGCTGATCTTCGGTGTCCTCGCAGTCGGCGTTTTGCTGGGGCCCGACGTCGTTGCCGCCCGCGCGCTCACGCTCGTGTTTGTCGGACTGGGCGTGTTCGCGCTGGGCACCGTGGTGGTGCGGCGTCCCTGGACGGCGGAATTTTCGCACGCCGATTACGCCAGCGAGGCGGACAGCCCGATTTTCACGCAGGTCAACATGACGATTTCCGCCGTCTGGGGAGCGCTGTTCCTGCTGCTGGCCCTTGCCGGTTACCTCGACGCCGGAACGGCCGTGACGTCGTCAATCGTCGTGTTCGGCACGGTGACGTCGATCTTTGCACCAAAATGGTTGAGCCGTCGCGCCCTGGCCAGGCGACTTGCCGCGCGCGAAACCTGGCGGTGGCCGGCGCCTGCGCTGGGCGGCGCGGCAGGCGATGGCGAGTACGACGTTGCGGTGGTGGGAGCCGGCATCGGCGGGCTGACGGCAGGCGCATTGCTGGCCGATGCCGGACTGAAGGTTCTCGTTGCCGAACAACATTTTCAGCCGGGCGGATTTTGCCAGACGTTCCAGCGCAAGCTGCATCACAAGGGTGAGCCGCTGGTCTATCGCTTCGATGCCGGGCCGCATGATTTCTCCGGCGTCTGGCCCGGTGGCCCGGTGACGTCCATCCTCGAGCGGCTGCGGGTCGCCGACCAGATCGAGTGGCGGCGGGTCGATCACACCTATCGCCTGGCCGGCCGGACCATCGACGTGCCCGAAGACTGGCGCGACTACGTTGCCGAACTCGGCCGCCTCTTCCCGGCGGAAGGCAAGGGATTTGAAACGCTGTTTGCCACCATCCGCGCGATTTACGACGGGATGTTTTCGCCGCTGGTCGGCGCTGGCGGCATTCCCGGGCTCGGAATGAACGTCGATGCGATGCTGGCGTTTCCGAGAGCGCATCCGCTGGCCGTTCGCTGGATGGAAAAGCCGTTCGACCAGCTGGTCGAAGCGCATATCTCTGATCCCAAGGCCCGCAGGCTCGTTGCCGCGCTGACCGGCTATATCAGCGACGGCTCGGAAACGCTGAGCTGCGCGCAAATGGTCCCGCTGTTCGGCTATTATTTTCACGGCGGCTATCATCCGCTTGGCGGCTCCGGGAAATTTGCGGGCGTTCTTGCCGATGCCGTTCGAATGCGCGGCGGCGAGCTGCGGCTCAATTCCGCGGTCGGTCGTATCGACGTCAGGGACCGCCGCGCCGCAGGCGTGACGTTTGCCGACGGCAAGCAGGTCTCGGCGCGCGCCGTCGTCAGCAACGCCGATCTGCGGCGAACCTTTCTGGAACTGATCGATCCGAAGGCGCTTCCCGCCGAGTTTCTCGCGCGGATTGCCGAGACGAAATCGGCGACGTCGGCCTTCACGGTCCACCTTGGCGTCGATTTCGTTCCCGACATCCGTCCTGCGGTCCATGTCGAGGGCGCCCCTGGCATCGGCATCACCTCGCTCTCGCGCATCGACCCGTCGGCGGCGCCGAAGGGCCATTCCACTTTGACCATCACGGCGCTGCAGCCTCCCGCGCAAGCCGCGCAATGGTTCGGCTCCGGAACGGATATCGACGAAGTCCGCCGGGCTTCCGACTATGGAGCCCGCAAGAAGCAGATCGGCGACCAGTTGATTGCGCTCGCCGAAAACGTCGTTCCCGGTCTGTCGGATCACATCGTTTATCGGGACGAAGCAAGTCCGGTGACGTTTGCGCGGTATGACTGGTCGAGTTCGGGCTCGATCTATGGCGTGGCGAAAAAAGACAGGCTGAAGGGCGTCAAGAGCCCGATCCCCGGCCTGGTCGTGGCTGGCAGCTCGACCCACGGGCCCGGTGTCGAGGCGGCCTTGATCTCGGGCGCGTTCGCCGCCGACGCACTTTTTCCGGGGCTGCTGACCAAGCCTCCCTCAAACGTGGTGCATCTGACCAGAACCGCGGCGCAACCGGCCGCGAGACTCAGCCGCGCGCGGCAATGATTTCGAGCGCCTCGATGCCTGGTACCGGGGCGTCAGCCGGCAATCGCAGAAAATCCGCTGGCTCCCCCATGATCGCCTTGTCGAGCAAAGCGCGATAGCGACGCCGCGGAATTTCGACTGCGCCAAAACTGCGCAAATGCTCGGTGACGTATTGCGTATCGAGCAGTTCGAAGCCGCCCGCGATCAGACGCGCCACCAGATGCACCAGCGCCACTTTCGAGGCGTCGCGGGCGCGATGGAACATGCTCTCGCCGAAGAACGCGCGCCCGAGGCTGACGCCGTAGAGGCCGCCGACGAGGTCGTCGTCCTGCCAGACCTCGACGCTGTGGCAATGCCCGAGCTTGTAGAGCCCGAGATAGAGATCGCGGATGCGCTGGTTGATCCAGGTGTCGTCGCGACCCGGCTGCGGCGCCGCACAGCCGGCGATGATCGCCTTGAAGGCAGTATCGACGGTGACGCGAAAGGCGTCCGAGCGCACGGTGCGGGCCAGCCGCGAGGCGATGCGAAACCCGTCCAGCGGTATCACGCCGCGCAGTTCCGGCTCGACCCAGAACAGCGAGGGGTCTTCAGCGCTTTCGGCCATCGGAAAGATGCCGCAGGCATACGCCCGCAGCAGCACTTCGGGCGTGATTTCGGAAGCGGCAGACTCGCGCGATGTCATGCGCCCATGATAGCAGGACGGGCGGTGCGAATGCTACGTTCCGCAATGGCGACAGCGCGGCCCGATAGGGGTGAATGAGGCACTATGAGCGCAGTCCTGGTCGTCGTTCCCGTGTTCGCGTTGATCGCGGCCGGCTATGCGGCGGTGGCGCTGCGCTTCATTTCGCCGACCGCGCACAAGGGCATTTCCGAGTTCGCCTTCAGCATCGCCATTCCGGCGCTGCTGTTCCGCATTGTGGTCGTCGCGGAATTTCCGGGCGTCAACGCTTTTGCGGTGTGGGGCGCCTATTATGGGGCAACGGCGGCGACGTGGATCGCAGCACTGCTGGTGTCGTCGGTTCTTCGGCAGTCGCGGGCCGACGGCGTGGTGCTGGCGATCGGATCGATCTACGGTAACATCGTCATGCTCGGCCTTCCCCTGATCTTGTCGGCGCTGGGGAGTCAGGCGGCCGGGTCGATGGCCTTGATCATCTCGGTCAACACGCCGCTGCTCTGGCTTTGCGGTACGCTGCAGATGGCGTGGGCGGAGCGGAAGTCTTCCGAAAGCGTGCCGCTGCTGGTGCTGCGGGCGGTGCGCGATATTGCACGCAACCCGATCATGCTGGCGCTGGGCTTCGGCTTCCTCTGGCGCCTGACCGGATTAGGGCTGCATCCGGTAGCGGACAAAACGCTCGAACTGCTGGCGCAGGCGGGCTCGCCCACGGCCTTGATCGCGCTCGGCATCAATCTGTTCGGATTCCGCATCAAGGGCCAGGCGCTCGCGATGGCCGTGATGTGCGCGCTCAAGCTGCTGGCGATGCCGGCGATTGCCGCGATCCTCGCGTTCTATGTGTTGGCGCTGCCGCCGATTTCCGCAGCCGTGGTCGTGCTGTTTGCCGCGATGCCGACCGGCGCCAATGCCTACATCTTCTCGGCCCAGTACGGACGGCTGACTGAAGCCGTCTCGGGCGCGGTGGCGCTCGGGACGGTTTTGGCGGCGGTGACGCTGCCGGTCATCGTCGGGCTCCTGACGGTTGTGCTGCGGTAGGTGTGCGGCCTGATATCGAGAGCCTGGGGGCTTGCAAATCGAGCTGACGGGTCCGCGTCAATCGAAGTCCGCAATGTTCCGATAGCGAGCAAATTCCAGGGCGCGGTGAGTTGATGCGATGGGCCAATTACGGAAGTCCATGTTGTTGACAGGCCGCCGCTGTGGCAGGAAGAATCGACTGTCCTGGTGCGGCAACGACTGGGTGACATTGACACGCGCTTAGGAGAGCGCAGGAAAGCCGAGGTGCCAGATGTCGTTGCGGGGAGTGATCCGCAAACCGGACCGGACTGCACTGGGCAGTGTGGCTGACGTTCAACTGCAGCTTAGCCGGGTTTTTCCTGGAGTACGGTTTGTCTATCTAGCTGAGGACCCGCTAAGTGCGATCGAGGCTCGAAAACACACGTCTCTTACGCAGCGGCTCTGGCTCATCTTGTTCGGAGTAGACGGACGCTACCCCTGTTGCAACGGCTATTGGGAGCGTGCGGAGAATTTGGGCGGCGGCGCGATTGAATTCTATTTCGAGACGGATGAGCCCGTTCGATATGTCAGCGCGACTGGCTATGGCAGAACGGGGGGCTTCGACGCCCTATACAAAGAACTGGAAAAGAGCACTGGTTGGAAGATCAACTATGGCTTCTTTGCCTGACGGACGGATCGCCATTCGCATCGCGTGCTCATGACCAAATGTCCGCAAGGGATCATTCACGATCGAGTCGAGCCAGCAGCGATGCACGCCATGTCCGCCAGGCTGCCGAAAGTGGAAGACATCTCGTATTCGGTCGCGCGCTTACGAACGCCAAGCCTTAATCCTCGTAGCCGAACAAATTCGCTGGGTTGGTGACCAAAATCTTCTTCAATTCCGCTTCATCAGCGACGTAGCTGTAGAGCAGTTCGAGCAAATCGGCATCATTGGGCGGCTGCACCACCGAAACCGGGTGCGGCCAGTCGCTGGCCCAGACGCAGCGGTCGGGGGCGGCTTCGATGTAGGCGCGTGCGATCGGGATGACGTCGTCCCACGGCTTGCCCTTCTTGGATGTCTTTTCGCCGAGCGACAGCATCACCCAGAAATTGCCCTTCGACAGCAGCTCCAACATCTTCTGCAGGTTCGGATCGTCCTTGCCGCGCACGGGATCGGGGCGGGCCATGTGGTCGATCAGCACGGGGATGTCGAGATTTTCGTACTTTGCGACGCTGGAGACGATGCCGTCCTTCTCCGGCTGGATTTTTGCGTACCAGCCGAGTTCGCGCATCCGCGCGATCGCGCGGGCAAAATCCTTGTCGGAGAGAACCGCGCCGAGTTCCTGGCGAAAACTGAAGCGCGCGCCGCGCACGCCGGCGTCGTTCAGCTTGGCGAGGTAGGAGTCGCTGGCTTCGGCGAACACCAGCGCATTGGCGCAGGCGCGGTAGTTCGGGCCCATCGCCGCGAGCGCATCGAGCACAACGGCGTGGTCGGCGCCGTAGGTCGTGGTCTGCACGATGATGCCGCGCTCGATGCCGAGCGTCTTGTGGACGCGAAGGGCTGCTTCCCAGGTCGCCGATGGCATCTGGTAGGCGGCGCCCGGCCGCACCGGATATTTGTCCAGCGGGCCCAGCACGTGAAACTGGCTGTCGATGCTCTTCGGCGGCGGCAGTTTTGCGGGGCGGCGCGGGTTCGGGTCGAACGGGAGATAGGCCGGCATGTCTGTTATTCCTTCGGTCGCGTCAGCCGATCACGGCCGTAAAGTCGCATTGCACGAGCGCGCCATTCTCCATGTCCATCTGCAGTGCGTGGCGGGCAGGGCGCGAATGTTCGTCTGGAAACATCTTTAGCCATTCGACATTGACCGGTGCGCGCTGGCTGCGGTCCTGCAGCCACACCGTCATCTTGATGATGTCGTCGGTGGTGCCGCCGCCGGCTTCGACGATCGCCTTCATGTGGCCGAACATGTTGGCGCACTGGTCTTCGATCTTTTGGGGCATCCTGCCGTCAGCGTTGCGGCCGAGGATGACGCCGGACATCAGGAGATTGCCGATGCGGCAGGCGTTCGGGATCGGGTTGGCGTGCTTGAATTCGCCGATGTGAATGCTCTTGCGCCTTGTCATCGCGGCTTTCCCTGTTTTGCTTTTTTAGACGAACTGGCAGGATACCGATCCGAACGGGCCGTAATCGGCGTGGAACGTATCGCCCTTGCTGATGTCGACCGGCCGCGTGAACGATCCGGCCAGCACCACTTCGCCCGCTTCGAGCGTTTCGCCCTGGGCGGCGAGGCGATCCGCGAGCCAGGCCACGCCGTTGGCGGGGTGGTTGAGAACGCCGGCGGCGATGCCGGTTTCCTCGATCTGGCCGTTGCGGAACAACAGCGCGCCGATCCAGCGCAGGTCGAAATCCAGCGGGCGAATGGGACGGCCTCCGACCACCAGCGCGGCGTTGGCGGCATTATCCGAGATCGTGTCCATCACCTTGCGCGGCGCCCTGGTCTCGGGATCGACGCGGTGCATCCGCGTCTCCAGGATTTCCAGCGCCGGCGTGACGTAGTCGGTGGCGTTAAGCACGTCGAACAGCGTGCAGCCGGGTCCCTTCAACGGTGCTTTCAGCACGAAGGCCAGTTCGACCTCGATCCTCGGCGCGTGGAAACGGTCGAACGGGATCGGCGACGCGTCGGGATAAAACATGTCGGCGAACAGCACGCCGTAATCAGGCTCGGAAATGCCGACGGCGTTCTGCATCGCTTTCGATGTAAGCCCGATCTTGTGGCCCTTGACGATGCGGCCGCGGGAAAGCTGCAGTTTCGTCCAGGCGCGCTGGATGGCGTAGGCATCTTCGATCGTCAGATCAGGATAGTCGCGCGTGAATGCCGATATCAGCGACTTGCTGCGTTCGGCCTCGTCGAGGCGCTGCGCCAGCCGTTCGATGGTGGGTTGATCGAGCATCGGCTTATTTTTCCTCCGCCACGGTGTTGCGCAGGATGCCGATCTTGGTCGACTCCACCTCGACGACGTCGCCCGGTTTGAGCCAGCGTGGCGGGGTGAAGCGGGCGCCGGCGCCGGTTGGCGTGCCGGTCGCGATCATGTCGCCGGGCTTCAGCGTGGCAAAGGTGGAGAGGTAGGCGATCAGGAAATCGAACGGGAACATCAGCCGTTCGGTCGACTCGCTCTGGCGCACCTCGCCGTTGACGCGGGTGATGATATCGTGCGGCCCGCGCGGATCGCATTCGTCCGCGGTGACGATCCACGGCCCGATGCTGCCGGAGCGGTCGAAATTCTTGCCCTGCGTGACGTTGAACTTGCCGTGGTGCAGCCAGTCGCGCACGCTGCCCTCGTTGCACAGCGTCATGCCGAAGATATGCTCGAACGCGCGCTCCCGCGGGATGTGGCGGCCTTCCTTGCCGATCACGATGACGAGCTCGCCCTCATAGTCTAGCTGTTCGGAGATCTTCGGCTTTTCGATCGGCTGGCCGGAGCCGACCACCGAGCAGGGGTTGCGGACGAACAGGCTCGGATATTTCGGCAGGTCCGAATTGTCCTTGTACTCGGCGTTGCGATCCCTGTAGTTGACGCCGATGCACCAGAGCTTTTCCGGATTCGGAACGGGCGGCAGCAGCACGAGATCGTCGAGGGCATGGCCCGCCTTGAGGCCGGCAGCAGTACGCCGCGCATCGTCCAGGCGGTTGGCGGCGATCAGGCTTCGAAGGTCGGAGCAGGTCGGTCCGAACTGTTCGGTGAGATCGACGACACCGCCATCCACGGCCACACCGAAACGGGGCTCGCCGTTCAAGGCAAAACTTACAAAACGCATCAGTCAGGTCTCCGGATCGGCGCCGCATTTTGCGCGGACGCACGACGCTTCAGGATTCAGTCTTCGACGTCTGGAAGACCGGTTTCAGGGTGACGATTTCGCCGAGCCGCGCGTAACGCGGGCCGGCGATGCGGGCGATCGGGTCGAGCGCCTCGGTCTCGATCTTGCCGTTCTGCAGCAGCTGATCCCTGATATGAAAGACCAGCACCTCGCCGACGATCAGGCGGCTGCGGGTCTCGCCGAATTCGAGGCATTGCCGGAAGCGGCATTCCATCGCGATCGGCGCGGCCACGAGGCGGGGCACCTTGATGCGCTCGCCCGCAATCGTCGACAGCCGGAGTTCGTCGACCTCGCTGACATCGGGCGGATGCTCGGTGGAGCTCTCATGCACCGCGTTCATCAGGCTCGAATCCGCGATGTGAACGACATACTCCTCGTTGTTGAGGATGTTTTGCGCGGTGTCCTTGTAGGTCCCGCCCTTGCGGCCGACGCTGATGGCCAGCATCGGCGGTTTTGGCGAGACGAACGTGAAGGCCGAAAACGGGGCGAGGTTGAGCACGCCTGACGCCGACAGGCTGGTCACCCACGCGATCGGCCGCGGCACCACGATGCCGGTGATCAGCCGGTAAGCCTTTTCGGCATCGAGATGTGCAGGATCGATCCGCATCGGGATGCGCCTCAGTCAGCCTTGATGTTGGCCTTGCGGACCACAGGAATCCACTTGGCGTCCTCGCGTTCGAGATAGGCCGTGAACTCCTGAGGCGTCATCGACACGGCCTCGGCGCCGAGCGCATTGAACTTCGCGATGACGGCGGGATCCTTGAGGATTTCCGCGAGCGTGTCGTGCAGCCTGGTCACGATCTCGGGCGGCGTGCGCGCCGGTGCAAACAGGCCGGTAAAGGTCTGGCCGTCGAATTCCTTGTAGCCGAGTTCGGTGAAGGTCGGCACGTCGGGAAGCCAGGACGCGCGACGGCTTCCGGTGACGGCGAGGGCGCGCAACATGCCGCTCTTGATCGAGGGCAGGCCGACCGAGATCTGGTCGAGCGCGAACTGCACCTGCCCGCCGATCAGGTCGTTGAGTGCCGGCGCGTTGCCGCGGTAATGCACCGTCAGCCATTTCACGTCGAGCGTGGATTGCATCAGCTCGCTGAGCAGATGATTGGTGGTGCCCTGGCCCGGAGACGCCATCGTCAGCTTGCCGGGCTGATTTCGAGCGAGCTCGATGAACGCCTTGAGATCCTTGGGCGCCAGCGACGGATGCACTTCGAGCACCAGCGGGGTCATCGTGATCGAGCTGATCGGCACGAAATCGCGCTTCCAGTTATAGGCGTCGCGCTTGGCGATTTCGGGCGCGAACAGCACCGGGCCGTTGGCGCCGACGAAAAGCGCGTAGCCGTCGGGCGGCATCTTGGCGAAAGCTTCGCCTGCGATGAGGCCGCCGGCGCCGGCCTTGTTTTCCACGATGAACGGCTGGCCGAGCTTGGCCTGCAGCCGGTCGGCGATGACGCGCGCCGCGCTGTCGACATTGCCGCCCGGCGGATAGGGCACGATCAGGCGCACTTGCCGCGTGGGCCACTGCTGCGCAACGGCCGGGAGGCTCGAAGCCACCGTCATCATTGTCGATAAAGCGACGCCTGCTATCGCGAAAAACTTCATCGCATTCTCCCTAAAAGCGGCGGCATCCGCCGCATCATTATTTTTGCGCGAGCCCCGTCCAGGCGGCAGGCGCATCCTTTATCTGCGCGCCGATCTTGCGCGCGGCCCTTTCGCTGTCGACCAAAATGTGGTGTTTTTGTCCACAATGTGGACAGGAACAACGCCATGACAAAGGGTGGATCAGGGGCTCGCGCCCGTGCGCCGCGTAAGGGCGGGCAGGCGATCCGCCGCGCCGTGACCGTGCTGCGGACGCTCGCGGTTGGTGGAGAAAAAGGCGTGCCGCTGGCCGAAGTCGTGCAAGCGACCTCGCTGGCGCGCCCCACGGTCCACCGCATCGTGCACGTGCTGATCGAGGAGGGGATCGTCGAGCGAAGCGAGCGGACGGGGAACTACGTCGTCGGTCGTCAGGTGCCCGAACTGGCGCTGGCACGGCCATCGCGTACGCCGCTGCTGATTGCAGCCGAGCCGCATCTCGCGGCAGCTTCGGCGCAACTCGGCGATACGCTGTTCCTGACGACGCGCACCGGGCTCGACACCCTGTGCGTGGCCCGCCGCATCGGCTTCTATCCGATCCAGGTGCTGTCGATCGAGGTCGGCGTGCGGCGGCCGCTTGGCGTCAGCAGTGCCGGCGTCGCGATCCTCGCCGCGCCGCCGACGGCCGAGGCGCGCAAGATCGTGCTCGCCAACGAACCACGATTTGGCGCCTACCGCACGAATCCCGCCACCGTGCTCGGCCAGATCCAGCTCGCGCGCCACAGGGGCTACAATCTGCGCGACGTCGGCCTGGTGCAGGGAACGAAGTCGCTGTCGGCCTGGGTCCGTACCCGGGACGGCGAGCCGGCCGCCGCGATCACGCTCTCGGCCGTGAGAAACCGGCTGAGCCCGCGCCGTGTGATCGAAGTGGCGGACGTGCTGCTGGCAACCTCGCGCGCCATCGAGGCGGCGGCGTGATCACCCCGCCGCAGCGCTGCTCTGCTTCGGGGCCGGCTTCGGCGAGCGGCGGAAGCGCAGCACGATCCGAGTGCCGTGATGATCGGGGTCGCGCTCGGCAGTGGCGTCGAGCTTGGCGGCCATGGCGCTGACGATGCGCTGTCCCATGCCGGTGGAGCGCGGATCGGCCTTGACGGCGAGGCCCACGCCGTCGTCGGCGATCGATACGATCAGATTCTCGCCGTCGGACTGGAGTTCGACGTGGATCGGCCCGGAGCCGTCGGGATAGGCGTATTTGACCGCGTTCATCACCAGCTCGTTGACGATGATGCCGATCGCGACCGCGCGGTCCGGGTCGATCTCGATCGGTTCGGCCTTGAGCGTCAGCCGGGACATCTTGTTGCCTTCGGCCGATCGCCGGAGGTCTTCCAGCAAGGCCTCGAGATACTGGTTCAGCAGCACGCTCTTGAGATCGTGCGAGGTATAAAGACGCCGATGCACCTGCGCGACGGCGGCGACGCGGCCCATCGCATTGGTCAGCGCGGCCTTGACGTCGTCCTGGGTGGTCGAATTGGCCTGCAGGTGCAGCAGCGAGGCGATGATCTGCAGCGAGTTGCCGACGCGATGGTTGACCTCGCGCAGCAAGAGTTCGCGTTCGGCCGCCAGCGCCGCGTAGCGGTCGCGCGAGCGGTGAACCTCGGCCTCCGCCTCGTCGCGCGCCCGCTGGATCTCGGCCTGCTTGAGCGCGCCGGTGCAGGCGACCTGGAGCAGCGGAATGAATTCGCCCTGGGTGTCCTTGACCAGATAGTCGGCGGCGCCCGCCTTCAGCGCCGTGACGGCGATCGCCGAATCCTGCGAGGCCGTCACGAACACCACGGGCGGGGCGTCCGCCGTGGCCATGATCTGTTCCAGCGTTTCGAGGCCGTCGAGACCCGGCATGTATTGGTCGAGCGCAACCACGTCGATGCCGCCCTGCGCGAGCCGCGCCAGACCTTGCTCGCCGCCCGGCGCGTGAACGACCTTGAAGCCGGCTCGCATCAAGCCGCGCTCGACCAGCCTGGCAAGGCCGGCGTCGTCGTCGATATACAGCAGTGTCGGCGTCGTGTTCATGTGGCTGCAGGGGGTACCTGGATGACGGAAAAGAACAGACCGAGCTGGCGAATGGCGTTGGCGAAGCTTTCGTAGTTCACGGGCTTGGTGATGTAGACGTTACATCCCAGCTCGTAGCAGCGCTTGATCTCCTGGGAGTCGTCGGTCGTCGTCAACACCACCACCGGCGTGGCCTTGAGATACTTGTTCTCCTTGACCCGCTTCAGGATGTCGATGCCGGTCGTATCCGGCAAATTGAGATCGAGCAGGATGAGAAGCGCATTGCCCTTGTGGTCGAGACCTGTCCCATCCGCGCCGAACAGGTAGTCGAGCGCGGCTGTACCGCTGGTGAACGGTTTGATCTCATTGTTGACACCGGATCGGCGGATGTTCCGCTCGATCAGGCGGGCGTGGCCCTCATCGTCTTCGATCATGATGATGGTGACGGGGTTACTCATGTCTGCTTATTCCGGTTGGCGGACCATTTGATGGGCAGCGTGATCGTGAACGTGCTGCCGTGATGAAGTTCCGAGGCGACCGACATCGTTCCGCCGAGGCGGCGCACCAGGGCGCGGACGTGAGCCAGGCCAATGCCTTGTCCCGGTTTATCCTGGGTTCCCGCCCGGCGGAATAATTCGAAAATCCGCTGATGGTCCTTTGAATCGATACCGCGCCCATTGTCCGATATCTCGAAAATCGCGAAACCGAGCTTGGTGCGGCCGCGCACCAGGATTTCGCCTGGAACTCCACTCTTCAGGTATTTGAGGGCATTGTCGATCAAATTGGAAAAGATTTGTTCCAGCGCAAGGCGGTCGCTGACGATATTCGGCAGCGGGTCGATGTGGATACGCGCCTGGGCTTCCGCAGCCTGATGCGCGACGGTTGCCACGATTCCATTCATCAACTCTCTGGTGTCGATCGCGACGGGCTCGAATTCGCGTCGTCCTTCGCGGGTGAGGTGGAGGATCGCCGATATCAGCCGATCCATTTTGCCGATCGACGACTTGATGAAGCCGAGCGCCTCGCTGAAATCGTCGGAAAGCTGCTTGTCGGCGCCTTCAAGCGCGGGCTCGGCGGTATCGGTGGCGTTTTCGGGGACCAAGGGTGCGTCGGACTGTTCGCGCGAGAGCGTTGCGATCCGCCTGAAGATGTCGCCGCGCAATTCCTCGAGCTCGCTTGTGAATCCCATGATGTTGACCAGTGGCGAACGCAGGTCATGGCTGACAATGTAGGCGAAGCGCTGGATCTCCTCATTGGCTTCGCGCAGGTCCGCGGTGCGCTCTTCGATGGTGGTCTCGAGGTTGAGATTGCTGTCGCGGAGCTTTTCCTCGGCTTCGTCGCGGCCGCGGGATGAACGTCTCACCAGGAAGGCGGAAATTCCGGCGAGCGCGATGACGAGCGCGGAGCCGGCGATCGTTACGGAGGATGCGAGAACCTGGGTCCGGTCGGCATTCTCGGTCCGCAAGGCGAACAGGCGAGCTTCCTCGGCGCGGATCGCGCGGCTGGTCTCGCCGATGGTCTCCACGGCGCCCGTCGCCGTTCCGTTGCGCAACACGGTTATGGTGGCGGCGACGTCATTGTTCTTGACGCGATCGATACCGCGCGCGAATTCGCCCAGGCGCTGTTCGACGGCTTCGCGCAGCCTGGTGAAGTTTTCGACCTGGACCGGGTTGTCGCTGGTGAGCTTGCCCAGTTTATCGGCTGCCGGCAGGACGTTGGCGGCCGCCGTCTCATACTCGGCGAGGAACTGCGGGGCCGACGTCAGCAGATAGGCGCGAGTAGCGCTTTCGGCGCGGCGGATTTCCAGCAACAGATTGGAAAGCTGGCTTTCCACCTCGACCGTATGAACAACAAGTCGGTTATGGTCACGCGCCTTGTTGACCAGCAGAACCGCACTGGCGCTGACGGCCACCAGCACCAAAAACCCCGCCGACAACAGCAGGATTTGCCACAGAGCGCGCCTCTTCCGCGCTTCAGATGTCACGATGGTCTCGCCGGATCAAGCAAACGAAATCAAGCCCCAACGCCCCCTAACGCGGTCCAACGCGGGAACGGGCAAAGGGTTCCCCCCATTCGCCAGATCATTTGGCCGGCTGGCCGGCGAGGTACTGCTCGAGCCAGTGAATGTGGTAATCGCCGTTGATGATGTCGGTCTCCCGGACCAGCGCCCGAAACAGCGGCAGGGTGGTCTCGATGCCGTCGACCACCATCTCGTCGAGCGCCCGGCGCAGCCGCATCAGGCACTCGGCGCGGGTCTTGCCGTGCACGATCAGCTTGCCGACCAGCGAATCGTAATAAGGCGGAATGACGTAGCCCTGGTACACGGCGGAGTCGATCCGCACGCCGAGGCCGCCGGGCGGGTGGAATTGCGTGATCCTGCCGGGCGACGGTCGGAAGGTCTGCGGGTTTTCCGCATTGACGCGGCATTCGATGGCGTGCCCGATGATCGCGATCTCGTTCTGTTTCGCCGGCAGGTCGCCGCCGGCGGCGATGCGGATCTGCTCCAGCACGAGGTCGATGTCGGTGATGCTCTCGGTGACGGGATGCTCGACCTGGATGCGGGTGTTCATCTCGATGAAGTAGAACTCGCCATCCTCGTACAGGAATTCGATGGTGCCGACGCCGAGATACTTCATGTCCCGCATCGCCTTGGCGCAGGTCTCGCCGATCTTGGCGCGGGCGGCGGCGGCGAGCACCGGCGAGGGGCCTTCCTCCCAGACCTTCTGGTGACGGCGCTGCAGCGAGCAGTCGCGCTCGCCGAGATGGATCGCGCCGCCGCGGCCGTCGCCGAGAATCTGGATCTCGATATGGCGGGGCTTCTGCAGGTATTTCTCCAGATAGACCGAGGCATCGCCGAACGCCGACTTGGCTTCGTTGGACGCGGTCGACAACGCCAGCATCAGCTCGTCGGCGGAACGCGCCACCTTCATGCCGCGACCACCGCCGCCGGCGGCGGCCTTCACCAGCACCGGAAAGCCGATCGCCTCGCCGATCGCCATCGCGTCGTCGTCGGCGGAAACCGCGCCGTCGGAGCCGGGCACCACGGGGATGCCGAGCCGCTTGGCGGTCTTCTTGGCCTCGATCTTGTCGCCCATCAGGCGGATGTGTTCGGCCTTCGGGCCGATGAAGTCCAGATTGTGCTCGGCCAGAATTTCGGCGAAGCGGGCGTTCTCCGACAGGAAGCCGTAGCCGGGATGCACCGCGTCCGCGCCGGTGATCTCGCAGGCCGCAAGCAGCGCGGGGATGTTGAGGTAGGAATCCTTCGACGGCGGCGGCCCGATGCAGACGCTTTCGTCGGCGAGCCGCACATGCATGGCATCGGCGTCGGCGGTGGAGTGCACCGCGACGGTGGAGATACCGAGCTCCTTGCACGCGCGCAGCACGCGGAGTGCGATCTCGCCGCGATTGGCTATGAGAATTTTGTCGAACATGGGGTCCCCGCGGGCGAGTAGCGAATGGCGAGGGGCGAATAGAGAGAGGTCATCTCTTTTGCATTCGCCATTCGCTACTCGCCATTCGCTTACTCAATAATTACGAGCGGCTCGCCGAATTCGACCGGCTGGCCGTCCTCGACGAGGATTTGCGTCACGGTGCCGGCGCGCGGCGACGGGATCTGGTTCATCGTCTTCATCGCTTCGATGATCAGCAGCGTCTGCCCGGCCGATACCTTGGTGCCGACGTCGATGAACGGCTTGGCGCCGGGCTCGGGCGCCCAATAGGCGGTGCCGACCATCGGCGAGGGGACCACGCCCGGATGCTTGGCGAGATCGGCGCCCGCGGCAGGCACGGCCGCCGCCGCGGCCACCGGCGCCGGCTGGAAGCTCGACGGCATCGCCGCCGACACGGTGATATTGCGCGCGACGCGCACGCGCAGGCCCGAGCGCTCGATTTCGATCTCGGTCAGGCTGGTCTCGTCCAGCAGCAATGCGAGTTCGCGAATGAGCGCGCTGTCGTCGCTCTTGAGGTTTGCGGCTGATTTGTCCGCTGACTTGGGGTCGGGCTGGCGGGCCATGCTCTTGATCCGGAATTCTCGATGTGGGTGACGGCTGAAGCGTCAGGATTTGATTGATGTCGTGCGGTCAGTTCGCGAAGGCAGTTTCTGGCCTTCAACTTCTCACCTTGGCGCCAATTTTGGCGGCAAGGCCGGTTACTGCGAGCCGGTAGCCGTCGATGCCGAAGCCGCATAGCGAGGCAAAGGCGGCCATGGCTGTATAGGAGTGATGACGAAAACTCTCCCGGGCGTGGATGTTGCTGACATGAACTTCCACCGTGGGAATTCTCACCGCCATGATCGCATCGTGCAGCGCGATCGAGGTGTGCGAATATCCGCCGGCATTGATGATGATGCCGGCCGCCTTCTTGGCGTGCGCCTCATGGATGAAGTCGATCAACTCGCCTTCGCGGTTGGATTGCCGGCAATCGGCTTTCAGGCCGAATTGCGCGGCGGTCTCCACGCAGAGTTTTTCGACGTCGGCAAGCGTCGCGTGGCCGTAGGTTTCGGGCTCGCGCGTCCCCAGCATGTTGAGGTTCGGGCCGTTGAGGACATAGATCGTCGCGGCAGGGGCTTGGGCGCTTCCTTGGGCCATCCG
>CAZSRR010000058.1:0-35754 GCA_964609175.1 uncultured Bradyrhizobium sp.
CAGCCGTCTGAGCTGCGGCCTCGCCTGGGCGTAATGCACGCCCTGGCCGGCATAGATCACCGGGCGTTTGGCGTTCACCAGCAGCGCCGCCGCTTCCTTGATGTGAAACGGGTCGGCGCCGTAGCGGGTGCGCAGCACCGGCGTGTAGTTGAGCGGCTCCGGCACGTCCTCGTTCCACATGTCGGCGGGGATCTCGACGATGACAGGTCCGCCGCGGCCGTTCTTTAGTTTCGTGAAGGCCCGGCGGAAGATGTTGCAGACCTCGGCGGCGATGTTGATCGGCTCGGACGATTTCGAGAATGCCTTCATCGCCTGGCTGGAATTGAAGTTCGGGTCGATATTGGCGAGCCGGCGCGCATAGCCCATCGGCAGCACCAGTACGGGGACGGATTCGCCGTAGCATTGAGCCACGCCGCCCATCGCATTCTCGGCGCCCGGTCCATGTTGCATGCAGAAGGCGCCAATCGAACGGCCCGACGTGACGCGCGAGATCGCGTCCGCCATGTGTACGCCGATGCGTTCCTGGCGCACCATGATCGGGCGGATGTCGGCACTGGCGGCAAATTCGATGAGGTGGTTGACCGGATAGCCGCAGAGGATTTCGATACCCTCCCGCTTCATGATTTCCGCGATGGCGGCACCGAGCTTCATGATGGTTTCCCCGCGTTTGAACGGCCGGTTTGTTCCAGCCGATTTGTGACAGTTGGATCAGGATTTGACGGTACGGTAAAGACGCGCGACACCTGACTCCGGAAGTGCTGTTATGCGTTTCGTCGACCGAGTGCTCCCCTGGAACTGCCGGGCGCAGTCTTGAAGAGATCTTTGTTGCCGTAACCGCTCTGGCGGAAGGCGATTTTGACGGTCTTGATCGGTGCGACCTCGTCACGTGGCGAAAACGTCACAACGCTGATCCAAGTAGACGATTTCACACCGTTGTCATTCTCCGGGATGAGCTTTGAATTATTTTCTCCAGCATGCAGCTGCGTAAAACGCAGTATAGGAGACTTTGAGATGATTTCGGCGCGCACACTTATTCTCGGCTCGGCGGCAGGCTTGTTCGCGGTCAGCGGAGCCCAGGCGGCAGACCTGCCGGTCAAGGCCAAGGCGATCGAATATGTGAGAATCTGCTCGCTTTACGGCGCTGGCTTCTTTTACATCCCGGGCACCGACACCTGCATCAAGCTCGGCGGCTACCTGCGCGTCGACACGACGTTCAACGGTGGCGCCCATGGCACGCCGGCCTGGAACGGCGATCTTGGCCAGCAGAACCGCTATCGCGATTATTTCGTTTCCCGCTCCCGCATGGCGCTGACGGTCGATACCCGCACCGCCACCGAATACGGCGTGGTCCGGACCTTCGGTCAGGGCGACTTCCAGTTCAACAATGTCGGCGGCGGCAGCTCCAACCCGAGCTTGGCGTTCAGCTCCAACTCGCTGAGCACCGCAGGTGGCGGCTACGTGGCGGTCGAGTTTCTGTTCATCCAGTTCGCCGGCTTCACCTTCGGCAAGTCCGCCTCGGCTTACGCAACGCCGTGGCAAGGTTTCCCGGGCAACATCAACTCGAACTTGCTCGGCGGTCAGAACACCGACACTGGCGTCAACAACATCCAGTACACGGCCCAGTTCGGCAACGGCGTGTCGGGTACGATCGGCCTCGACGATCCGACGGTCTGGAGCCGTACCTCTGTCTACAATCTGAGCATTCCGTCGGCGATCGGCGCCAACGGCACCGGCTCGAACGCCTATGCCGGCACCCACGTGCCCGATATCGTCGCCAACATCCGTGTCGATCAGGCCTGGGGCCTGTTCTAGCTGTCGGCGGCTGCACATGAGGTCAACGCGTCGTACAACACGCTCGGCGCGGGCGCTGTCCCCACGGCGGCTTCGGAACTCAGCGGCCACCCCGATTCCAAGTGGGGCGGTGCGGTGATGGCGGCATTGCAGATCAAGAATCTGCCGACCGGCGCCGGCGACGACATCAAGATCGATGCGTCCTACGCCAAGGGCGCCACCAAGTACGTGATTGCGACGAGCAGCAGCTCGCCAAGCTTCGCGATGTTCGGCGACAGCGGCTTCGGCTATCAGAGCGTCGGCTTCGGAGCGACCACCGATGGCGTCTATTTCCCGGGCGCCGCCGGCACGGGCGGAATTGCCCTGACCACGGCTTGGGGCGTTCGTGGCGCGTTCAACCACAACTGGAATCCCTACTGGTCGACGAGCCTGTTCGGCAGCTACTCTTCGGTGCGATATGACGGTGGCGCCGACGACAACATTCTCGGCGCCGGTACCACGACTGCCAAGGGCGCCTATTGTGCGGCTTTCGCCGCCAGCCACCCCGGCCAGACTGGCGTTTCCGGCGTGGGCACCTACAGCTGCAACCCCGACTTCAACGTCTCGCAGCTCGGCGTCGTCACCCGCTGGACCCCGGTCAAAAACCTGACGTTCTCGGGCGAAGTCCAGTGGTTCCACCTCGACCAGAAGATGGCGGGTTCGTCGGTGTTCACCGCGACGGCTCCGAAGCCGAACGCGCTCTACGAGTTCAAGGATCAGGATACGGTCCTGGTCCAGTTCCGCGCCCAGCGCAACTTCTGAGCACGACTTCGGACCGGGCCTCGTGCCCGGTGCCAATTTCAGGCCGCAGCGTGGCGAGGCAAGCTCGTTCGCTGCGGCTTTTGTTTTCGCAGTCGATTCTTTTGCCGCCCGGATGGTAAATTTTTGGTAGCCAGCGACCTGGCGTCCGGGATTTCGCCGGCACGCTTAATCGGTCGTTCATGCTGTTCGTCAGCAACTCTTCAACCGTTCCTGCCTAGGGTCTATCGAGTGCGGCGCGGGCGATATCCCGGGAGCGTCGACAGGAGCTTTTTATGCGTCGATTACTAGCAAGATTTCTCGTTGATGAGCGCGGCGCCACCGCCATCGAATACGCCCTCATTGCCGCCGGCATCAGCATCGTGATCATCACCGCGGTCAACGGCATGGGCGGCGCGGTCAACGCGAAATTCGTCGAAGTCGGCAACTCGCTCAAGTAGCGATCCGGCAGGCGGCGTCGTTCAGGCGCCGTTACAGCCCAGTGCCAAACGAGGGCAGGGACGGCGGCCAAAGCCGGCCGGCCATTTTCGTGTGCGTGAGCTGGTCCGCACAACGCGCATCATCGCGATCCGCGTCGACCCGGTCATCCGGCTTTCTTGGCGCGAGCGGTCGACCGCGCCGGCTTCTCGGCCTTCTTCGGCGCTTCCTTGGTGGTTTCCTTGGTGGTTTCCTTGGCGGTCTCCTTGGCCGCGCGCTTGCCGCCACCGCTGATCGGCAACAGCATCTCGCGCTGGCCGGGGGCGGTCTTTTTCGGCTTCTTGCCCTTTGCCTTGGCGGAGGCAACCGGGGCGGCCTGCTGTTCGCCAGAAAGGCTGCGCTTGAGCGCATCCATCAGGTTGATGACGTTGCCGGTCGCCTTCGGCGCGGACTTGGCCGTGGTGCTCAAGCCGTTGCGCTTCTTGTTGATGAGGTCGATCAGCGCCTGCTCGTAACGGTCCTCGAACTGCTCGGGCTCGAATGAAGCCGATTTCTGCTCGACGATATGCTTCGCCAGATCAAGCATGTCCTTGGTGATCTTCACGTCCTGGATGTCGTCGAAATATTCCTTCTCGCTGCGCACCTCGTAGGGGTAGCGCAGCAGCGTTCCCATCAGCCCCTTGTCGAGCGGCTCCAGCGCGATGATGTGCTCGCGGTTGGTCAGCACCACGCGCCCGATCGCAACCTTGTCCATGGCGCGGATGGTTTCGCGGATCACCGCGAAGGCGTCGTGGCCGACCTTGCCGTCCGGCACGAGGTAGTAGGGTCGGATCACATAACGGCTGTCGATATCGGCTCTCGGCACGAACTCGTCGATCTCGATGGTACGGGTCGATTCCAGCGCAAGGTCGTCAAGCTCGTCCTTTGTCACCTCGATGTAGGTGTCGGTATCGACCTTGTAGCCCTTCATGATGTCTTCGTTGGCGACTTCCTCGCCGGTATCGGCATCGACCTTGGCGTATTTGATGCGGTGGCCGGTCTTGCGGTTGATCTGGTTGAACGAGACCTTTTCGGTATCCGAGGTCGCCGGATAGAGGGCGACCGGACAGGTCACCAGGGAAAGACGCAGAAAACCCTTCCAATTGGCGCGGGGGGCCATGGGCTACTCCGGAAATACGCGACAAACGAACAGTAATCGTAGCATCAGATGCCCGCGCCTCAAACATGGCGGGCGGGAAAATGCGGAAACGGTGTTAATCGAAGCGGGTGTGCGTGGTGATGTGACCTAAGCAGCGATCTTGCGACATCGCAGCCATCCGGCGCGGCTGAAGGAACATGCTTTCCGATCGTGCGTTGCTCCCACGGCAACATCACAAACATTCGCCGGCATTACAGGCACTTATATCGAGAGGTCTCCATGGCAACGCAACGACATGGTCAAATCGTCGAAACCCCGACCGAGGCGCGTCAGGCGGAGCCCGGCCCCTCGGTGCTCGCGCTGCTCGCGGTCTCGACCGGGCTTGCGGTCCTGCTGATGGGCGTCGTCTGGTTCGTCTTTTTCCGCACCTGACGGAGCCCGGGGATCCGTACCCGTCGGCGGGGCCTAGTCTATGTCCCGGCTCCAACCGCCCGGCGGGCGGAGGGTCGCAAGCTGCATGACGAAAAAGTAACATTGCACCGCGCCCCCCGTTCATGGCCCGTTCACGCCCGGTGGCCTCATGTTGGGTTCTGCTATGGTAGTAGAGCTCATTTTTGGAGGCCAGCTTGCGCCTGCTTGTCGTTGAGGATGATCCGGACCTGAACCGTCAGTTGACGACGGCGCTGACGGATGCCGGCTATGTGGTCGATCGCGCTTTCGACGGCGAGGAGGGGCATTTCCTCGGCGAGAGCGAGCCGTATGACGCCGTGGTGCTCGACATCGGTCTGCCCAAGATGGACGGCATCTCGGTGCTGGAGGCATGGCGCCGCGGCGGCCGGGCGATGCCGGTTTTGATCCTCACTGCGCGCGACCGCTGGAGCGACAAGGTGCAGGGGTTCGACGCCGGCGCCGACGATTACGTCGCAAAGCCGTTCCACCTCGAGGAGGTGCTGGCGCGCATCCGCGCGCTGCTGCGCCGCTCCACCGGCCATGCCCAGTCCGAGCTGACCTGCGGCCCGGTCTCGCTCGATACGCGCACCGGACGCGTCAGCGTCTCCGGCAATCCAGTCAAGATGACGTCGCACGAATATCGCCTGCTGGCCTATCTGATGCACCACACCGGGCGCGTGGTGTCGCGCACCGAACTGGTCGAGCATCTCTACGACCAGGACTTCGACCGCGACTCCAACACCATCGAGGTGTTCGTCGGGCGCATCCGCAAGAAGCTCGACGTCGACATCATCCAGACCGTGCGCGGGCTCGGCTATCTGCTGACGCCGCCGCCCGCCGGCAACTGATGAGCCTTGCTCTTTTATTCGAGCATGATCTTATCCGAAGGCCAGTCGCCCTCCGCAAAATCGGAGCCTGGGCACATGCTTTTCGGGATCTTGCTCTGATGCGCGGAAGTTCGCTCGCCACGCGGTTGTTCCTGTCGGCGACCGCGTGGGTGGTCGTGATTCTGGTCATCACCGGCATCGTTCTGTCGTCGGTCTATCGCAACGCCACCGAGCGCGCCTTCGACCGCCGTCTCAATCTCTATCTCCGCACCCTGATCGCCGAGGTCGCGACGCCGGACGAGCCGCCCGATCACCAGTTCCAGTCGCTTGGCGAGCCCTTGTTCGATTTGCCGTTGTCCGGCTGGTATTGGCAGGTCGTGCGCACCGACGAGAAGGCCGAGACGAGGGCGTCACGTTCGCTGTGGGACAAGAAGCTGCCGAAGCTCGAGGATATCGGCGCGGAACTGACCGCCGCCGGCATCCGCCTTGGCTATGTCGACGGGCCCGAAGGGCAGTCGCTGCGGGTCGTCGAACGGCCGGTGGACCTCGGCGCAGACGGCAAGTTCCTGGTCAGCGTCGCCGGCGACGCCACCGAGATCTTCGATGAAATCCGCGCCTTCGACTATTACCTCGGCGGCACCTTTACCGCGCTCGGCATCGTGCTGCTGCTGACCACGATCTTCCAGGTCCGGTTCGGCCTGGCGCCGCTGAAGCGGATTTCGGAGTCGATCGCCGATATTCGTTCGGGCCGCGCCGAGCGGCTGGAGGGCGAGTTTCCGGTCGAGATCGCGCCTCTGGCGCGGGAGACCAACGCGCTGATCGACGCCAACCGCGAGATCGTCGAGCGCGCGCGCACCCATGTCGGCAATCTCGCCCATGCGATCAAGACGCCGCTGTCCGTGATCGTCAACGAGGCCTCCGCCCATGCGGTGGATCCGTTTGCCAGCAAGGTGTTGGAGCAAACCGCTGTGATGCGGGATCAGGTCGCGCATCACCTCGAGCGCGCCCGTATCGCTGCCCGCGTCACCATCATTGGCACCGTCACCGAGGTCGCGCCCGCGATCGAGGCGCTGCGGCGGACCATGGAGAAGATCCACCGCGACCGCGCGATCACGATCGTCACTAAGGCCGATCCGCACGCCAGGTTCCGCGGCGAGCGCCAGGATATTGAAGAGATGGCGGGCAATCTGGTCGACAATGCCTGCAAATGGGCTACGAGCCAGGTCGTGATCGAGGTGCAGGTTGAGCCGCCAAAGGAACCCCGCGCGGGCCCGTGGCTGCGGATCATCGTCGATGACGACGGTCGCGGACTTTCCGCTGCCGAGCGGGCGCAGGTCTCGCGTCGCGGTCAGCGGCTGGACGAATCCAAGCCGGGGTCCGGGCTGGGGCTCTCGATCGTGGTCGATCTCGCCGCGCTCTACGGCGGCAGCCTTGTGCTGGGTGACGCCCCGATCGGTGGTCTGCGGGCCGAACTGGTGCTGCCGGGGGTCTGACCGTCGGTCCGACGACCAAGGGTGAAACCTTGGGGTTGACGGCGCCTGAACCGGCAATCCCCGAAGTTGATTTCGCTATTCCTAAACGGCTTCTTAACGCGCGCGCTTCTAAGATCGGGCGCGGGCGCCTTGCCCGTCCACATGACACGCATATCCGCACCAGGCGAATGAGCCAGAAATCGACCGAGCGGCTGAGGGACTATCTCGCCCAGCTCCCGCCCCAATCGCAGGCGCTGCTGATGCGCGAGTTCGAACGCGCCATCGAGCGCGGCGAGGACATGGCGGTCGCCAATTTCGTGCTCGAGCAGCTTCGCAAGGTGGTGCGCGGAACCGAGGAAGACGACGAGGCGCGTCCGCGGACCGACGATCCGGCGCGATTGTTGTTCGGTCCGCTCGAGCCGTTTCTCGTCGAAGGCAATTTTCCGGTTCGCATCGGACAGATCCGGCGCACGTCGCTGCTGCCGATCTGGCAGTGGCTGCAGCGCGACGGGGCGCCCGAGGCTGCCCGCGCGTTCGAATCCGCCCTGGCCGAAATCAGACAGAGCGGCTCGACCGCGGGTCTCGAAGCCGCCACCCGCAAGTTCCAGCTTGCTGCGGCCGATGCGATCATCAACGTCGCGACGCCGGTTCCGGGCGATGACCGGCAGCGCGCGCTGTCGCGTATCGGTACGCCCAGTGTGGTCGAAGACCTGTTGTCGGTCGGCGGCGTGCTGCGGGCGCGCGAAACGCTGGATACGCTTGGTAGCCGCGTCCCGAGCCAGATGCGGCAATTTAACGAATCCCAGATTGCCTCGGTGAGTGCGGCGCTCAACGTTCCCACCCTGCAGACGCCGCAATTGCTGCCGTTTGCGCTGTCGCTGATCATGCTGCGGCTGGCGCAGCCGTGGCAGATCATCCGTCTCGCGGTCAAGATGGCCGGGTCCGACGACGAGATTCGGGTGGCCGCCACACCCTACGGCATCGCCGTCACGATCGCGCTGCACGACCTGTCATTCCTCACCGCCTGCGTGCGCACGGATATCCGGCGCGGGCATTTCGACAACGTCGGCGAGCCGCTGAAAATCCTGCACGACGGCGTTCGCGGGCTACGCACCGAACTCGACCTGCGCAACGATTCCGCATGGGGCCGCCAGCTCACCGCGATCCGCGCCGAAATTTCCAATGCGCTGAAGTCCGAGATCGAAAGCGTGCCCGGCCGGGTCCGCCGCATCCTGCGCCAGCGCCCCGACAAGGATATCGCTTCGGCGCCGAAGATCGACATGTCGGAGGTCGAAGAGATCGCGGCATTGATCGACTTCGTAGCGGTGTGCCGCACCTATGCCAGCGAACTCGCCATCAACGAGGTGACCTTGCGGACCTATTCCGACCTGCAGCATTACGTCGAGCGGTCCACCGAGAGCCTGGTGCAGTCGTTGCGGGGCGGCGACATCCATGCGCGCGCCTTCCGCCAGATGCAGGCCAAGGCCGCAATCCAATTCTGCGAAATCCTGTTCGGCCATGATTATGCGTCGCTGATGAGCCGGGCGGCCGA
The DNA here is from genome assembly GCA_964609175.1 of uncultured Bradyrhizobium sp. GTDB lineage: Bacteria > Pseudomonadota > Alphaproteobacteria > Rhizobiales > Xanthobacteraceae > Bradyrhizobium. The sequence continues at coordinate 8,446 of CAZSRR010000058.1, forward strand.
AAACGCCGTGACCGGTGAGCGCAAGGCGACCAAGGCCGGGTAGGGGAGCAATTCCCCGAATTCCGGCAGATTTGGCCGGTTTTTCTGCCGCAAATGTCAATTGCCGGGCTTGCCGCCGGTGGTGTAAAGCGGCGCATCGGCGCTTGCGAACAGGGCGTCGCTTCGCCCGGGAATTGCTTGATGACGCTGTGGTTTGTGTTCGCGCTGATGACGGTCGCGGCGATTTTTGCCGTGCTCTGGCCGTTGAGCCGCGGCACCCCCGCGTCCGCCGGCGGCAGCGAGGCCGCGGTCTACGAGGATCAACTCGCCGAGATCGAGCGCGATGCCGCCGCTGGTCTTATCGGTGTCGCTGAGGCCGAGGCTGCTAGGGTCGAAATCGGCCGCCGGCTGCTGGCCGCCGCGGATGGCGAACGGGAGCCGCCGGCGCGCCCGAACCTTGCCATGCGCCGCGCTTCCGCTGCCGTGGCGCTGGTGGTTCTGCCGGTCGCGGCCGTGATGTTCTACCTCGCGCTGGGATCGCCGCGGCTCGGCGATTTTCCGCTGGCCTCGCGCACGCGTACCGCCGACGTCAACCAGCCGCTGGAAAACATGGTGGCGCAGGTCGAGGCCCATCTGGAAAAGAATCCGGCCGACGCCCGCGGCTGGACCGTGCTGGCGCCGGTGCTGGCGCGGCTTGGGCGCTACGAGGATGCGGTCAGGGCGTATCGCAACGTCCTCACTTACGCCGGCGACAGCGCCGAGCGCCGCGCCGACCTTGGCGAGGTCCTTGCCATGGTGGCGGGTGGCGTCGTTACCGCGGAAGCCAAGGCCGAGTTCGAACGCGCCGTCGCGCAGGACGCCGACGAGCCCCGGGCCAACTATTTCCTCGGGCTGGCCGCCGAGCAGGATGGCCGCAAGGCCGATGCCGCCGCGATCTGGCGCGCGCTCCTCGCCAAGGCGCCACCGGATGCGCCATGGCGGTCGCTGGTTCAGGAGGCCCTGACAAGGGTCGGGGGCTCTGCCGCGCCGCCGCTCTCCAGTGAAGCGATGGCCGCCGCCAAGGACATGAGCGATCCGGATCGCAACGAGATGATCCGCGGCATGGTCGACCGGCTGGCGACGCGGCTCAGGCAAGATGGCAACGACGTCGAGGGATGGCTGCGGCTGATGCGCGCCTATATGGTGATGGGCGAGCGCGATAAGGCGGCAAGCGCGCTGACCGATGCGCGGCAGGCCGTAGCCGCCGACCTCGAACGCTTGCGCCAGCTCAATGAGGGCGCGAAGAATCTCGGGCTTGGTGGGTAGCGCATGAGTGCCGAAGGTGTGAAGCGGTTGTCGGACAACATCATGCGCAGGAACAGACCGGTGGTACCGGAACCGGAAGACGGGAACAGAGGGTAATCATGACGCGCAAGCAACGGCGTTTGACCATGATCGGCGGTTCGCTCGCGGTGCTCGCGATCGCCGCGGCGCTGGTCCTCAATGCCATGCGCGATTCCATCGTGTTCTTCTCCACGCCGACGATGGCCGCCGAAAAGCAGATTCCGGCCGGCAAGCGGTTCCGGCTCGGTGGCCTGGTGCAGCCGGGTTCGCTCGTGAAGGGCGACAATCTCGCGGTGAATTTCTCCATCGCCGACGGCGCCGCCACGCTGCCGGTCGCCTACAAGGGCATCCTGCCTGATCTGTTCCGCGAAGGGCAGGGCGTCGTCGCCGAGGGCGCGCTGGACGCATCCGGCGTCTTCAAGGCCGACACGGTGCTGGCCAAGCATGACGAGACCTACATGCCGAAGGATGTCGCCGACGCCCTGAAGAAGCAGGGGCACTGGAAGGACGATTACGGCGCCAAGCCGGACGTCAAGCCCGGGCCTGCGGCCTCTGCCGCGCCGACGCAAGGAGCCTCGAAGTGATCGCCGAAGCCGGCCATTACGCGCTGGTGCTGGCGCTTGCGCTGGCGCTGATCCAGTCCACCGTGCCGCTGCTCGGCGCACGCTGGGGCGATCCTGCCTTGATGAACGTCGCGCGTTCGACCGCGCTCGCGCAATTTCTGTTCGTCGCAATCTCGTTCGCCTTGCTGACGACGCTGTACATCGTCTCGGATTTCTCCGTCGTCAACGTGTTCGAGAATTCGCATTCGACCAAGCCGCTGCTCTACAAGATCACCGGCGTGTGGGGCAATCACGAAGGCTCGATGCTGCTGTGGGTTTCGATCCTGGCGCTGTTCGGCGCCCTGGTCGCCGCCTTCGGAAATAATCTGCCGCTGTCCTTGCGCGCCCATGTGCTGGCGGTGCAGGGCTGGATCGCTGCAGCGTTCTATCTGTTCATCCTGGTTACATCAAATCCCTTCCTGCGCATCGCCAGCCCGCCGATCGAGGGCCGCGATCTCAACCCGGTGCTGCAGGACATCGGCCTCGCGGTGCATCCGCCGATGCTCTATCTCGGCTATGTCGGGTTCTCGATCTCGTTCTCGTTTGCGGTGGCCGCCCTCATCGAGGGCCGCATCGACGCCGCCTGGGCGCGCTGGGTGCGGCCGTGGACGCTGGTGGCGTGGATCTTCCTGACGCTCGGCATCGCGATGGGATCGTACTGGGCCTATTACGAGCTCGGCTGGGGCGGCTGGTGGTTCTGGGATCCGGTGGAAAACGCGTCGCTGATGCCTTGGCTGGCCGGCACGGCGCTGTTGCACTCGGCCTTGGTGATGGAGAAGCGCAACGCGCTGAAAGTCTGGACCGTGCTGCTGTCGATCCTGACCTTCTCGCTGTCGCTGCTCGGCACATTCCTGGTGCGGTCGGGCGTGCTGACCTCGGTGCATGCGTTCGCGACCGACCCGACGCGCGGCGTGTTCATCCTGCTGATCCTCTGCCTGTTCATCGGCGGCAGCCTGTCGCTGTACGCCATGCGCGCCTCTTCGCTGAAGCAGGGCGGACTGTTCGCGCCGATCTCGCGCGAGGGCGCGCTGGTACTCAACAATCTGTTCCTCACCACGGCTTGCGCCACCGTCTTCGTCGGAACCCTGTATCCGCTGGCGCTGGAGGTTCTGACCGGCGACAAGATTTCGGTCGGCGCGCCGTTCTTCAATCTGACCTTCGGCCCGCTGTTCGTGCCGCTGATGGCGGCGATGCCGTTCGGACCGCTGCTGGCCTGGAAGCGTGGAGACTTGCCCGGCGCGGCGCAGCGGCTGATGGCGGCCGGCGTCGTGGCGCTGATCGCGATCGCGGTGCTATGGGCATGGACCCGGGGTGGCGCCACGCTGGCGCCGCTCGCGATCGGGCTCGCCGTGTTCGTGATCGCCGGCGCATTGACCGACCTCGTCGAGCGCACCGCGCTGTTTCGTGCGCCGCTCGCCACGGCAATGGCGCGCGCCCGCGGATTGCCGCGGGCGACCTGGGGCACCGCGTTTGCCCATGCCGGCATCGGCATAGCCCTGATCGGAATCGTCTGCGAAACCACCTGGAACAGCGAATACATCGGCACGATGAAGCCGAACGATGTCGCCAGCGTCGCCGGCTATCAGTTGAAACTCGACGGCGTCACGCAGCGGCAGGGGCCGAATTTCCGCGAGGGCATCGCCCAGTTCACCGTCACGCGCGACGGAGAGATGCTTCAGGTGATGCGGCCATCGAAGCGCAATTTTACCACGCGGGGATCGTCGACGACCGAAGCCGCGCTGCTGACCCGCGGCGCCAGCCAGCTCTACGTGTCCCTTGGCGACACCAATGCCGAGGGCGCCATCGCCGTGCGGATCTATCACAAGCCTCTGGTGCTCCTGATCTGGTGGGGGCCGGTGCTGATGGCGTTCGGCGGCCTGCTGTCGCTGTCGGACCGGCGGCTGCGCGTCGGTGCGCCGAAACCCGCGCGGGCCAAGCACCGCCTGCAGCCGGCGGAGTGATCCGATGCGCCGGATGATGGCCGCGTTGATTGCAATGGTGCTGCTGGCCGTGCCCGCGGCCCACGCGGTGCAGCCCGACGAGATCATGCCGGATCCCGCGAAGGAAGCCCGCGCGCGCGAGCTGTCGCGCGAGCTGCGCTGCATGGTGTGCCAGAACCAGTCGATCGACGATTCCGATGCGCCGCTGGCGCGCGATCTGCGCCTTCTGGTGCGCGAGCGCATCGCGACCGGCGACAGCGACAGCCAGGTGCTCGATTTCCTGGTCGCGCGCTATGGCGAGTTCGTGCTGCTGAAACCGCGCTTCACCCCGCACACGCTGTTGCTGTGGCTGCTGCCGCCGCTGGCGCTGATCGGAGGCGGCGTGGCGCTGTGGCTCTACAGCCGCCGCCGCTCGGACGAGGGCACCGCGGCCGATCCTGCCCTCCTGCGCCTCACGGCCGAGGAGGAGGCGCGTCTGGAGCGCCTGCTTGCCGCCGAGGCGCGGGACAAGAAGGCCTGAGCCGCCGTTACAAGCGGAAGGGTTTCCGCTAAGACTCCCTGGTCAGAACAAGCATCATCCAAAGGGGAGACACAAATGGCCTTTTCACTCTACGACGCCAGCGTGGCGAACTATTTGCAGACCCTCGGCGCCGTCAGCGGCATTCTCGAACGTGGGCTGGGCCATTTCCGCGACAACAACATCGATCCCGAAACCATGGTCGAGGCGCGGCTGGCGCCGGACATGCTGCCGCTGCGCTTCCAGATCATCTCGGTCGCCCAGCATTCGCGCGGCGCCATCGAGGCCGCGCAGAGCGGCGAATTTCGTCCGCCGTCATCGAAGACGGCGTACGACTATGCCGGACTGCAGGCGCTGGTCGCGCAGACCCGCGAGGCGCTGGAAGCCTGGACGCCCGACGCCGTCAACGCACTCGGCGGCCGCGACGTCATCTTTCATCTCGGCGAGCACAAGCTGCCCTTCACGACCGAGGGCTTTTTGATGTCGTTCTCGCTGCCCAATTTCTATTTCCACGCCACCACGGCCTACGACATCCTGCGCACCAACGGCGTTCCGCTCGGAAAGCGCGATTTCATGGGGCGGATGAAGATGAAGAAGGCCTGAGAGGCCCGGAGCGGAGACGGCCGGGAAACCGGCCGCGCCCCGCTCCGACCTCTGCCGGCCTTCTTTGCAAGCGGAGGCATATCCGGGCTTCAACGGGCAGTTTCGCTCTCGGATAACCGGTTGATTCGACTGCGATATTCTGCCGCATTTGTTTCCGCCCGCATTACAAAAGTTTAATTCCCCAGCCAGCCCGCGGTAAGGCTGAAAACCCCATGTTGGTGCTGTCAGGTGTTCAGCCCCGCACCGTCGAATTCAGACGCCATTCAGATGTCCCTGGAGATATTCGCAACATGACCGAACGACCCGTCGATCTTTCAAAGTTTCCGTCCCTGAGCGCCGCACGCCGCTCGCTGTTCTCGGCGCGCAAATTCGCGCTGATGGCGTCCGTCGTCGCCGGCCTCGGCGCTGCCGTGTACGGTTTCGCACCGCAGCAGGGCCCCGTCGATATTTTCACCAGCGCGGCGCACGCCCAGGTCAATACCGAGGTCCGCAAAGTGGAGCGGCCGATCGGTTTCGCCGACATCGTCGAGCGCGTGAAGCCGTCGGTGATCTCGGTCAAGATCAACATTGCCGAGAAGAGCTCGAAGGGTGACGACAGCGCCAACAAGGACGACGACTCGCCGTTCCAGCCGGGTTCGCCGATGGAGCGCTTCTTCCGCCGCTTTGGCGGTCCGGATGGCCTGCCGCCCGGCCTGCGCGGCGGACCTCGCGGCGGCGGCCGTGGTCCGGTGACGGGCCAGGGTTCCGGCTTCTTCATCTCGCCTGACGGCTACGCCGTGACCAACAACCACGTGGTCGACGGCGCCGACAAGGTCGAAGTCACCATGGACGACGGCAAGACCTACACCGCAAAGGTGATCGGCACCGATCCGCGCACGGATCTGGCGCTGATCAAGGTCGAGGGCCGCAAGGACTTCCCGTTCGCCAAGCTGTCGGACAGCAAGCCGCGGATCGGCGACTGGGTGCTGGCGGTCGGTAACCCGTTCGGCCTCGGTGGCACCGTGACCGCCGGCATCGTCTCGGCCTCCGGCCGCGACATCGGCAACGGTCCCTATGACGACTTCATCCAGATCGACGCGCCCGTGAACAAGGGTAACTCCGGCGGCCCGGCGTTCGACACCAATGGCGAAGTGATGGGCGTCAACACCGCGATCTATTCGCCGTCCGGCGGCAGCGTCGGTATCGCCTTCTCGATCCCGGCTTCGACCGTCAAGAACGTGATCGCCCAGCTTCGCGACAAGGGCACGGTCAGCCGCGGCTGGATCGGCGTCCAGATCCAGCCGGTGACGTCGGACATCGCCGACAGCCTCGGCATGAAGAAGGCGGAAGGCGCGCTGGTGGCGGAACCGCAATCGAACGGCCCGGCGGCCAAGGCCGGCATCCAGTCCGGTGACGTGATCACTGGTGTGAATGGCGAGCCGGTCAAGGACGCCAAGGAACTCGCCCGCACCATCGGCGGTCTCGCGCCCGGTGCTGCCGTCAAGCTCAACGTGCTGCAGAAGGGCCAGGACAAGGTCATCAACCTCACGCTCGGCCAGTTGCCGAACACGATCGAGGCCAAGGCCGACGCCGGCAGGGACGACAAGGGCGGCCTGAGCAAAGGGGCCGGCGTGCCGAAGCTCGGCCTGACCGTTGCCCCCGCCAACAGCGTGGCCGGTGCCGGCCGGGAAGGCGTCGTGGTCACCGAGGTCGACCCGAAGAGTGCGGCGGCCGAACGTGGCTTCAAGGAAGGCGATGTCATCCTCGAGGTCGGCGGCAAGAGCGTGGCCAGCGCCGGCGAGGTCCGTGAGGCGATCGACGCCGCCCGCACCGAGAACAAGAACAGCGTTCTCATGCGCGTGAAGAGCGGCGGTTCGTCGCGCTTCGTCGCGGTGCCGCTGGCAAAGGGCTAAAGGGAGACTAGATATAAGATGGAGGGTTTCGCCGGCTTTTGTCGCCCCCGCCGACGTCTCCTTCCGGGGAGCGGTCCCCAAACTCGCTCCCTCCAGGCACCTTCTATCGGAACACGCCCCCCTCCGTCGGAAGGTCCTAAGGGCGGTGGAGTCCCCCAGCTTCACCGCCCGCTTTTTTCACTTGATCGAGAACTCGGCCGGTTGCCTTGCATGTGCGGGGCGGCCGCGCCATGGTGAGAGAAAGCATGCACCCCTTGACCGCAACCGTCCCGCAAATGCGCCTGCTGATCATCGAAGACGACCGCGAGTCCGCCGACTATCTGGTCAAGGCGTTCCGGGAAGTCGGTCATGTCGCCGATCTCGCCAGTGACGGCGAGGAGGGGCTGTCGATGGCCGACGGCGGCGATTACGACGTGCTCGTGGTCGACCGCATGCTGCCCAAGCGCGACGGCCTCTCCGTGATCGGTGCGCTGCGCGAGAAGGGAAACCGGACGCCGGTGTTGATCCTGTCCGCGCTCGGCCAGGTCGACGACCGTATCAAGGGCCTGCGCGCCGGCGGCGACGACTACCTGCCAAAGCCCTATTCGTTCGCCGAGCTGCAGGCGCGGGTCGAAGTGCTGTCGCGCCGCAATGTCGGCCCGGCCGAAGAGACGACCTACCGGGTTGGCGATCTCGAACTCGACCGTCTCTCGCATCGCGTAGCCCGCGGCAAGGAAGAACTGACGCTGCAGCCGCGCGAGTTTCGCCTGCTCGAATATCTGATGAAGCACGCCGGGCAGGTGGTGACGCGCACCATGCTCCTGGAGAACGTCTGGGATTATCATTTCGATCCGCAGACCAACGTCATCGACGTGCACATTTCGCGGTTGCGCTCCAAGATCGACAAGGGTTTTGACCGGCCCTTGCTGCACACGATCCGCGGCGCCGGATACATGATCCGTGACGGGCTTCGGTAAACTGATCCGCACCACGGCGTTCCGGCTGACGCTGGTCTATCTGTTTCTGTTCGCGCTGTTTGCCGCGTCGCTGCTCGTGTATTTCGCCTGGAATACGCGGCGCATGATCAACGAGCAGATCACCGCCACGGTGAACGCCGAAGTCGCCGAGATCACCGCTATCTATACGCGCCGTGGCCTGAGCGGACTCGCCTGGACGCTTGGCGGCCGGGCGATGCGGCCGGGCGCCAATCTCTATCTCGTCACCACACCCGAGGGAAAGGCGGTTGCCGGTAACGTCGATGCGCTGGCGCCGGGCGTGATGGCCTCGATCGGCTGGTCGGAAACCCGCTACCGCCGGCTCGACGAGCAGGACAAGGCGGAGCATCGCGCGCTGGTGTATGTCACCGAACTCACCAACGGCTTCCGTTTGCTGGTCGGCCGCGACCTGGAGGAGCGGCGCCGCCTGTTCGGCATCGTCGCCAAGGCCGCGCAATGGTCGCTGCTCGTCGTCATCGTGCTCGGCATCGGCGGCGGCATCTTCGTGGCGCGGCGGGTCTTGCGCCGGATCGATGCCATGACCGGCACCACCCGGCGCATCATGGCCGGCGACCTCTCGGGGCGCCTGCCGGTCGGCCGCGCTGGCGACGAGCTGGACCGTCTTGCAGAAAACCTCAATGCGATGCTGGAGCGGATCGAGGCGCTGATGACGGGGCTGAAGGAGGTTTCCGACAACATCGCCCACGATCTGAAGACGCCGCTGACGCGGCTGCGCAATCGCGCCGAGGAAGCGCTGGCGCGTTCCGGCGGCGAGGCCGACTACCGCGCCGCGCTGGAGCGGACCATCGAGGAATCCGACGGCCTGATCCGCACTTTCAACGCGCTCTTGATGATCGCCCGCGCCGAGTCCGGGCAGGCGCGCGGCAACATGAACGATTTCGACGCGGCCGACGTCGCCCGCGGCATTCACGAGTTGTACGAGCCGCTGGCCGAGGACGACGGCATGACGCTGCGCGTCAAGGCGTCGAGTGCGCCGTTGCATGGCAATCGTGAACTGATCAGCCAGGCGCTCGCCAATCTGGTTGAGAACGCCATCAAATACGGCAAGCCGTCGTCCGTGGTGCAGCCGCTGGATCCCGCCGTCGCCGCGCGGAGCAGGGAGATCCTGATCGAGGCGCGCCGGGAGGGTGACAGCGTGTTGCTCAGCGTTACCGACCATGGCCCCGGCATCCCGGAAGCGGACCGCAAGCACGCCGTCGAACGCTTCGTGCGGCTGGAGGCCAGCCGGACACTGCCGGGTTCTGGCCTCGGCCTCAGCCTGGCGTCCGCGGTGGCGACCCTGCACGGGGGGGAACTGCGGCTCGGCGATTCGCATCCCGGCCTGACCGCGACGCTCGTCATTCCGGCCCGATCCGCCGCAGGTGACAGGCTTGCGGCCCAAACGCCGGATGTGCCACAGAAGGTGGCATGAATTCCTCCGCCTTGGCCGCGCGGTTCGTGAGCGGGCCGCATATTGCTGACATCAGCGCCGCCGAACAACGTCTGGAAGGCTGGCTCGCCGAACTGGAGCCGCAGCAGGCGGCTGACGTCCGCGCGTTGTTGGATCGTCCGGCCGCGCGTGCGATTTTACTCGGTATTGCCGAGTTTTCACCTTACCTGTTCGACCTGGTCCGCGCCGACGCCGCGCGGCTGATCCGTGTCCTGGCATGCGACCCGGAAGCGCATCTCGCCGCGCTGATCGAGACCGCCTCGCGCGACGTGCTGGTGGCTGCGAGCGAGGCCGACGTGATGGCGCTGCTTCGCCGCATGAAGTCGGAGGCGGCCCTGATGATCGCGCTGTGCGATATCGGCGGGGTCTGGCCGGTGATGCGGGTGACGGAGGCGCTGACCGATCTGGCGGTGAACTCCGTTCAGGCGGGCCTGCGATTCCTGCTGCGTCAGGAGATCGCGCGCGGCCGCATGAGTGTCGTAGATATGGACCGGCCGGAGGAAGGTTGCGGCCTGATCGTGCTCGCGATGGGCAAGATGGGCGCGGGCGAACTGAACTATTCCAGCGACATCGACCTCATCGTCTTCTTCGATCCCTCGGCGACCTCGCTGGTCGCCGACATCGAGCCGGCGCCGTTCTTCGTCCGGGTGACGCAGGCGCTCGCCCGCCTGCTGCAGCAACGCTCCGGCGAGGGTTATGTGTTCCGCGTCGACCTGCGGCTGCGGCCTGATCCGGCTTCCACGCAAGTGGCGATATCGACCGATGCGGCGCTGCACTACTACGAACGGGAAGGGCGGACCTGGGAGCGCGCGGCGATGATCAAGGCGCGCCCCTGCGCCGGCGACGCCCGGGCCGGCGCGGCGCTGGTCGCCGAACTGTCGCCGTTCGTCTGGCGCAAGCATCTGGATTTCGCCGCGCTCGCCGATGTCCACGACATGAAGCGGCAGATGCAGACCTATCGCGGCCAGAGCGAGATCGCGGTCGAGGGTCACAACGTCAAGGTCGGCCGCGGCGGCATCCGCGAGATCGAGTTTTTCGCGCAGACCCAGCAGCTGATTGCCGGCGGCCGTCACCCCGAATTGCGGGTGCGCCCGACGCTGCAGGCGTTGCAGGTGCTGGCCGCCAGCAACTGGATCACCATGCAGGCCTGCGAAGAGCTGACGGTGGCCTACGAATTCCTGCGCCGGGTCGAGCACCGATTGCAGATGATCGCGGACGAACAGACCCATTCGCTGCCGGAAGATGCCGAGGCGGTCGAGCGCTTTGCCAATTTCTTCGGCTATGAGAACCGTGCGGCTTTCGCCGGAGATCTGCTCGGCCATCTCAACATCGTGCAGGGGCATTATGGAAAGCTGTTCGAAGGCGATCCGACCGGTACGGCAAAGTTGCCCGATGTCAATTACGCCGCGGGGCCCGAGGATCCGCGCCTGCTCGACCATCTGACAAATCTCGGCTTCAAGAAGCCGGTCGCGGTGGCCGGCACCCTGCAGCTCTGGATGGAAGGCAATTACCGCGCGCTGCGCAACGAAGCCACCAAGGCGGCCTTCATCGAGTTCGTGCCCGGGCTGATCGACGGGCTGGCGCATGCCGAGGACCCCGATGATGCCGTGATCGCTTTCGACCGTTTTCTCGGCGCCCTGCAGCGCGGCGGCCGGCTGATTTCCCTGCTACGGGAGAACCGCGATCTGGTCGCGCTGGTGGCGCTGATCCTTGGCGCGGCGCCGCGGCTCGGCGACATGCTGGCGCGGCAGCCGCAGATCATGGACGGCCTGATCGATCCGCGTTTCTTCGGCGCGATGCCGGACCAGAAGGAACTGTCGGCGCGGCTGGCGGCGACGCTGAAGGACGCCGGGTCCTACGAGGACTTTCTCGATCGCCTGCGGCTGTTCGGTCAGGAAAGCCTGTTCCTGATCGGCACGCGCATCCTGTCCGGCACCGTGTCTGCGCAGCAGGCCAGCGTCGCTTTTGCCGACGTCGCGGAGGGCATCGTGCACACCGTGCATGGGCTGGTGACCGATCAATTCGCTGGCCAGTACGGCCGTATCAAGGGGCAGGAAACCGCGATCCTGGCGATGGGCCGGCTCGGCAGCCGCGAGATGACGGCGTCCTCCGACCTCGATTTGATCCTGCTGTACGATTTCGACGCGGAACATCCCGATTCCGACGGTGAAAAATCGCTGCATGGCGCGCAATATTTCGCGCGGCTGACCCAGCGGCTGATCTCGGCGTTCACCACGCGGACGAACTACGGCGTACTCTATGACGTCGACATGCGGCTGCGGCCGTCGGGCCGCGCCGGGCCGCTGGCGTCGCGTATCGATTCCTTTGCCGACTACCAGGAGCGCGAGGCCTGGACCTGGGAGCACATGGCGCTGACGCGGGCGCGGGTGATTTCGGCGTCGCCGGCGTTCCGCGACAGGATCGAGGCGCTGATCCACAGCGTGTTGACGCGGCCGCGCGATGCCGCCTCCACCGCCGGCGACGTCGCCGACATGCGCAAGGCCATCGCGCTGGAAAAGGGCGAAGACGACACCTGGGATCTCAAGCTCGCCGCCGGCGGCCTGGTCGATATCGACTTCATCGCGCAGTATCTGCAACTGGTGCACGCCGCGCAAAAACCCGAAATCCTCAGCGTCTCCACGTTGCAGGTGCTCGACAACGCCGCGCGCCTCGGCGTGTTGCCGCAGTCGGATGTCGAGATACTGCGTTCGGCGGCGCGGCTCTATCACGATTTGACGCAGATCCTCCGGCTTTGCGTCACCGGAAAATTCAATCCGGAAACCTCGGGCCAGAATCTGTTGCATGTGATGGCGCGGGCCGGCGACACGCCCGACTTCTCGACGCTGGAAGCGCGCGTGCGCGAGACGCAGAGCGAGGTGAGGCGGGTGTTTCTGGCGCTGCTGGGCGGCGGCGATCGTTCGTAGGATGAGTTGAGCTGTTCGCGAAACCCATCGTCTCTCCGCGCTACAACGCCCGTGCCGCGTTGCCCTTGAACAGGATCGGGCCGGTCGGCCGTCCAATGGGAGAGCCGCCTTCCGGCTCCAGCGTAATTTCGAACAGCTGATTTTGTACGGTTTCGGGCAACGATTCCAGATTCAGTTGCAGCGTGCGTGATTGACCGGTGAGACCGACCGATTTCGGACCGACGGCGCGATCCCACAGCGTCCAGACCTGCAGGGTGCGGCCGGCCGGAACCTCGATCGGGCGAAGCGGGATCAACTCGACGCGGCCGTTCGAAAAGGCGTTGACGATGGCTCCCGCCTCCTTGGTCGCGTCGTTCACCAGCACGGCGACGTAGACCGGCTTGCTCTGTGCCAGCGCAATCAAATCGTTGCGCAGGTGCCGCGACGTCGTCAACGCACCGATCATCATCACCGCAAACAGCAGCGCGGCAAGCGTGCCGCCGATGCCGGCAACGCGCCAGAACCTGATGTCGTGCCAAAGCGTGGCGCCACGCAGCGCGGCGCGCGCGGAGGGCAGGGCGCCGACCGGCGCGGATCTGGTGGAGTCGGCAACGCGCTGCCAGAGCGCCGGGCTCGGCGGGGTTTCCTCGGCCGTGAGATCGAGGTCCGCGAGCCGCGCCCGCCAGGCGCTGACCGCCTGGGCGAAGGCTTGATCGGTCGACAGGCGCCGTTCGGCGGCGGCGTGTTCGGCGCCGTCCAGCAGTCCCATCACGTATTCGCCGGCCATGGCGTTGTCATCGAGGTCGTGCGGGTTCATCCCATGCACTCCTGCAACGCGAACAGGCTGCGCCGCACCCAGCTCTTGACCGTGCCGAGCGGCACCTTGAGCCGTCCGGCCAGTTCGCCATGGCTCATGCCGTGCACATAGGCCAGCACCACGACGTCGCGGCGGGGGCGGTCGATCTGCTCGAGACAGCGGCGCAGCGCGCTGGTCTCCGGCAGCCGCGCCAGCGTCGCCTCGCAATCGACATCCTCCGCGCTTTCATCCGACGTCTCGTAGCGGTGCTCGTCGCGATGAATGCTCAGGGCCCGGTTGCGCACCACCGCATAGAGCCAGCCGCGCGCGCTGCCAAGACGCGGATCGAAGCCGGCCGCGCCACGCCAGATCCTGATGAAGGCGTCGTGTACGGCCTCTTCGGCGAGATCCTGCCGAAACAGGATACGGCGGGCGATGCCGACCATGCGCGGCGCCTCGCTGTCGTAAATCACGCGCAGTGCGGTGCGGTCGCCCGCCGCGCAGCGCGCGAGCGCCGCGGCAAGCTGGGCCTCACGCTCCTGATCGGACAGGCCGGTAGCCTGGAATCTAGCCGTGCTGGTGCCATTCGAGATCATGTTCTGATCTTCTACCTTCAGATGCGGCATTTGGATGCATGTGCCAAAAAAATATTTTCAGCGGGCTGCATCCGTTTCGCCGCCCCGCCAGTACCCGCTGTGTTGGTCCCGAGAGGATCATGAACAGAGGGAGCTTATGATGAATTTTCGCTCGATTCTTGCGGCTTCGGCCGCCTTGTTGCTGTCATCCGCGGCCGCCAACGCCGCGCAGGTCGCCGCCCTGATCGGTGGCGACACCATTGCGATGGTCGATACCGCGCAGAAGAAGGCGACCGGATCGGTCAAGGTGACCGGCATTTCCGGTGCGCTGGTCGGTATCGACGTGCGTCCGGCCGACGGCATGCTCTATGGACTGGTCGACGATGGCACCATTGTGACGATCGCGGCGGACGGCAAGGCCACGATGAAGTCGAAGCTCGATACCATGCTGAAAAAGGGCGTGGCCGCCACGGTGGATTTCAACCCGGTGGCGGACCGGCTGCGTGTGATGGGCGCGGACGGCATGAACCTGCGGGCCAACGTCGATGACGGCAAGGTGACAAAGGACGGCGACCACAAATTTGCCGATGGCGACATGCACAAGGGCGAGAAGCCGAACATCGTCGCCGGCGCCTATATCAACTCGGTGAAGGGCGCCAAGGAGACCGCGTTGTTCAACATCGACGGCACCATCGGCGGGCTGGTCAAGCAGGCGCCGCCGAACGACGGCGTGCTCGCCGCGATCGGCAAGCTCGGCATCAAGGCGGGCAATGTCGCCTTCGACATTTCGTCCGACGGCGCCGGCAAGAACGAAGCCTGGCTGATGGCGGGCGACACGCTCTACAGCGTCGACCTGGCGACCGGCAAGGCGACCGAGGCGGCAAAAATCGCCGGCGTCAGCGGTACGGTAAAGGACATCGCGATCAAAGGAATGTAATTCCAAAGCAAGCGTAACGCCGGTTGGCGAAGCCGCTCACCTTTCTCTCGCCCCGCATCTGCGGGGTGAGGGTCGGGCGAGGGAGTTCGGTCCGCTACCCGGACTCTAGCCTGCGAGAAACGGTATCTCGACCGCCAGCGTATAGCCGTTGACCATCAGCAGACCGCCCACGGCGCCGACGATGCCGCCGACGAGCGCCAGCCAGGGCAGCGTCGCGACGATCGAAACCGAGATCAGCACGATGGCGATCTGCAGGAGGGCTTCGGCATAGTCGAAGTAGGGATCCTGCTTGAGCGCATGATCGCGCTTGCTCTCGTACTCCTTGGCCCGCACGATCAATTCCTTCTTGCCCTCTTTCGTCTCGGGCTCGGATTCATAGCGCGCCGCCGTCTTGCGATAGGCGTCCGCCTTTGCCTTCAGGGTGGCCTTGGCCTCGGCGCTGAGGCTTTGATCGTTCAGGAACGCCAGTTCGATCGCGTCCGCCGCCAGGTTGTAGTCGGTCTGGCGAATGTTCTTGGCCTGGTAGAACGCATACTGGTTCGCGGCATAGATGTTGTTGTTGGTCGCCTCCTTGCCGGCGTTGGCGCCGCCCAGCCCGGTGATGGCCAGCAGCATCGCCAGAATGGCGATGCCGACCGCCGCGCGCTGCTTGAAGCGGTCGTTCTCCTTGTCCTGCTCTATCATTTCGGCGGCGTCTTCGGCTTTCATCGATCGATTCCTTCTCATTCCCAAAAGCGGGAACGGTAAACAACGGCGTTATGTCACCATCGCGACCTGCGAGCACGATTATTTGTCGCAGGGATGCGACAGGCTCATCGGTCACGCGAGGGGATCGTTGCCGCGTTACGGAGCGAAAATCGACGAGGCCAAAACAGCTTAGGCCTTCTTCAGCGTCTCCAGCGCGTCGCGCACATAGGGATCGAGCCCGCTGCCGCCGGCGTCCAGATGCGCAAAGATCGCCTTGCGCATCCGCGGGTCCCAGAATTTCCTGATGTGGTCGGCGATTCCCGGAACGGCCTTGTCGCGACCCTGGCTCTGGAAGAATTTTCCGATTTGATTGGCCATGTAGATCAGCCGATCAGGCGACATGGGTAGCCTCCGTGCCGGTGTGCTGTTTCGCCGCAATCCGGTGGGGATGCGTAAAGATCTCGAAGCCGTCGGCCCGTGCGATGGCCGCGAGCGTGATACCGGCGACATCCGCGGTTCGAACGGCGAGCGCGGTCGGTGCGGATATCGCCACTATCAGCGGCGCGCCGATCGTGGCGGTTTTCTGCACCATCTCGACCGAAACCCGGCTGGTCAGCAGGACCATGCCCTCGCCGGCGCGGACGCGGCCCTCGGCCAGGGCTCCGGCGAGCTTGTCCAGCGCGTTGTGGCGGCCGATATCCTCACGGAGCGCCATCAGCCCGTGCGCCGGAGTCCAGAACGCGGCGGCATGCACCGCGCGGGTCTGGATGTTGAGCTGTTGCAGCGAATGAATGCTTGATGTCGCAGTCATGATGTCGGACGGCGTGAACGTGCCTCCATCCGGGACCGACGCGGCCGGACGGAGGGCCGCCGCAATCGATTCGACGCCGCAAATGCCGCAGC
The DNA here is from genome assembly GCA_964609175.1 of uncultured Bradyrhizobium sp. Lineage (GTDB taxonomy): Bacteria > Pseudomonadota > Alphaproteobacteria > Rhizobiales > Xanthobacteraceae > Bradyrhizobium. The sequence continues at coordinate 24,527 of CAZSRR010000058.1, forward strand.
CCGTGGGGCCCGCGATATGCCGCCGCCGCTCGTTGACGAGTTCTGCGCCGGCAGACCCTAGCCACATCCGCAACTCGATTCCGTCGTCGGCCTCGACGATGTCGAGCGTCTCGATCTCGTCGGGCGATCGGATGATCCCTTCGCCGAGGCTGAATCCCACCGCGAAATCCCGCAAGTCGTTCGGCGTGCCCATCATGACGGCGTAGGTGCCGCCATTATAGGTCAGCGCGATCGCCGTCTCCTCCGGAATCAGGCGCCGGCCTTGGCCGAGGCGACCGTCGCGCCAGATCTGCCGATCGGCGGAATGGACCGGGCCGGCCATGCCTTACTCCGCGGCTTCCGCCGGCGCGATGCGGCGGGAATGGCGGGCCTGCGCGTCATAGGCCTTCTGCCAGTCGCTGGGCCCGTTCGACGGCGAAATCTGCACGGCGGTGACCTTGTATTCCGGGCAGTTGGTGGCCCAGTCCGAAAACTCCGTGGTGATGACGTTGGCCTGCGTGTCCGGGTGGTGGAAGGTGGTGTAGACCACGCCCGGCGCCACGCGATCGGTGATCTCCGCGCGCAGGGTGGTTTCGCCGGCGCGGCTTGCCAGCCGTACCCAGTCGCCGTCGCGCACGCCGCGTTGCTCGGCGTCGTGGGGGTGGATCTCAAGCCGGTCTTCGGCATGCCAGACGACGTTGTCGGTGCGGCGGGTTTGCGCGCCGACATTGTACTGGCTGAGGATGCGGCCCGTGGTCAGCAGCAGAGGGAAGCGCGGCCCGGTGCGCTCGTCGGTCGGAACATATTCGGTGATGATGAACTTGCCCTTGCCGCGGACGAAGCCGCCAATATGCATCACCGGCGTGCCCTCTGGCGCCTTCTCGTTGCAGGGCCATTGCACCGAACCGAGTTCTTCCAGCTTGGCGTAGGAAACGCCGGTGAAGGTCGGGGTCAGCGCCGCGATCTCGTCCATGATCTCGGACGGGTGATTGTAGTGCATCTCAAAGCCCATGGACCTGGCCAGCCCGAGGGTGACTTCCCAGTCGGCAAGCCCGTTGCGCGGCGTCATCACCTTGCGGACGCGCTGGATGCGGCGTTCGGCATTGGTGAAGGTGCCGTCCTTCTCCAGGAAGGTCGAGCCCGGCAGGAAGACATGGGCGTAGTTGGCGGTCTCGTTGAGGAAGAGGTCATGCACGATGACGCATTCCATCGACGACAGCGCCGCCACCACATGCCTGGTATTCGGGTCGGACTGCAGGATGTCCTCGCCCTGGACGTAGAGGCCCATGAAGGTGCCTTCGATTGCGGCGTCGAACATGTTGGGAATGCGCAGGCCCGGTTCCGGATTGAGCTTGACGTTCCACATCGCCTCGAACTGGTCACGCACCGCGTCGCCCGAGATATGGCGATAGCCCGGCAGTTCGTGCGGGAACGAGCCCATGTCGCACGAGCCCTGGACATTATTCTGGCCGCGCAGCGGGTTCACGCCGACGCCGGGCCGGCCGATATTGCCGGTCGCCATCGCAAGGTTGGCGATCGCGATCACCGTGGTCGAGCCTTGGCTGTGCTCGGTCACGCCGAGCCCGTAATAGATCGCGCCATTGCCGCCGGTGGCGAACTGCCGCGCCGCTTCGCGCAACACCTTTGGATCGACGCCGGTCATGATCGCCGTGGCTTCCGGGCTGTTCTTCGGCAGCGCCACGAAGGTGGCCCAGTCTTCGAATTCGCTCCAGTCGCAGCGCTCGCGCACGAAGGCCTCATCGACCAGACCCTCGGTGACGACGACGTGCGCCAGCGCGGTGAGCACGGCAACGTTGGTGCCGGGCATCAGCGGCAGATGCAGCGCCTGCATATGCGGCCCTTCGACCATCTCGGTGCGCCTGGGATCGATGACGATCAGTTTTGCGCCCTGGCGCAGCCGCTTCTTCAGACGCGAGGCGAACACCGGATGGGCGGAGGCCGGATTGGCGCCGATCACCATGACCACGTCGGTATGCTCGACCGAATCGAAATCCTGCGTGCCGGCCGAGGTTCCGAAGGTCTGCGACAGGCCGTAACCGGTCGGCGAATGGCAGACGCGGGCGCAGGTGTCGACATTGTTATTGCCGAAACCGCCGCGGATCAGCTTTTGCACCAGATAGGTTTCTTCATTGGTGCAGCGGGACGAGGTGATGCCGCCGACGGCATCGCGGCCGTATTTCGCCTGAATGCCCTTGAACTTCGCGGCGGCGAAATTGAACGCCTCGTCCCATGACACTTCTCGCCAGGGTTCTTCGATCCGCTCACGGATCATCGGCTTCAGGATCCGCTCCTTGTGGGTGGTGTAGCCCCAGGCAAAGCGTCCCTTGACGCAGGAGTGGCCGCGATTGGCCTTGCCGTCTTTCCAGGGCACCATGCGCACCACTTCCTCGCCGCGCATTTCCGCTTTGAAAGCGCAACCGACGCCGCAATACGCACAGGTCGTCACCACGGAATGCTCGGGCTGGCCGATCTCGATGACGGATTTTTCGGTCAGCGTCGCGGTTGGGCAGGCCTGCACGCAGGCGCCGCAGGACACGCATTCGGAGCCGAGGAAGCTCTCGTTCATGCCCGGCGAGACGCGGCTGTCAAAGCCGCGGCCGGAGATCGTCAGCGCGAACGTGCCTTGCACTTCCTCGCAGGCGCGGACGCAGCGCGAGCAGACGATGCATTTCGAGGGATCGTAGGTGAAGTAGGGATTGGACTCGTCCTTCGGCATCCAGTTGTCGTTGTCGCAACCATTGGCCTTTGCGAACACATGGTTCTCGCCGTGATAGCCGTAGCGCACGTCACGCAGGCCGACCGCGCCGGCCATGTCCTGCAATTCGCAGTCGCCGTTGGCGGCGCAGGTCAGGCAGTCCAGCGGATGGTCGGAGATGTACAGCTCCATCACGCCCTTGCGCAGCTTCTTCAGCCGCTCGGTCTGGGTGTGCACCACGAGCCCGTTCAGGGCCGGCGTCGTGCACGAGGCCGGCGTTCCGGCGCGGCCCTCGATTTCGATCAGGCAGAGCCGGCACGATCCGAACGCGTCGATCATGTCGGTCGCGCAGAGTTTTGGAATCTGCGTGCCGGCTTCCATCGCTGCGCGCATGATGGAGGTGCCCTCGGGCACGGTAACGCTCTGCCCGTCGATGGTCAGCGTCACCTTCGTCCCGGATTTTGAGGCGGGCGTGCCGAAGTCGATTTCCTGAATCAGGGACATGGCGTGGATCCTGTTATTCCGCGGCCTGCAGTCTGGCGGGTGGCGGGCCAAAATCTTCCCGGAAATGTTTCAGTGCGCTCATGACGGGATAGGGCGTGAAGCCGCCCAGTGCACACAGCGAGCCGAATTTCATGGTGTGGCAGAGGTCTTCGACCACGGCGAGATTTTCGGACGTGCGCTCGCCGCGGATGATCTTGTCGATCGTCTCGACGCCCCGCGTGGAGCCGATCCGGCACGGCGTGCACTTGCCGCAGGACTCGACGGCGCAGAACTCCATCGCAAACCGCGCCTGCTTCGCCATATCGACGCTGTCGTCGAACACTACAACGCCGGCATGGCCGATCAACCCGTCGCGCGCGGCGAACGCCTCATAGTCGAACGGGGTATCGAACAGCGCGCGCGGGAAGTACGCGCCGAGCGGGCCGCCGACCTGGACCGCGCGAACCGGGCGGCCGGTGAAGGTGCCGCCGCCGATATCGTCGATCAGTTCGCCGAGCGTGATGCCGAACGCGGTCTCGAACAGGCCGCCATGCTTGATGTTGCCGGCGAGCTGGATCGGCATGGTGCCGCGTGAGCGGCCCATGCCATATTCGGCGTAGGCCTTGGCGCCGCTGGCGACGATGAACGGGATTGCGGCGAACGACAGCACGTTGTTGATGACGGTGGGGCGGCCGAACAGGCCCTTGTGCGCGGGCAGCGGCGGTTTGGCGCGGACGATGCCGCGGCGGCCTTCGAGGCTTTCCAGCAGCGAGGTTTCCTCGCCGCACACATAGGCGCCGGCGCCGACGCGCACTTCGAGATTGAAGGTGTAGCCGGAGCCGACGATCCGCTCGCCGAGATAGCCGGTGCGTCGGACCGCCGTGATCGCGGCGTTCATCGCCGCCACCGCGTGCGGATATTCGGAGCGGATGTAGATGTAGCCCTTGGTCGCGCCGACGGCGATGCCGGCGATCGTCATGCCTTCGATCACGACGAAGGGGTCGCCCTCCATGATCATGCGGTCGGCAAATGTGCCGCTGTCGCCCTCGTCGGCGTTGCAGACGATGTATTTGCGATCGGCGCTGGCCTGCGCCACCGTCTTCCACTTGATGCCGGTCGGGAAGCCGGCGCCGCCGCGGCCGCGCAGGCCTGACGTGGTGACGTCGGCGAGGATTTCGTCCGAGGTCAGCGTCAGCGCGCGCTGCAGTGCCTTGTAGCCGTCATGCGCGAGGTAATCCGCGACAGAGCGGGGATCAATCACGCCGCAACGCGCGAATGTCAGCCTCGTCTGGCGTTTCAGCCAGGGGATTTGATCGGTAAGACCGAGGTGTAGCGGATGCGAACCGCCGGCGGCCATGGCTTCGAAAACGGCGGGCGCGTCGGTCGCCGTCACCGGGCCGAACGCGACGCGGCCCTGCGGTGTGGCCAACTCGACCATCGGTTCGAGCCAGTAGAGTCCGCGCGACCCCGTCCTGACGATCTCGACGGCGATGCCGGCCTTGACGGCAGCCAGTTCGAGGGCCGCGGCCACTTCATCGGCGCCAACGGCGACCGCACCGGCATCGCGGGGAACGAAGATGCGCATCGTCATCGCTGCGCCTCCGCCACCAGCGCATCGAGGCGTTCTTCATCGATCCTGCCGACGACGCGGCCGTCCAGCATCGCCGACGGCGCGGTGGCGCACAGCCCGAGGCAATAGATCGGCTCCAGCGTCACGCGCGCATCGGCGGTGGTGTTGCCGAGCGCGATGCCGAGCCTGGCTTCGGCACGCGCGGCAAGCGCATCGCCGCCGGCGGCCTGGCAGGCTTCGGCGCGGCACAGTTTCAGCACGTGCCGGCCGGCGGGCTCATGGCGGAAGTCGTGATAGAAGGTGAACACGCCATGGACTTCGGCGCGCGACAGGCTGAGCGCGGCAGCGATCATCGGAATCGCCGGCTCGGGCACGTAGCCGAACGCTTCCTGCATCGCGTGCAGGATCACCAGCGTGGCGCCTTCGAGCCTGTCGTGTTCGGCGATGATCTCGGCGCCGCGCGACTCAGTCCAGGGTTCGTAGGCCGATCTCATCGCCGCGTTCTCATCAGAGGTTGCATGCTCCGATGAGAAGGGAATCCACGGCGAATATCAATAAAGCTGTCTCATGTTGCGATTTCAAAACCCAATCAAGAACAAAGACATAGGCTGTTCCTATGGGGCGATAGGCGGCTTTGGGTCAACGCCCGATTTATCGTCGCACTCCCGCAACGAAACGCGCCCGCCAGGGGCTGTCCTGACGGGCGCGTGCCGGAAATTTGGTCGTTTTTAGAAGATGCGGGGCACCAGCATCGCCACCCGATTCCGGTAGCGGCGGTACTCGTCACCGAACATCGCGACCAGATCGCGCTCTTCGAGATAGATGCCGACGAAGATGTAGGCCGTCGTCACCGCGGCGAACAGCAGGTGGCCGAGCGTCATCGTCGGCGTGCACCAGAAGGCGATGATGAAGCCGAGATAGATCGGGTGCCGGATCATGCGATAGAGGCTGGGCGTCTTGAACTTCATCGGCTCGGTGATGCGCCCGGCGAAATGCGAGACCACCTGGGTCAATCCGAACAGTTCGAAATGGCTGATCAGGAAGGTGCTGTAGAGCACGATGAGCCAGCCGAGGAAGCCGCCCGCGGTCACGATATTCGCAGCGACGGAATTCTCGATGTTCCAGACCATCGCCGGCACCGGTTGCCACTGCCAGTACAGCAGCATCAGCGAGAGACTCGCCAGCAGCACGTAGGTCGAGCGTTCGATCGCCGGCGAAGCGAAGCGCGCGAACAGCCGCTTGAAGCCGCGCCGCGCCATGCCGCTGTGCTGCACGGCGAAGATCGACATCACGATCAGGTTGACCAGCAGCGCTGTCGTCATCGGGACCGAAGGTTCGGTCCCGGCAGCCTTATCGACTGTCTTCGGCACGACAAATCCCGAGACGAAGCCGACCGCATAGAGAAACGTGCCGAGGAAAATCAGATAGGCAAGACCGCCGTAGCAGAGCGTGAACAATCTGGCCGCCAGCGAGGCGATCGCGGGGGCGGCCGTATTCGGTGCGGGGTGCGTTGTAATCGACATTTAAAATCTCCTTGGGTTCAAAAAGCATGGGTTGGAAAGCCGCCTTGTCAGGACTTCTCCAGCCGTCTGCGCTGGCGAAGCCGCATCGCTCTCTCGAGGGCGTCATCGATCGGGCCGCGATAGATCCGCCTGCTGTCCATATGCCGATCGCCGGCCCGCTGCTGCGCGAGCCACGCGGCCTGACGCTCCCGGTACGCATTGGCGGCGGCCATCCAGCCGTTCACAATTCGCTTCAGGCGCGTTGGCGGGGCGAGGGGGCCGGCAACCGTGCCGGCGCGAATCCTCGGACGTGGCTGCGTGGCGCTCTCGTGCGGAAACACGCCTTCCGGCGAGACCTCCGCCGCGGCGGCATCGAGCATCGGGCCGGTCATGATCACCTCCGTTTGAGCGGTCGTGACCGGTCTGTAGATTGCGTTGGCAGTTCCGGCTTGACGGATTTCTTGAGAAGGCCTTTGTTTTTCCTCCGGAAGCATCTGGTTTTGCTCGGTTTGTCGCGCGGCCCACCCCGGTCAGCGGAATATCGCTGGAATCGCACAAGTGGTATTGAAATACCAATTTACGGATTTTGAGATCGATCTGGGGCAGCAGGAGCTGCGCCGGCGTGGACAAGCGGTGCATATCGAGCCTCAGGTGTTCGATCTCATCGTCCATCTGGTGCGCAATCGCGAACGGATCGTCAGCAAGGACGAACTGATCGAGACGATCTGGAATGGCCGGATTATTTCAGAGGCGGCGCTTTCCAGCCGCATCAACGGAGCCCGGCGTGCGCTTGGCGACAATGGCAACGATCAGGCCCTGATCCGGACGTTACACAAGCGCGGTTTTCGCTTTGTTGGCGAAGTGCAGGCCATCGAGGCCCCGGCGGTCAGTGCCGGGCCAGCCCGGATCGTCCAAGACAAGCCGGCCGCCGCTCCAGGCGATGTCCTGGTTTCTGCCGAAGTGGCGCGGCTCGGTGACGTCGTCTCGGAGTCCGTCAAGGCGGAAGCGATCACGCGGTCGTCCATCGCCGTGATTCCGTTTGGGAACATGTCCGACGATCCCGAAAACGACTATTTCAGCTATGGCCTGACCGAGGACATCATTCGTCTGCTTGCCCGCAACCGATGGCTGTCGGTGATTTCGCGTCACTCGACAATTGCGTTTCAGGGGCGCGTGGTGGATGCGCGCGAGATCGGCGAACTGCTGGGCGTCAGGTACGTGATGGTCGGCAGCGTCCGCAAGAGTCGCGATACGGTGCGGATCACGGCGGAGCTGGTTCGCGCGGCGGACGGAAAGCAGCTGTGGGCCGACAAATACGACCTGCAACTCGAGTACATCTTCGATATCCAGGAAGAAATGGCCCGGCAGATCGCCGCCACCATCGAGCCCGAACTGTCGAAGGTCGAGCAGCAACTGGCCGCGCGCAAGGCGCCGGAAAGCCTGGACGCCTGGGATTGCTATCAGCGCGGCCTTTGGAATCTCTGGCGCTTCACCACGCCGGGCTTCGATTCGGCCGAGGCCTATTTCCAGCGAGCAATCGACGCCGACCCGAATTTCGCGCGTGGCCATGGCGCACTCAGCTACGTCAATCTGCAGCGCGCGTTCATCGACGAGCCCGGCGATCGGGCGGCGCGGCTGGAAACGGCGCTGCGCCAGGGGCGTGACGCGGTGGCGCTCGATGAACTCGACTGCTTCTGCCACTGCGCGCTCGGCCGTGTCTTGGCCGTGACCCACCGGAACGACGAGGCGCTGGCGGCCCTGGACGTATCCCTCGACCTCAATCCCAGTTTTGCGCAGGCCTATTTCGCGCAGGGCTTCAATATGCTCTGGCACGGGCGGGAACTCGAAGCCGAGACGCTGCTCGACCGGGCGATCATGCTCAGTCCGCGCGACAGCCATATTTCCGCGTTTCACCATGTCCGCTCATGGGCGCATTTTTCCCTGGGCGAGTATGATATCGCGGTCGAATTCGCGAGGAGGGCGACGCGGCAGCCCAACGCCACCTATCAGGCCTTTGCAACGCTCGCGGCGTCGCTCGGGCATCTCGGGGATCGCGCACAGGCGGAAATCGTCGCTGCCGAGGTCCTGCAGCGCAAGCCGAACTACAACACCGAAACGGCGCGCCAGGAACTGTTCTTCTGCAACGACGCCGAGTTCATCAAGCGCTTCGCCGACGGATTGCGCATCGCCGGCATTGCCCAAGGCTAATTCACGGTTGCGGGCCGGACAGGTTCATCTCGTTCTCGGCCCGGAAAACGTTGCTGTGCAGGTTGGCGATCCATTGCCGCCCGCTGGAGGTGACGTTGAGATAGCGGATGGCGGTCTGGATCTGGGGCGCGACGTTGTTCCAGTAGAACTGCGGATATTTGTAGACGACGTCGGCCGGCGTTTCGTAGCCGAGGGTCTTGTTCATGCCGACTTCCTCGAATTCGTAGAACAGGGCGTTGGCTTTCTTCAGGTAGTTGGGGTCGCCGAGCTGCCCGATCAGATCGGCCGCGCGCAGCAGCAGGCCTTCTTCTTCGGTCAGTTCGTCGTTTGACGTCGAGGCGACATAGGGAAATCGGGTATACTCGATCGCCCGGGCGATCCGGCTCGCGTCGACTTCTTCGGCCGTATCGAGCCGCTCGAACACGAACAGTTTTGAGCGATCGACATGGTAGGCCGCCAGCGAAGCATCGGATGACCCGCGCGCCAGCCGAACGGTGCGGCCGCTGAGATCTGCGACATAGGAATCACCGTCGTCGCCCTGGACGATGCCGCGAACGTATCCGATGTCGTGGGCGAGGCACGCCAGAATGAAGTTGGCGTAATCGTCTGCCGTCGTGTGCCGCAGCATGGCGCGGCCCATCAGGATGTCGTGCCCGGCCAGGGTCACGAGCATGGTGTGCTCGATGTTGTGATACAGCGCGTCGCTGTTGCCGATGCATTCCAGCGTGAGCCTGGCTGCATAGGGAAGAAATTCAGCCAGCCGGGCGTGGGAGGAGCCGAACCGGCTCCTGGTATCCGAAGCGAGAAACGTTCCCAACGCCTGCGCGACCAATTCCGGGATCGTGATCATGGGGCCTCCCAACACAGTAGTGCGACGCCACCGGTATCCGTGTATCCGTAACCGCACGATAGCACATCGACCGGTTGGACGGTTAGTCAGTTGCCACAGGCCTGTCAGAACAGCGACGCCTGCATCCATCGGCGAGCCGGATCAGGGGGCCGACCAATGCTGCTGATCAGGTCGGTCAAGGGGATGCGGGAGCGGAATTGCCCGGGAGACCATGCCCGCCGGCCGCTGCTTTTGGCGTGTTGATGGCCGCCGGTCCATGCTATTTCTGGCCTCCGCGCGATCGACATTTTCACCTCATTTGCCGGGACCATCTCCTTGATCGACAAGCTTGAACTTCTGCTGGCGCTCGCCAAGGAGCGGCATTTCGGGCGGGCCGCGGAGGCCTGCGGCGTCACCCAGCCGACCATGTCGACCAGCCTCAAGCAGCTCGAGGAAATTCTCGGCGTGATGCTGGTGCAGCGCGGCTCGCGGTTCCAGGGCTTTACGCCGGAAGGCGAGCGCGTGCTCGACTGGGCGCGGCGCATCGTCGGCGACGCCCGCGCGATGCGCCAGGAGATCAACGGCCTCAGGGACAAGCTGTCCGGCGAGATCCGCCTTGCCGCGATCCCGACCGTGCTCGGCATGGTGGCGCAGCTCACGACCCCGTTCCGCGCGCGCTATCCCGACGTGAGCTTTCGGGTGCAGTCCTGCACCTCGGCGGACGTGCTGGGGCTTCTTGAAAATCTCGAGGTCGATGCCGGCCTGACCTATATCGAGAACGAGCCGATCGGCAAGGTGCGCACCATTCCGCTCTATAACGAGAGCTACCGCCTTCTGACCTCGCCCGATGCCATGCTCGGCGACCGCAAGCAGGTGACCTGGAAGGAAGTCGGCCAGGTGCCGCTGTGCCTTTTGACGCCGGACATGCAGAACCGCCGCATCATCGACCGCGCCTTGCGTTCGGTCGGCGCGGAAGCGACGCCCTCGCTGACCTCGAATTCGCTGCTGGTGCTCTACACCCACGTCAAGACCGGGCGCTGGGCGAGCGTGATGCCGGCGAAGCTGGCGGAAACGCTGGGCTTGTCGGATTCCGTCCGCAGCATTCCGATCGTCGATCCCGTCGTCGACTACAGCGTGGGCCTTGTCATCCCGCAGCGCGATCCGATGACGCCGCTGATCGCGGCGCTGGTGCAGGTCGCCCGCGAAGTGGCGCCGACGCTGGAAGATCGCGCCGGCGGCTGATGGCTCGGGCAGGTTCGATCAGGCGGCGACCTGATTCTTCATTGGCGCCGAATGCATGTCGCGGGGGAGCGTGATGCGCACCACGGTGCCGGTGCCGAGTTTCGAGCGCAGCCGCATGGTGCCGCCGTGCAGGTTGGTCAGGGAGCGGGCGATGGCCAGGCCGAGGCCCGAGCCCTGGTAGGTCTTGGTGAGCTGGCTCTCGACCTGCTCGAACGGCTTGCCGAGCCGCCGCAGCGAGGCGGGCGCGATGCCGATGCCGGTATCGGCGATCATCAGCACGATCGAATCCGACAGCACGTGGCTGCGCACGGTGATGCGGCCTTCGTCGGGGGTGAACTTCACGGCGTTGGACAACAGGTTGACGAAGATCTGCTTGACCGCGCGGCGGTCGGCGGTCACCGAAATGGTGCTCTCGATGTCGGCATCGAGCGTCAGGTTCTTGTCCTCGGCGCGCCCCGAGACCACGCGCACCGACTCCGCCAGGATCTTCGACAGGTCGAGCTGCTCCTTGTCGAGCTTCATGCGGCCGGCCTCGATCTTCGACATGTCGAGGATGTCGTTGATGACTTCGAGCAGGTATTTCCCAGACGTCAGGATGTCGTGGCAGTACTCCTGATACTTGTCCGAGCCGAGCACGCCGAACATGCCGCTGCCCATGATCTCGGAGAAGCCGATGATGGCGTTGAGCGGCGTGCGCAG
>CAZSRR010000059.1:0-34216 GCA_964609175.1 uncultured Bradyrhizobium sp.
AAGCCAACGTGCCGTTCTTCACCATCTCGGGCTCCGACTTCGTCGAGATGTTCGTCGGCGTCGGTGCGAGCCGCGTGCGCGACATGTTCGAGCAGGCCAAGAAGAACGCGCCCTGCATCGTGTTCATCGACGAAATCGACGCGGTCGGCCGCCATCGCGGCGCCGGCCTGGGCGGCGGCAATGACGAACGCGAGCAGACGCTGAACCAGTTGCTGGTCGAGATGGACGGCTTTGAAGCCAATGAAGGCGTCATCCTGATCGCGGCGACCAACCGCCCCGACGTGCTCGATCCCGCGCTGCTGCGTCCCGGCCGCTTCGACCGCCAGGTCGTGGTGCCGAATCCGGACGTCGTCGGCCGCGAGCAGATCCTCAAGGTTCACGTCCGCAAGGTGCCGCTGGCGCCGGATATCAACCTGAAGACTATCGCGCGCGGCACCCCGGGCTTCTCCGGCGCCGACCTGATGAACCTCGTCAACGAGGCCGCGCTGACCGCCGCCCGCCGCAACAAGCGGATGGTGACCCAGGCCGAGTTCGAGGAAGCCAAGGACAAGGTGATGATGGGCGCCGAGCGCAAGTCGCTCGTCATGACCGAGGAAGAGAAGCTGCTGACCGCCTATCACGAGGGCGGTCACGCCATCGTCGGCCTCAACGTCGTCGCCACCGATCCGATCCACAAGGCCACGATCATCCCGCGCGGCCGTGCGCTCGGCATGGTGATGCAACTGCCCGAGCGCGACAAGCTGTCGATGTCGCTGGAGCAGATGACGTCTCGCCTTGCCATCATGATGGGCGGCCGCGTCGCGGAAGAACTGATCTTCGGCCGCGACAAGGTGACTTCGGGCGCCGCCTCCGACATCGAGCAGGCGACGCGGCTTGCCCGTATGATGGTGACGCGCTGGGGCCTGTCGGAAGAACTCGGCACCGTGTCATATGGCGAAAACCAGGACGAGGTGTTCCTGGGCATGTCGGTCTCGCGGACGCAGAACGCGTCGGAGGCGACCGTCCAGAAGATCGACAGTGAGATCAAGCGGCTGGTTCAGGAAGGCTATGACGAGGCCACACGAATCCTCACAGAGAAGCGCGAGGATCTGGAGACCCTTGCCAAGGGCCTGCTCGAATTCGAGACGCTCAGCGGCGACGAGATCATTGACCTCTTGAAGGGCAAGAAGCCGAATCGCGAATCGGTGCTGGAGCCGACCACGCCGCGGGCCTCTGCCGTGCCGCCTGCCGGCAAGCCGCGCCCGCGCCCCGATCCGGACCCCGGCCTGGAGCCGCAGCCGCAGGCGTAACCGCCGGATGCCTATCGGAATGACTGAGGAGCGGGCGCATCATGCGCCCGTTCTGTTATGGACCTCCCGCGGGGCACCTGCATGCATGTGACCGAATGTGACGTACCCGCCAGCAGCGCCTTGGGTCTTGATCTGATCCGGTCCGCCTATTTTCACGACTCATATCGCGTGCCGCTGGCGCGGCGGGGACTGACAATCGTCGAAATCTTTTTTGCGCTGTTCGGCCATACGCCGCGCTGGATCAAGGCGTTGTTGATCACCCGCAATGCCATTGCCCGGTGCTTTGGGCTGGAAGCGCCGACCGCCACCGAAATCCTCAAGCCTGTGATGCGAACAAGCTATTGCGTCGGTGACAAGATCGGCCCCTGGCCGATCTTCTTCATCGGCGACAATGAGATTGTCGCGGGCCGTAACAACAAGCACCTCGACTTCAGGCTCTCGGTGCTCCGGGTGAGGGATGGCGATGCCGAGAGCGCTGTCGTCTCGACCGTCTGCTCGGTGCATAACCTCGCCGGCAAGATCTATTTGTTCTTCATCGTGCCGTTCCATCGGACCGGCGTTCAGTTGCTGCTGACCAATGCGGTGGTGGCGAAGCGGCTATAGCAGCAAAAGCCGCCGCTCCCATGCGTCCAAATCCCATCATTAGGATTGGCATCCACCGCGGTGTCATGCCATGTTGCCGCCTGCCGGAACGAAATACCGGCCGCTCCGCGCGCCCTTGAGCGCGGCTGACGACACAGGGGAGGGAAGCCGATGCGTTTCGTCCCGGGGGTTGGCGCGCTGGGCGCCGTCGCCTGTCTGTTGCTGCCTGCCGCCGCGATGTCGGCCGAAATGCGCGGCGTGACTCCATCCGAAATCAAGATCGGCCAGACCATGCCCTATAGCGGTCCGGTGTCGGCGTTCGGCGCGCTCGGCAAGGGCGAGATCGGCTATTTCAAGATGGTCAACGAGCGCGGCGGCATCAACGGTCGCAAGGTCAACCTGATCTCGCTCGACGACAGCTACGCGCCGCCGAAGACGGTGGAGCAGACGCGACGGCTGGTCGAGAGCGACGAGGTGGCGCTGATCTTCTCGTCGATCGGCACGGCGCATAACACGGCGATCGCAAAATATCTGCAGAGCAAGAACGTCCCGCAACTGTTCCTGGCGTCAGGCGCATCGAAATTCGCCGACATCGTGCAATTTCCGCAGGCGACGGTCGGTGTGCAGGCGCCGTTCCGCTACGAAGCCCGGCTCTATGCGCGCCATGCGCTGGCGAACAATCCGAACGCGAAATTCGCAGTCATTTCGCAGAACGACGATTTCGGCCGCGACTATCTCGCCGGGCTGAAGGACGTGCTCGGCGAGAAATACGATGCGGTGGTGACGGCGGCGACTTACGAAATCTCGGACCCGACCATCGACTCCCAGATCGTGAAGCTGAAGGCCTCCGGCGCCGACGTGTTCGTGATCGCGGCGACGCCAAAATTTGCCGCACAGTCGATCCGCAAGGCGTTCGAGATCGGCTGGCGACCGATGACCTTCCTCTCAAACGTCGCGGTGTGGATTTCGACGGTGATGGAGCCGGCCGGCGTCCAGGCCGGCACCGGCATTCTATCGACAGCTTACGTCAAGGACCCCGACGATCCCGCCTGGAAGGACGACCCCGGCGTCAAGGGCTGGCGCGACTTCATGATCAAATACGTTCCCGACGGCGACCTGCACGACACCAATTATGTCAACGCCTATAACAGCGCGATGGTGCTGGAGGCGGTGCTGAAAGCCTGCGGCGACGATCTCTCGACCGAGAACATCTTGAAGCAGGCCTATTCGATCAAGGACCTCGAACTGCCGATGCTGCTGCCGGGCATCAAGGTCAATACGTCGCCGACCGACCACGTGCCGGTCGACCAGATGCAGTTCATGCGTTTCAACGGCAAGACATGGGAACGCTTCGGCGAATTGCAGACGGGGAATTAGAGAATTCGTAGGGTGGGAAAAAGGAGCGTAAGCGACGTGCCCATCATCGCGCAACCGGATCGACGATAGATGGTGGGCACGGCGCGAAGTGCGCCTTTGCCCACCACACATCTACAGCGCTCGCTACGCCAACGCCCGCAACTCCCGCGCCGCCGCAACCATGTTGACGAGCGCTGGGCGCACCTCTTCCCATTTTCGGGTCTTCAATCCGCAATCCGGATTGATCCATATCTGGGCGTCGGCCAGCCGCGCCCGCGCCAGCTTGAGCAGGCCGGTCATCTCGGCAATCTCGGGCACCCGCGGCGAATGGATGTCGTAGACGCCGGGACCGATTTCGTTCGGATAGCGATATTCCCTGAACGCGTCGAGCAGTTCCATCTTCGAGCGCGAGGTCTCGATCGAGATCACGTCGGCGTCCATCGCGCCGATCGCGCCGATGATGTCGTTGAACTCGGAATAGCACATGTGGGTGTGGATCTGGGTCTCGTCGCGCACGCCGGACGAACACAGGCGAAACGCCTCGACGGCCCAGTCGAGATAACCCTGCCATTCCGATTGACGCAGCGGCAAGCCCTCGCGCAGCGCCGCTTCGTCGATCTGGATCATGCCGGCGCCGGCCGCTTCGAGGTCGGCGACCTCGTCGCGGATGGCCAGGGCGATCTGCCGGCAGGCCTCGCTGCGCGCGATGTCGTCGCGGACGAACGACCAGTTCAAGATCGTGACGGGTCCGGTCAGCATCGCCTTCATCGGCTTCGTCGTCAGCGACTGCGCGTAGCGCCACCACTCGACCGTCATCGGTTTCGGACGCGAGACGTCGCCGAACAGCACCGGCGGGCGAACGTAGCGCGATCCGTAGGATTGCACCCAGCCGTGGCTGGTGAAGGCAAATCCCGCCAGTTGCTCTCCGAAATACTGCACCATGTCGTTGCGCTCGAATTCGCCATGCACGAGTACGTCGAGGCCGATGGCTTCCTGCCACTGCACCGCCTGTGCCGTCTGTTCCTGCAGATAGACCTTGTAGACCTCGTCCGTCAGCGCCCCGTTGGCGTGCGCGGCGCGGGCTTTCCTCACTTCCGCCGTCTGCGGGAATGACCCGATGGTCGTTGTCGGGAAAGCCGGCAAGTTGAAGCGCGCGTGCTGTACGGCAGCCCGTTCGGCGAAGGCGCTGGCCCGGCGACGCATGGCGTCGTCGATGCCGGCGATGCGCGCGTCCACCCTGGCGTCGTGAATGCGCGGAGACGTCTTGCGCGCGGCAGCGGCCTTGTCGGAGGCTTTCAGGGTGGCGTCGACCGCGCCGCGTCCTTCGGCCAGCGCCGTCCCGAGCGTGGCCAGTTCCTCGAGCTTCTGTACCGAGAAGGCCAGCCAACTCCCGATCTCGGCATCGAGCCCGGCTTCCTGCGCGAGATCGATCGGGACATGCAGCAGCGAGCAGGAGGGCGCGATCTGCACACGGTCTTTGCCGAGTTTGGCGATCACGGGCTCCAGCCGATCCAGCAGGCGGCTCAGATCCGCGCGCCAGATGTTGCGGCCGTCGATGATGCCGAGCGACAGCACGCGCTCGTCAGGGAAGTCGCCGAGGCCGTCGATCTGGTCGGGCGCGCGCACCAGATCGAGGTGAAAGCCCGCGACCGGCAGCGCCAGCGCAGTGTCGCGGTTCGCGCCCAGTCCGCCGAAATAGCTCGCCAGCATGATCTTGAGCGACGGCACCGCCTTTGCGATTTCCGTATAGGCGTATTGCAGCGCCTGCTGGCCGATGATGTCGAGGTCGAGCACCAGGCATGGCTCGTCGATCTGCACCCATTCGGCGCCGCGATAGGCCAGCTCGCGCAGCACCTCGATGTAAACCGGCAGCAGCCGGTCGAGCAGCGACAGCGGATTGAAGCCGACGTCCTTGGTCTTGGCGAGTCTGAGGAACGTGACCGGACCGACCAGCACCGGGCGGGTCTCATAACCCAGCGCCTTGGCCTCCTCATATTCCTCGATCGGCTTGCGCGAGGCGAGGGTGAAGCGCTGATCTTTCGTCAGCTCAGGCACCATGTAGTGGTAGTTGGTGTCGAACCATTTCGTCATTTCCTGCGCCGGCACGCCGTGCGCGGCGTCGTGGGCGTGATGGGCATGGCCGCAGCTTGCATCGTGGAGACTGCCCTGCGCGCCGCGTGCCATCGCAAAATAGGTCGCAAGCGGGACAGGGCCGCCGTTCCAGCCGTAGATGTCCGGAATGGCGCCGACCATCGCCGATGTGTCCAGCACCTGATCATAGAACGAGAAGTCGTTCGACGGGATCACGCCGACGCCGAGCTTCCTCTGGCGCGCCCAGTTGGCGGCGCGAAGCCCGATCCCGGTCTCGATCAGCGCCTTCTCGTCGGTCGCGCCGGACCAAAAGCCCTCCAGCGCGAATTTCAGCTCGCGGCGCGGGCCGATCCGCGGCGTGCCCAGCGACGCAACGGGAATGGAAGAAAAAGCAGACATTGGCTCAACCCCAATATTGGGGGCAAAGGCCGAAGTGACACGCCTGAATTCCGCGCGCGGCAACGCACACGGAATCGCAACCGCACCACCGGGGCACCCCGCCCGAGGACGTTCATGTTGTCGTGGCAGGTCTCCTGGCTCGCGGGTCAATGCCGCCGTCCGGCCTTCCCGAAACCTCGCGAGGCTTCAGTGACGTTATTGGACGACGGCTCGCCGCTTACAGTTGCGGGGGCAGCTCCGGCCTCACACCGGATTCCCTCTTCGCTTCGGGCCAAGCGAGCCCGAAGAACCACGACGGCTTCAGTTAGGTTCAACGGTAATTCCGGTCAACGGAGCCCGGAGTGGGAAGCTACCCATCGCTCTCGCGGGACGCCGTTGGGCGGAACATCGAAGTTGCTTGTTTCTCCGGAATGCTTTCGGGAACGATGGTCTTGATGATGGACGCGTCGAGCGCTTCGTAATCGTGAAGCCTGATCGTCGCGTAGAGCTCTGCGCGCGTCTGCATCTGGCCGAGCAGAGCCCGGGTGCTGCCGTCGCGCTTGAGAGCATCGAACAGATTCTGCTGCGCCTTGTTGGCAACGCGAAGCGACGACACCGGCCATATCACCATTTTGTAGCCCATGGCTTCGAATTCGGATGCGGTGAAGAACGGCGTCCTGCCGAATTCCGTCATGTTGGCCAGCAGGGGAACGCCGGGGAGGCGCAGGGAAAACTCCTCGAACATCGCGCGCGACGTCATCGCTTCCGGAAAGATCGCGTCCGCGCCCGCTTCCAGATAGAGTTTTGCGCGAGCCACCGCGCCGTCCATGCCCTCGCTCGCCGCCGCGTCGGTGCGGGCGATCAGATAGAGGTGACGCCGCGCGCGGGCGGCAGCGGCGACCTTGGCCGCCATGTCGCGCGCATCGGCCAGCTTCTTGTCGTTGAGATGGCCGCATTTCTTCGGCAGCAGCTGGTCCTCGACGTGGACCGCCGCGGCGCCGGCATCCTCAAAGCTCCGCACCATGTTCATGACATTGAGTGCCTCGCCATAGCCGGTATCGCCATCGACCAGTACCGGCAGGCCGCCGGCGCGCGCCACCTGGCGTATGAAGAAACAGACTTCGTCGATCGTGATGATGCCGAGATCGGGCAGCCCCATCGAAGCCGTCATCGCCGCGCCCGACAGATAGGCCGCGGCAAATCCGGCGTCGCGGGCCTGCAGCGCCGCCATGCCGTTGTGCGTGCCGGGAATCTGGAGAATGCCGGGCTGATCGAGCCATTCGCGGAAGCGGATGCCGGCGGGCTTGGCGGGAACGGTGGAGCCGATGAGATACACCATCGCCGTTTCCTCAGGCCGCCTGCGATGCGGCGGTCTTGCCGCGCTCATGGAGCGGCACGAACTTCAGGTTCTCCGGGCCGATATAGTTCGCGGCCGGGCGGATGATCTTGTTGTTGACGCGCTGTTCCATCACATGCGCCGCCCATCCCGACGTTCGCGAGATCACGAACAGCGGCGTGAACATCGCGGTCGGCACGCCCATCGCGTGGTAGGAAACCGCGCTGAACCAGTCGAGATTGGCGAACATCCTCTTGGCGTCGGCCATCACGGCCTCGATCCGGTCGGCGATGTCGAACATCCTCGTGTTTTCACTTTCGATGCTGAGGCGGCGCGCGACTTCCTTGATCACCTTGTTGCGCGGATCGGCGATCGTATAGACGGGGTGGCCGAAGCCGATCACGACTTCTCTTGCCGCGACGCGGCGGCGGATATCGGCCTCCGCTTCCTCCGCGTCGCCGTAGCGCTTCTGCACCTCGAAAGCGATCTCGTTGGCGCCACCGTGCTTCGGCCCCCGCAGCGCGCCGATCGCGCCGGTCATCGCGGAATAGAGGTCGGAGCCGGTACCCGCAATCGAACGCGCGGTGAAGGTCGAGGCGTTGTATTCGTGCTCGGCGTAGAGAATGAGCGAGGTGTGCATCGCGCGCTCATGCGACGGCGACGGCTTCCTGCCATGCAGCAAATGCAGGAAATGCGAGCCGATCGAATCGTCGTCGGTCTCGACGTCGATGCGCCGGCCGTGATGGGCGTAGTGATGCCAGTACAGCAGCATCGATCCGAGCGAGGCCATCAGCCGGTCGGCGATGTCCCGCGCGCCGGGCTGGTTGTGGTCATGGGCCTCGGGCAAGACACACCCAAGCGCGGAGACGCCGCTGCGGAGCACGTCCATCGGATGTGCCGCCGCCGGCAGCAGTTCCAGCGTCTGCAGCACGGCGAGCGGCAGAGCCCGCAGCGCCTTGAGCTTGGCCTTGTAGTTCCTGAGCTCGGACAGCGTGGGCAGGCTGCCGTGGACGAGCAGATAGGCGATCTCCTCGAACTCGCAGGTGTCGGCGACATCGAGAATGTCGTAGCCGCGATAATGCAGATCGTTGCCGGTGCGGCCGACCGTGCACAGCGCGGTGTCGCCGGCGATCACGCCCGACAGCGCGACCGATTTCTTGGGGGCGGGCTTGATGTCCGTCATCTCTGTCTCCCTTATCGTTTACCGGCGGCACGCCAGTCGAAGATGCCGTGTGGTGAGGATTGGCCGAGAAGCTTTGGATCGACCATGAAAGAGAGCCCGGTCAGTTCGCCGGCCTTGAGCGCCGGCAGCCGCTCGACCGTCGCGATGAAGCGGTCTTGCTCCGCCGCGCTGATGACGCCGTGCGCCAGCGTCCGGAATTTCCCGACATAGTCCGGGCGCTTGAACGGGCGGGCGCCGAGCGGATGCGCGTCGGCCACCGCGATTTCGTCGCTGATGACGGAGCCGCCCTTCAGCCGGACGACGACACGGCCGCCGAACGCTTTCTCCCGGGGATCATGGCTGTGATAGCGGCGGGTCCACTCGCCGTCCTCCACCGTCGAGATCTTGCGCCACAGCGCGATCGTGGTCTCGCGGCCCGCGCGCTCCGGCGCATAGGACTTTTCGTGGTGCCAGCCGCCGTCTTCGAGCGCGACGGCAAAGATGTACATGATCGAATGGTCGAGCGTTTCGCGGCTGGCCTTGGGGTCCATCTTCTGCGGATCGTTGGCGCCGGTGCCGATCACGTAGTGGGTGTGATGGCTGGTGTGGATGACGATGCTCTCGATCTTGGTGAGGTCGCCGATCTTCGGCCCGAGCCGGCGGGCGAGGTCGATCAGGGCCTGGCTCTGGTATTCGGCCGAATGCTCCTTGGTGTAGGTATCGAGAATGGCGCGCTTGGGCTCGCCCTTCTCGGGCAGCGGCACGGTGTATTCCGCTTTGGGGCCGCCGAGCAGCCACGCGATAAAACCGTCTTCGCCTTCGTAGGCCGGCGAGGGCGCACCTTCGCCGCGCATCACGCGGTCGACGGCCTCGATTGCCATCTTGCCGGCGAAGGCCGGCGCATAGGCCTTCCAGCTCGAGATCTCGCCCTTGCGCGATTGCCGGGTGGTGGTGGTGACGTGCAGCGCCTGCTGAACGGCCTGGTAGATCGTCTCCACCGGCAGACCGAGCAGCGCGCCGATGCCGGCGGCGGCGGACGGGCCGAGATGGGCGATGTGATCGATCTTGTGCTCGTGCAGGCAGATGCCCTTCACCAGATCGACCTGGATTTCGTAGGCCGCCGCCAGCCCGCGCACCAGATCCGCTCCCGCCAGACCGCAGTGCTGGGCGGCCGCCAGCACCGGCGGAATGTTGTCGCCGGGATGCGAATAGTCGGCGGCGAGAAACGTGTCGTGAAAATCAAGTTCGCGAACCGCGACGCCGTTGGCCCAGGCGGCCCATTCCGGCGAGATCCGCTGCGACGCCGCCAGCCCGAACACGGTCGCGCCCGGCTGATACGGATGCGCCTCGGCCTGCGCCCGCGCGCTCGCGACCGGGCGTCGTGCCACCGAGGCCGCGGCCACGGCGGCGTTGTCGATGATGCGGTTGCCCAGCATCTCCACCACGCCGCCCGCGACCGCGACCGGGTCGGCGGCGACCTCGGCGATCTTCCAGGCCAGTTGATCCGCGCGGGCGAGAGGCTCGGCGGATTTGAATGTGCGAACGCGATGCTGTTTCAAGAGCTGGCTTCCTTCGACGCGACTTGCATTTCCCGATGACTTTGCAATATCTGCAAGCTGGCAACGCCGAAACGGCTGAAAAAGCGGAGTTTTGCGAAGATCGCCGCGCCGGATTGCAAAGTTTGCGAAGGTGTCGAATGAAAAAAACCTTCATGGGCTTGCGGCTGAAAAGGCTGCGCGAGGAGCAGCGCCTGACGCAGGCCGCGCTCGCCGGCAAGCTCGGCATATCGCTCAGCTATCTCAACCAGCTCGAGAACAACCAGCGTCCGCTCACGGTGCCGGTGCTGCTGGCGCTCAATTCGGAGTTCGGCCTCGACGTGCAGGCGTTCGCCGAGGGCGACGAGGCGCGCCTGATCTCGGACCTGCGCGAAGCGCTGGCGGACCCTTCGCTGAGCGAATCGATCGCCGTCGCCGAACTTCACGAACTCGCGCAGAACATGCCGGCAGTCGGCCGTGCGCTGGTCAACCTGAACCGCAAATACCGCCATGCCGCCGAGCAATACGCGGCGATCTCGGCGCGGCTCGGCGAGGACCGCCAGGCGACGGCCGAAGTGCTGCCGTCCGCGCCGTTCGAGGAAGTGCGCGACTTCTTCTACCGGCGGCATAACCATATCGCCGAACTCGACGAGGTGGCAGAAGCGATTGCCGGCCGTCTTGGATTGCCGGTGGGGCGGATGACGCCGCGCCTCGCGTCATATCTCGAAAGCCGGCACGGCGTGACCGTCGTGATCGAGACGATCGACGATGTGGGAACGCTGCGCCTGTTCGATGGCCGGACCCGGACGCTGCGATTGTCGCCAAGTCTCGATCCCGGCCAGCAGGCGTTCCAGTTCGCGACGCAGATCGCCATTCTGGAACTGGACGAGGCAATACGATCGATCGCCGACAACGCCAAATTCACCAGCGACGAATCGCGAGGCCTTGCGCGCATCGGGCTCGCCAATTATTTCGCCGGCGCGCTGATCCTTCCTTATGCGGATTTTCTCAAAGAGGCGGAGCATTGCCGCTACGACATCGAATTGCTCAGCCACCGCTTCGGCGTCGGCTTCGAGACCATCTGCCACCGGCTCAGCACGTTGCAGCGTCACAACGCCCGCGGCGTGCCGTTCTTCTTTATCCGCGTCGATCGCGCCGGCAACATATCGAAGCGGCAATCGGCAACCGACTTCCACTTCTCGCGGGTCGGCGGCACCTGTCCGCTCTGGAATGTTTACGAGGCTTTTGCCAGCCCCGGCCGCATCCTCACGCAGCTGGCGCGGATGCCCGATGACCGCACCTATCTCTGGGTGGCGCGCACCGTGTCGCATGGAAGGGGAGGGTACGGCGCGCCAGTCAAGACGTTTGCCGTGGCCTTGGGATGCGATATTCGCCATGCGGAGCGAATCGTCTATTCGCAGGGTCTCAATATCGATCCGGCGCTGGCGACGCCGATCGGCATGGGCTGCAAGGTGTGCGAACGGCCGGCTTGTCCGCAGCGTGCGTTCCCGTCGGTCGGCCGCGCGCTCAATGTCGACGAAACGCGATCGTTCTTCGCACCCTACGCCACCTCGCGATGAGGCCTCGATGTGGATTTCGTGCGCATGTCACGAAAGCCATTGACACCGGCCAACGAATATCACCACATGTAGCCCGTCACGGTCCATCAGACATCAACAGCTGGTGGCTAAGAGGGAAGTCGGTGATGGCGCGAAAGCGCGAGATTCCGGCGCTGCCCCCGCAACTGTAAGCAGTGAGTCGTTCCCGAATCCTGAAGTCACTGATGCGGTATCGCATTGGGAAGACGCGGGGATGACGACGACCTGCGAGCCAGGAGACCTGCCGCGACACTGAAAAAACGTCCGCGGGCGGGGTGTCCCGGCGGCGCTTGCCAACTCATGCCGGCGCTTCCCGTGCCGCGCATTCGCAGCAGCGTCTTCTGACATCCAGCCCCAACAACATCGCCACGGGGTCTCCTGATGTCACTCTCTCTCGATCGCCAAGCCAGCGTTGCTCCCTTCGTTCACCTGCACCCCGAATCGCTGGCCGCGCCGGGCGCGCAGCCCCCGATGCAGGTGATTCGCCGCAATGGCATGGTCTCGAAATTCGACGCCAGCAAGATCACGGTCGCGATGACCAAGGCGTTCCTCGCGGTCGAGGGGCATAGCGCGGCGGCGTCCCGCCGTGTGCATGAAAGCGTCGAGCAGTTGACCGCGGAAGTCGTCGGCGCGCTGTCGCGACGGATGAGCGAGGGCCGCACCTTTCATATCGAGGATATCCAGGACCAGGTCGAACTGGCGCTGATGCGCAGCGAGCACCACAAGGTCGCGCGCGCCTATGTGCTCTATCGCGAAGAGCGGACGCGGCAGCGCGCCGAGCAGGAGGCCGCCAAATCGGTCAAGCCGTCGTCGGGGCCGGTGCTGCACGTCACGCTGGCGAACGGCAGCAAAGTGCCGCTCGATGCCGCGCGTCTCGCTTTGATCGTCAACGAGGCCTGCGCCGGACTCGACGGCGTGGAGGCAGCGCCTGTGCTGGCCGAGACCCAGCGCAACCTCTATGACGGCATCAGCCAGGACGAATTGGCGCTGGCTTCCGTGATGGCTGCGCGCACGCTGGTCGAGCAGGAGCCGAACTACGCCTATGTCAGCGCGCGGCTCTTGCTCGACAAGCTGCGCACCGAAGTATTGTCGTTCGTGCTGGATGCGCCGACCAGCGCCTCGCAGGCCGACATGGCTACGCGCTATGGCGAATATTTTCCGCTCTACATCAAGGCCGGCATCAGGGCTGAACTGCTCGATCCCGATCTGGCGCGCTTCGACCTGAAAAAGCTCGCCGCGGCGCTCAAGCCGGAGCTCGACCTGGCTTTCCAGTTCCTGGGGCTGCAGACGCTGTATGACCGCTATTTCCTGCACGCGCGCGGCAACCGTATCGAACTGCCGCAGGCCTTCTTCATGCGCGTCGCCATGGGCCTTGCGCTGCGCGAGATCGACCGCGAGGCGCGCGCCATCGAATTCTACGACCTGCTGTCCTCGTTCGACTTCATGGCCTCGACGCCGACGCTGTTCAACTCGGGCACGCTGCGGCCGCAATTGTCGTCCTGCTTCCTGACGACGATCGCCGACGATCTCGACGGCATCTTCAAGTCGGTCAAGGACAACGCGCTACTCGCAAAGTATTCCGGCGGGCTCGGCAACGACTGGACCCGCGTGCGCGGGCTCGGCGCCCATATCAAGGGCACCAATGGCGAGAGCCAGGGCGTGGTGCCGTTCCTGAAAGTGGCCAACGACACTGCGATTGCGGTGAATCAGGGCGGCAAGCGCAAGGGCGCGGTCTGCGCCTATCTGGAGACCTGGCACATCGACATCGAGGAGTTCCTGGACCTGCGCAAGAATACCGGCGACGACCGCCGCCGCACCCATGACATGAACACCGCCAACTGGGTGCCCGACCTGTTCATGCAGCGCGTCGAGCAGGACGGCGAATGGACGCTGTTCTCGCCCGACGAGACCCCCGATCTGCACGACCTCTACGGCCAGGCGTTCGCCGAGCGCTATGCGTCCTATGAGGCCAAGGCGGCGCGTGGCGAAATCCGCGTGTTCAGGCAGGTTCGCGCCACGGATCTCTGGCGCAAGATGCTGACCATGCTGTTCGAGACCGGCCATCCCTGGATCACGTTCAAGGATCCCTGCAATCTGCGCTCGCCGCAGCGCCATGCCGGCGTGATCCATTCCTCGAATCTCTGCACCGAGATCACGCTCAATACGTCCGACGACGAGACCGCCGTCTGCAATCTCGGTTCGATCAACCTGCTCAACCATGTGCGGGAAGGGCGCCTTGACGAAGCGCGGCTGCAGCGCAGCGTCAGCATCGCGATGCGGATGCTCGACAATGTCATCGACATCAATTTCTACACCATCCCCGAAGCGCGCCGTTCCAACCTGCGGCATCGCCCGGTCGGGCTCGGGCTGATGGGGTTTCAGGATGCGCTGCAGGCGCAAGGAATCGCGATGGCGTCGGAGGCGGCGGTTGCCTTTGCAGACACCAGCATGGAGATGATCTCTTATTACGCGATCTCGGCCTCGGTCGATCTGGCGAGCGAGCGCGGGCGCTATCCGTCGTTCGACGGCTCGCTGTGGAGCCGGGGCATCCTGCCGATCGATTCGATCGAACTGCTGGCGGAAGCCCGCGGCGGTCTCGAGATGGATCGAAGCGCGACGCTGGACTGGGATCGCCTGCGCGAGCGCGTCAAATCATCCGGCATGCGCAACTCGAACGTGATGGCGATCGCGCCGACGGCGACGATTTCGAACATCTGCGGCGTCGCGCAGTCGATCGAGCCCGCCTACCAGAACCTCTATGTCAAATCCAACATGTCTGGCGATTTCACCGTGGTGAACGAATTTCTGGTACGTGATCTCAAGGCGCGCGGGCTGTGGGACGAGGTGATGGTCAACGACCTCAAATATTTCGACGGCAGCCTCGGCGCGATCGATCGCATCCCTGACGATCTCAAGGCGCTCTACGCCACCGCCTTCGAGATCGACAGCGCCTGGCTGATCGAGGCGGCGTCGCGGCGGCAGAAGTGGATCGACCAGTCGCAGTCGCTCAATCTCTACATCGCTAACCCCTCGGGCAAGAAGCTGGACCAGCTCTATCGTCTGGCGTGGTCGCGCGGTCTGAAGACGACCTATTATTTGCGATCGCGCAGCGCCACGCATGTCGAGAAATCCACGCTGCGCGGCACCGATGGCAAGCTCAACAGCGTCGCGTCCGTGACGATGATGTCGCCAGCCCCCATCATCGTCCCGCCGGCTGCCACCGCGCCGGATCTTTCCGGCGTGGTGGCATGCTCGATCGACAATCCCGACTGCGAAGCCTGCCAGTAAGCAGA
This sequence comes from uncultured Bradyrhizobium sp., assembly GCA_964609175.1. GTDB lineage: Bacteria > Pseudomonadota > Alphaproteobacteria > Rhizobiales > Xanthobacteraceae > Bradyrhizobium. Next base: position 14,621 of record CAZSRR010000059.1, read on the forward strand.
AGCAAGAAAAGGAAACGACAATGCTCGACTGGTCAGAACCCGCGCCCACGCGCCGTATGCCGCTGTCCTTGACGCCGCAGCCCGCCACCGCGCCCGAACAGACCGGCCTCGGCGCCATCGACCGCTTTGGCGGCCGGGTGTCGGTGGACGACAAGCGGATGATCAACTGCCGCGCCGACGTCAATCAGCTGCTGCCGCTGAAATACAAATGGGCGTGGGAGAAATATCTCGCCGGCTGCAACAATCACTGGATGCCGACCGAAGTCTCGATGCAGGCCGACATCGCGCTGTGGAAGTCGCGCGACGGCCTGACCGACGACGAGCGCCGCGCCATCAAGCGCAACCTCGGCTTCTTCGCGGCCTCCGAAAGCCTCGTCGCCAACAACATCGTGCTGGCGATCTACCGCCATCTCACCAATCCGGAGTGCCGGCAATATCTGCTGCGGCAGTCCTTCGAGGAAGCCGTCCACACCCACACTTTCCAGTACATCGTCGAAAGTCTCGGGCTCGACGAGGGCGAACTGTTCAACATGTACCGCGAGGTGCCGTCGATCACCGACAAGGCGGCGTGGGCGCTGAAGCACACCCAGCATCTCGACGATCCCGCCTTCAAGACCGGCACGCCGGAGGCGGACCAGGCGTTCCTGCGGGATCTGGTCGCCTTCTACGTCATCTTCGAGGGCATGTGGTTCTACACGGGCTTTGCGCAGATCCTCTCGCTCGGCCGCCGCAACAAGATGGTCGGGATCGCCGAGCAGTACCAGTACATCCTGCGCGACGAATCGATTCACCTGAATTTCGGCATCGACGTCATCAACCAGATCAAGATCGAGAATCCGCATCTATGGACCAAGTCGTTTCAGGACGAAGTGCGCGCCATGGTGCGCGAGGCGGCCGGGTTGGAGGCGGCCTACGGGCGGGACACCATGCCGCGCGGCTTCCTCGGCTTGAACGCCGCGCTGTGCAAAACCTACATGCACTTCATCGCCAACCGCCGCTGCGCGCAGCTCGGGCTGGAGCGGGTGTTTGCGGAAACCGAGAATCCGTTCCCATGGATGTCGGAGGCGATGGACTTGAAGAAGGAAAAGAATTTTTTCGAGACGCGGGTGATCGAGTATCAAAATGGCGGTGCGCTGAGCTGGGAGTAGCGGCCTTTGCACGGTGGAACGTCGTCCCTGCGAACGCAGGAACGACAAGAGAAAACCGCGGTTGCGACGCAAAACTTAAGATTTCCTCAATTCCGCCCGGTCTATTGCTTGGAGGCGTGCGCCCTGAAAACCGGCGCCCGGCAAGGACCGCGCATGACTGCCTATCTCCCCGCTTGCAACACCGCAAACGAGCCGGCTTCGATTCCGCCGTGGCTGGTTCGGATTTGCCTGGTGCTGGCGGTTGCGAATCTCTCGCTGTGCGGGGCGGCCTATTTTTCGAACTGGTGGGTCTACGACAAGGATGGCCTCGGCATCCCGACCGACTTCATCAACGTCTGGGCGGCCGGTCGTCTGGTGCTCGATGGCCTGCCAGCGCAGGCCTATGACTGGGATGTCCAGAAGCAGGTGGAGGTCGCAAAGCTCGGCCAGGATTTTACCGGCTACTTCGCCTGGCACTATCCGCCGCCATTCCTGTTCGTCGCGTCGCTGCTGGCCCAGCTTCCCTACAAGCTCGCCTTCATCGGCTGGGTCGTCGTCAGTTTCGTGCCGTTCATCATCGCGATGCGCGCGATCGTCGGCCAGCCGTTCGGCTTCCTGCTCGCGCTCGCCGTTCCGATGCTGTTCGTCAACGCGCTGGTCGGCCAGAACGGATTCCTCACCGCGGCGCTGATCGGCGGCGCGCTCTATTTGATTCCGGTGCGGCCGGTGCTGGGCGGGATATGCCTTGGGCTTCTGACCTACAAGCCACAATATGGCCTGCTGTTTCCGATCGCGCTGATCGCCGCCGGACATTGGCGCGTGTTCGTCAGCGCCGCCGTGACGGGCGTCGTGCTGGCGATCGCGTCGTGGCTCGCCTTCGGCCTCGAAAGCTGGATGGCGTTCTTCCAGTGGATGCCAAAATTCTCGCAGGCGTTTCTGACCGAAGGCAAGGCGCCGTGGTGGAAGATGCAGAGCATGTTCGCGCTGGTGCGATATTTCGGCGGCACCGAGCCGCTCGGCTGGGCGTTTCACTGGGCGCTCACCGCCTCCGTCGCCGCGGTGATGGCGCTGATCTGGCGCAGCCGCGTGCCCTACACGATGAAGGCGGCAGCCCTCGCTGCAGGCGCGCTGCTGACCACGCCCTATCTCTTCATGTACGACATGATGGTGCTGGCAATTCCGGTCGCCTTCCTGGTTCGCATCGGACTGCGCCATGGCTTTCGTGCAGGGGAGCTTCCGGTACTCGGCGCCGCGGCCGCTCTGATCGTCTGTTACATGTTATCCGGCATTCCCACCGGCTTTGCTGCCACACTGATGGTGTCTGCGCTGATCCTGCGCCGTGCCGGGTCGTGGTGGCGGCCGGAGCCGGCGGCAACGCTCATTGCGGCGCGAGTCTAGCTGGCGCACCGCGGCGGCGATCACGTACGCTTCTTCAGCCGATCGAAAAGTCTCGAAACCATCTTGTCATCGGCCGTGAATAGTAGTTCACTTCTTCGCAGCGGCGCTTCTCGCCGCTCAAAGATGGTAAAGGCGTGCGTTCAGGCTGGCTCGGAGGGGCTTGAGAGGCGCGCGGGGAGACGGAAGCGCGCCATGGTTTATCGGCGAACCCATCAGGTCGTAAAGCGGCTGGCCGCGCGGCGCAGTGCCATTCTGGCGGCGGCGCGGGAAGCGGCGGCGGAAGGCGGCATGGCGGCGGTGCAGATTGCGCCGGTTGCGACCCGCGCCAATGTCGCGGCCGGCACCGTCTATCGCTACTTCCCTTCCAAGGCCGAACTAATTTCCGAACTGATCGCCGAGGTCTCGCGCGACGAACTGGCGGCGATCCGCCGTGCGGCGGACGCAGCGCCCGGACCGTCCTCGGCGCTCGCCGCCGCCGTCACCACCGTGGCGGTGAACGTGCTGTCGCAGCGCAAGCTGGCCTGGGGCATACTCGCCGAGCCGGTCGATGTCGACGTCTCGGTGTCGCGGCTTGCCAGCCGCCGCGAAATCTCCGGCGAGATCGCCGGCCGGATCGACGCTGCGGTGCGCGCCGGCCATCTTCCGGCGCAGGACACCGCGCTCGCCGCCACCGCGCTGCTCGGCGCGCTGCATGAATCGCTGGTCGGTCCGCTGGCGCCAGAGAACCTGGATGATCCGGCAAAGCTGCGCGATGCCGTGCAGACCGTCACCCTCCTGGCGCTGCGCGCCGTCGGCGTGATGGATGCGCGCGCCCGCGGACTCGTGGTGCAGGCGGTGCTGCCGGCGAAAGCGCTGGTCGGCGCCTGAACCGGATTCACGCCGGACGCGGCGTCGCAGGAGGGGCTTGCGTCACTCGTTGCGCTAGCTCTCCGGCGCGACGTTTGCGATGCGCACCATGTTGGTGGTGCCGGCGATACCGAGCGGCACGCCGGCCACGATGATGACGCGCTGGCCGGCCCTGGCAAAACCGTCGCGAAACGCGATCGCGCCGGCGCGGTCGATCATGTCGTCCTGGTCGTGCGCATCTTCGGCCACCACGCAATGCACGCCCCAGACCACGGACAATTTGCGTCCCGTGACGAGATTGGGCGTTATCGCCACCACCGGCGGCTTCGGCCGCTCGCGGGCCACGCGGATCGCGGTCGAGCCCGACGAGGTCCAGCAGATGATGGCCGACAATTCCAGCGTCTCGGCGATCTGCCGCGCGGCGTCCGCGATAGCGTCGCCGACGGTGTTCTCGGGCTCCGGCCGCTGCGCCGTCAGCACCGAGCGATAGATCGGATCGCGCTCCACTTCCTCGCCGATGCGGTTCATGGTCGAGACCGCCTCGACCGGGAACTTGCCCGCCGCCGATTCCGCCGAAAGCATGATGGCGTCGGCGCCCTCATAAACGGCGGTCGCGACGTCGGAAACCTCCGCGCGCGTCGGCACCGGCGACTGGATCATCGATTCCAGCATCTGGGTCGCCACCACCACCGGCTTGCCGGCGCGACGCGCCATTCGCGTCATTTGTTTTTGCAGGCTCGGCACCCGCTCCAGCGGCAGTTCGACGCCGAGATCGCCGCGCGCCACCATCAGCGCGTCGGCGGCGTCGATGATTTCGGCGAGGCGATCGATCGCCTGCGGCTTCTCGATCTTGGCCATCACGGCGGCGCGGCCGCGGATCACCCGCTTGGCCTCCTGGATGTCCTCGGGACGTTGCACGAAGGAGAGGGCGATCCAGTCGACCCCCGTCGTCAGGGCGGCTTCGAGATCGGCGCGGTCCTTCGGCGTCATCGCCGATACCGGCAGGTCGGTATCGGGAAGGCTCACGCCTTTGCGGTCGGACATCTTGCCGCCGATCACCACCCGCGTCACCGCGCGATCGGACGAGGTTTCCTCGGCGATCAGGCGCACCTTGCCGTCGTCGAGCAGCAACGCGTGGCCCGGCCGCAGCGCGGCTAGGATTTCAGGATGCGGCAGCTGCACGCGCTTGTTGTCGCCCGGCGCGGCGTCGGAATCCAGCACGAAGCTCTGGCCGTTCTTGAGCTGGGTCGATCCCTCGGCGAAGGCGCCGAGTCGCAGCTTCGGTCCCTGCAGGTCGACCAGGATGCCGATCGGCCGGCCATAGCTCGACTCGACATTGCGGATGGTCGCGACCAACTCGCGCATCTTGTCGTGCGGGGTGTGGCTCATGTTGATGCGGAACACGTCCGCGCCGGCCTCGAACAGCTTGCGGATCGTGGCACTGTCCGAAGATGCCGGGCCAAGGGTGGCCAGAATCTTGATGCGGCGGAGCCGTCTCATTGTCTGGGCGCCGGGGCTGTCGGCGGCAGGCCGGGTCCGCCCGGCGGGGGCGAGAGGCCCGGAACGCCGCCGGGGCCGCCCGGTCCCACCGTTCCCGGAATGCCCGGCACGCGCTGCGCGGGCTGCTCGTTGGCTTCGGTCAATTGCACGGTCCACGCTCGTTGTTCGCCTGTATCGACCTCGAAGAACCCGGTGCGGTCGTAGCCGCGCGCCAGGCAGTTCTCGGTGCCCTTGATGGTGAATTCCTTGTCGCGCGAACACATGAAGGCCTGCCCCGACCATTCGCCGCCGCGGTCATAGTCGAGCGCATAGATGTAATAATACCGGGCGACCAGCGTTCCGCGCAGCAGCGTCTCGCAACTGCGCGATGACACGTTCCACCAGCCTTCGGTGGTCCAGCCCTCGGGATCCTTGTAGCCGAGCGCGATACCGACCCGGCTGGACGTGTTGTTGCAAAGCCGGAAATCCGCTGCCGCCGGGCTGCTGCACAGGCCAGCGGCGGCCAGCGCGAGCATCGGGATCAGGCCGACGGTCAGGCGAGCGCAGGAGGACGGCAGGAGGCGAGAATCTTTTCCGTTCATGCAGACAAGCTATATCAAATGATTGACGATTTCGCGTGCGCGGGCGGAACTGTCAACGGCCGGGCGAGCCTTTCCCGCGCTGCGGGAAAACAGAACTTCCGCGCAAGACGGGCCACTTTTGCGTGCAGATGTGGCAAAATCTGTGACGATAACCACTTGGTAACAATATGCTTATCTTCATCACGCAGGATTCGGAGCCATGACGATCGACGACAAGACCAGAACCGAGCTGGAGGCGGCTGTCTTCCGGCGGCTGGTTGAGCATCTGCAGAGCCGAACCGACGTCCAGAACATCGATCTGATGAATCTGGCCGGCTTCTGCCGCAACTGCCTGTCCAACTGGATGAAGGAGGCCGCCGACGCCAAGGGCGTCGCCGTCAGCAAGGACGAGAGCCGCGAAGCGGTCTACGGCATGCCCTATGAGGAGTGGAAAGCGAAATTCCAGGGTGCCGCCACACCGGAGCAACTGGCCGCGATGAAGAAGGTTCATTCCGGGCATTGAAGTCTGTTTTTCATGGGCGGTGGTCCGCCATTGCCCGGGCTTGTCCCGGGCATCCTTGTCTTTGACGCACCGAGTCGAAGGCAGACGTGGATGGCCGGGTCAAGTCCGGCCATGACGAGAGAAAAGCGTGTCCTTCCTGTGGGCGCGCTGTGGATGAGCGTGATGCTGCCTTGACGCATGGCCCCCTGATCTCTCAGGTCATCCTGCAACAAGCGCCGTGCGGTAACGCGTACGGCGCTTGATCTTTCAGCATCACTTTCGGTTCCATTCAGGAGTATCCGATGGCCACTTCCGCCGCCGCTGCCGTCAAGGACGAACCCTCAACCAGCTTCGCCAAGGACCAGCTCAAGGCCATCATCGAGCGCATCGAGCGTCTGGAAGAAGAAAAGAAGACGATCTCCGACGACATCCGCGACGTCTATGCCGAGGCCAAGGGCAACGGCTTCGACACCAAGGCGCTGCGCACCATCGTGCGGATGCGCAAGCAGGACGCCAACGAACGCGCCGAGCAGGAAACCATTCTGGAAACTTATATGCAGGCGCTCGGGATGCTGTAAGGCGTCGGCGCTTGAGGTCGGAGTTTGTTGCCGTTCCGGACGAGCGGGGAAACGGTCGCGTAAGCAGAAGCTAGCGCAGCGATGCGGTGCGTACCGCGAACGTGCGCGTCGGCAGTTGCGCGGTGGCCGATCCCGTAAAACTGTCGCTGCTCATGCCCATCATCGGATCGTCCGAGAAGGTCATGGCGATCGCGGCCTGCGGCTTGACGAAGTAGCTGCGCATCTGGGTCATCTCGGTGTCGCCGAGCACGGTCGTCGACATCGCATTGCTCGCGCTCGGCGCCAGCAGGATCACGCGCATCCAGATATTGTTGCCCTGGGCCGCGGCAAGGCGGGTCGAGTTGGCGACCAGGGGATCCTGACCCTGCGTGCTACCCTGAATCCCCTTGGCGACCACGGTATTGATTTCGGTCGCGGCGGCGGCCGCATTGCGCGCCGGCCGGGCCGGGCGTGGGATCGCGGCCGAGGCGGCGACGATGTTGCTGCGATCGACCGGCGAAGCGGCGGCCGGCGCGTAGGCCATGGCCTTGTTGAACGATTCGGTAACGCTGGCGGTCGGCTGCGGATCGGTGGTGGCGGCCAGCACCTGGCGTGCCCTCAAGGCGGCGACCTGGGCCGGGGTTGCCTCGCCGGTTTCCCTCGGAATGTCGTCCCAGAAGCCGCGGGAATTGATGATGTCGGCCGGCGTCTGTGGCCTGGGTTCGGCGTTGTCGGCGGACGCCTGCGTGACCTGCTTCGTTTCGGCCTTCGTTTCGGCCCTGGCTTTCGGCGCAGACACGATCTGGGCGTCGGCCGAGGCCAGCTGGATGGTCGCTCCGAGCGGCTTCGAGCGCGGCGTCGGGACCGCATCGGCGGTTTTCGCGGCCGCCACGCTGGCCGGTGCCGGCTTATCGTTCTTGACCGGAGCGCTGGCGCCCTCGTCGTCCTCTTCGGTCGATTTGCCGCCACGGAACAGCGCGGCGAACAGGTTCGGCATCTTGCTGATGGTCGCGGCATCGTCGCCATTGCCGCGGCGCTCGATGTCGGCGCGGGCCAGCTCATAGCCCTTCATCGGGCCGCTGGTCGACTGGTGGACGGTGCGCCCATCCGGGAAAACCTTGGCAAGCTGATCATGCGTCATGCGCGGCCAGTGACGGATGCTGCCGGTGTCGAGGTGGACGAACGGCGATCCGGAGGTCGGATAGAAACCGACGCCGCCGCGCTGCAGGCGAAGCCCGGCGGCGCGGATGTTCTCCAGCGGCACGTCGGGGATGTAGAAGTCCATCGCGTGGCCGAGCATGTGCTGGCTGTGGCGGGCTACGCCGGAAGATCGGCGGCGGAGCATGGCGTTGGTGGCGGGGGAGCGGTAGGCGGAGATGATCTGGATCGGTTTCTTGCCGTCGACGTCGCGATAGACTTCCCAGATGATATCGAACAGATGCCGATCCATCGTGGTCTGGTCCTGGTTGCGCCAGTCGCGGAGGAAATGATTGAGCTTCTTCAGCGCCTCTTCGTCGTAGCGGCCGTCGCGCTTGAAGGTAACGGTGAGGTTTTCTTCGGAATGGGTGTGGTGGAGGGTAAGCGTGCGGGTTTCGTTCAGCGCGGTCGCGTCATGTACCGAGCCGGCGCCGGCAAGCAGCAACAGCGAAGTCAGCCCGATCCGATATCCGGCCTTTGGCAAAGCAAGCGGATTGAATTGGCGCGCGAAACCAACCAGCACGTATGAGCCCACCCAGTCGACGAGCGTTCACGGTGCTCTTTTGCGATACCCCGGCAAAAGAGGGTGAATGCTTTCTTAAAGCAGGATGGTTAACCGAGGTTTACCGCACCTGCTCCCCAAGTCGGCGTCAACCTAACCTGTTGACTGTGGCGAAAAAGTGCCGGTGCTGCCTCCGGCATGGATATTGGTTAACGTAAACGAACTCGCCGAAAAGACGAGCTCGTTGATATTATTGAGAAATCTGTCGGACCGGGGTTTACCGGGTGAACCTCGGCTGCGGCCGGCGGCCAACGGCGGCCGGCGGGGTCGGGGTCGAGGGGCCGCCGAACAGCCGCTCGAAGAACGACGGACCGGACGAATAGGTATTGTCGCTGGCGAAGTTGACGCCGGCCGGCAAGGTGTCCCTCGGACGCGCATAGCTCGGCTGGGCATGGGCGACGAAGGTCTCCAGATCCCTGTTCCGGTTGTTCTTCAGCAGTCCGATCATGATGGCGTCGCGCCCGTAGATGTCCTTGCGGATCTGAAGCTTGCCGGCGTCGTCCACGAACGCGGTCTGGTAGGTGATGTTGACCGGAATCGGCGTGGGAAATTTCAGGTCGATCTCGCTGCGGCCGTACATGCTGCGAATGCGTTCCGGCGTATAGCGCTCGTTCGGCATCGTGATGTTGAGCAGCGTCGCGGCGTAGACATCCGGATTCTGCACGCGCATGCAGCCATGGCTGAACGCACGCTCTTCCTTGGCAAACAAGTGCTTGTCCGGCGTGTCGTGCTGATACACCAGGAACTTGTTCGGGAAGTTGAAGCGGACACGGCCCAGCGCATTCGCCTCGCCGGGCGGCTGCGAAATATGGATGCTGCCGTCGCGATTGCGCTCGAGCCTCAGGCCCATGCGCTGCAGCACCGTCGGATCCTGCTGCAGGGCCGGCAGGTATTCGTTGTAGATGATCGACGGCGGCACGTTCCAGGTCGGATTGATCGTGATGAACTTCATCGTCTCCGTCAGCATCGGCGTCGCATGCTTTCCGGGCTTGCCGGTCACCACGCGCGTGGTCCAGACCTGCGCGCCGTTCTGCATCACCTTCAGCGTGAAATCAGGCACGTTGAGGATGACGTAGGCGTTGCCGATCGCGGGGGCGCCGAGCTGGCGCGGCAGCCAGCGCCAGCGCTCCATGTTGACGAGGACGGTGTCGATCTGGCGATCGCGCTTCGGGCTGTTGAGCGCCTTCACCGTGCGGTCGTCGAGCACGCCCGTCGCCTTCAGATCGACGCTGCCCTGGAATTTGCGTACGGCGGCGGCGACCTTGGCGTCGTAGAGCGTGCTGTCGGGATTGTCGGAAACACCGAGCTTGGCGCGCAGTTGCGGCACGCGCGAATCTTCCGGGACGACCTCGCCCTGCTTCTTGGTCGCAGCCTTGTAGGCCAGCACCGGGCCTTCGGGGATCAGCAGCAGCGGTCCGTCGCCCTGGCCACGCAGTTCGGCGAGTTTGGCCTTCAGCTCCCTGTAGAGCTTGTGGGGCGGGTTGTAGCCTTCGAGCGCGGCAGAAGCGTCCTTGGCCGTCGAGATATTGGCGAGCACTTCCGACGGATCGGTCGGGTGTTCGGGATACTGGATGTCGGCGGCGACCTGCGACCAGTGCATGCGGCCGCTCTGGGCCTGCCGCGCATAGTCGAGCATGCTCGCCGTCAACTTCAGTTCGGCTTCGGCGAGCTGGTCGGGCGACGTCGCGGCGCCAAACTCCGGCACCGGATAGTCGGCCGGGTTGAGGCCTTCCGAGGCGGCGTCCTTCAGGCGGGCGATCACGCCCTTGGCGCTGTCGGTCAATTGACCGGCCTGCGTCCATTGCGGCGCGAAGTCGCGAGCGGTGTAGAATTTCTCGACGGCGGCGCGCTCGTTCTTGCGATCGAAATAGCGCGCCGACTTGGAGCCGATGATATCGCGCAGGCGCTCGGCGACCGGCTGGTCGGCCGGAGCGACGGCGGAAATCTTCAGCGCTTCCTTGAATGGTTCGGCCGGCGCGGGGGAGGTGGCGGCCGCCGCTGAGGGGGCAGCGATCGCCGCAGGCGCGGTGACCGTTTCGGCCGGCCTGTCGGGCACCGACGCGGTGGAATCCATCTTGAAATCGCCGATTGTCGGCGGCGGGACGTTGGCGGGTTCGGGGCGGGGGACGGCTGCGTCGATCGCGAGTTCGGCCGCGCTGGCGCGTGGGGTGGTCGACTGGCCCGCTAGTGCCGAGGTCGCGGACACCGTGAGGAAGGTTGCCGCGACGGCCATCAGCACGCGGTCAAATCCTGCACGATTCGTCGAACAATCACGCATCGTCACACCCCCTTGGCTTGGGCGAAACTGCTCCGGCATGGAGCAGCAGTCGTTAGGTATCGTTGGTCACGGCTTGCGCGGAAAGCGCCGGCTCGGTCGGTTCTCAGTCGTACGCCTGCACACCACGGTTCAAACGCAAAATGGTTCAAACGCAGACGATACATGTGCCCCCTTCATGCAGCCAGCGCCATGCGGGACAACTCACGACAAACTGACCTCAATAACTGCCCATTTTACAATAATAGGGTCTTGTGGTTTTGCCACGCTACCCGTCATTTGTCTGTCACCGCCAAGCCACGGTTCGAAAGCTTCCGAGCGGCGATGTCGTTGGTTTGCCGCGGTCTTTGCCACCCGGGCGCCATAATCGCCGGGCGATTCAGGTGGCGTCGCCCCCGGCCGGGTCGTCGGCGGCGGCCTCGTCGAGTTTGCGGTAAAGCGTGGAGCGCCCGATCTTCAGGCGGCGCGCGACTTCGGACATCTGGCCGCGATAATGCGATATCGCAAAGCGGATGATCTCGTTCTCCATGTCGTCGAGCGACCGCACTTCTCCGGCAGTGTTCAGCATCGAGAGGCTGCCTGCGACGGCGAGCGGCGCGATCGGTATATCGCTACCCGACGCCAGCGATGGCGCCGCCGACGGTGCGACGATCAGCGGTTCGCAGGGCGCGAACTGGCTGTTCGTGACCGTGTGGCCCGCGGTCTGCGGGAAATCCGGCAGGCCGAGCAGATCGCTCTCGCTCATCACCACCGCGCGGTACACGGTGTTCTCGAGCTGACGGATGTTGCCGGGCCAGTCGAGCTGCGACAGATGGGCGACCGCCTCGCCGCTGATGCCGGTGATGGTGCGGTTTTCCTCGGCGGCAAAGCGCGCCAGGAAATGCCGCAGCAGATGCGGAATGTCCTCGCGCCGGGCGCGCAGCGGCGGAATCGTCAGCGGCAGCACGTGAAGGCGGTAGAACAGATCCTCGCGGAACGCGCCGCCCTTCACGAGATCGAGCAGCTTGCGGTTGGTCGCGGAGATGATGCGGACGTCGACCTTTACGGGCCTGCGGCCGCCCACCGCCTCGACGGTGCCCTCCTGCAGTGCGCGCAACAGTTTGACCTGCGCGGCCAGCGGCAACTCGCCGACCTCGTCGAGAAACAGCGTGCCGCCGGACGCTTCGACGAACTTGCCCAGATGGCGTTCGGTGGCGCCGGTGAAGGCGCCCTTCTCGTGACCGAACAGGATCGATTCCACGAGATTGTCTGGGATCGCGCCGCAATTGACCGCGACGAACGGTTTCGACTTGCGCTCGCTCGAGCCGTGGATGGCGCGCGCGAACAATTCCTTGCCGACGCCGGATTCGCCCTCGACCAGCACCGGGATGCCGGAAGTCGCCGCCTTCTGCGCGGTGCGCAGCACGGTCGCCATGGTTTCGCTGCGGGTGATGATGTCGGCGAATGTCAGCCGGCCTTCGCGGCTGTGGCGGATGCGCTGCAACTCGCCCCTGAGGGCCGAGGTGTTGAGCGCGTTGCGCAGCGACACCTGCAGCCGCTCGAAGCTCGCCGGCTTGACCACGAAATCCTGCGCGCCGGCCCGCATCGCCGAAACCACGTTGTCGATACCGCCATGCGCGGTCTGCACGATCACCGGAACGGTCACGCCCGCGTCGCGCATTCTTGCAAGAACGCCGAGCCCGTCGAGGCCGGGCATCACGAGGTCGAGCAGGACGGCGTCGATCGGCTGTGCGTCGGAGGCGGTCAGCATCGCCACGGCGGCATCGCCGCTCTCGGCGACGAGGGTCTCATAGCCGCATTTCTGCACCATGTTTTCCACCAGACGGCGCTGCACGGCATCGTCGTCGGCAATCAGGATGGTGGCAGCCATGGCATTCCCCGCACGCTACTGATGTATCGAATCGGGGCAATTTCGCCGAAGCCGATTAACGCATGATTAATCGTTCGAAATGGGCGTCCGTGGGGCAGGGAACTCAGGCGACGATGTGGGGCCACACCTCCAGCGCGCCGCGATAGATCATGTCGAGCGCCACATAGAGAATGATCGCGAGGCCGACATAGGCGATCCAGCGGTGCTTCTCGAGAATGCGCGCGATGAAGTTGGCGGCGAGCCCCATCAGCGCGATCGAAAGCGCCAGGCCGAAGATCAGGATCATCGGATGCTCGCGCGCCGCGCCGGCAACGGCCAGCACGTTGTCGAGCGACATCGAGACGTCGGCAAGCGTGATCTGCCATACGGCCTGACCGAGTGTCTTTTGACGGCCCGTTGCGGCCAACCCCTCGGTTGTGCTCGCGGACGACAGACTTTGCGCTGTCGGTCGATGATGGGAGTCGCGCAACTCGCGCCACATTTTCCAGCACACCCAAAGCAGCAGAACGCCGCCTGCAAGCAGCAATCCGATGATCTGCAGCAGTTGAACCGTGACGGACGCGAAACCGATGCGCAGGAGCGTGGCGGCCACGATGCCGATCAGGATCGCCTTCCTGCGCTGACCTTCGGGAAGCCCGGCCGCCGCCAGCCCGATGACGATGGCGTTGTCGCCGGCCAGCACCAGGTCGATCATGATCACCTGGAACAGCGCTGTGAGGTGTTGGGAGGTGATCAGTTCGAACATGTGGGCCACTCCGTTGGAGGTCCAATCCGACATCGCAGTTCGCTTGAACTGCCAGAGGGGCCCGGGCTTGGACGCGCAGATGAAACGACGCAGTCAGACTGCGGAGGAAGCTTTCCGTTACTCAGGTTGATTCGAGAGGTTGAACAGCCCGACCATCTGATCCGGCTCGATCAGAGCGGAGACGGCGACGCCGATGAACGTCAGGCCTCCGGCGAGGTCGAGCCACAGGGTCCGGTATCGGCGGGTTTGACAGAACCACGCCGCTGCCGCGGTCGCCGCAGCCGTTGCGAACAGCAGCGTCACGGCGACGGGCGCCAGTGCCTCGGCCGGCACCAGGGTCCGAATCGCGAGCGTCGCCAACAACACCGTCAGGAGAATGCCGACGATCCACTCCTTGCCGGGGGCGGAGGGGGCCCGGTCGGTAAGTCGGTCAACCTGGCTGCGGTCAAGGAAGGCCATCGGGTACTTATTCGCAGGCTGAAATCGTGGTAGGAGACATCACCTACCAGTCAATTCAATTTGGCTAGTTTAGTAAACATGAAACGCGACAAACATCAAGATGTTTTCGCTGAACGCCCGGCTGGCAAGGTCGAGCCGGATGCCAAGCAATTGCGCAAAATGGCCGGCGACTGGCTGAAGCAGCGCAGGGCGGATGCCGAATTGTCGCAGGCCGATCTCGCGGCTCGCCTGGGCCTGAAATATTACACCTTCATTTCGCAGGTCGAGAACGGCTTCAGCCGCGTTCCGACCGAAATCATGGGCGCATGGGCCCGCGAGTTGCGCCTTGAACCAGGCGCCTTCGCCAAGCATCTGTTAATGTACTATGAGCCGGAAATGTACCGGCTGCTATTTGGAGCGGAAAGCAAATGAACGTGGTTGCGTTCGAACGCAAGCAACACAACAGCGGCTGGAGTGAGAAGGAACTCAGCACCCTTGCCGCAGCGTTTGGCGCGGCGATGGCGCGCGGAACCGGGCGGCAATGGGAAACCGGCACGACGGAGAACGGCGATGCCCAGTTCTACCTGCTCGGCCCGCTGCCGGAACAGTTCTGCGAACTCTGCGTTTCGCGTGTCGGCGGGCGCTACATCCTTGAGGACGGCTGCGGGCGGCTGCTGTTCGAGCACCGCAACCTAGATCTCGTGGTGCTGCATGCCAAGGCCGCCGTTCCTTCGGCGCCGTGGCTTGTGGTCCGTACCATCACGCTGTGGTGCGCGATCCGAAGTACGCTTCATGAGAAGGCCGAGCCGCTGCTCATCGAGGGCGAAGAGCTGCTTGTCCAGTTTGTACCGCAACTCGCGGCTCTGGCCTGATCTTCCGCATTTCCTGATCACCTCTCAATTCCGAAAGTGTCATGAGCGCAAAATCTGCGACGTCCCGAGCCGCCAAGCCGTCCCGCAAACCCGCCGTCGGCAAGGCTGTCGCCAAATCCGGGACCGTCACCAAGGCTCCGAACAAGACCGGCAAGCTGCCGGAATGGAATCTGGCCGATCTCTATTCCGGTATCGACGCCGAGGAGATTGCGCGCGACCTGCAGAAGATGGACGCCGACTGCGCCGCGTTCGAGGCGGACTACAAGGGCCGGCTGGCGGAACGCGTGACCGGCGACGACGGTGGCCAGTGGCTTGCCGAGGCCGTGCGGCGCTACGAGGCGATTGACGATCTCGCCGGCCGGCTCGGCTCCTATGCCGGCCTCGTCCATGCCGGCGACAGCGTCGATGCCGACATCTCCAAATTTTATGGTGACGTCTCCGAGCGGCTGACGGCCGCCTCGGTGCATCTGCTGTTCTTCGGCCTGGAGCTCAACCGCATCGACGACGCGGTGATCGAGCAGGCGATGCAGACGCCGGAGCTCGCACACTACCGTCCCTGGATCGAGGATCTGCGCAAGGACAAGCCGTATCAGCTCGAGGACCGCGTCGAGCAGCTGTTTCACGAAAAGTCGCAGAGCGGCTATGCCGCCTGGAATCGGCTGTTCGACCAGACCATTTCCGGCCTGCGCTTCAAGGTCGGGAGTAAGGAACTGGCGATCGAGCCGACGCTCAACCTGCTGCAGGATCGCGCGCCGGAGAAGCGCAAGGCGGCCGGCCAGGCGCTGGCCAAGACCTTCAAGGAAAACGAGCGGACCTTTGCGCTCATCACCAACACGCTCGCCAAGGACAAGGAAATTTCCGATCGCTGGCGCGGTTTCCAGGATGTCGCGGATTCGCGCCACCTCAGCAACCGCGTCGAGCGCGAGGTGGTCGATGCGCTGGTCGCCTCCGTTCGCGCCGCCTATCCGCGGCTCTCGCACCGCTATTACAATCTGAAGGCCGGCTGGTTCAAGAAGAAGAAGCTCGCGCATTGGGATCGCAATGCGCCGCTGCCGTTCGCCGCCACCGGCACCATCGCCTGGCCGGAGGCGCAGAAGATGGTGCTGACCGCCTATCGGGGTTTCTCCACCGAGATGGCCGATATCGCCGAACGCTTCTTCACCGATCGCTGGATCGATGCGCCGGTGCGGCCGGGCAAGGCGCCCGGCGCGTTTTCGCATCCGACCACGCCGTCGGCGCACCCCTACGTGCTGATGAACTACCAGGGCAAGCCGCGCGATGTGATGACGCTGGCGCATGAGCTCGGCCATGGCGTGCACCAGGTGCTGGCGGCCAGGAACGGCGCGCTGATGGCGCCGACGCCGCTGACGCTGGCGGAAACCGCCAGCGTGTTCGGCGAGATGCTGACCTTCCGGCGGCTGCTGTCGCAGACCAAGAACGCCAGGCAGCGCCAGGCGCTGTTGGCCGGCAAGGTCGAGGACATGATCAACACCGTGGTGCGGCAGATCGCGTTCTATACGTTCGAGCGCGCGGTCCACACCGAGCGCAGGAACGGCGAACTGACCGCCGAGCGCATCGGCCAGATCTGGCTCAGCGTGCAGGGCGAGAGCCTCGGGCCGGCGATCGACATCCGCCCGGGCTACGAGAATTTCTGGATGTACATCCCGCACTTCATCCATTCGCCGTTCTACGTCTACGCCTACGCGTTCGGCGATTGCCTCGTGAACTCGCTCTACGCCGTCTACGAAAACGCCTCGGAAGGATTTGCCGAGCGTTATCTGGCGATGCTCGCGGCCGGCGGCACCAAGCATTATTCCGAACTGCTCCAGCCGTTCGGGCTGGACGCCAAGGATCCCAAATTCTGGGACGGCGGACTTTCCGTCATCGCCGGCATGATCGACGAGCTGGAATCGATGGGCTGACGGGCGTCGGCCGGGAAACGCATTTGTGATGGGCGCCGACACAATTTCATCCGCCGTCGCCTTCGATGATCATGGCGGCGATACGAGTGGAGAGCCCCATGACCGACGCACCGACGCGGCGCGTGATTCTGCGAGCAGGCGTCTTCGCGGCCAGTTCGATGCTGATGAGCGATGGCAGCATGGCGCAAACGCCGCTGGCGCCAACCCCCGCCTGTCACGATGGGCACGAAGCAACGCTGTCGCAGACCGAAGGGCCATACTTCAAACCTTCATCTCCGGAGCGGATAGAACTGATCGAGCCTGAGATGCCCGGGCAGCCGATCGAACTGGTCGGCTTCGTCCTTACGCGCGGCTGCAAGCCGCTTGCGGGCGCCCTGCTGGATTTCTGGCAGGCCGACGACAAGGGCCGTTACGACAATTCCGGCTTCCGCCTGCGCGGGCACCAGTTCACCGACCAGGAGGGGCGCTATCGGCTGCGCACCGTCGTGCCCGGCCTCTATCCCGGCCGCACCCGCCACATCCATGTGAAGGTGCAGCCGCGCGGCGGAGCCGTCCTGACCACCCAGCTTTACTTTCCGGGCGAGGCCAAAAACCGCTCCGACGGCCTGTTTCGCAAGGAGCTGCTGATGAAGACCGACAAGAACGACGGCTGGCTGGCCGGGCGGTTCGATTTCGTGGTCGGGTAGCCGGCGTAAAACATTTGTTGTACGGCGCAACGTGGCGTGTTATACAGTTGTATAACGGCTATCGGTGCTGAAGGAGCCCGCCATGAAAATCGAAATCAAGAAGATCGGTAATTCCGATGGTCTTTTGATCCCGCGCGAATTGATGCAGCGGCTCGATCTCAAGCGCGGTCAGCAACTCCACATCACGGAATTGCCCGGCGGAGGCTTTCAGGCCCTGCCTTACGATCCCGACTTCGAGCGGACCATGGAGTTGGCGGAAGAAACCATGGACACATATCGCGACACGTTGGCAACGCTCGCAAAGTGACGGAATGTCCAAATGAGCGAGGCTAAGGAGCCGCTTTGGATTACCTATGATCAAGCCATCGCAATCCATAGTCGTCAGCTTCGCCGCTTCGGTGGGGCACCTGGGTTGCGCGACGAAGGCATGCTGCGATCGGCGCTGGAGCGTCCGATCAACAAATGGCGTTACGAACAGGCCGAGCTTGCCGAACTCGCTTCCGCATACGCGTACGGGCTTGCCAAAAATCATGCCTTCGTCGATGGCAACAAGCGCATCGCCTTCCTGGCGATGCGGATTTTCTTGTTGAAGAATGGCGTTCCTTTTAATCCCAAGCCCGAACACGCCACCTCCATCATCCTCTCCCTTGCCGCAGGCGAGGTCAGCGAGGAGAGTCTGGCGCGCTGGATCCGGGATAATTGGCCTTCCGAATGACCCGATAGGCCCGGGGGCCGTTGCCCTCCCAAACGCTTTACGGTAATTGCACGCGACAAGCGCTGAGTTCGACTGGGGATACCGATGGCAGAGCATAACGAAGTGGCCTATACGACCGCCGACGGCAACGACTATCCGGCCCATGAGCAGACCTATGAAGGGTTCATCATGCTGGTCAAGTACGGCACCGCAACCGTGGTGCTCATCGTTGCCCTGATGGGTTACTTCCTGACCTGACGCGTCGCTGCCTGCGCCGCCCGCCCCGGGCGGCGGCTACAATTTGCACGCATGCCGGTTGTGAAACCGGTATCCTACTAAGCGAAAAAGACGCTAGTTTGCTTGCGCGCGCCTGCCGCGCGGCAGGGAGGCCTCATGAAGATTGCCGTCGCCAAGGAAATCGATCCGTCCGAGCCGCGGGTCGCCGCTTCTCCTGATACCGTGAAGAAGTTCAAGGCGCTCGGCGCCGAGGTTGCGATCGAGCCGGGCGCGGGCATCAAGTCGGGCCTGCCTGATTCCGAATTCACCGCCGTCGGCGCCACCGTCAGCGCGGACGCGCTGAAGGATGCCGACATCGTCATCAAGGTGAAGCGGCCGGAGGCTTCCGAGCTGGCGAAATACAAGCGCGGTGCGCTGGTCATCGCGATCATGGACCCTTACGGCAACGAGGCGGCACTGAAGACGATCGCCGATGCCGGCGTGGCGGCGTTCGCGATGGAACTGATGCCGCGCATCACCCGCGCGCAGGTGATGGACGTGCTGTCCAGCCAGGCCAACCTGGCCGGCTACCGCGCGGTGATCGAGGCGGCGGAATCCTTCGGCCGCGCGTTTCCGATGATGATGACCGCGGCCGGCACCGTACCGGCGGCAAAGGTGTTCGTGATGGGCGTCGGCGTCGCCGGCCTGCAGGCGATCGCGACCGCGCGCCGGCTCGGCGCGGTGGTCACCGCCACCGACGTGCGCCCGGCGACGAAAGAACAGGTCGAATCGCTCGGCGCCAAGTTCCTCGCGGTCGAGGACGAGGAGTTCAAGAACGCCCAGACCGCCGGCGGCTACGCCAAGGAAATGTCGAAGGAGTACCAGGCCAAGCAGGCCGCGCTCACCGCCGAGCACGTCAAGAAGCAGGACATCGTCATCACCACCGCGCTGATCCCGGGCCGGCCGGCGCCAAAACTCGTCAGCGCGGACATGGTCAAGTCGATGAAGCCGGGCTCGGTGCTGGTCGATCTCGCGGTCGAGCGCGGCGGCAATGTCGAAGGCGCCAAGGCGGGCGAAGTCGTCGATGTCGATGGCGTCAAGATCGTCGGCTACACCAACGTCGCCGGCCGCGTCGCGCAGTCGGCCTCGGGTCTCTATGCGCGCAACCTGTTTTCGTTCATCGAAACCATGATCGACAAGGCCAACAAGGCGCTCGCGGTCAACTGGGACGACGAACTGGTGAAGGCCACCGCGCTGACCAAGGACGGCGCCATCATCCATCCGAACTTCCAGCCGAAAGCCTGAGGAGAGAAGAACCCATGGAGCACATCGCTCAAGCCGTCGATCCCTTCGTATTCCGGCTGTCGATTTTCGTCCTCGCCGTGTTCGTCGGCTATTTCGTGGTGTGGTCGGTGACGCCAGCGCTGCATACGCCGCTGATGTCGGTGACCAACGCGATCTCCTCGGTGATCGTGGTCGGCGCGCTGCTCGCGGTCGGCGTGCCCATGATCTCGAGCGGCTCGGGCTGGGCGCGCGGCTTCGGCTTCGTCGCGCTGATCTTCGCCTGCATCAACATCTTCGGCGGCTTCCTTGTCACCCAGCGCATGCTGGCGATGTACAAGAAGAAGG
>CAZSRR010000060.1:0-33934 GCA_964609175.1 uncultured Bradyrhizobium sp.
CGGTCTACGTCACCCACGACCAGATCGAGGCCATGACCATGGCCGACAAGATCGTGGTGATGCATGACGGCATCGTCGAGCAGATGGGCACGCCGCTCGAACTCTATGACAGCCCGGCCAACCAGTTCGTCGCCGGCTTCATCGGCTCGCCGGCGATGAATTTCCTCAAGGGCAAGGTGAAGTCGAACGGCAGCGCCATGTTCGAAGGGCCGAACGGCGTCAAGCTGCCGCTGCAGACCGCGCCCGCCAATTCCGACGGCCAGCCGGCGGTCTACGGCGTGCGGCCCGAGCACTTCACGATCGCCGATGACGGCGCCGAAGCCGAGATCGTCGTGGTCGAGCCGACCGGCTCAGAGACCCAGGTGTTCGCCAAGCTCGGCGGCGAGCAGGTGGTCGCCGTATTCCGCGAGCGGCATCAGTTCAATCCGGGCGACAAGATCCGCCTCAAACCCGATCCGACGCTCGTGCATCTGTTCGACGACACGACCGGGAAGAGGCTGAATGGCTGAATAGGATAATCACGGCCAAGACCAAGAAGAAAATCGAATAACGCCTGACAGCAATCAGAAACGAAGACTGCACAAAATCAGAAAAATAGTTGATAGGGAGGATGGACCATGCACGATTTTACCCGCCGCTCTTTGCTTCAAGGGGGCACCGCGCTGGCGGCGGCCGGCGCACTGACCGGGCCGGCTCTGCTCGATTTCGCCAAAGCCTGGGCGCAGGCCTCGCCGTGGAAGGCCGAGTCCGGCGCCAAATTGACGGTCATGCGCTGGAAGCGTTTCGTTCCTGCGGAAGACGATGCCTTCAACGCCATGGTCGCCGCCTTCAAGTCGGCGACTGGCACCGAGATGAACGTGTTCTCGGAGTCGTTCGAGGACGTGCAGCCGAAGGCCTCTGTGGCCGCCAACACCGGCTCGGGCCTCGACCTCGCCTGGGGTCTGCACACGCTGCCGCAACTGTTTCCGACCAAGGTCATCAAGATGAACGACGTTGCCGATTACCTCGGCAAGAAATACGGCGGCTGGACCGACGCCGCGCAGAAGACCTGCGTGCTCGGCAATGACTGGCTCGGCATCCCCGTTGCAACCGTCGGCGGTTACATGACCTATCGCAAGTCAGCCACCGACAAGGCCGGCTTCAAGGAGTTTCCGAAAGATTTCCCGGGCTTCCTTGCGATGTGCAAGGCGTTGAAGGCGAACAACACCCCGGCGGGCTTCGCGCTCGGTCATGCCTCGGGCGACGCCAACGGATGGCTGCACTGGGTGCTCTGGGGGCACGGCGCCTATACCGTCGACAAGGACGACAAGGTCATCATCAACTCGCCGGAAACGCTGAAGGCGCTGGAATACGCCAAGGCGCTTTCCGACACGTTCATCCCCGGTTGCGCATCGTGGAACGACGGCTCGAACAACAAGGCGTTCCTCGCCGGCGAGCTGTACGTCACGGCGAACGGCATCTCGATCTATGTCGCGGCCAAGGACGACCCGACCAAGAAAGAGTTGACCGAAGACACCCATCACGCGCTGATGCCGGTCGGGCCGATCGGCAAGCCGACGGAATTGCAGCTGGCGGTTCCCATCCTGGCGTTCAACTTCACCAAATATCCGAACGCGGCGAAGGCCTTCATTGCCTTCATGCTGGAGAAGGAAAACTACGAGAAATGGCTAACCGGTGCGCGGGGCTACCTGACCCACACGCTCAATGCCTATGACTCGGCGCCGGTATGGACGGCGGATCCGAAGAACGCGGTGTTTGCCCAGGCCAGCAAGCGCGCACTGCCGGCCTCGGGCATCGGCAAGGTCGGCGAGAAGGCGGCGACCGCGATCGCCGATTTCATCGTCGTCGACATGTTCGCCAACTACTGCACCGGGTCCAAGGACGCCAAGACCGCGATGGCGGAAGCCGAGCGGCAATTGAAGCGCATCTATCGCTAAAGCTTCAGCGGCGACGGGCGGCGGCTGACGCCGCCCGTTGCGGTTTCACCCGTAGCGATATCGCCTCAGGAGTTGGCTCATGGCTGACATCTTACTCGCGCCGACCAAGGCCAAGCCGCAGCTTCGCGAAGCGACCACCTGGGACCAGGTCAAGCACAACAGGAACTGGCTCGGCTTCTGGTTCATGATGCCGGCCATGGCGTTCCTGATACTTTTCCTGGCCTATCCGCTCGGGCTCGGCATCTGGCTGTCCTTCACCGACACCAAGATCGGCCGGGTCGGGCAGTTCATCGGCTACGAGAACTACGAGTGGCTGTGGGACGACGCGATCTTCTGGCTCTCGGTCACCAACACGCTGCTCTACACGTTTGTCGCCAGCGCCATCAAATTCGCCATCGGCCTTTATCTGGCGCTGCTGCTGAACGAGAATCTGCCTTTCAAGGCGATGCTGCGCGCGGCGGTGCTGATCCCCTTCATCGTGCCGACGGTGCTGTCGGCGCTGGCGTTCTGGTGGATTTTCGATTCCCAGTTCTCGATCATCTCGTGGTCGCTGAAACATCTCGGCCTGATCGACTACAACATCAATTTCCTTGGCGACACGACGTGGGCGCGGATCTGCGTGATCTTCGCCAACATCTGGCGCGGCGTGCCGTTCGTCGCGATCACGCTGCTGGCCGGCCTGCAGACCGTGTCGCCGTCGCTCTACGAGGCGGCAACGCTCGACGGCGCGACGCGCTGGCAGATGTTCCGCCACATCACCTATCCCTTGCTGACCCCGATCATCGCCGTCGTGATGACGTTTTCGGTGCTGTTCACCTTCACCGATTTCCAGTTGATCTGGGCGATGACCCGCGGCGGACCGGTCAATGCGACGCACCTGATGGCGACCTTGTCCTATCAGCGTGCGATCATCGCGGGACAACTCGGCGAGGGCGCCGCGATCTCCAGCGCCATGATCCCGTTCCTGCTGGCGGCGATCATGGTGTCCTGGTTCGGGCTGCAACGGCGCAAATGGCAACAAGGAGAGAACAATGACTGATCTCCTTGGGCGCCGGTTATTCTTTGCGCGAGCGGGGCAAGCCCCGCGCGCGCTGTCGCAAATGGCAGCAAGGAGAGAACGATGACTGATCTCCCTGCAAGCAAGGTCGAACTGAAGACCATTCTCTCGACGCCCGCACGCGCCGACCACAGCGAGGGCATGAGCTATCTGGAGTCGGTGCCGCGCCGGCTGGTGACGCTCTATCTGCCGCTGTCGATCATCGTCATCGTGCTGCTGTTTCCGTTCTACTGGATGGCGCTGACCTCGGTGAAGCCCGACGCCCAGCTTCTGGACATGGAAACCTACAGCCCGTTCTGGACCTGGAATCCCACCTTCAAGCATTTCCACAAGCTGCTGTTCGAAAGCCACTATCCGATGTGGCTGTGGAACACGATGTATGTCGCGGTCGGCGCCACCATCCTGTCGATCATCGCCAGCGTGCTGGCGGCCTATGCCATCGTGCGGCTGCGCTACAAGGGCGCCAACCTGGTCGGCGGCCTGATCTTCCTGGCCTACCTCGTGCCGCCGTCCATCCTGTTCATTCCGCTCGCCACCGTCGTGTTCCAGTACGGCCTGTTCGACTCGCCGCTGGCGCTGATCCTGACCTATCCGACGATCCTGATCCCGTTCTCGACCTGGCTGTTGATGGGCTACTTCAAGACCATCCCGTTCGAGCTCGAGGAGTGCGCCCTGATCGACGGCGCCAGCCGCTGGCAGATTTTGACCAAGATCGTGCTGCCGCTCGCCATTCCCGGCCTGATCTCGGCCTTCATCTTCTGCTTCACGCTGTGCTGGAACGAGTTCATCTACGCGCTGACCTTCCTGCAGTCGACCCACAACAAGACGGTCCCGGTGGCGATCGTCAACGAATTCGTCGACGGCGACGTTTACCGCTGGGGCTCGCTGATGGCGGGCGCCCTGGCGGGCTCCCTGCCGCTGGTTATTCTTTACGCCTTCTTCGTCGAGCATTATGTGTCGGCGATGACAGGAGCCGTGAAAGAGTAGCCGCTCGAAGGCCCGGTTGATAATAAACGCGATCCAAAAAGGAGACGGGTCTTGCATATTCTGATTCTGGGCGCCGCCGGCATGGTCGGCCGCAAGCTGACCGAGCGGCTGCTGCGCGACGGCCGCCTCGGCACGCACGACATCACCCGCATGACGCTGCAGGACGTGGTGGCGCCCACCAAGCCCGCCAACGCCTCGATCCCGATCACCGTCGTGGCCTCCGACTTCGCCGATCCCGGCGCGGTCGAGCCTCTCATTGCACACCGGCCGGAAGTGATCTTCCATCTCGCCGCCATCGTCTCCGGCGAGGCCGAGGCCGAGTTCGACAAGGGCTATCGGATCAACCTCGACGGCACCCGCTACCTGATCGACGCCATCCGCCACGCCGGCGGCGGCTACAAGCCGCGGCTGGTGTTCACCTCCTCGATCGCGGTGTTCGGCGCGCCGTTCCCGGAAAAGATCGGCGACGAATTCTTTCATACCCCGCTGACCAGCTACGGCACGCAGAAATCGATCTGCGAACTCCTGATCAACGACTACACCCGCAAGGGCCTGCTCGACGGCATCTCGATCCGCCTGCCGACGATCTGCGTGCGGCCGGGCAAGCCGAACAAGGCCGCCTCCGGCTTCTTCTCCAACATCATCCGCGAGCCCTTGGCGGGCGAGGAGGCGGTGCTGCCGGTTTCCGACGACGTGAAGCACTGGCACGCCTCGCCCAGATCGGCGGTCGGCTTTCTCGTCCATGCCGGCACCATGGACCTCAACGCGATGGGACCGCGGCGCAATCTTTCGATACCGGGTCTGGCGGCGACCGTCGGCGAGCAGATCGCGGCGCTGGACCGCGTCGCCGGCAAGAACGTCGTGGCGCGCATCAAGCGGGTGCCCGATCCGACCATCATCAGCATCGTCTCGGGCTGGCCGCGCGATTTCGTCACCGAGCGTGCGCTCAAGCTCGGCTTCACCACCGCCGAAAAAACCTTTGACGACATCATCCGCATCCACATCGAGGATGAACTCGGCGGCAAGTTCGCAGGGTGACGTGACGTTACGCTTCTTCAGGCGAATGCGGCCATGAGCAAGGTAGCCTGCATCGGCGAGTGCATGATCGAGCTCAAGCAGGCCCAGGGGACTGTACCTGGCAGCGAACCCGGCCTGTTTTCGCGCTTCTATGGCGGCGACACGCTCAACACCGCCGTTTATCTCTCGCGGCTCGGCGTCGGCGTCGATTACATCACGGCGCTCGGTGACGATGGCCTCAGCGATGAAATGATCTCGGGGTGGGCGGCGGAAGGGATCGGTACCGCGCGGGTGGCGCGACTGCCGGGTAAACTGCCCGGCCTCTACATGATCCAGACCGACGACAAGGGCGAACGGCGGTTCTTTCACTGGCGCGACAGTGCTGCGGCGCGCAGCTTGATGGATTTGCCCCAGACGCCGGAGATTCTGGATTCGCTGGCCGGCTACGACATGGTCTATCTCTCCGCGATCACGCTCTCGCTGTACGGCCCGGAGGGACGGGGACGGCTGTTCGCGGCCCTGTGGCGCGCCCGCGAAATGGGGGCGCGATTTGCGTTCGACACCAATTTCCGCGCCCGCGGCTGGCCTGATCTCGACCTCGCGCGCGCCGTGTTCCAGCAGGCCTTTGCTTCGGCCGACATCGTGTTGGCCTCCACGGAGGATCTGCTGCCGCTCTATCCGGGCATGACCAGCGAGGCGCTGTTGGCGCGCATTCCGGGAGCCGAGGTGGTGCTGAAATTGTCGGAGCCGGCGAGCGTCGTGCGTCTGGACGGCGTGACGTATCCGATCAAGGCCAAGCCGGTAGAGGCGCCCATCGTCGATACCACGGCGGCTGGCGACAGTTTTGCCGCTGCCTACGTCGCGGCGCGCCTCGTCGGCGCGGACCCGATCGAGGCGGCGCGCGCCGGGCATCGTCTGGCCGGCGTTGTGGTATGCCACCCCGGCGCGATCATCCCGCGTGCGGAAATGCCGTCCGGGCTATTTCCGAACCATCTCAATTCCCGCAGGACACCGCCATGAGCGCAGCAACGCGGCAGCAGCAACTCGCCGACATCTTCACATCTGCCACGGTCATCCCCGTGCTCACCATCGAGCGGGTGGAAGACGCGGTGCCGCTGGCGCGGGCGCTGGTCGCCGGCGGCGTGCAGGTGCTGGAGGTGACGTTGCGAACGCCGGTAGCGGCCGATGCCGCCAGGGCGATGATCGCGGAGGTGCCGGACGCCATCGTCGGGATCGGCACGATTTTGAACGCCGACGATTTGTCGCGGGCGGCGGCGCTCGGGGCGAAATTCGGCGTCAGCCCCGGCGCCACGCCACAGCTTCTGCAGGCTGCCGCGGCGAGCGACCTGCCGTTCGCACCGGGTATCGCCACCGCATCTGAACTGATGCAGGCGCTGGCGGCGGGTTTCGATATCGTCAAATTCTTTCCGGCCGAACAGGCCGGCGGTATCAAGGCACTTCGGGCGCTGGCCGGCCCGTTTCCCAACATCCGGGTCTGTCCGACCGGCGGCGTCGGCGAGGCCAATGCCGCGACCTGGCTGGCGGAGCCGAACGTCGTGGCGGTCGGCGGTTCCTGGCTGTGTCCACCCGCCGAGATCAGGAGCGGCAACTGGGCCGGCATAACCGCCATGTGCGAGCGGACGATGAAATCGCTGAAAGCCGCACCAAGATAGGTTACAAACCAAGCCAAACCGGAACAGGGGAGAATGACCATGACAGCCAGCATCGTGGGATGGGCGCACACGCCATTCGGCAAGTTCGACGCGGAAACCGTCGAGAGCCTGGTGGTGAAGGTGGCGACCGACGCGCTGGCCGACGCCGGCATTTCGGCCGGGGATGTCGACGAGATCGTGCTCGGGCATTTCAACGCCGGCTTCTCGCCGCAGGATTTTACCGCCTCGCTGGTGCTGCAGGCCGATCCGAAGCTGCGCTTCAAGCCGGCGACGCGGGTGGAAAACGCCTGCGCCACCGGGTCGGCGGCGGTGCATCAGGGCATCCGCGCCATCGCTTCGGGCGCTGCGAAAATCGTGCTGGTGGTCGGCGTCGAGCAGATGACCCGGACGCCGGGGCCGGAGATCGGAAAGTATCTCCTGAAGGCTTCCTATTTGCCCGAGGACGGCGACACCGTCGGCGGCTTTGCCGGCGTGTTCGGCAAGATCGCGCAGAGCTACTTTCAGAAATATGGCGACCAGTCGGACGCGCTGGCGATGATCGCGGCCAAGAACCACAAGAACGGCGTCGCCAATCCCTATGCCCAGATGCGCAAGGATTTCGGCTACGATTTCTGCCGCGCCGAGAGCGAGAAGAACCCGTTCGTCGCCGGGCCCCTGAAGCGCACCGACTGTTCGCTGGTGTCGGACGGCGCGGCGGCGCTGGTGCTGACGGATTCGGAAACCGCCAGGACCATGGGCAAGGCGGTCAACTTCCGCGCCACCGCGCATGCGCAGGATTTTCTGCCGATGTCCAAGCGCGACATTCTGCAGTTCGAAGGCTGCACGGTGGCCTGGCAGCGCGCGCTGGCGCAGGCCGGCGTGCAGCTGTCCGATCTGTCGTTCGTCGAAACCCATGACTGCTTCACGGTCGCCGAACTGATCGAATACGAAGCGATGGGCCTGACGCCGCGCGGGCAGGGCGCCCGCGCCATCAAGGAAGGCTGGACGCAGAAGGACGGCAAGCTGCCGATCAATCCGTCCGGCGGATTGAAGGCCAAGGGCCATCCGATCGGCGCCACCGGCGTTTCCATGCACGTCATGAGCGCGATGCAGCTCACCGGCCAGGCGCCGGAAGGCATGCAGCTCAAGAACGCCAACCTCGCCGGCATCTTCAACATGGGCGGCGCCGCCGTGGCGAATTATGTTTCCGTGCTGGAGGCCGCGAAGTAGCCGCGGGCGTGCTATTGTAGAGGGTAGGAAGGATGCGGGCTACAGTGTCGGCAAATCGTAGGGTGGGCAGAGCGTAGCGTGCCCATCCTACCAAATTCTCCGGAGCGGGCATCATGAGCGACGAAAGTTCGTTGTCATCGGCTGAACTGCACGACCGCATCAGGATTCTGGAAGACAACATCCGCCAGTTGATCGAGCAGGCCGCCGCCGCTTCCGGCGAACGGAATGAATCGCGCATCGCCGACCGCCTCAGCCAGCAGAACGAAGAGCTGGAGCGCCTCACCCGGGAGCGCGACGCGCGGGAAAAGAAGTAGTCGCCGGCGCGCGCATACGTCCATACGCCGGGCGCGCTTGATCTTCCCAAAAACCTCCCGTTACTAGGCCGGATCGACATTTCCGGGAGTAAATCGGGCCATGGGACCGCTGAAGGGCATCAAGGTCATCGACATGACGACCGTGCTGATGGGGCCCTATGCCACCCAGATGCTCGGCGATTACGGCGCCGACATCATCAAGGTCGAGTCGCCCGATGGCGACGTGACGCGGCAGATCGGGCCGACCCGTCACCCCGGCATGGGGCCGGTATTCCTCAACACCAACCGCAGCAAGCGCTCGATCTGCCTCGACCTGAAGCAGCCGGCCGGGCGCGAGGCCGTGCTGCGGCTGATCAAGGACGCCGACGTGCTGGTCTACAACGTGCGTCCGCAGGCGATGGCGCGCCTCAATCTCGGCTACGACGTCGTGTCGAAGATCAATCCGCGGCTGATCTATGCCGGCGTGTTCGGCTTCGGCCAGGACGGGCCCTATGCGGCAAAGCCTGCCTATGACGATCTGATCCAGGGCGCCACCGCGTTGCCGGCGCTGATGGCGCAGACCGCCGACGGCGTGCCGCGCTATGTGCCGAATGCGCTGGTCGACCGCATCGTCGGCCTCACGGCGGTGGGCGCGATCTGCGCCAGTCTGGTCGATCGCAACACGACCGGCCGCGGCCAGCGCGTCGACATCCCGATGTTCGAAACCATGGCCGGCTTCGTGATGGGCGACCACATGGGCGGTCTCACCTACGAACCGCCGCTCGACAAGGGCGGCTATGCCCGCCACCTGTCGCCGGACCGCAGGCCCTACAAGACTTCGGACGGCTACATCTGCGTCATCGTCTACAACGACAAGCAGTGGCAGAATTTCTTCGCGGCCACCGGCCGCGACGATCTCCGCAGCAATCCGAAATTTGCGACGTTTGCCGGCCGCGCCGGCAATATCGACGTCGTCTATGCGGAGCTCGCGCGCATTCTGCAGACCAAAACTACCGCCGAATGGTCCGGGATTCTCGAGAAGGCCGACGTGCCGGTCATGCCCATGCACGATCTCGAAAGCCTGCTCGGCGACCCCCACATCGTCGCGACCGATTTCTTTCCCGTCGTCGATCATCCGACCGAGGGGCGTATCCGCAGCATGCGGCCCTCGGCGCGGTTCTCCGAGACGCCGGTCGAAACAAGGCGGCTGGCGCCGCGTCTCGGCGAACACAGCACAGAAATTCTCAGGGAAGCGGGGCTCTCCGAGGAAGAGATCGCCGAAATGATGCGAAGCGGCGCGAGCAAGGCCGCAGCGTCCGGATAGGCGGCTTTGCGCCTATCTTTCGACAATATCCGCGGGCGTCAGGAGGTTGCGCGACTTGCGCCCTGGAGCCAGCAAAGGACATTCGTATGATCGTGTTCGTTCGCCGACCCGCAGCCGTCTGCAGCATCTTTTTTGCCCTTGTCTCGATGGCGCACGCCGCCATGCCGGCCGATGCGCCCGACGCGCGCGACCACGCGCTGCTCAGCCGCTATGCCGGATCGTGGCTGGTTGGACAGGAAGTAAAAGGGTTTGACCAGGTTGGTATTCCGTCGGGAAGCCGGAACGGCGAGGTTGCGAAAGTCGAGGGGCGCGTGACACGCTTGTTCTATCTTGCGCCGGCGGGAAGATCCTTGCTCGAAGTTCAGCGCAACTACGAGCAGGCACTGGAGCGGGCCGGTGCGGCAAGGCGTGATGGCTGCGCCGATGATTGCGGCGCGCGCGATTTCAGCCGGCTTCGCCAGCAACCGGCCAACCCGTCGCTGCCCAAGGGGCAGTTGGAGGGATGGAGCCCGATCACCCTGCTGCAGCAGTGGCAGGAACCCGGCTCCGAGCGCTATTGGTACGGCACCATGAACGGCGCCGGCGGGACGGTGCACGTCGCCGTCCTCTCGGCGAAACCGGGGACGTTCGCGCTTTCCGGCAAGCACGTCGCGACGGTGGTGGAGATTGTTGAAGCCAAGGCGATGGAGGCGGACAAGGTCGTCGTCGATGCGGGTGCGCTGACCAAAGGCTTGCAGGCGGAGGGAAAGGTGGCACTCTACGGCCTTTACTTCGACACCGGAAAGTCCACCATCAAGCCGGAATCGAAGGCGCAGCTGGATCAGATGGCCAAGCTCCTGCAATCGGACGGATCGCTCAAGGTCCACATCGTCGGACACACCGATAATCAGGGAGCGCTGGACGCCAACCTCGTTCTGTCGAAGGCGCGGGCCCAGACGGTCGTCGATGCGCTGACGACGACCTACAAGGTGGATGCCAGGCGTCTGTCGGCTGCAGGCGTCGCCAGCTATGCGCCGCTGGGCAACAACGCAACGGAGACGGGCCGCGCGCGCAATCGGCGGGTGGAGATGGTGCTGCAGTAGCGCTTCACCAGCGCTGCCGGCCACGGACAAGGAACAGAACAAATGGATTTCGCGCTGTCGGCCAACCAGGAATCGATCCGCGACGCGATCGGAAAAATCTGTTCGCGCTTCGATGATGCTTACTGGCACAAGAAGGACAAGGAGGGCGGCTACCCCGCCGACTTCCACCGCGCGCTGGCGGATGCCGGCTGGCTCGGCATCTGCATCCCCGAGGAATATGGCGGCTCCGGTCTCGGCATCACCGACGCAGCGATCATGATGCGGACGATCGCCGAATCCGGCGCGGGCATGTCCGGCGCTTCGGCGGTTCACATGAACGTGTTCGGGCTCAATCCCGTCGTCGTGTTCGGTACCAGGGAGCAGTGCGCGCGGATGCTGCCGCCGATCATCGACGGCCGCGACAAGTCCTGTTTTGCGGTGACCGAGCCCAACACCGGCCTCAACACCACGCAGTTGAAGACCCGTGCGGTGCGCAAGGGCGACAAATACGTCGTCAACGGCCAGAAGGTCTGGATTTCCACGGCCCAGGTCGCCAACAAGATCCTGCTGCTGGCGCGCACCACGCCGCTGGAAGAGGTCAAGACGCCGACGCAGGGCCTGAGCCTGTTCTACACGGATTTCGACAAGAAGCGCGTGACCGTGCACGAGATCGAGAAGATGGGCCGCAAGCCCGTCGACTCCAACGAATTGTTCTTCGAGAATTTCGAAATCCCGATCGAGGACCGGTTGGGTGAAGAAGGCCGCGGCTTCGAATACATCCTGCACGGCATGAATCCGGAGCGTATCCTGATCGCCGCCGAAGCCGTCGGCCTCGGCCAGGTCGCACTGTCGCGGGCTTCGGCCTATGCCAAGAGCCGCATCGTGTTCAACCGCCCGATCGGCATGAACCAGGGCATTCAGCACCCGCTGGCGAAGAACTGGATGGAGCTGGAAGCCGCCTGGATGATGGTGCTGCGCGCCGGTTGGCAATATGACCAGGGCATGCCATGTGGCCCCGCCGCCAACGCCGCGAAATACCTCGCTGCCGAAGCCGGCTTCCACGCCTGCGAACAGGCGGTGATGACGCATGGCGGGTTCGGTTACGCCAAGGAATATCACGTCGAGCGTTACCTGCGGGAATCGCTGATCCCGCGCATCGCCCCGATCAGCCCGCAACTCGTTCTCAGTTTTATTGCCGAGAAGGTGCTCGGCCTGCCGAAGTCGTATTGAGGATGATGACGATAGCCTCAGGCCGTCATTCCGGGGCGCCGCAACGCGGCGAACCCGGAATCCATCTCTCCGCTTTCGCATGTGGCAACTTGGATTCCGGGTTCGCGCGGCGCGCGCCCCGGAATGACGACGGAGTAGGACCATGAGCTTCATCACCGGCGTCGGGGTGACGTCCTATGGCAAGCACGAGGGCTCGTCCTCGCTCGACCTCATGAGCCAGGCGGCTGAGCTCGCCGTCGCCGATGCCGGGCTGAAGCGCTCGGAGATCGACGGCATCTTGTGCGGCTATTCGACGGTGTCGCCGCATATCATGCTCGCCACCGTGTTCGCCGAACACTTCGGCATCCAGCCGTCCTACGCGCACGCCGTGCAGGTCGGCGGCGCTACCGGGCTCGCCATGACCATGCTGGCGCATCATCTGGTCGATGCCGGCGTGGCGAAGCACGTGCTGGTCGTCGGCGGCGAGAACCGGTTGACCGGGCAGAGCCGCGACGCTTCGATCCAGGCGCTGGCGCAGGTCGGTCATCCCGATTACGAGGTGACGCTGGGGCCGACGATCCCGGCCTATTACGGCCTCGTCGCCACGCGCTACATGCACGAATATGGCGTCACCCAGGAAGACCTCGCCGAATTCGCGGTGCTGATGCGCGCCCATGCGCTGACCCATCCCGGCGCGCAGTTTCACGAGCCGATCACCGTCGCCGACGTGATGGCGTCCAAACCGGTCGCAATGCCGCTCAAGCTGCTGGACTGCTGCCCGGTGTCCGACGGCGGCGCGGCGTTCGTCATCAGCCGCGAGCCCACCGGCCCAAGCCGCATTTGCATCCGCGGCTGCGCGCAGGCGCACACCCATCAGCACGTGACGGCTGCGCCGGCGTTGAGCCAGCTCGGCGCAGAGATTGCCGTCGCCAAGGCCAAGGCCGCTTCCGGCATTGCGATCCCGGATGTTCGTTACGCCGCGGTCTACGACAGCTTCACCATTACGCTGGCCATGCTGCTGGAAGACCTCGGCCTCGCGGGGCGGGGCGAGGCGGCGGCGCGGGTGCGGGCAGGGCATTTCGGGCGCGACGGCGCGATGCCGCTCAACACCCATGGCGGGTTGTTGAGCTACGGCCATTGCGGCGTCGGCGGTGCGATGGCGCATCTGGTGGAGACGCATTTGCAGATGACGGAGCGCGCCGGATCGCGTCAGGTCCGCGACGCCTCGGTCGCGCTGCTGCACGGCGACGGCGGCGTGCTGTCGTCGCATGTCAGCATGTTTTTGGAGCGGGTACGATGAGCGAAAGAGCGGCCGACTGGACCAAAGGCGTCGAAGCCATCGTCTATCAGTGCTGCGGCGGGTGCGGCGCGGTGCAATATTTCGCCCGTCGTTTTTGCGCCGCCTGCGGCGCGCCCGAGCCGGCATCGAAACGCGCCAGCGGATCGGGCACGGTCTACGCGACCTCGCTGGTCTGCCGCGCCGCGACGCCGGAGACGCGGGCGCACGTTCCCTACAACATCGTGCTGGTGGATGCGGCGGAGGGCTTTCGCATGATGGCCCATGGCGACAACGACCTTGCGATCGGCGACAAGGTCACCGCCGGCTATCGGCCTTTTGCGGGACGACTGGTCCCATATTTCCAGAGGGCAAAAGATTAGCGTGAGAGATGTTCAACGCTACGAAGCAATTCAGATTACGCGGAACAGGTAACATCCGAATTGCTTCGATGCGTCAACATTCAGTGCCAGTAGAACACGACGCTGGCGATAACGAGCATGGCCGTTACTGCCATCATCTGCGCAAACGCTTCCGAGGTCGCCTTTTTGTTGGCTTCCTTCATGCCTAGCTCCCTAGACTTGGGCATGAGTCATCGTTACCCGTGAAGGCTTGATGAACCCATTTTTGGTTTACTCGGAACGCCCCGCGACGAGTATTCGCTCCTATAGGTCCCCGTTCGGCGAATATCGACAGTCGTGAGAATCGGCGAGCATTGAGGCCGCAATTTGGCTCGTTCGTAGCCGGTTTGTGCACGCGATGGGGAGTTTTTTGGCCGCATATGATTGGGCGTGGGGCCTGCCAGACCCGCTCGGCGACATTTCGACGGTTGATCCTCCTCCTGCCGCTGTGCATGATCCCCCTGTCAACAAATCAGAAAATGCGCTAACCCCAAGGTGACCAATGGCCCGCGTCGAATACAGCGATCCTGCCAAGCACAACGACCGCACCCGCGAATTGCTCGGCAAAAACCGCAATGCCAACATTTTTCGCATGATGGCGCATTCGCCGAGCTACCTTGAGCAGTATTGCCGGCTTGGCGGCGCCATCCGCCACAAGGGCGAACTGGATCCGATCGTGCGCGAACTCGCCATCACCCGCACCGGAATCCTCTGCGAAGCGCCCTATGAAATCGTCGCCCACAAGCGAATCGGCAAGAATGTCGGCGTCACCGACGAGCAGAACGAGGCGCTGGAGCACTGGGAGAACGCAACCTGCTTCAATGATGTGCAGCGCGCCGCGCTGGCCTTCACCGACGAAATCGTCCGGCGTCACAAACCGACCGATGCGACCTTCAACGCGATTGCCTCGAAACTGACCCCGGCCGCGCTGGTCGAACTGCAGCTCTCCGTCGGCTTTTACATCATGACGTCGAAATTTCTGGAAACATTTGCCATCGACATGCAGCCGGTGACGGAAGTGGTGGGCTGATTCGGAAACGCGCTCAGATCGATGGCCCGTATCGCCGCAGCGCTTCCAGCGTCAGGCCCTTGCCGACCGCGCCGAAGATGTCGCCTTCGACGATGCGGGCCGAGGGCACCGATTTGGTGATCGCCTTGTGCACATGGGCAAGTTTCACCGAACCGCCGGTCAGGAATACCGAATCAATGGCGTCGGATCTCAGTCCCGCCTGAGTAAGGCAGTTCTTGATTCGGTTCGCGATACGATCCGACAACTGCTTGGTGTGGCTCACCAGATCGGGGCGCGCGATGGAGGCGCTCAGTTCCGGCTCGATCCATTCGAGCGGGATTTCGGCGCGGCGCTGCTCGGACAGTGCGATCTTGGCGTCTTCGACTTCCATGGCCAGCGTGTGGCCGCGCTGCTCCTGGACCACGCGCATCAGCCGGTCGAGCAGTTCCGGCTCGGCCGCTTCCTGCCGCACCTGGCGGATATCGGCGAGCACGCGCGGCTCGTACATGCGGTTGATGCTCGACCAGGTCGCGAGGTCGTGGAAATAGCTGGAGGGCACGTCGAGGCCCTGCCGCTTCATGGCGCTGCCGAAGCCGAACAGCGGCATGACCACGCCGAGGCTGAGCTGGCGGTCGAAATCGGTGCCGCCGATGCGCACGCCGTCATTGGCGAGAATGTCGCCCGCGCGATCCGCCTTGCCGTGGCGTGCGGGGCCAAGCCGCACGATCGAAAAATCCGAGGTGCCGCCGCCGATATCGGCGATCAAGGCGAGTTCCTCCGACGCGATCTGCCGCTCATAGTCGAGCGCCGCCGCGATCGGCTCGAACTGGAACGTGACCTCCGCGAAGCCGATATCCTTCGCGATTCCACGCAGCGTGTCTTCCGCCTTGCGGTCGGCATCCGGTGCGTTGTCGACGAAGTGGACCGGG
Source organism: uncultured Bradyrhizobium sp. (assembly GCA_964609175.1). Lineage (GTDB taxonomy): Bacteria > Pseudomonadota > Alphaproteobacteria > Rhizobiales > Xanthobacteraceae > Bradyrhizobium. The sequence continues at coordinate 15,383 of CAZSRR010000060.1, forward strand.
CGTCCGTGCACGACGTGCGTGAGCCGGCGGCCGGTCGCCTGTTCCGCGCGGCGTTTGATCGCGCCGACATAGGCGGCGATCACGTCGCGAAAACTGATGCGCTCGCGGCCGAGCCGCGTGGTTTCGTCGATCAGCGACGTGCCGAGCACGGATTTGAGGCTTCGCAGCAGGCGGCCCGGTACGCCTTCGACATAGGCATCCACCGCCCGGCGGCCGATCCGCACGCCGCCATCCGCCTCGTAGAAAATCGCGCTTGGAATGGCAGTGTGCATTTCTTCCAGCGCCGCCAGCACGGGCGCGGCGCCATCGATAGTGCCGAGCGTCGTGTTCGACGTTCCAAAATCAAGGCCGCAGATCGACATGGGAGGCTCCGAAAGGGAGCGTCCGTTTACACATTAGGCGGTCGGCATTCCACCCCTATCTCGTCTTGTTTCCTTGCGAACTTAACCTGGAATTGAACCAAACCGGCCGATCCACAGATCAATTTCTTTCCCCAGGCGGGTTGGCAAATCAATCCGGGATGGTCCATAAGCTCGCTCCCCGGCGGGGTATCCCGCTACAACGGCTTTTGGGGTGAGGTCGCGTGGCAAACATCAACCGACAGATTGCGCAGGAACTGGGCGTTCGCGAGGAGCAGATCGCGGCCACCGTGGAGTTGCTGGACGGCGGCGCGACGGTGCCATTCGTGGCGCGCTACCGCAAGGAAATCACCGGCGGGCTCGACGACGCGCAACTTCGCACGCTGGAAGAACGGTTGACCTATCTGCGGGAGCTCGAAGAGCGCCGCACGGCGATCCTCAATTCGGTCCGCGAGCAGGGCAAGCTCGATGCCACGCTGGAAGCCGCGATCATGGCCGCCGACAGCAAGGGGCGCCTGGAAGACATCTATCTGCCGTTCAAGCCGAAGCGCCGCACCAAGGCGGAGATCGCCAAGGAAGCCGGGTTGGAGCCGCTGTCCGACCTGTTGCTGAAGCAGCCGGAGAACGATCCGCAGGCGGTCGCCGCGAAATTCGTCGACGCCGAGAAGCAGGTGGCGGATGTCGCCGCGGCGCTCGAAGGCGCGCGCGCCATCCTGGTGGAGCGCTTTGCCGAGGATGCGGATTTGATCGGCAGACTGCGCGAGGACATGTGGTCGGCGGGCCAGATGACGTCGACGGTGCGCAAGGGCAAGAAGGAGGCGGGCGAAAAGTTCGCCGATTATTTCGAATACAGCGGTGCGCTCCACAAGCTGCCGGCGCACCGCATCCTGGCGCTGTTCCGCGGCGAGAAGGAAGAAATCCTCGAACTGCAGATCCAGCCCGAGGCAAGCGCGCCGGAGGCCGGCGTGCCCTCGGCCTACGAACTCAAGATCATGCAGCGTTTCGGCATTACCGACCGCAAGCGGCCGGGCGACCGCTGGCTGGTCGACACCGCGCGGTGGGCGTGGAAGACCAAGATCCAGGTGCATCTCAACATCGACCTGCGGATGCGGCTGTGGACGGCGGCCGAGGCCGAGGGCGTGCGGGTGTTCGCCTCGAACCTGCGCGACCTCCTGCTGGCCGCGCCGGCCGGCGCGCGCGTCACCATGGGGCTCGATCCCGGCTATCGTTCCGGCGTCAAGGTCGCGGTCGTCGATGCCACCGGCAAGGTGGTGGCGACCAGTACGGTCTATCCGCACGAACCGCAGCGGCAATGGGACGCGACCCTGGCGACGCTCGGCAAGCTCGCGGTCGCGCATCGCGTCGAGCTGATCGCGATCGGCAATGGCACGGCCTCGCGCGAAACCGACAAGCTGGCGACCGAGCTGGTCAAGCTGCTGCCGGATCTGAAAATGTCGAAGATCGTGGTGTCGGAGGCCGGCGCCTCGGTCTATTCCGCCTCGGCCTTCGCGTCCGAGGAATTGCCCGAACTCGACGTCACGCTGCGCGGCGCGGTGTCGATCGCGCGGCGCCTGCAGGACCCGCTGGCCGAGCTGGTCAAGATCGACCCGAAGGCGATCGGCGTCGGGCAGTATCAGCACGACCTCGGCGAAACCAAGCTGGCGCGCTCGCTCGACGCCGTGGTCGAGGACTGCGTCAACGCCGTCGGCGTCGACGCCAACACGGCGTCCGCGCCGCTCCTGGCGCGGGTGTCGGGCATCGGCGCGGGGCTGGCGCAGAGCATCGTGCAGCATCGCGACGCCAATGGCCCGTTCAAGTCGCGCAAGGCGCTGAAGGATGTGCCGCGGCTCGGGCCGAAGGCGTTCGAACAATGCGCGGGCTTCCTGCGCATCAACGGCGGCGAGGACCCGCTCGATTCGTCCGGCGTGCACCCGGAAGCCTATCCGGTGGTGCGGCGGATTCTCACCGCCACCAAGAGCGACATCAAGGCGCTGCTCGGCAATGCCGAGATCGTCCGCAAGCTGAAGCCGCAGTCGTTCGTCGACGACACCTTTGGTCTGCCCACGGTAACCGACATTCTACGCGAACTGGAAAAGCCCGGCCGCGATCCGCGTCCGGCGTTCAAGGCCGCGACGTTCATGGAAGGCGTCGAGGAGATCAAGGATCTCAAGCCCGGCATGATCCTGGAGGGCACGGTGACCAACGTCGCGGCGTTCGGCGCCTTCGTCGACATCGGCGTGCATCAGGACGGCCTGGTGCATATCTCGGCGATGTCGAGGACGTTCATCAAGGATCCGCGCGAGGTGGTGAAGCCGGGCGACATCGTCAAGGTCAAGGTGCTGGAGGTCGAGGTCGCCCGCAAGCGCATCGCTCTGACGCTGCGGCTGGACGACGAGGTCGGCGCCAAGAGCGACCGCATCCAGGCCCAGGGTAAGCTGCAGGGCAAGCCGCGCGAATTTTCCAGGGCGTCGATGACGTCATCGTCACCGAAAAAGCCGCAGGAGCAGGGCGGCGCGCTGGCCGAAGCGATGCGCCGCGCCGCGGAGAAGAGCGGGCGGGGCAAGGCGGGGTAAGATCGTTTCTCGGAGTATCTCGTAGGGGCTTCCGCTGCAGCTCGAAGAGCGAAGGCGAAAGCGTGCCCACCATCGCACAGTTCGTTCCGTGAGATGGTGGGCACGTCGCTTCGCGCCTTTTGCCCACCCTACGATTTGCCACAGCTGTAGCCCGTCATGAGCGAAGCGATATGCGGGGCCGCTCTCACACCACCCCGGCCCGCATGTCGCTGCGCTCATGACGGGCTACAGCAGCGCGTCTAACCCGACGTCAGCACGTTCAGCTTGGCATTCGCCAGGATCAGCCGGTCCGCCAGCAACTGTGCGAGGTTGCGCATGATCCGCTCGCCGGCGCGCGGATGCTGCTTGCGAAAACGTTCGAAATCGCGCAGCGGGATTTCGTAGGCGGTCGCGGACATGTCCGCAAAGACGTCGGCGGAGCGGCGCGGCTCCAGCAGCGCCATCTCGCCGAACGGCATGCCGGCGGTCAGCGTCACCAGGCGGACGCCGTCGGGCAACGTGACGTGCACGACGCCGCTCCGCAGGAAGAACAGCGAACCGGCGGGATCGCCTGATGCGATGATCTTTTCGCTGGCCTGGTAGGTCCGGACTGACGCCAGCGAGGCGAGGTCGGTCAGTTCCTCCTCCGTCAGTCCCGCCAATAGCGCCTGTTCGGAAAGGTCGGTCGCCTCGAAGAAGTCGATCGCGCCGCCGTAGCGATAGACCACCTGGTCTTCCGCCCATTCGATCGCGGCATCGAGCAGATAGTAGTTGCGGATGTTGGTCAGGCCTTCGGTCCATTCCGCGATCATCTTCCAGTCCGCCGACGAACGCCGGATGCCCGACAGGATCACGGTGACGTGGTGGGCGGCGAGCTCGCGGAATTCCTCGGCGAGCAGGCGCGCGCCGGCGCGGGTGATCGACGTGATGCGACGCAGGTCGAAGATCACGAGCTGTGGGCGCGGCTTGGCGGCGAGCTGGCGCGAGACGTAATCGACGTTGGAGAACGACAGCGTGCCGACCAGTTCGATGACGCGGACGGCCTGGTGGTGCCGGGCCAGCAGCTCCTGCTCGTGCGCGCGCCGTACCCGCCGCGACGGGCTGTTGCCGATGTCGTAGTCGGCGATGATGCTGTTGCGCGCGTCGTCGCTGCGGTTGAGCACGTGCAGGTCGTAATGCGACGACAGCGCCTCGCAGACCTTGATGCCGCGCACGCTGTTGCCATGCTTGTCGAGCTTCGGCGAATAGCTGCCGAGCCCGAGCCGCGCCGGCAGCGCCGCCAGGATGCCGCCGCCGACGCCGCTCTTGGCGGGAATGCCGATGCGGTAGATCCATTCGCCGGCAAAGTCGTACATGCCGGAGCTGGTCATGACCGACAGCGTGCGCGCGATGGCGTAGGCGCTCATGACCCGTTCGCCGGTCACCGGGTTGATGCCTCGGTTGGCAAGCGTGGCGGCCATCACGGCAATGTCGCGTGCCGTGACCAGGATGGCGCATTGCCGGAAATACACCTCCAGCACTTCCGCGACGTTGTCCTTGATCACGGCATTGGTGCGCAGCAGGTAGCCGATTGCCCGGTTGCGGTCGCCGGTGGCGCTCTCGGAGGCGTAGACGGCGTCGTCGACGGCGAGGTCGCGCCCGGCGAATCTGCCGAGCGCCTGCCGGATATAATCGAACGCGGCGGCGCCCTTGGCCTCGTAAATCAGTCCGGAGCAGGCGATCGCGCCGGCATTGACCATCGGGTTGAACGGGTGGTTATCGGCATTCAGGCGGATCGAGTTGAAGGGATCGCCCGACGGTTCGACGCCGACGACGCTTTCGACCCGCGCCGCGCCGAGCGTATCCAGCGCCAGCGCGAACACGAACGGCTTGGACATCGACTGGATGGTGAAGGGCACCTGGGTGTCGCCGACCTCGTAGACATGGCCGTCCAGCGTGGCGAGGCTGATGCCGAAATGGGCAGGGTCGGCCTTGCCGAGTTCCGGGATGTAATCGGCAACTGTGCCAGCGTTTTCGCTGGCGAAGTCGGTGTGGCAGCCGTTCAGGAACCGCAGCAATGGCGGTTTCGAGCGGGTCCAGACGGGAGGGCTCGTCGGCGCAGAAGGCGAGTGTTTCATCGCCTTCTGTTGTGCAACGCAATCAGGGGACGCGCAACTGGCCCGGCACCAGTGTTTGCCGCTTTATCAGCACGAGCGCGAGCAGGATGGTCGGGATCAGGATCGCCAATCCGATCGACGTGATCTGCCATTGCGACAGCGGCATGATGCCGCCGCCGGGCGTCGCCAGCACGAAGCCGCCGATCACCAGCAGCACGCGCAGCGGCCATTCCAGCGGGCCCGCGCCCCTGAGATCGCCGACGAAGGCCTGATAGCCCTGGATGCCGCCGCAGATGAACAGCGTGCCGACCCCGGCCAGCGCCATCAGCCCGAGCCCTTCGAGATAGGGATTAGGACCTTGCAGCACCAGCGCCGGGTTCAGCACGAAGAAGAACGGCAGGAAATAGATGATGCTGCCGACCCACATCGATTCCCATCCGGTCTTCATCGCCGGCGACCCGGCGATGCCGGCCGCGGCAAAGGAGGCGATCGCCACCGGCGGCGTGATCGAGGACAGCATGCCCCAGTAAAAGATGAACATGTGAACGGCCATGCGGTTGAGGCCGAGCTTTTCCAGCGCGGGCGCCACCAGAATGGCGAGAAAGATGTAGCAGGCCGTCGTCGTCAGCCCCAGTCCGAGGACGAGGCTGGTGAAGGCGCACATCACGAGCAGCATCAATGCATTGTCGCCTGCGATCCGCAGCAGATCGTTGGCGAGGCTGGAGACGACGCCGGTCATCGAGAACGCGCCGATCAACAGGCCGCAGCCCGCGAGGATGCCGACCAGTTCGACGAAGGTACGGCCGTTGACCTCGAGGAACTTGTTGATGGTCGAGAACGTCCATCGCGTGTCCCTGGAGAAAATCTGGTTGAGCACCAAGAGCAGCGCCGTCGCGTAGAAGGGCGCGTGGCTTTCACGCTTGAAATACAGCAGCATCACGATCAGCAGGGCGATGACGAAAACGTAGTACCAGCCGTCCTTGATCGTATCCCAGACTCGGGGCAGTTCCTCCCGCGGAATGCCTTTCAGGTTGTGGCGGGCGGCGTAAGAGTCCACCTGCATGAACAGGCCGATGTAGAACAGCGCTGCGGGAATGATGGCGGCCAGCGCGACTTCCGCGTAGCTCACGTTGAGGAACTGCGCGATCACGAAGGCGGTGGCGCCCATCACCGGCGGAGCCAGCACCGCGCCGGTCGAGGCGCAGGCCTCGATCGCGCCGGCATAGGAGGCGCGAAAGCCGCTTTTCTTCATGACCGGGATGGTCATGGTGCCCGCTGTCAGGACGTTGGAAATGATCGAGCCGGACATCATGCCGAGCAGGCCGGAGGCGAAGATGCAGACCTTCGCCGCGCCGCCCCGAAAGGTGCCGCACAGCGCAAAGGCGATGTTGATGAAGAATTTTCCGGCGCCCGTCATCATCAGCGCGGTGCCGAACACCAGGAAGCCGATGACGGTGTCGGCAAAGGCCTGGATCGGAATTCCCAGCAGGCTTTCGCCCGAGAGCACGTGATAGGCCGTCGCCTGTTCGAGCGTCGATTCGGTGCCGCGGAACGGCCCGAGCCATTTGGCGTCGGCGAACAGCGGATACAGCGTGAACGGCAGCACGCTGAGCAGCAGGCTCCAGCCGCCGGTGCGCCGCAGCGCTTCCATCAGCACCGCCCACATGACGATGCCGGCCGCGATCACGTAGGTCGGGGCGCCGCCGAATTCCCAGCCGGCTTCCGCCGCCTTGCGCACGCTGCTCATCAGCAGGATGGCGCAGGCGAAGGTCGCGACGGACAGCAGGATGTCGTACCAGGGTATCCGGTCGAGCGATGCGCCGCCGTTTCCCGGAAAGATCAGGAACGTGAACGGCAGCATCAGTGCGATCAGAAGGTAGAAATACTCGGTGTTGAGCTGGGTGTAACCGACGAAGAAACGCAGCGAGAATTGCTGGTTGATGCACAAAAGGATGGTGGCCGCGGTGGCCACCACCAGTGCCCAGCGCCATGCGCCGCGCAGCGAGCGAACACGCGTGACTTCGGCTTCCTGCATGTTGGCATGCGGGTCATCGAACTCGATTCGCTGCGCCGGCGCGACGGCAGCGTTGCTCGCTGCAGGTGTCATTATTCCTCCCGAAACGGAATTCGTCTTCGATCTCGATCGTGCGAACAGCGCTACTCGAAGCCGTTCGGCATGTTGGCCTTGGCCAGCGCCGCGGCGCGCGCCTTCATCCAGCCTTCGAGGAAGGCCTTGTCATCCGAGGGCGGATTGGACTTGCCATAGTCCGCCCACGCCGCAATCAGAACCTGCTGGCGCTTCAGCAATTCCTTGTTGTGAGCTTCCTGCGCGTCGGTCCATTGACCGGCTTCTTTCAGCGCCTTGGCCGCGCCCGGATGCACCGGAACGACCCAGTTCTTGGTCTGCCGATCGGCGGCGAGGCCCGACGCGCCGGGCGCGGAATCCTTGTAGGCGTCGTAGCCGGTGATCATCGCCTTGGTGATGGAATAGACATCGTCGGCCGGCACCGATCCATAGGACACGAAGATCGGGTAGGGGTAGTTTCCGAGCTCGATCGGCTTGTCCTTGGTGATGCCGGCGCCGCAGGTCGCGACGTGCGGGAAGAAGAACGAGCCGACCTTCTTGACGCGCTCCCAGCCCGCCTTGTCGCTGTGGGTCAGCGGCGGCCAGACGATGCCGCGCGGCGAGGTCTCGAGTTCTTTCGCAGGACCGGTGATCGTCGTGGCGAAGGCGGCGTCGACGTCGTTGTTGACCATGCCTTTCCACATCGCGCCGTAGCTCGAGAACTCGACGATCTTGACGTCGCTCTGCTTGAGATCGCCGAACGCAAGCACCGCCAGCGCGTTCTGGTTCAGCGCCGGCGAGCCGACGACGAAGCCGACGCGCTTGCCCTTGAGCTGCTTGACTTCGGTGACGCCGGTATCCTTCGCCACGCCGAGCGAACCGGCGTTGCAGTCAACCGACGAGAGGACGAGCTGCAGCGCTTGCGGACCCCATTCCTTGGTGCCGAATTCGAACACGCCTTCCTGGGCGAAATAGGTGCCGGAGCCCATGGCAGACATGACCGCGCGCTTGGCGCGCAACGGCGCCAGCCGTGCCACGTCGTTGCCGGCCGGCAGTACGCGCACGTCGGTGCCGTATTTGTCTTTCATCATCTTGCCGACGCCAACGGCGATGTTGAAGCCAGCGGTGCCGGTGTCGTAGGCCGTGACCACCATGGTCGGCGGTAATTTGACGTCTTCGGCAAAGGCCGCGGACAGAGCCAGCAGCGAAAAGCCTACAACTGCAGCGGGCGCGAGCACCTTCAAACGATTAGTCATTGGTTTCCCCTCAGGTATTTTTCGCAGTGCGAATTCATTCGTCGGCGTGGATCATGTCATCGGCTGCGAATGATGGCAACGTCAGCGGCGTACGACTAAACATCTATGTTGGACAGATTGTCGCGGAATGTCGCGAAGCAATCCATGCCGCGTTGCGGTTAAGCTTCGATGATCGCGACGACCTGTCCTTCAGCGATGACGTCGTCGAGGCTGACGAGGATAGCCTTGACTTTTCCCGTCGCCGTCGCCGTGACCGGAATTTCCATCTTCATGGCTTCGACAAACGCGATCTCGTCGCCGTCGCCGACATCGTTACCAGTTGCAACTGGAAGCGAGCACACGCGTCCAGCGACTTCAGTGACGATCTTGATTTCAGGCATTTCCGTCTCCCGTGGACCGTCTGACGGACTCGTGTCCAGGCGAACGGCTTTTTCTTGTGGCCGCAGATTGCCTAAGGTAGATTGTTCTGCAAGTGGAATTTTATTCCGCAGAGCGGAATGGAGCCATAAAAAATGGGAAGACGCTCGGAACGCCTTAGCAGGCAGGGAATGCTCGCCAGCGATCTCGCCGGCGAGGGAGATGTGATCCAGGTGGTGTCGCGGGCGTTCGACGTCCTGCGCTGCTTCGAGGGTCACGAAGCGCGATTGGGCAATCTGGAAATCTCCAGCCGCTGCGGCCTGCCGCGCTCGACGGTGTCGCGGCTTACCCACACGCTGACGCGAATGGGCCAGCTCGTCTATCTGCCCCGCGACCAGAAATATCGCATCGGCCCCAGCGCGGTGGCGATGAGCACATCGATGATGAAGGGGTTGCAGCTGCGCAACCTGATCCGGCTGCGGCTGCAGGACGTCGCCGATCAATTGCCGGGCACCGTCGGCTTCGTGATCCCGGACCGCTTCCAACTGGTCTATCTCGAATTCGCGCGTGCTGCGAACGCCCTCGGCCTGCACGAAGGCACTGGAAGCAGGATCACGATGACGAGCACGGCGGCGGGCTTCGCCTATACGGCCGCGCTCGATCATGATGTCGGCGATGCCCTCATCGCCGAAATAGAGCGAGAGAATGCCGGCAATCCGGCGCTGCTGAAGTCACGCATGGAGGAAAACCGCCGGCATTTGCGCGAACATGGTTATGTCGTCGGCTGCGGCACCTGGAGCCCGCATATCAACGGCTGCGCGGTGCCGCTGTGGTCGCCGCAATATCAGACCTTCGTCGTCGTCACGATCGGCCTCTTGTCGGCGATGTTCGACGAGAAGCGGCTGCACCAGGAGGCGGCGCCGCTGATGCTCGAACTCGGCGGCGCGATCGCCAGCCTGCTCGAGGGCGCCGAGGGCGACATCTTCACCAGCCGGATGGAACGAAAGCCGCTCCCGGCGGCGGCCCACAATAACAACAAGATCATCAAGACGGAGGAAACGAATGAACTGGAAGCCGGAGCTCGACGAGCTCGCTCGGCGCGAAGCGTTCGCGCGCGAGATGGGAGGCGTTGACAAGGTCAAGCGCCAGCATGACCAGGGCCGGCTCACCGTTCGCGAGCGCATCGACAGACTGATCGACGACAATTCCTTCCATGAGATCGGCGCCATTTCAGGGGTCGCCGAATATGACGACAACAACGAACTCAAGCATCTGACGCCGGCCAACTGCGTGTTCGGCCGCGGCAGGATCGACGGCCGCACCGTCGTGGTGGTCGGCGACGATTTTACCGTGCGCGGCGGGTCTGCCGACGCCTCGATCTCGACCAAGCCGCTGATGGCTGAGGAGATGGCCTACGAGTTTCGCCTGCCGATCATTCGCGTGATCGAGGGATCGGGCGGCGGCGGTTCGGTGAAAACGATCGAGACGCGCGGCGCGGCCAATCTTCCCGGCGGCGTCGGCGGCACGCGCGCCTACTGGTTCACGACCGGAAACCTGGCGCGGGTGCCGGTGGTCGCGCTCGGGCTCGGTTCGGTCGCGGGCCTTGGCGCGGCGCGCCTCGCCGCCAGTCATTATTCGGTCATGACGAAGAACTCGGCGCTGTTCGTCGCCGGCCCGCCGGTGGTGAAGCGCCTCGGCCAGGATCTGAGCAAAACCGAGCTTGGCGGCGCCGATATCCAGACCCGCGCCGGCGGCGTCGACGATGCCGTGGACACCGAGGAGGAGGCGTTCGCGCGCGCGCGGCGCTTCCTGTCCTACCTGCCGTCCTCGGTGTTCGACCTGCCGCCGACCACGCCCTGCAGCGACGATCCCGAACGCGCGGAGGAATCGCTGCTCAAGGCGGTGCCGCGCAACCGCCGCCAGGTCTACAAGATGCGGCCGATCATCGACGCCGTCGTCGACAAGGGTTCGTTCTTCGAGGTCAACGCCAATTTCGGCCGACCCGTCATCACCGGCCTCGCGCGGCTGGACGGCCGCGCGGTGCTGGTGCTGGCGAGCGATCCCTTCCATTACGGCGGATCATGGACGGCGGACGCCTGCGACAAGGTGATCCGCTGGGTCGATTTCGCCGAGACCTTCCATCTGCCGGTGGTCTACCTGATGGATTGCCCGGGCTTCATGATCGGGCTCGAGGCCGAGAAGGCGGCGACCATCCGCCACGGGGTGCGGGCGATGGCGGCGGTCAACCAGTCGACGGTGCCGTGGTGCACGATCATCGTGCGCAATGCGTTCGGCGTCGCCGGCGTCGTGCACCAGCCGGCCAACCGCTATTCGATGCGATACGCCTGGCCGTCGGCCTATTGGGGCTCGCTCCCGCTGGAAGGCGGCATTGAGGCGGCCTACCGCGCCGAGATCGACGCCTCGGACGATCCGGCCGCGAAGCTGAAGGAGATCGAGGATCGCCTCAACAAGCTGCGCTCGCCGTTCCGCTCGGCCGAAAAATTCTGGGTCGAGGAAGTGATCGACCCGCGCAGGACGCGCTCGCTGCTGTGCGAGTTCGCGCGGCTGGCGGAACCGATCCGGCGGGTGGGGCCGCCCGGCAATATGACCACGCGGCCTTAGGAGGCGAGTAGCGAATGGCGAATAGCGAGTGGGTTTTCCATTCGCTAGTCGCCACTCACCATTCGCTACGCTACTTTTGGCTTCGGCCGAGCGATCGCCAGCACGATCAGCGCGGCAATGATGCACAGCGCGCCCGCGACGAAGAAGGCCGGCAGATAGGTCTGCAGCATGGTCCGCGACACCCCGGCGCCGAACGCGGCGGCGCCGGCGCCGAGCTGATGGCCGGCAAAGATCCAGCCGAACACGAGATTGGCGCGCTCGGCCCCGAACTGTTGCGCGGTGAGCCGCACCGTCGGCGGCACGGTCGCGATCCAGTCGAGACCATAAAACACCGCAAACAGCGACAGGCCGTAGAGCGTGAAATCGGAGAACGGCAGGAACAGCAGCGACAGTCCGCGCAGCCCGTAATACCAGAACAGCAGCTTGCGATTGTCGTAGCGATCGGACAGCCAGCCGGAGGCGATGGTGCCGACGAAATCGAATATGCCCATCGCCGCCAGCAGGCTCGCCGCCTGCACCTGCGGGATGCGGTAATCGAGGCACATCGGGATCAGGTGCACCTGGATCAGGCCGTTGGTCGAGGCGCCGCAGATGAAGAAGGTGGCGAACAGGATCCAGAACACGCCGGATTTCGAGGCGTCGCGCAGCGTGCCGAGGGCTGCCGCCATGATCGGCGTGGTGTTCGGTGGCGGTGCCGGCAGCGGCTCGCTGCCTTCGTCGCCGAACGGCCGCAAGCCCACATCGCCCGGCCGGTCGCGCATCACCATCAGCACGGCGAAGGCCGAAGCGCCGAGCAGCACGCACACCAGCGTCAGCGCGATCCGCCAGCCATAGGCGTCGGTCAGGCTTGCCAGCAGCGGCAGGAAGGCGAGCTGCCCGGTGGCGACGCTTGCGGTCAAGATGCCGACGACGAGGCCGCGTCGGGCCACGAACCAGCGCGCGGCGATGGTGGCGCCGAGCACCAGCGCCGTCATGCCGGTGCCGATTCCGATCACGACGCCCCATAGCAAAATCAGCTGCCAGACCTCGGTCATCGCCAGCGAAGCGACGAGGCCGGACACGACGATGAGCTGCGCCACCAGGGTGACATTGCGCAGGCCGTATCGGTTCATCAGCGCCGCCGCGAACGGCGCCATCAGCCCGAACAGGATGAAGCGGATCGACAGCGCCGACGATATCTGGGCCGTGCTCCAGCCGAACTCCTTCTGCAGCGGCACGATGAAGACGCCCGGCGCGCCGACCGTGCCGGCGGCGATCAGGGCGGTGAGAAAGGTCACGGCCACCATGGCCCAGCCATAATGGATGTTGTGGCGGGCGAGGGCGGCGGACAGCCAGTTCGAAATCATGTTGCCTCGGCGGATTGCGGAGAAGGATTCGGCGGTTCGGCTTGCGTATTCTGGCGTAATCGGCGTCTGACATAAATGTCAGACTTCCCTCATTTCAGGACATCAACGCCTGTTCAGGATCGGACCCGGAAGGCTGCAGCTCCGACGTAAGATTACGTACGTAATATAATGCGCCGCAAAAAATCGCAACCGGTCATCGCATGAGAAATTCTTGCCGTTCGCATGAGGACGATTGATCGGCCGCGCGGCGGCAACACCTGCCGCGAGCCGCCTATTCCAGCCCGTCGAGCGCGGTTTCAATGGCCTTGCGAAAGGTCGCGATGTCGCCGAGTTCGTGGCCGAGCAGCAGCGCCAGCCGCGTCAGGAACAGCGCCTCGCGCTCCGGCCCCGCCCGGTCGATCGCGGTCGCCAGCGTTTCGTAGGCGGTCTCGAAATCCTCGAACGGCATCGCGCTCATGGCGTCTCGCTTCCCAGGCAAAGGCCCGCGGTCTTCAGGATTTCGGCGGGGACTGCGGTCTTCCATCGTCCGGCAATGTGCAAATCGGGCCGCAGCAGATAGAGCGTGCCGGGCACCGCCGCAAACAGACGGGCGATTTCGCCGTCCGAGTCCGCAATGCCGTTCGCTGCAGCAGCGGTTGCGCTCGACGACACCACGATCAGAGCGAAGCGCGTGTCGATCCGGCCAAGCTGTTCGGTCAGCGCCGCCTGTTCGGCATCAGGCTGCTCCGCGCAGAACAGGATCGCCGTCATGCCGTGGCCGGCGCGATCCAGCAGATAGCCGCCGTCGCCCAGTTTGGCGTTCGGCGCGGCGCTGCCGGATAGAGGTCCGCCGGCAAATTCGGCGTCGCGTTTCACGTAAGGCGTCAGCCGGCTTTCCGAATAGGTGTAAGGCTGCATCTGCCGGGGATTGGCGAGCCCGCGCGGAAATTCGTGTTTCAGGCTGAGCGACAGCGCGGCCTCGCGCGCCAGCCGCCAGCCGCGCGTCGGCGGCGTCATGAAGCGCGTGCTCTTGCTCGCATTGGCGAACACGTCGAGCGTGGCGCCGCGCCGCTCCGGCGAATAGCTGTCGAGCAGCCGCTCGTCGGCTTCGCCCAGGAGCACCAGCGCCAGCTTCCAGCCGATGTTCTCGGCATCGGCGAGGCCGTTGTTCAGCCCGCGCACGCCAAAGATCGGCACGATATGCGCGGCGTCGCCGATGAAGACGACGCGGCCGTGCCGGTAATCGTCCAGGCAGAGCGTGTTGGCGGAATAGACGCTCCACCATTCCAGCTCCCATGGTCCGGTATGGCCGATATCCGCGAGGATGGCGCCGACGCGGGCGCGCAGGTTTTCCTCCTTCACGGCGTCCGCCTCGCTCTCGCCTTCGCGAAGCTGGTAGTCCACCCGCCAGATATTGTCCGGCTGCTTGTGGATCAGCACCGTGCCGCCGGGGTTGCCGGCCGGTTCGAAGAACGCGCGCCGCTCGGTCGGAAAGTCGTGCTCCATGCGGATGTCGGCGATGACGTAGCGGCCTTCGTAGTTGTCGCCCTTGAGCCGCAGCCCGAGCATCGAGCGGGTCGGCGAGCGCGCGCCGTCGGCGGCAAGCACATAATCGGCCTCGAGCCGGTAATCGCCCGCCGGCGACGAGATCTGCACCGATACGCCGTCGTCGCGAGGCGTGATGGCGGACAGTTCGCTCTGCCAGCGCATGTCGATGAGGCGGCTGGCCGCGACGGCGTCGTGCAGGAATTTTTCGATGTATTGCTGCTGCAGATTGTACATTGGCAGGTATTTTTCGCCCGGCGGTTGCGGCATCTCCAGCCGGAAGATCTGCTCGCCGCGATAGTAGCTGCGGCCGTACCGCCAGCCGAGCGCCTTGTCGACGAAGGGTGCGACCGCGCCGATCCGCTCCAGGATGTGCATGCTCGGCCGTGCGATGCAGATCGCGCGGCTGCCGTCGTTGAAGGTGTCCTTGCGATCGATCAGCACGCTTCTGATGCCGTAGCGTGCCAGCACCAGCGCCGCCGTCATGCCGATCGGCCCGGCGCCGACGATCAGGACCGGATGCCGCGCCGCCGCGCCGTCGAGTTCGGGCGCGCGGCGGGCCGCGAACTGCGGATAGTCGAAATAGAGCGATTCCAGCGCTCCCTTGCCGGCAGGTCTCACCGTGCCCTCCGTCTATCGCTTCCGGTCGAGAAAGCCCTGCATCAGCCGCTGCGGCTCGCCGGTGAGGAAGGACTTTCCAAACACGCCGACGCTCAGGTTGACCGACTCCGTCAGCGGCAGTTCCTGCCATTGGCGCATCAGCGCCTTTTGCGACCGCAGCGCTTCGGGGCCGCATTCCAGCAGCGCCTTCACCGTGTGTTCGACGGCGTCGTCGAGGCCGCCTTCCTTGGCGACCTTGTCGACCAGGCCCCAGGCCAGCGCGGTCGGCGCGTCGATGTTCTCCGCGGTCATCACCAGCCAGTGGGCGCGGCCCCAGCCGATCAGCCGCGGCAGCAGCGCTGCGTAGATCACCGAGGGGATGCCGACGCGCACTTCGGGCATGCCGAACTGGGCGTCGTGGGCCGCGATCCGGAAATCGCAGGCGGCGGCGACCTCGAGACCGCCGCCGAGGCACCAGCCCGGCAGCCGCGCGATTACCGGCGCCGGAAAATGGCGAATGGCCTCGCAGAGGTCGCGCAGCCGCGTGATGAAGGTTTCCGCGGACTTCTGGTCGAGCTTTGCCATCTCCTTGATGTCGGCGCCGCCGATCATGCTCCTTTCGCTCTGGCCGGCGAGAATGACCGCGCGAATATCCTTGTCGCCGGCGAGCCTTTCGAACCCCTCGCGGACGCCATCGGTGACGGCGGAGGAGAGGATGTTGAGCGAACCGGCGTTGCAGATCGCGAGGCGCACGACGCCCCTGCCGTCGCGGATGATGCCGCAGTGGGGATTGAGCATTTCCATGTTGTTTTCCGGACGTGTTTTGGCGGTTGCTTCACTTCCAGAGGTATTGCGCCGGGTTGTCAAGGGTGACGAGCGCGGTTGCGCCGCCGGAGCTCCCAGGATAGAATGATGAGCATCATCTAAAAGGAGGCGTCATGACCTTGGCCGAGTCATCCGATTTGTTCTCGTTCGATAGGCGAAGGCATCGGGTGGTGGAGTGGCAGGCGCCCGGGCCCGTGGCCAAGGCGGCCGCGGGGCTGTCCGGGCTGGAAACCATGCGCGCGATCCGCGACGGCATCCTGCCGCCGCCGCCGATGGCGCGGTTGATCGGTTTCGAGATGCGCATCGCGGAGCCCGGCCGGATCGTGATGGAACTGGATCCGGATGAAAGCCTTGAAAATACCATCGGGCTTCTGCACGGCGCGACCGCGGCGGCGCTTCTGGATACCGCCATGGGCTGCGCGATTGCGACAATGCAGCCGTCAGGACAGACGTCCGTGACGCTGGATCTCAAGCTCACTTACCTGCGGCCGTTGTCCGTGCGCTCCGGCACGGTATCGGCGGAAGGCAAGGTGGTAAAACTGGGCCGCCAGACCAGCTATGCCGAAGGCTTCGTTCGCGACGGCGCGGAAAATCTCGCGGTGCACGCGACGGCGACATTCACCATGATCGGCGGCGAAAAAGCGAAATAGATGCAGCTTTTCGCGGCCGCGCGGGCTATTATATGACTGCAGACATTTAACGGATGGATTGATGCGGTATTCGAAAGAGCACAAGCAGGAGACGCACGCGCGGATCGTAAGAAAGGCCTCGGTGCGGCTGCGCGAGAAGGGCGCGCACGGCATCGGCGTCGCCGACCTGATGAAGGAGGCCGGGCTGACCCATGGCGGCTTCTACGCGCATTTCGATTCCCGCGAGGCGCTGGTGATCGAGGCCTTCGGCTACGCCATGGATCGCGCGTCCGAGCACTGGCGCAACATGACGGCTGAAGTTCCGCCGGAGAAGCGGCTGTCGGCCATCGTCGATTCCTACGTCTCGGCCGCGCATCGCGACGATCCCGGTCGCGGTTGCGCCGTGCCGACGCTCGGCGCCGAAATCGCCCGCGAAAGCGCCAGGACCCGCAAGGCGTTCGCCGCCAAGCTCGACCAGATGATCGATCTCGTCGCCGACCAGATTCCCGACGTGCCGCGGAAGACCGCGCGCCGGCTCGCGATGGGCACGATAGCGACCATGATGGGCGCGCTGGTAATGTCCCGCGTCGCCGGCAGCGGCGAACTGTCGGACGAGATTCTCGCCGCCGGCCGCGAGGCGGCGCTGGCCCGCGTGCCGAAGCCGGCTGCGAAGAAGGCCAAGGCTAAGGTGAATTAGCGGACTCTTGTAGAGGGTGAGAAGGAATTGTCGCCCGCATGAGCGTTTGCGACATGCGGAATGCCGCGGGCGCCGGTCCCGCAATCGCTGCGCTCATGACGGGCTACAGGAGCCACATCCTACAATTTACCGCTAAACAGCGCCCGCTCACCCTCCACCGTCTCGTGGATGTAATCGGCCACGGCGCGAATCCTTGCCAGATCCTTGCTGTCGGCGTGCATCAGCATCCAGAACGTGCGCGCGATCCTGATTTCGTCGGGCAACACCGGCCGTAATTCGGGATGCGCCGTCGCCATGAAGTGCGGTAGCACGGCGATGCCGAAACCGGCGATGGTGGCGTTGAGCTGCGCGATCAGATTGGCGCTGCGGAACTTGGCGGAGATTTTCGGCGAGACCTGCGGCAGGTAATCCAGTTCCGGCGTGAACAGCAGCTCCTCGATATAGCCGACGAAGCGGTGGCCGGGCAGGTCGCCACGCGACGCGATCTTTGGCGCGCGGTCGAGATAGGCCGGCGCAGCGTAAAGTCCCAGGCTGTAGTCGAGCAGCTTGCGGCCGACGATGCGGCCTTCCTTGGGCATGGTCAGGCTGATCGCGATGTCGGCCTCGCGCTTCGAGAGGCTGAACAGCCGCGCGGTGGCGACCAGCTGCAGGTCGAGATCGGGGTACCGATCGGCGAATTTCACCAGCCGCGAGGCCAGGAAGTGGCTGCCAAAGCCGTCGGGGGCGCCGATCCGCACCGTGCCGGTGAGCTGGGCGCGCGAACCGCCGACCGCCTCCTGATTGGCGACGATGGTGGATTCCATCGCTTCCGCGCTGTCGGCGACGCGCTGGCCGGCCTCGGTCAAAAGGTAGCCGGTCTTGCGGCGATCGAACAGTTTTGCAGAGAGATGCTGCTCCAGCCGGTCGACACGGCGGATCACGGTGGCATGATCGACCCCGAGCTGTTTTGCGGCGGCCGAAACCGATCCGCCGCGGACGATCGCCAGCACGAAACGGAAGTCATCCCAGTCGATCGCCTTGCCGCCTTGATCCAGCATTTCCGCACATCTATGGTGCAATTTATCGGACTTGTATCCCAAGAAATGCGGGTCAAAAAGGGCTTCAACATCCATCGCGTTTTCGAGCGAAGTGGGCACCGGTTCGCGCGAAGAAAGTGCGTCAGAACATCAATTGGAGCCTCGGTTTGACCGAGGCTCTATCTCAGGGAGATCATCATGCGTTCCATCGGACATTTCATCGGCGGTAAAGAGGTCAAGGGCACGTCGGGTCGCACGGCCGACGTTTTCGAGCCGATGACCGGCGAGGTTCAGGCCAAGGTCGCGCTGGCCTCCAGGGCGGAAGTCCGCGCCGCGGTCGAGAACGCCGCGCTGGCGCAGCCCGAATGGGCCAACACCAATCCACAGCGCCGCGCCCGCGTGATGATGAAGTTCCTCGAACTGGTGCAGCGCGACTACGACAAGCTCGCCGAGCTGTTGGCGCGCGAGCACGGCAAGACCATTCCCGACGCCAAGGGCGACATCCAGCGCGGCCTCGAAGTCGTGGAATTCGCCTGCGGCATCCCGCATCTGATGAAGGGCGAATACACCGAAGGCGCCGGCCCCGGCATCGACGTCTATTCGATGCG
>CAZSRR010000061.1:0-33012 GCA_964609175.1 uncultured Bradyrhizobium sp.
CCCTGTTTCAGCCTTGAGAGGGCCAAGTCGACCCGCGTAATGATCATCGTGTAGGGAGCACCTCATTGTGGAGAGCAGAACCCTTTAGATTGCACAAGAAACACCGCTGAAAAACCAATTGAGTTGGCACTCTCAAACGGTGAAAGCGGCTAAGTCCTTGAAAGACTTGGTGGGCGCACTAGGGCTCTAACCTGGGACCCGCTGATTAAGAGTTCACCGGTCTTCCACCGGCATAGTTTATGATCAAACGTCTCCATCAATGCGCGGCTCCCGCCGATTGCCGCATCAAGGGAATTTGCTCTGTTCATTCGAGATGAATCGACCTCAATTGCTGAGAACGGCAGAAGGAGATCGAAATGGCTCGACGCGGAACGACGGACCTAAGACGAACAATCCGACGGCATCAGCTTCATGAAATGGTGCCCCTTGCCGACAGCACCATCTACGAAATGGAACAGCGCGGAGAATTCCCGAGACGCTTCGCGCTCTCTCCTCGCTGTGTCGTATGGGATCTGGGCGAGGTGGAAGCCTGGCTCTTGCTGCGCCGGAGCACCCCGCTCACCCGTGCTCCGCATCCGGACGTGAAGCAACGACGAAGCCGTCCGGTCAAAGTGCAGGATCGAGCTCAACGATCAGCATCGAAGGCGGAGTGAGAACTGGCACATATCTTTGACCTCCAACCCAGGCGTCAACGATGTTCGACCATTCTTGCAGCATGTGCCGCCGCTGCGGTTCATATTCCGCCTTGTTATAGACGCCACGCGACGAACGACCATCTTCATGAGCCAAACATTTCTCGATCCAGTCGCTATTGAACCCCAGTTCGTTGAGCAGTGTTGATCCCGTCCGTCTGAGGTCGTGAACCGTAAAATGTTCGAGGGGCAGCCCTTCCTTCTTGGCGCGCTCGACGACCGCAGCAGTGACGCGATTGAATGTGGCTCGCGACATCGGGCTGTCGGCGTCGTACCGCGAGGGGAGCACGTATCTTGAGTTGCCGGCGCAGGTCTTCAGCGCAATGAAGATATCAAGCATCTGACGTGAGAGGTACACATTGTGTGCCCTTGACCGCTTCATCCGCTCTTTTGGGATGGTCCAGACAGAATTCTCGAAGTCGACCTCATCCCAGGTCGCATCTTGCAGTTCGCTTTTCCGCACCATCGTGAGAAGATAGAGCCGTACCCCTAGCCGGATCGTCGGCAACGTTGCCACGTGATCGAGCTGCTTGAGCACGATGCGGATTTCAGTGGGCGAGAGTGAACGATCACGCGGCACGAAATGCGCTATCGAGGAAGGGCCGACCTCGTCAGCCGGATTGGCAACCTTCTCGCCATGCAAGATAGCAAAGGCATAGATCTGCTTGACGATATCGCGGACGTGAATTGCGGTTGCCGGTGCACCTCGTTCGACGATTGCGACACAATGCTTCCGCAAGTCATCCGGAGCAATCTCGGAAAGTAAACGCTTCCGCCATGGCGCTAGTAGTTCGCGCTCGAAGATTGAACGGCGCATGGCGCGGGTGCTGTCAGCCATGGGAGCGGCGGTGAGCCACTTCTCACCGAACTCACCGAACGCTTTGGCTTCCATCAGGCGTCGTTTTGCGCGCTGCTTTTCGATGGCTGGAGACCGCCCCTCCTTGATGGCACGCCTGGCATCGATGCAGAGCTCACGTGCTCGAGCAAGCGACAAGTCGGCGGGACCATATTTTCCGAAGGTGACTGTCTCTCGGCGCCCGTTCATCCGATAGTCGAGCCGGAACGAGATCGAGCCCTTCGTACTAACGAGCGCATACATGCCATCCCGGTCCGTCACCTTGTAGGATTTTTCCTTTGGTCTCAGATGCTTAAGCGCCGCGTCCGTCAGCATTTGCTCACCTTCTTTGCTCGATACCGTCAGGCCAATTTCGGCCTCCGGCTTCAAGAAAAGCGACGCTATTTCAGCTGGTTAGACCAAATAAAATACCGTCGCCGCTCACTTCGAGCTGACGGTATCGATCAAAACAGGTTGGGAATAAGGATGAAGGTGCCGTCAGCCAGTCCGACACACGCGAACACGGCCCAGCGATAGTCGACGGTAGCTGTCGACAGGATTTATTTTTAAGTTCAGCGAGTTAGAGCGTAGTTTTGGACAAATCCGGATAGCTGCGAGCAGCTCCGAATTATTCCCACTCAATCGTCCCCGGCGGCTTTGACGTCACGTCGTACACCACCCGGTTTACCCCCTTAACCTCGTTGATGATCCGCGTCGCGGTCTCACCTAAAAACTTCATCTCGAAGGGATAGAAGTCCGCCGTCATGCCGTCGGTCGAGGTCACCGCGCGCAGGCCGACGACGTATTCGTACGTCCGGCCATCGCCCATCACGCCGACCGTCTTCACCGGCAGCAACACGGCAAAGGCCTGCCAGATTTCGTCGTAGAGGCCGTGCTTCCTGATCTGGTCGATATAGACGGCATCCGCGTTGCGGAGGATGTCGAGCTTTTCCTTCGTGATGTCGCCGGGGCAGCGGATGGCGAGGCCGGGGCCGGGGAACGGGTGGCGGCCGACGAAGATTTCGGGGAGGCCCAGTTCGCGCCCCAACACGCGGACTTCGTCCTTGAACAGTTCGCGCAGCGGTTCGACGAGCTTCATGTTCATGCGCTCGGGGAGACCGCCGACATTGTGGTGGCTCTTGATGGTCACGGAGGGGCCGCCGGTGAAGGAGACGCTCTCGATCACATCAGGGTAGAGCGTGCCTTGCGCCAGGAAATCCGCGCCGCCGAGCTTCTTGGCTTCCGCGTCGAACACGTCGATGAACAGGCGGCCGATGGTCTTGCGCTTCACTTCGGGATCGGTGACGCCTTCGAGTTCGCCGAGGAACTGTTTTGACGCGTCCACATGCACCAGCGGGATGTTGTAGTGCCCGCGAAACAGGTCGACGACGGTCTTGGCCTCGTTGAGCCTGAGCATGCCGTGATCGACGAACACACAGGTCAGCTGGTCGCCGATCGCTTCATGAATCAGCACGGCGGCGACCGCAGAATCCACGCCGCCGGAGAGGCCGCAGATCACCCTGCCCTTGCCTACCTGGGCGCGGATCTTTTCGATCGCCTCCTCGCGGAAGGCGCGCATGGTCCAGTCGCCGGTGAGGCCGGAAACCTTGCGGACGAAATTGCGGATCAGCTTGGCGCCGTCCGGCGTGTGCACCACTTCGGGGTGGAACATCAGGCCGTAATATTTGCGCTTCTCGTCCTGGATCACCGCGAATGGCGCGTTGGCGCTGACGCCGGCGACCATGAAGCCGGGCGGCATTTTGGTGATGCGGTCGCCGTGGCTCATCCACACCGGGTGTTTCTCGCCGGTGCCCCAGGTGGAATCGAACAGCGCGCTCTCGGCCTTCACCTCGACATCGGCGCGGCCGAATTCGCGGTGATGCCCACCCTCGACCTCGCCGCCGAGCTGGGCGGCCATGGTCATCTGGCCGTAGCAGATGCCGAGGACCGGCACGCCGGAATCGAAGATCTTTTGCGGGGCGCGCGGCGAGCCTTCCTCGTGAACGGACTCCGGGCCGCCGGAGAGGATCACCGCTTTCGGCTTCATCTCGTCGAAGGCGGCTTCGGCCTTCTGGAACGGCACGATCTCGGAATAGACGCCCTCCTCGCGCACCCGGCGCGCGATCAGTTGCGTCACCTGACTGCCGAAATCGACGATCAGAATCTTGTCATGCGCCGAGGCCACGGAGGGCGTCGACTCGCCGGCTTTTTGTGCTGCTGTCATGGCAAGGAATTACGCGACGGGCGGCGGCCTCGCAACCGCGGCAAACGGCCAGCCCACATTCTTTATAGGGCATGGACTTATCCGAACTAGGTCAGTATTATTGACATAATTTGACCATGGCGTTGGCCCCTTGATCGCAAAGGGAGGAAATCATGCAGAGCGCCCATCATGCGGGAGCCGGCACCGCCGCGCTTGGCCGCGAGTGGATCGCGGCCTGGAACTCGCACGACCTCGAACGCGTGCTGGCGCTCTACACCGACGATGCCGAAATGACCTCGGACAAGATTCAGGCGCTCGGCTTCGAGCCCAGCGGCACGCTGCGCGGCAAGGACCGGCTGCGGGCCTACTGGGGCAAGGCGATGACATTGCTGCCCAACCTGCACTTCGATCTGATCGACACCTATGTCAGCCCGGACAGCGTGGTCGTGTTCTACCGGAACGAACGCGGCGCACAGATCTGCGAATATCTGCGGCTCGATGCACAGGGAAAGATCAGGCAGGGTTCGGCGAACCATCTGGCGCATTAGTGCTGGACCATCACCCTGAGAGGCTGGCAAAAAGCAGCCGGGTTTTCTCGCTCTCTCAAACATGGCCCGTCGTTTCTCGTCGTGGCCGGGCTTGTCCCGGCCATCCACGTCTTCCTTGTTTCTCGCAAAGGACGTGGATGCCCGGGACAAGCCCGGGCATGACGGAGAGCTCAAGCAACCAGCGCAGGATCTCACAGATGAAAATCCCCACCCTGCCCTTTACCGTCACCGATTGGAGCGCGATTGCGCCGACGACGCATCCCGGCGAGACCGGCGAAGCCTTGTGGCACACGCTCGACATCGGCGATCTGCGCGTCCGCATGGTCGAATATTCGCCCGGCTATGTCGCCGATCACTGGTGCGATCGCGGCCATGTGCTCTACGTGCTGGACGGCGAACTGGAGACCGAGTTGCGCGACGGGCGAAAGTTCACGCTGAAGCCGGGCATGAGCTACCAGGTGTCGGATTTCGGCGATGCGGCGCATCGGTCGTCGACGAAGACGGGCGCGAAGCTGTTCATCGTGGATTGAGTGCCGCGCCGGCGACTGGCCCGGCCCCACCCCCCGTCACTTCCGGCGGCGTTGCGACAATCCGCGCGACGACGTGGCCAAGCCGAACAAATATTCTCTACCCATAATTGCAATGTCATTTCAGCACCAGGGGTTCACCATGAAGCTTGCGTCCTACAACGTGGAAAATCTCTTCATGCGCGCACACGCCCTCAGCGGTCCCGGGTTTTCCGCCGAAGGCAAGGAAATCCTGAAAGCGCAGGCGGACAT
This sequence comes from uncultured Bradyrhizobium sp., assembly GCA_964609175.1. Taxonomy (GTDB): domain Bacteria; phylum Pseudomonadota; class Alphaproteobacteria; order Rhizobiales; family Xanthobacteraceae; genus Bradyrhizobium. The sequence continues at coordinate 5,058 of CAZSRR010000061.1, forward strand.
CAACGTCATCCTCGGCAAGGACAAATACACGCCGACCGACAAGAGGAGGATCGTCGAACTTCTCGATACGCTCGGCCTGAAGAAATCCGACGAAAGCAAATTTGCGATCCTGCGACAGAACCGCGGCCATCTCGTCAAGCGGCCAAGGGGCAAACCGGTCGAGATCGTCGCGGATGGGCGCGCCGACTGGATCGGGTGGGTCGACCTCGCGCTGGAGCAGGTCAATGAAGAGGCCACCCGCAATACCGCACGGGTCATCAAGGAGATCGACGCCGACGTGCTCGGGGTCGTGGAGGCGGAGAACCGGCCTTCGCTGTTGCGGTTCTGCAAGGACGTGATGCCGGCCGTCGACGGCACCCCGTACGATCACATCATGCTGATCGACGGCAACGACGACAGGGGCATCGATGTCGGGATCATGACCAAGAAGAAGTTCAACATCGTCTCGATCGCCAGCCATGTCGACGACGAGGATGACGATGGTCGTATCTTCAGCCGCGACTGCGCACAGTTCGAAATCGAGACCGCCGAGGGCAATACGCTCGTCGTCCTCGTCAATCACTTCAAGAGCAAGGGCTTTGGCTCGCAGGCGACATCGAATGCGAAGCGCAAGCGCCAGGCGGCCCGCGCGGCTACGATCTATCGGCAACTCCGCCAGGAACACAAGTTCATCGCGGTGATCGGCGACTTCAACGACACCCCGGACAGCGATCCGATCAGCCCGCTGTTCAGTCAAACGGGCCTGAAAGACATCAGCGAAATCGCAGGTTTCGACGACGGCGGACGGCCTGGGACGTTCAAGAACAGCACGGCCTCAAACAAGATCGACTACATCCTGCTGTCGCCGGATCTGTTCGAGAAGGCGACGGGAGGAGGAATCTTCCGCATGGGCGTTTGGGGCGGCACCAACGGCACGCTGTTCCCGCATTTCCCGGAGATCACCAGGGAGGTCGAAGCGGCATCGGATCATGCGGCGATCTGGGCCGATCTCGATATCTAGCGTTTCGCGGTTGGAAACGCGGTAATGGGACGCCTCATGGGGCGCGCATTCGCGCGTCCCGGTCGCTGCCATGCTGCAGCATCACACCTTCCTCAACACCGACACGAAAAACCCATCCGTCGCGGTCCGCCGCGGCGTCATCAGCCAGCCTTCGGCGGACTTCAGCGCGGCCTTTTCGAAATCCTCGGCCCTGTCCCACAGCACGCTCGCCGTTTCGTGCGGCGGCACCACCGCGAATTCCGGATGGCGAGTGGCGAAGGCGCGAACCTGCTCGTTGTTTTCCGCCGGCAACACCGAGCAGGTGACGTAGGCGATACGGCCTCCTGATTTGACCATGCCCGCCGCGCGATCAAGCACTTCCGCCTGGTCCTTCAAGCGAACCTCGAGCGCGCCGGGGCGCATCCGCCATTTGGCGTCGGGGTTGCGGCGCCAGGTGCCGGTGCCGGTGCAGGGCGCATCGATCAGCACCAGATCGGCGGACGCCTTGATGTCGGCCAGCGGATCGGCGTCGCCTTTCGGCGCGCGGATTTCGGCGTTGTGGACGCCGGCGCGCGACAGCCGCTCGTAGATCGGCGCGAGTTGGCGCTTGTCGTGGTCGGTCGCGATCAGGCGGCCCTTGCCCTGCATCATCGCAGCCAGCGCCAGCGTCTTGCCGCCGGCCCCCGCACAGAGATCGATCACCTGCTCGCCGGGTTTTGCGGCCGTGAACAGCGCCGCCAGTTGCGAGCCCTCGTCCTGCACTTCGACCGCGCCCTTGATGAAATCCTCCTCGGCGTGGATGCCGGGGTTGCGCGCGTCGGCGCCGAGTTCGATGCGCAGTCCGATCGGCGACCACGGGGTCGGCTCGGCACCGAGATGCTTGAGTGAGGCCAGCACCTTTTCGCGCTTGGCCTTCAGCGTGTTGACCCGCAGGTCGAGCGGCGCACGGCTCGCCATCGCGGTCGCCTCCGCCACGCGGTCGTCGCCGAACGCGACGGCCAACGGCGCGTCGAGCCATTCCGGATAATCGCCGGCGACGTGCGGCGGCGCGAAGTCGAGCGTCCGCGAGGTCAGCGCCGCGCGCTCGGCTTCGCTCAGCGGTGCCGGCGAAAAGCGCGAGCCGTCGCACAGCGCGGCAATGGTGTCCACATCCATGCCGCGCTCGAGCTTCAGCATGCCGAGCACCCGCGCCCGCGGCGTGTCGGCGTCCATCAGAAAGGCGCTGGACGACCGCCGCCGCAACACGTCCCAGATCAGGCCGGAGATCGCGGCGCGGTCGCCGGAGCCGGCATAGCGGTGCGCGGTGCCCCATTCCTTCAGCGCTTTCGCCGCGGGAACCCGTTGCGCGTCGATGGTGTCGATCAGTTCGATGGCGGCGGACAGCCGGGCGGCGGGAGTCATGAAAGACTTTCTAGATCAGAAGCAGCATCTTCAGCGCGAAATAGACCCACATCGCCAGCAACACCAGCACGCCGGCGAACCACGCCAGGCTGCGGCTCCGGATATTGTTGGTGGTGACGAAAATGCCGGCATGGGCAAATCGCGTCACCACGAACACCCAGGACATCAGCACGATGAACAGATCAGCCCGGCGCAGCGGCAGCGCCAGCGCGATCAGGAAGTAGAACAGGACGGGTACTTCGAACTGGTTGGCAAAGCAATCGCCGATCTGGGCGGCGCGGGCCGGGTATTTCGGCTGGCCGGCCGCGATGTCCTTGAGGCTGGTTTCCCGGGCCTTCACCGCACGGGCGCGGGCTGTGACCATCCACAGCAGCAGAACGAAAGTGAGCCCGACCAGCACGAAGACCGGCAGCAAAACCATTTGAATCGACACGAGAATCTCCCAACCTGCGCGACCCGAAGCCAATAGCGGGCGGCCGTTCGTCTGACAAATCCGCCGGCCCGGGCCTGTTTAAGGCGCCGGCCAAGGTCCGACGACCAACTATCGACAACTGCAAATGGTTCTGGGCCCGAATGCCGTGTGTTGCGCAGCGCCGGTATGCATGCCAGCGTGCAAACGTGCCCAGCGGGAATTTGCTTTGACGCGAACAATGGGCGCTCTACTCTCTTTCGGAACGGCCGCCGCTCAAGAGCAGCCGCAGGAGGGTACAATTTGCGATTCCGAGATCAGGACATTGTTTTCGCCACCACCCACGGACAAAGCAAAGGACAGAATTTCGAAATCCCGACCGCCAATCCGGTCAATTACTTTCAAGTCATCAGCAACTCCGCCGACCTGCCGCGGCTTTCGATCGACGGCAAGTTGTTTCTGCCGGCTTCGAGCGACCGCAAGCAGAACGGAAAATGGCCGCTCGTCATGGTGGTGCCGGGCAGCCTCGGCGTCGCGGCTTCGCACGTCAAGCATGCCGAGACGGTGGTCGCCGACGGCTTTGCCGCCTTCGTGCTCGACGGCTTTGGCGCGCGCGACGTCACGTCCACGGTCGCCAACCAGACGCAATTCTCCTTTGCCGCCAGCGCCTACGACGTGCTGGCGGCCTGGCAGGTGCTCGCGGAGCATCCCGACATCGACGCATCGCGGATCGGCGCGCAGGGCCACAGCCGCGGCGGCTCGGCGGTGTTGACGGCGGCAACGCGCCGCTTTGCCGATGCGGTGGTCGGCGCCGGCGCCGGGTTTCGCAGCGTGCTCGCCGCCTATCCCTGGAGCGGCCACCAGTTCCTCGACCCGTCGGTCGATGAAACCGAAATCCGCGTCGTCATGGGCGATGCCGACGAATGGTGCTCGCCGATGCAGGTGCAGGGCCATTGCCAGGCGATCCGCCTCTCCGGCGGCAGGGCGACGATGCGGCTGATCGGCGGCGCACAGCACAGTTTTGACCGCGGCACTGAAATCGAGAACGTCGCCGATGCCTCGGTCTCCCCCGGCGCGCCCACGGCCTATATCGCCAATGACGGCGCCTTCATCCATCCGCTCACCGGCGCTGCCGACAGCCAACTCGTCGACCGCGACCTGATGATCTATGCGCTGAAGGCCGGCTACGGCCGCAAAGGCGCGAAAATCGGCAGCCGCGACGGCGACGCTGAACTGTTTAAAACAGAGATGCTAACATTCTGGCGGCGAACGTTGCGTTGATGCGCGTTCGTCATCGTTGCGACCTCAGGTCCGAACTATCATGATCGGACCTGAAAGGAATACCCCATGCACGAATTCCGTCTGACCCAGATTTCCGACACCCACCTCACCCGCCGCCTGCCGAAGCTCACTGAAAATTTCTACCGGATTGCCGAGCATGTCGACGCGACGAATCCCGATCTCGTCATCAACACCGGCGATCTTTCGTTCGATGCGCCGAGCGCCCGCGACGATCTCGAATTTGCCAAGGAGCTGCACGATGCGCTGCCGGTGCCGTGCCGCCATGTTCCCGGCAACCACGACATCGGCGACAATCCGACCGCGGTCAGCCCCGCGCCAAAGCAGCCGGCGACCGAGCAGCACCGGCAGAACTATCTCGCCGTGATCGGCGAGGATCGCTGGCGCTTCGACGCGGCGGGCTGGTGTTTCATCGGACTGAACTCGCTGATCATGAACAGCGGGCTCGAGAGCGAAACCGAGCAGTATGACTGGCTGGCATCCGAGCTGGCGCGCACGAACGGCAAGCCGGTCGCGGTGTTCGTGCACAAGCCGCTGTTCCTGGATACGCCCGACGATCCCGAGCTGGCCGAATCCGCCGTGCGCTATGTCCCGCAGCCGGCTCGGCACCGGCTGATCAGGATGTTCGATACGGTCGACCTGCGGCTGGTGGCAAGCGGCCATGTGCACCAGCGGCGCGATTTCGCCTGGCGCCATACCCGCCATATCTGGGCACCGTCCACCGGATTCATCCTGCCCGAAAGGATGCAGCCGGTGATCGGCGTCAAGGAAGTCGGGCTGATGGAATATCGCTTCACGCCCGACAGCCTCGAAGTGCGCTATCTCAAGCCGCCGGGCCTGGTCGATATCGGGCTGGACGAATTGCTCGGCAGACATTGACGGAGCGGGCGAGACGCCGTCATCACCCGCTCCTTCGCTTTGATCGGGGCATGATCGGTTCGGGACATCCTCCGGATCATGCTTCGATCGAGAGCGCCTTTACCACTGACGCTCAACGAGGCCGGCTGAACCGTAATAGCCGTATGAGCCGTCGTCCCACGGGGCGGTCGCAAACGCCCCGACGCGCGGCGCGGGCTGATAGCGGTTGCCGTAATAATAAGCCGGCCCCGGGGTGCCCCTCACTCCGTAGCCGCCGGTGAGGTAGCGCGAGTTCGGATAGTAAAAGCCCGTGACGCCCGGTTCCTGATTGACCTCCTGGGCCATCACGGGCGTAGCCACCAGCATCGTGGCAGCGACCAGGCCGAGCGCTAGTTTCTTGCAGTTCATCATCTGGCTTCTCCATTGGATGTCGAATGCAAACGATGCCGGCAAAGGGACGTTCCGCGATGCCGCTCAAGTGAGCGTGAGGTGAATTGCATGTTCCCCACGGTCGGCGCCTCACGCCGACCACGGTCGGCGCCTCACGCCGCCTGGTACCCGCCGTCGATCACATGCGACGCGCCGGTCATGAACGAGGCCTTGTCCGAGCACATCCAGGCCACCGCTTCGGCGATCTCGTCGGGAACGCCGAAACGCCGCATCGGCACCTTAGCCAGGATCTCCTGGCCACGTTCCTCGATCGTCTCCTTGGTCATCGCGGTGGCGACATAGCCGGGGTTGACGCAGTTCACGCGGATGCCGTCCTGGGCGTATTCGATCGCGGCGCTCTTGGTCAGCCCGACCACGCCGTGCTTGGCCGCTACATAATGCGCCGAGGTGGCGAGGCCGATCAGGCCGGCGATCGAGGCGGTGTTGACGATCGCGCCGCCACCACCCTGCGCCAGCATCTGGATGACCTCGTGCTTGAGGCAGAGGAAGACGCCGCGCAAATTCACCGCCAGCATGGTGTCGAACGCCTCCTGGCTGAGTTCATGGGTGCGCTGGCCGGTCGGACCGACGGCGCGTCCCGCGATGCCTGCGTTGTTGAAGGCGCAATCGATCCGTCCGAACGCCGAGACCGTGCGCGCCACCATGGCGGCGACATCGGCGTCGCACGTCACGTCGCCGCCGATCGCAATCGCCTGACCGCCGGCCGCGTTGATCAGCGCGATCGTGTTGGCCGCATCCGCCTCGACGCGGTCGGCCACCGCCACCCGTGCGCCCTCGCGCGCCATCACCACCGCGGTCGCCTGCCCGATGCCGGACGCGCCGCCGGTCACCAGAGCCACCTTGCCTTCCAGGATTCCTGCCATGTCATCTTCTCCGAGATGTTAGAGCGTTTTCGAGCGAAGTGGGTACCGGTTCGCGTGAAGAAAACGCGTCAAAATAAGAATCTAGAGCCCGGTTCTGATTCAATCAGAACCGAAAAGGCTCTAGTGACGGCCTACGCCTTGTCCGGCCCGACGCGCACCAGCTGCTTGCCGAAATTAGCGCCCTTCAGCAACCCCATGAACGCGGCCGGGGCGTTGTCGAGGCCCTCGGTGACGAACTCCTTGTGCTTGACCTTGCCCTCGCGCACCCACTGCGACATGTCGCGCAGGAAGTCGCCGTGGCGCGCGGCGAAATCGCTGACGATGAAGCCGCGGATGGTGAGCCGCTTGGTCAGCACCGCGCGCATCATCTTGCCGGCCCATTTGGGCGAGGTCTCGCCGAAATTGTTGTACTCCGAGATCAGGCCGCACACGGGTATGCGCGCAAAGGCGTTGAGCAGCGGGAACACCGCCTCGAACACCGCGCCGCCGACGTTCTCAAAATAGACGTCGATCCCCTTCGGGCAGGCGTCCTTCAGTTTTGCGGCGAGATCGGGATCGCGATGGTCGAGGCAGTCGTCGAAGCCGAGTTCGTTCTTGACGTAGTCGCACTTCTCCTTGCCGCCGGCGATGCCGATGGCGCGCGCCCCCTTGATCCTGGCGATCTGGCCGACCGCAGACCCGACCGCGCCGGAGGCCGCCGCGACGACGACGGTCTCGCCCGGCTGCGGCTTGCCGATGTCGAGCAGGCCGGTATAGGCGGTCATGCCGGGCATGCCGAGCACGCCCACCGCCGTCGAGATCGGCGCGATCTTGGGATCGATCTTGGCGAGCCCCTTGCCGTCGGAGACCGAATGCGTCTGCCAGCCGGCGCGCGACAGCACGATGTCGCCCTTGGCAAAGGCCGGATTGTTCGACGCGATCACCTCGCTGACGGTACCGGCTTCCATGACGCCGCCGACCGGCACCGGCTGGGCGTAGGACGGCCCGTCGCTCATGCGCCCGCGCATGTAGGGATCCAGCGACAGCCAGATCGTGCGCAGCAGAACCTCACCCGCGCCGGGCGTCGGGATCGGACATTCCTCAAGGCGGAAATTTTCTGGTTTGGGTTCGCCGACGGGGCGCGCGGCGAGGACGATGCGTTTGCCCTGGGACATGGGTTCCTCCGGATGTCATTGTTCTTCGTCATGGCAAGCGTAGCGGCTTGTCCGCCGCAGCTCAACGAGCGAAGGCGGAAGCAATCCATGCGTGGCCGTCATTCCGGGGCACGCAGCGAACACGGGATGACGGCACGTGAAGGAAGGCGCTACACCCCGCCCGGATAATTCGGGCTTTCGCGCGTGATGGTCACGTCGTGGACGTGGCTTTCGCGCAGGCCCGCGCCGGTGATGCGGACGAACTGCGCCTTGTCGTGGAATTCGGCGAGGTTGCGGGCGCCGACATAGCCCATGGCGGCGCGCAGGCCGCCGGCGAGCTGGTGCATGACGTTGCCGACCGGGCCTTTATAGGGCACCTGGCCCTCGATGCCCTCGGGCACCAGCTTGAGCGTGTCCTTGATGTCCTGCTGGAAGTAGCGGTCGGCCGAGCCGCGCGCCATCGCGCCGACCGAGCCCATGCCGCGATAGGCCTTGTAGGAACGGCCCTGCCACAGAAACACCTCGCCGGGCGTCTCGTCGGTGCCGGCGAGCAGCGAACCGACCATGGCGATGTCGGCGCCGGCGGCGAGCGCCTTGGCGAGATCGCCGGAATATTTGATGCCGCCGTCGGCGATCACGGGCACGTCGGCCTTCTTCGCGGCCTCCACCGCATCCATGATGGCGGTGAGCTGCGGCACGCCGACGCCCGCCACGATGCGCGTGGTGCAGATCGAGCCCGGCCCGATGCCGACCTTGATCGCGTCCGCGCCCGCGTCGATCAGCGCCTGCGCGCCCTCTTTGGTCGCGATGTTGCCGGCGATGACCTGCACGGCGTTGGACAGCCGCTTGATGCGGTTGACCGCTTCCAGCACGCGGGAGGAATGGCCGTGCGCGGTATCGACCACGATGAGGTCGACGCCGGCGTCGATCAGCATCTCGGTCCGCTCAAATCCGCCTTCGCCGACGGTGGTCGCCGCGGCGGCGCGCAGCCGGCCCTGCGCGTCCTTGGAGGCCAGCGGATGCGCGACCGCCTTCTCCATGTCCTTGACGGTGATCAGGCCGACGCAGCGATACTGCTCGTCGACGACCAGGAGCTTTTCGATGCGGTGCTTGTGCAGCATCCGCTTGGCCTCGTCCTGGCTGACGCCCTCGCGCACCGTGACGAGGTTCTCGTGCGTCATCAGTTCAGAGATCTTCTGGCGCGGATCGGTCGCAAACCTCACGTCGCGGTTGGTGAGGATGCCGACCAGCTTGCCGGGCGAATTCTTGCCGGCACCGGTGACGACGGGGATGCCGGAAAAGCCGTGATCGTTCATCAGCGCCAGCGCGTCCGACAGCATCGCGTCGGGGCCGATGGTCAGCGGATTGACCACCATGCCGGATTCGTACTTCTTGACCTGCCGCACCTGGGCGGCCTGCCCTTCGGGATCGAAATTGCGATGGATGACGCCGACACCGCCCGCCTGCGCCATCGCAATGGCCATGCGGGCTTCGGTGACGGTGTCCATCGCGGAGGCGATGATCGGGATGTTCAGGGGGATCGCGCGGGTGACGCGCGAGCGGATATCGGCCTCCGAGGGCAGGATATCCGAGAGACCGGGTTTTAGAAGCACATCGTCGAACGTGAAGGCTTCGCGGATACCCTGAAGTCCCTGCGCCATTTGCCAACTCCTTTCGGCGGCTCGCCGCCGTGATCAGTACTCGTGGATGAACGCCGCCTCCGGCGATGCTGTCGGCATCGCCGTCGAATCGAAGCCCATCGGTGGGGTTGACGGTGGTCGATAGCATGGCGGGACGCCGAATCAAAGCGTTTGCCGGCGATGCACAGGCTTTTCGGGAAAAGCTGCAATCCCAAGGGGTTAGCAGCGCGACTTTACGGGCGGTATCCGGGCGGCGGGCCGTGCCGGCGGATCGCCTCGACCACCTCGCGGTGCCGGCGGTCCTCCCGCTTCATGTGGACAGCAATCAGCGCATGCGCGGATGGCACCAGCAGCAGGACGTGGAAAATCAGCCCCAGAACCAGGCAAACCACGATCAGGACCAGATTGAAGATCGCCGAAAACGGCTGCCCGTTGAAAAGCAGCCCGAGCGTCGGCGCCAAGGCGGCGAGAACGTAGATCATTCCAAAGCCTCCTGGGCTGCCCGATGCATACCGGCGCGACGTTGGAATTCGGCGGTAATCCCGCAGAGACAGAGCGGCTGCGGTTGACCATCCATTCAGTCGATCAAAAGGTTGATCGGCACGCCAAGCGCGCGAGCGAACTTCTTCTGCAGTTCGGCAGGGCCTTTGCGCCGGCCATTTTCGATTTCTGACAGGTAGTTCTGGCTGATCCCAACCACAACCGCCAATTTTCCTTGAATAATGCCTCGCCATTCCCTGAGCACGCGCACCGCGTTTTCGCCGTTGGCGAGGCGGTCGGCGACAGCTTTGGGCAGCGTGATTTCACGACCTTCCCGGAGCGCGCGCGCGGAATGGCGTACGATCCGGCTCGCGGCGGCATCTTCCTGCGCCTCGGCGGCGAGGGCTACCAGCCGCTCATATTCACTGCGCGGCAAGACAGCGAGATCGTCACCACCCGCCGTGTGAATGAATTGAACGTTGCTTTTTACAGTAACAGCTTTTGCCATCGTCATCCTCACTCGTAGATATCACGGCGGTGCCCGACTGCATGGACTGTGATGGCGGATTGCAGCGGAGGTGAACTCGATTTCTTTCACATCGGCACATAATGCGATAGCGAAAGCATGCCCAACTACCGGCCGACTCAGGAGGAAATCACGCAGGAACTGGGTGGTATGCGCGGTTCCGCATTGGCTTGTGTGACGGAGGGATGATACAGGCCCTCGACATTCTCCCGACATGGTCCGCGATTCCACGGATGACCAAAGACCGCCTGATCCCGCTGATCGTTGCCACTGCCCTGTTCATGGAGAACATGGACTCGACGGTGATTGCGACCTCGCTGCCGGCGATCGCGGCCGACATCGGCACCAGCCCGCTGACGCTGAAGCTGGCGATCACCTCCTATCTGCTCTCGCTTGCCGTGTTCATTCCGGCCAGCGGCTGGACTGCCGACCGGTTCGGCGCGCGCATGGTGTTCTCGATCGCGATCGGCGTGTTCATGGTCGGCTCGATCGGCTGCGCGCTGTCGCAGAACGTCACCCATTTCGTCATCGCCCGCATCCTGCAGGGCATGGGCGGGGCGATGATGACGCCGGTCGGGCGGCTGGTGCTGCTGCGCTCGATCGACAAGAGCGCGCTGGTCAACGCCATGACCTGGGTGACGGTGCCGGCCTTGATCGGTCCCGTGATCGGACCGCCGCTCGGCGGCTTCATCACCACCTATTTCTCCTGGCACTGGATTTTTCTGATCAACATCCCGATCGGGCTGCTCGGCATCTTCATGGCGATGAAGTACATCGATCCGATCGCGAGCGAGGAGCCCGAGCGCTTCGACCTCTATGGGCTGATCCTGGCCGGGATCGGGCTGGCCGGCATCGCCTTCGGCCTCTCGGTCGCGGGGCTCAATCTGCTGCCCTGGCCGATCGTCGCCGGTCTCGTCGCGGTCGGTACCATTTCGATGACGCTCTACGTGATGCACGCGCGGCGCACCGGCTCGCCGGTACTGGATTTCTCGCTACTGCGGCTCTCCACCATGCGCGCCAGCATCATCGGCGGTTTTCTGTTCCGGCTCGGCATCGGCGCGCTGCCGTTCCTGCTGCCGCTGTTGATGCAGGAAGGGTTCGGGCTGACGCCGTTCCAGTCCGGCCTCGTCACCTTCGCCTCCGCCGTCGGCGCCATGGGCATGAAGACGCTGGCCGCGCGCATCATCCGCACGTTCGGCTTCCGCCACATGATGACGGTCAACGCGGTCGTCAGCGCGGTCTTCCTCGGCGCCTGCGCCCTGTTCACGGTGACGACGCCGCTGCTGCTGATCTTCATCATCCTCGTGGTCGGCGGCTTCTTCCGCTCGCTGCAGTTCACCGCGATCAACACCGTCGCCTATGCCGAGGTCGAGCCGGCGCAGATGAGCCGCGCCACCACGCTGGTCAGCGTCAACCAGCAACTGGCGATTTCCGCGGGCGTCGCGGTCGGCGCGTTCTCGGTGGAATCGACCATGCTGTATCAGCACGTCACCGAACTCGGCGCCGACGTGTTCCCGCCAGCGTTCCTCGTGGTCGCCATCATCTCGGCCGTATCGGCCTATTTCTTCTGGCAGATGCCCGACGATGCCGGCAACGAGATCTCCGGCCGCAAGGCGGCGGAGATTTCCAGCCGCAAGGGTGCGGAAAAGGCCGCCACCAAAGCCGCCAGCGAAGGCACCGGCGACGCGCGCGATCAGCGGCTGGGTTGAGCGGAACAGGCCCCTGCGGCGATGGTGTTACCGGCTGCCTGATGCCAGTGGCTACATCCGCGCCTTCATCGCCTGATGTTCGAGCGAAACGCGAAAGACACTGAAGCCTTCGATCGCCGAAAATCCGGTTTCCGGATAGACCAGGGTCAGGACAGCGGCCGACACCTTGCCGCTGAGCAGCCGATCCTCTGCCTTGACATCGCTTGCGGTGAGCAGGCTGTCCGTCGCCCCCGCCACCACGAAAGCGGCCTGAAGCCTGGTATGCAGCTTCAAATGGCGGTCGTCGATCGCGATGATCTTTCCGCTAAGGTCGGACAGCGACTTGATCTCCGGGCCGGCCACGACGATCGCAACCGACGGCTCGCCGCCATTTGGCGACGACAACGCTTTCTTCTCGGCGTTGCGCATCGCCATCACATGCTCTGCGACGACGGTCGCGACCCGTATCCGCTCGCGCATCTTTGCGGTAGCGGCCACGATCGCCGGATCGACAATCTCGACCTGGACGACATTCTCGGCCTGGACCGCTGGCGGCGGAGGCGAAGGCGAAATCTCCGCCGGCTTGGCATCCGCCACCACCGGCTTGGCATCCGGCACGGCCGGATTCGCAGCCGCCACTTCGGCTGCCTGCGGGCGATCCGACAGCGGAATTCGAAACACCTTGAAGCCCGCGATTTCAGCGGACCAATCGGCCGCCTCGGGATAGTCCAGCGTCAGGACCGCCGCCGGCACTTCGCCATTGACCAGCCGATCCAGCGCCCTCGCCCGGCCGCCGGCGAATTTCGCGCCGACCGTCGCTTCGACCCTGTGCTGCGCCTCGTCGTGCGATGCGGCAGTGGCCTCATCGATGGCAATGTTCTTGCCTGCCAGTTCCGACAGCGACGTGACGTTGGGACCAGCCAGCAACAGCGCAACCGTCCGGCCCGCATCGTCTGCCGACGCACCGGCAGCACCAAAGCACGACAGGAACACCAGCCATCCCCGAAATTTCCGCATAACGTCCTCCGAAACCACTACCTGCGTTCAAATCAGTGCGCGATGAAAAACCCGGCTCACGGCCGCAGGTAGCTCCAGCCCTTCTCCTGTTTCTCCATCAACTGGACGACGCCTGATGGGACGATCGTGGCGTCGGACAGCACTGCCACCGGACGCCCCTCCTTCTTTTCCATGTTCTCCTTGGTATTGGCGCAGGCAGAGAACTGGACCTTGCTTGGAAACGCGGTACCCTTCAGCTGCTTGATCCGGTCCTGCACCGGCGAGGTGTCGGCGCGCAGCATGTGCAGGCCCGGACCATAGGTGACGATATCCACGTCAACGTCCTCGCCCTTGGCGCGGTAGTACTCGATCACGTTGGTGGCGTTGTTCAGCGCGAGATTCATCACTGCCGGATCGTTCTGGTCGACATGGATGAGCAGCCGATGCGGCTTGGCCGAACTCTGCGTCTTGGCCGAACTCTGCGGCTTGGCCGAACTGGACGGCTTGGCGGCCTGGGCCCACGCAACTGAAGCCATTGATACGCAGACCATGGATGCCACGGTCAACCGACAAAGCAATTTACGCACTACAAACTCCGTGAAAACGAAAACATAGTACTCGGCTATTCCAATCCTATCGCCGCTCCGATGACTTGCTTGCCGCCGGTGTCCACATGCAGGCGGTTGCGATCATGTCACGGATCGCATTCCATCCGGCAAGATTGAAAACCGCCTCGGTGTCGCGGCCCGATCCATCGGAAACGATGATCTTTAGCCGCGCATCCTCGGAAAAAGACTGCAGCAGCGCGGCCCCATCGCCCTTGTAATTCGCGATCTTCTGGTCCGTGGATATCGCCCAGCGCAGCTTGACCGACGGTTGATCGTTGAGCTGGTAGGTGACGGGGATTTCACCGCCCCGCGACACGCGCGGCGCCGCTTCCATACGCAGCCCGAGTTCACTGCGGCGTCCGCGGCACCGAACGACCAACTCCATCCGCGCAGCCCCGCTCTCGGCCAGAGCGGGGATCGTCGCCGTCACGAGGGGGGAGTAATCCACGGGCGACGACGTTTCGCTCACGTTCCAGCGGGAGGTTTGCGTGGCCGGGGCTTTTGCGACGGGAGCTTGCGCGACCGGCCGCACGGAGGTCGATCCGGCCACCATCGCCGCAGGTTGCGCCTCGATCGCTTTCTCCGGTTCGATTGCCTTTTCTGGCGGATTGGCCGGCAATGTCGGCGCGACTACGTTGGCAGGCTTATCGGACGAAGCCGCTTCGACGGGCTTGTCTGACGAAGCAGTTTCGGCATTCGCCATCGGCCGATCGACTGGCGCAGGGGCCTGCGGTCCGGCCAGTTCAAGGCATTCGAGTTGCACCTTGCGCGCGTTCTGAAGGCACTCCCGACGCTGCGCCGCATCGTCGGCGGGAGTCGCGCAGTTCGTTTCCGCGACACGCACCAGCTTGAAGCAGGTGTCCAGGCCCAGAACCGTCCTGCTTGCGGACTGCGCAGAAGCTGCCGTGCTGAGAACACAGAGCGATGTTGCGATCCACAGTGTCTTCATCGCGACAATTCGCTCTGTTTGACCGGCTGGCTGCGATCGATCCAGTTTTGAGCGGCCCGGGATCGTTCAAGTCCCGGCGCGCTCCGCTTCATGTCCAGATCCTTCCATTTCGGGTCGAACCCCGGCGTCTTCAATTTCTCGACCCGATTGAAAAATTCTTCCACGAAGCGTTCGACCCGGCGGTAACGCGGATGCTCCGGCCGCCAGTTGTACGATGCGAGAATGGTGGGAACCGAGATGGTGGCGACGCGCTCGCCCTTGGCGATCAGGTTGGGATAGTCCGAGGATTCAAGCGACGAAGCCATATAGTAGTCGGAGAATTTCGGGCCGAACTCGACCGGCAGGAACTTGAAGCCCTCGTCCCATTTGCCTTTCACGAACGGGTCGACAGGCTTCGACGTGATGAAGACGACGGCAGCAATTTCTCCACGCTTCAGTTGTTCGAGGGCGACGGGGTGCGGGATGAACATCTTGTCGACGGCAACGCCGAGGCGGCTGAAAATCAGCGGCCCGGAATAGGCTGCCGCGGTGCCTTGCGTGTTGAAGTTGACCTTCTTGCCCGCCAGGTCAGCCAGCGATCGTATCTCCGGCCGGACGAAGATATGCAGGTCCGACGGAAACAGGTTCATGATCGAGACGATGCGCTGCTGGATCTGCGGCACCTGCATCTTGTACTCGTCCAGCGAGTCTGTGTTGATGATCGCCAGATCCACGCCCTTCAGATAGAGAAGGTCGTTGACGTTTTCCGTTGGGCCCCGCGTCACGATCGGAAGAACGTGCACTTTGTCGCTCTCGTTCACCACCCGCGCAATCTCGGTCGCGAAGCGAATGGGAGCGCCCTCCAGCAAGCCGCCGGCGAGGCCGACAGTGCCGGCATTGACACGCTCGCGGACCTGCTGCGTGGTCGGAGTGCGTGGCACGTTCTCTCTTTTAGGGGATTGCGCGGGGCTTGCATCGCTGAACCCAACCGCAAGGATAAAGACAGTCATCAGTCTTGAGAAAAAACGCATTACGCAACACCTTACAAAACACTGGACCAACAACACATGCGCGACCAGGCGCTAGATCGAAACGAACGTCAGACGTCGAAAAAATCTAATTCTTGCTCAGGCTCCATCAACGACGGTCGGCAACCCGTCGTTGCAAAAAACCCCTGTGTAACAGGAGTATTTTTAATTTTAATTATGGCTTATAATTGATGAGATCAACCAATAAATGGGCTCGAGGCCCGTCCTGATGCGATTCGACGCATCACTGATCTATCTTTCAGCAACGATCGAGCGGACAGGACCGCCCCAAAACCTGCATCGGACGAGAGTATTGGCATCCTCGGCGAGCAGCACTCAATGCCGGCAACCGGATCTCATGCCGCGCGAGCATACGTTCAATCCAATCGGGTATTAGATGTTCAGCGCTCGCTTTAATAAGCAACCGCGCGACGGCCTTTTCCGAGCCAGGCCATCCAGTGGCCAGCATCCCCTCCGTGGCGTGACCTCCATCACGGCGATGCGAGCGGAAAATCGCAACGTTCGCAGCGGAAGGGGATTTCCTTCTCTTCAGAAACAGGAGGACGCAAAATGACTGAAGAACGCTTGACGCTAACGGATACCGAGCTGGACGAGGTCTCTGGCGGCAAACCCAATATCGGCGGCTACACCTATTGCAACGTGCCGGGGAGACCGGAGGGTCTCTATGCAGGAGGCTGCGGCACCTCGTTCTGGGGCGCCGTCGCCGCTGGCATCAAATTTGGCGCAGGTTCCTGACCCAGCGCCCTTTGCAAGTCAAGGAAAGCTGCATGGCGGCTTTCCAGATTGATTACAAACCCCTCGTTTTTCAGCGACGCTGGAAAACGAGGGGTTTTTGATTCTGCTTTGTTCGCGACTTGAATCCGAGACGTTCCGGGAATCTGCTCTCTCTTCGCAGAGCCGAGAGGTTTGTCAGCAGTCTGGAAAGCCGCATGGCGGATTTCCTTTGCCGGTGCCCCGGCGGATCGCCGTCGTCCGTCAAGGAGACTGCGCCGTTTGCGGCCAGCTACTTCGCGCCGCCGCGGAATCCCATCGCCAGCACGTAGCGCTCGGAAGAATCCTGTCGGCTGGATGCCGGCTTGACGTGGCGCACGCTGGCAAAATCGCGTTTCAATTGCGCGACCAGATCGGCGTCGGCGCCGCTCTGAAACACTTTTGCCAGGAATGTTCCGCCGGGATTGAGCACCTCGGAAGCGAACGCCGCGGCTGTCTCGACCAGGCCGATGATGCGCAACTGGTCGGTCTTGCGATGGCCGGTGGTGTTGGCCGCCATGTCGGACATCACGACGTCGGCGCGCCCGCCCATCATGGCGATCAGTTTTTCCGGCGCGTCTTCGGCCAGGAAGTCGAGCTGCGCGAAATCGACCCCGGGGATTTCCGGCATCTCCAGCAGATCGATCGCGACCACCTTGCCCTTGCCGCTGACGGCGCCAACGCGCTTCGCCGCGATCTGGCTCCAGCCGCCCGGCGCGGCGCCGAGGTCGACCACGGCGATGCCATGCTTGAGAAAGCGATGCTTGTCGTCGATCTCGATCAGCTTGTAGGCCGCGCGCGAGCGATAGCCGTCGCGCTTGGCCTGCGCGACGTAGGGATCGTTGAGCTGCCGCTCCAGCCAGAGTTTTGAGGACAGTTTGCGCTTGCCGCCACTCTTGACCGTGACGTGCAGTCGTCCGGTGGTGTCTTTCGCCATATCGGTCTCTACCGTCATTCCGGGATGCGCCGCAAGGCGCAGACCCGGAATCTCGCGCTGACAATCTCTGGATTCCGGGTTCGATGCTTTGCATCGCCCCGGAATGACTCCTAGCTTATGCGGAGCGCGCCGTCCTCGCGCATCATCTCCACCAGCATGCCCTCGCGCAGGCCACGGTCGGCGACGCGCAGGCGCGGCAGCGGGAAGGCGTCGCGGATCGCATCGAGAATGGCGCAGCCGGCGAGCACGAGGTCGGCGCGTTCCACGCTGATGCAGTTGTTGCTGGCGCGCTCCTGATAGCTCATGCCGCGCAGCCGCTGGATCACCGCAGAGACGTCCGGACCGTTCATCCAGACGCCATCGACGCGGCGGCGGTCGTAGCGCGAAAGGTTGAGATGGATGCCTGCCAGCGTCGTCACGGTCCCCGAGGTTCCCAGCATGTGCATATCCTGCAAATCCTTGCCATGCGCCGCCGCGAACGGGGCCACATGCTGCGCGACTTCCCGAATCATCTGCTCATAGACCTCGGTGGTGACGTCCCGCCCGCCGAACTGTTCGGCCAGGGTAACGACACCGAGCGGGATCGACATCCACGCCTTGATCCGCGGCGGCGCATTCTGCTCGGCCGGATCGCGCTCGATCCGGACCAGTTCGGTCGAACCGCCGCCGATGTCGAAAAGGATGGCACCGCGCCCCCTGGCATCGAGCAAGGGCGAGCAGCCGATCATGGCCAGCATCGCCTCGGTCTGGCGATCGATCACCTCGAGCTGGATGCCGGTCTCGGCGGCGACGCGGGCCCGAAAACTCTCGGCATTGGCGGCGGCGCGGCAGGCCTCGGTCGCGATCAGCCGCAAGCGCTTGGCCTTGCGATAGCGGATCTTGTCGCTGCAGATGCTCAAGGCGGCGATGGCGCGTTCGATCGCCGCCTCGCTGATGGAACCGGTAGCGGAAATGCCCTCGCCGAGCCGGATGATCCGCGAGAACGAATCCACCACGCGAAAGCCATCGCCCGCCGGGCTGGCGATCAGAAGGCGGCAATTATTGGTGCCAAGGTCGAGCGCGGCGTAGACACCGTTGCTTGTGTCCGCGGCAACCGACCCCGACGGGCCTGCGCGGGCCTGAAGGCGCTCGCGCAACCGCGGATCCTCATTCATCCAATTGCCTTTTCGGGTCCGGCAGGCCGGACCGCCGAAGTATTACCGTTCACGGAAACTTTAGCAGCGCCAAAGGGGTAAGCAACAACCCTTCACATGGGACTATGCCCAATCAGGCGTTGTCGCTGACGCTGCAGTGCGTTATCTCCAGCGGGAACCCGCAAAAGAGCGGGATTTCAAGCCTTTCAGGTGTTTTTCCGATGCAAGATCACACGTCGCCGTCCTCCCTGGAAAACGCTATCGCACTGCAAAAATACGGTGTCGGACAGCCCGTGCGCCGCAAGGAGGACGACACGCTGGTTCGCGGCAAGGGCAAATACACCGATGACTTCACCCTGCCCGGCCAGGCCTACTGCTTCATGGTGCGCTCCAGCCATGCCCATGGAATCATCCGGGGCATCGACACCACAACCGCCAAGGGCATGCCGGGCGTGCTCGGGGTGTGGACCGGCAAAGACCTGGAAGCGGCCGGCTACAACCCCTTCACCTGTGGCCTGCCGCTGAAGAGCCGGGACGGCTCGCCGTTGCTGCAGACCAACCGCCCGGCGCTGCCGACCGACAAGGTGCGCTTCGTCGGCGATCCCGTGGCGTTTGTGGTCGCGGAGACCCTGGCACAGGCGCGCGATGCGGCCGAAGCCGTCGAACTCGACATCGAGCCGCTGCCGGCGGTGACCGACGCGGCGGAAGCCGCCAAACCCGGCGCGCCGCTGCTCTACGATCATATCCCGAACAACGTCGCGCTGGACTACCACTATGGCGACACCGCCAAGATCGACGCGGCGTTCGCGAGCGCGGCGCATGTGACCAAACTCGATATCGTCAACACCCGCGTCGCCGTCGTCTCGATGGAGCCCCGCGTCGCGCTCGCCGCCTACGACAAGGCGACCGGGCGGTTCACGCTGCAGGTGCCGACCCAGGGCGTCGCCGGCAACAAGGCCGGCTTTGCCAAAATCCTGAACGTGCCGACCGACAAGGTGCGCATCCTCACCGCCAATGTCGGCGGTTCCTTCGGCATGAAGAACATGAACTACCCGGAATACACCTGCATCGCGCATGCGGCGAAGGTGCTGGGACGTCCGGTGAAGTGGACCGACGAGCGCTCGACCAGTTTTCTGTCCGACAGCCAGGGCCGCGCGCAATTGATCCACGCCGAACTGGCACTGGACGCCGAGGGAAAATTCCTCGCGGTGCGGCTGCAGGGTTTTGGCAATCTCGGCGCCTACATCACCGGCGTGGCGCCGGGGCCGCTGTCGCTCAACACCGGCAAGAACCTCGCCAGCGTCTATCGCACGCCGCTGCTCGGCGTCGACATCAAGACGGTGTTGACCAACACCACGCTGATGGGCGCCTATCGCGGCGCCGGCCGGCCCGAGGCCAATTACTACATGGAGCGGCTGATCGACCGCGCCGCCGACGAGATGGGCATCAACCGCCTCACCTTGCGCAAGCGCAACTTCATCAAGCCGGCGCAACTGCCGTTCGCGGCGGCGAGCGGCGTGACCTATGACAGCGGCGATTTCGCCGGCGTATTTGCCAAGGCGCTCGAGATCTCCGATCACGCCAACTTTGCAAAACGGAAGAAAGAGAGCAGGAAGGCCGGCAAGCTGCGCGGCATCGCCGTCGGCTCCTATCTGGAAGTCACCGCGCCGCCGAGCGGCGAACTCGGCAAGATCACCTTCGAGCCGGACGGATCGGTAAAACTGACCACCGGCACGCTGAACTACGGCCAGGGCCACGCCACGCCGTTCGCGCAGGTGCTGTCCGCCGAGCTTGGCGTGCCCTTTGAGAAGATCACGCTTGAACAGGGTGACAGCGATCTGGTCCGCTTCGGCAACGGCACCGGCGGCTCGCGCTCGATCACGGCGACGGGCCAGGCGATCGTGGAGGCTGCCGCGCTCGTCGTTGCCAAGGGCAAGCAGGCCGCCGCGCATCTGATGGAAGCCTCCGAAGCCGACATCGAATTCGCGCAGGGCCGCTTCACCATCGCCGGCACCGACCGCTCGATCGGCATCATGGAACTGGCGCAGCGCGTGCGCGAAGGCAAGCTGCCGGAAGACGCGCCGCGCTCGCTCGACGTCGACCATGCGACCAAAGAAACGGTCTCGACCTTCCCGAACGGCTGCCATGTCGCCGAGGTCGAAATCGACCCCGAGACCGGCGTGACGCGGATCGTGCGCTACTTCGCGGTCAACGATTTCGGCACCGTGGTGAACCCGATGATCGTCGCCGGCCAGTTGCACGGCGGCGTGGCGCAGGGCATCGGCCAGGCGCTGATGGAGGAAGTGAGCTACGACGCCTCCGGCCAGCCGATCACCGGCTCGCTG
This sequence comes from uncultured Bradyrhizobium sp., assembly GCA_964609175.1. Lineage (GTDB taxonomy): Bacteria > Pseudomonadota > Alphaproteobacteria > Rhizobiales > Xanthobacteraceae > Bradyrhizobium. The sequence continues at coordinate 25,530 of CAZSRR010000061.1, forward strand.
ATGGATTACGCCATGCCGCGCGCCGAAGACATTCCGCCGATGGAAATCGGCGACCACCCCTCGCCGGCCACGACCAATCCGCTGGGTACAAAAGGCTGCGGCGAAGCCGGCTGCGCCGGCAGCCTCGTCTGCATCGTCAATGCGGTGGTGGACGCGCTGTCGGAATACGGCATCACCCATATCGACATGCCGCTGACGCCGGAGCGGGTGTGGCGGGCGATCCAGGAGGCGAAGGCGAAGGCGGCTTAGGTTTGTGAGGCCGCCTCAAGGGTGAAACCCGGAAGAGGCACTCTATCCACGTCATGGCCGGGCTCGTCCCGGCCATCCACGTTCTTTGCCTCCGCAAGCAAGGACGTGGATGCCCGGCACAAGGCCGGGCATGACGTAGTTTGTGGCGGCAACCGCAACGACCGACGAGATGACCCCCTACGCCGCCGCCTGCTCGCGCGGCTGGTAGATTGCGATGTGGTGGCAATGCGCCAGCGGCGTCTTGCCGTTGGCGACGACCAGCGCGTCGAGCTCGACGAAGCGGTGGCCCTTCTTGTCGTAATTGCCGATCACTTTGGCGCGCGCGGTGATCTCATCGCCGATGCGGCCTGCCGACAGCAGTTGCATCCTCGTGCCGACATGAATCCACGGCCCCATGATCGCGTTGTCCACCAGCACCTTGTTCATCACCCGCGGCAGCAGGCCGGGATGGCCGAGCCCTTCCCTTGCGTAGATCGTCTCGGTCTCGCGGATGTCCGCCAGATATTCCCTGGCCGCATCCGCCGGCCAGCTGCGCGGGATCGCGCCCAGCCATTTGTCGAGGGCGTAGGAATTCGCATCCACCGGCTTGCGCTCGGCCACCGCCGCGACGTCGATAAAGTCGGAGAGCGAAAAGGACGGCGCCGCCGCGGGCAGCGACGCCGTGCCGGTCGCGCAAAGCTCTTCCCGGCTCTTCACCTGGATCGCGAGCACGCCGTCGCTCTCCTCACCCGTGACGACGGCCAGTTCACCATCATACACCGGCTTCACAAAACGCGCCTCGATCAGGCCGCGCTCGAGAAAATCCCGTCCCCATTTGGCCACCGGCAGGTGCATCATGTAGGCCATCACGTCGACCCCCGGCACCAGACCGCCGATGAAGCCATAGCGTTTCGCGACCGTGTCGTCGTGCATCTTGTTTTCGGAGTGTTTTGACGTGTTGTAGGCCGAGACCTGATAGGGCTCGATGCGGCTCGTCATGCCCGTTTCCCCTGATTTCTTGTTCTTTCGGGCGATATCGTACGCGAAGAAAGTGCCGTGGCAAGCTTGTTCCCCCAGCTGTTTTCCTCGCCTTTTTCCGCCCGGTGGAGTACCACGCGCGGACTGGAGAGCCTCAACTGACCAACCAAGCTGAAGTGCCCGAATTGAACGCCACCACCCGCATCTATGTCGATGCCGATGCCTGCCCGGTGAAGGACGAGATCTATCGCGTCGCGATCCGCCACGGCCTGCCGGTCAGCGTGGTCGCCGGCAATTTCATCCGCGTGCCGCAGGATCCGCTGATCGAGCGCATCGCCGCCGGTTCCGGCATGGATGCCGCCGACGACTGGATCGCCGAGCGCGCGGGCAAGGGCGATATCGTCATTACCTCGGACATTCCGCTCGCCAGCCGCTGCGTGAAATCGGGCGCCGAGGTGATCGCGCCGAACGGCAAGCCGTTCACCGAAGCCTCGATCGGCATGACGCTCGCCGTGCGCAATCTGATGACCGATCTGCGCTCGTCGGGCGAAGTCACCGGCGGCCCAAGGTCGTTTGCGCCGCGCGACCGCTCGGCCTTCCTGTCGGCGCTGGACCAGACCATCCGCCGCATCCAGCGGCAGCGGGCCGGGCAGCCCGCGCCGAACCAGGGTTGAAGCGATGGCGCCGCCGCTGATCCAGTTGAAAGACATCCGCCTGACGTTCGGCGGCACGCCGCTATTGTCGGGCGTCGAACTGTCCGTGTCGTCGGGCGAACGCGTCTGCCTGATCGGCCGCAACGGTTCGGGCAAATCGACGCTCCTGAAGATTGCCGCCGGACTCGTCGAGCCCGACGGCGGCAGCCGCTTCGTGCAGCCGGGCGCCACCATCCGCTATCTGCCGCAGGAGCCTGATTTCGGCGACCACAAGACCTTGCTGGCCTATGTCGAGGCCGGGCTCGGCCCCGGCGACGATCACTACCAGGCGCGCTATCTGGTGGAGCAGCTCGGCCTCTCCGGCGACGAAGACCCTGCGCATGTCTCGGGCGGCGAGGCCCGCCGCGCGGCGCTGGCCCGCGTGCTGGCGCCCTCCCCCGACATTTTGCTGCTGGACGAGCCGACCAACCATCTCGATCTCCCGACCATCGAATGGCTGGAAGGCGAACTGCAGAGTCGCAAATGCGCGCTGGTCATCATCAGCCACGACCGGCGCTTCCTCTCCAACCTGTCGCGCTCGACCGCCTGGCTCGATCGCGGCCAGATCCGGCAGATCGACCGCGGTTTTTCCGCGTTCGAGGCCTGGCGCGACGAGGTGCTGGCGGAGGAAGAGCGCGAGCAGCACAAGCTCGACCGCAAGATCGTAAACGAGGAACACTGGCTGCGCTACGGCGTCTCCGGCCGCCGCAAGCGCAACGTCAAGCGGCTCGGCAATCTGCACGCGCTGCGCGACCAGCGGCGGAACTATCGCGGCGCGACGGGGAATGCCAGCCTCGCGGCCGCGGAGGCCGAAAAATCCGGCCGGCTGGTGATCGAAGCCAAGAACATTGTGAAGGCCTTTGGCGACCGCAAGATCGTCGACGGCTTTTCGACGCGCATCCAGCGCGGCGACCGCATCGGCATCGTCGGCCCCAACGGCGCCGGCAAGACCACGCTGGTGCATCTTCTGATCGGCAACGATCCGCCCGACAGCGGCACGATCCGGCTCGGCGCCAATATCGAGATGGCGACGCTGGACCAGCACCGCGAAAGCCTCGATCCCAAATCGACGCTGGCGGAAGCGCTGACCGGCGGCCGGGGCGACCACGTCATGGTCGGCGACAAGCCAAAACACGTGATCGGCTACATGAAGGATTTTCTGTTCGCGCAGGAACAGCGCGGCACGCCGCTGGAAGCGCTGTCCGGCGGCGAGCGTGGCCGCCTGATGCTGGCGCGCGCGCTGGCAAAACCGTCCAACCTGCTGGTGCTCGACGAACCGACCAACGACCTCGACCTCGAGACGCTCGACGTGCTGGAGGAGATGCTCGGCGACTACGAAGGCACGGTGATCCTGATCAGCCACGACCGCGATTTCCTCGATCGCGTGGTGACGTCGGTCATCGTGCCCGAGGGCAACGGCCGCTGGATCGAATATGCCGGCGGCTACACCGATATGCTGGCGCAGCGCGGAGGGGATCTGACGCGCGAGGCGGTCAAGGCCGCGGCGCCGGCCGAGGAAAAGAAGGAAGCCAAGGCCCCGGCCGCAGTTGTCGCGCCAAAGCGCCGGTTGAATTTCAACGAAAAGCACGCGCTGGAAACCCTGCCGAAGACGATGGCAAAGCTGCAGGCCGAGATCGCAAAGCAGCAAAAGCTGCTTGACGATCCCGATCTCTACACCAAGGATCGCAGGAAGTTCGACGCGGCCTCCTCCGCGATCGCCAAGGCGCAGGAAGAACTGGCGGCGGCCGAGGATCGCTGGCTGGAGCTGGAAGTCTTGCGCGAAGAGATCGAGCAGGCATGAGGCGTAGGATGGGCAAAGGAGCGCAGCGACGTGCCCACCATCTATCGCCAGACAAACAGCTTCATGGTGGGCATACTTCGCTTCGCCCACCCGACGCGTCCCCAATTCGAATAGAGAGAAGAGCATGACCACGCCCCTCGCCGCCAAGATCGCCCGGAAATACGGCACGCCCTGCGCCGTGATCGACATGGACCGCGTCGAGCGCAACATCGCGCGGGTGCAGGCGGCCTGCGATGCGGCCGGCGTCGCCAACCGGCCGCATATCAAGACCCACAAGAGCCCGCTGCTGGCGCAAATGCAGATCGCGGCCGGCGCCAAGGGCGTCACCTGCCAGAAGATCGGCGAGGCTGAGGTGATGGCGGAAGCTGGCATCGACGACATCCTGATCAGCTACAATCTGATCGGCGAGGAGAAGATGGCCCGCCTCGCGGCGCTGCAGGCCAAGGCGAACATGACGGTGGCGGCCGATAATTCGACCGTGATCGCCGGCCTGCCGCAGGCGGCCGCGGCGTCCGGGCGTCCGCTGTCGGTCGTGGTCGAATGCGATACCGGGCGCAAGCGCGCCGGCGTCGAGACGCCCGCAGAAGCCGTCGCGCTGGCAAGGGAAATCGCGGGCCTCGAGGGCCTGACCTTTGCGGGCTTCATGCTGTACCCGACCGAGACCGGGTGGGCGGAAGCGCAGAAGTTTTACGACGAGGCGCTGGCCGGCGTCCGCGCGCACGGGCTCGACGCCGCTATGGTGTCCACCGGCGGCTCGCCGAACCTGAAAAACCTCGGCAAGCTGAAGGGCGCGACCGAGCACCGTCCCGGCACCTACATCTACAACGACCGCATGCAGGTCGCCGCCGGCGTCGCCGGGTGGGACGATTGCGCGCTCAACATCTATTCCACCGTGGTCAGCCGCGCCGGCCCGGAGCGCGGCATTTTGGACGCCGGCTCCAAGACGTTGACGTCCGATCCCGGCGGCGGGCTCGACGGCTACGGGCTGATCCTGGAGCACCCGGAAGCGAAGATCGCGCGCTTCGCCGAGGAGCACGGCTTTCTCGATCTCGCCCGCAGCAACACGCGGCCGGTCGTCGGCGACGTCGTGCGGATCGTCCCCAACCACGTCTGCGTCGTCGTCAACATGATGGACGAGGTGGTGATGGTGCGCGGCGAGGAGATTGTCGGCGTGCTGCCGGTCGCGGCACGGGGGAAGCTGCGGTAAGCTCAACTGCCGGAGGGTAGGCAAAGGCGCCCATGCGCCGTGCCCACCAGACACTTGCCGAGCACGTTGCAAGATGGTGGGCACGCTGCGCTTTGCCCATCCTACGATTCCAGCCACTTCAGCGCACCTCTCCCCGCCGCAACGCCCGTCGCGAACGACGCCTGCAAGAGATAGCCGCCGGTCGGTGCTTCCCAATCCAGCATCTCGCCGGCGGCAAACACGCCCGGCAGTCGGCGGATCATGAAGTCGGCAGCCAGTTCGCTGAACGCGATCCCGCCCGCGGTCGAAATCGCGCGCGTAATCGGCGCCACGCCGGTGAGTTCGATCGGAACGGCGTTGATTAGGTTCGCGAGTTCCGCCGGTGTCAGCGACGCCAGCGACGTGCCGGAGGCCTTGGCTGCTTCCTGCAGCAAGCCAATCGCCAGCGGCGAAAGGCTGGCGGCCTTGCGCAGGAAATTCGACAGCGACTGCTTGCCTTTCGATACCGAGACTTTTGCGATCAGTTCCTTCGCATCGAGATCGGGGCGCAGCGCCACGTGCAGCGTTGCGCGCCCCTTGTCGATCGCATCGCGCAACTCGGCCGATAGCGCATAGACCGCGCCTCCTTCGATGCCAGCGCGGGTGATGACAGCTTCGCCGCGCACGCTGTGCTCGCCCGATGTCAGCGCCACGCCCTTGAGCGGCTGGCCTTCGAAGCGGTTGCGAAACACATCCGACCACGCGACGGTGTAGCCGGAATTTGCTGGCCGCAGCGGCAATATCTTGACGTCCTTGACGGCGAGGATATCTGCCCACGCGCCGTCCGAGCCCAGCCGTGGCCAGCTTGCGCCGCCTAGCGCCAGCACCGTTGCATGCGCCTCTACGGTCCGCGGGCCATCGGGCGTTTCGAAGCGAAGTCGGCTCGGCTCATCCCAGCCGGTCCAGCGGTGGCGCAGTGCCAATCGCACGCCCATCGAGTCCAGCCGCCGCAACCATGCGCGCAGCAGAGGCGACGCCTTGAACGCCTTCGGGAAGACGCGCCCGCTGGAGCCGACGAAGGTTTCCTGCCCCAGCGCCTCGCTCCAGTCGCGCAACGCCTGCGGCGGAAACGCTTCGATGGCGGCGGCGAGGTGCGGCTTAGCCTCCCGGTAGCGCGCGAGGAATAGCGGCAGCGGCTCGCTGTGGGTGAGATTGAGCCCGCCGCGCCCGGCCATCAGGAATTTGCGGCCGGCCGACGGCATCGCGTCATAGACGGTGACCTTCACGCCGCCTTGCGCGAGGACTTCGGCCGCCATCAGGCCGGCCGGGCCGGCGCCGATGATGGCGACATGTCGTGACGTCGTACGCATGGCGGGAGTGTAAACCGGCGTCGTCACAATAACAGTCGTCATGCCCGGGCTTGACCCGGGCATCCACGCCTGACTTCGGGCGGCGACAAGGACGTGGATGGCCGGGTCAAGCCCGGCCATGACGGCGGAGGGAGTGAGTAGTCTACAGCTTGATCCCGGCCCTTGCCGCGGCCTGCGCCACGTATTTCTGCGTTTGCTCGAACGCGCCCTGCAACGCCTTCGCCTTCGAAACGTCGTCGATCTCGGCAAAGTGCGCGGCGATCGCATCCGGCGTCCATTCGGACTGCGGCAGGTTGATGCCCTCGGTCTCGATGATCTTGATCACCGCGAACGAACCGGCGCCGGCGCCCATGATGGTGCGGGTCGGCGCGTCTTCGCTGAGCAGGAATTCCACCGCGGGCGTGATCGCCTCGGGCTTCATCAGCGCCAGCGCCTGCGGCGGCAGAAGTTCTTCGGTCATCCGCGTCGCCGCGGTCGGCGAAATCGTGTTGACGCGGATGTTGTTCTTGCGGCCTTCCTCGGCCAGCACGTTCATCAGGCCGACCATGCCGGCCTTGGCCGCGCCGTAATTGGCCTGGCCGAAATTGCCGAACAGGCCCGACGACGAGGTGGTGACGACGATGCGGCCGTAATTGCGCTCGCGCATGCCGGCCCACACCGCCTTGCAGCAGTAGAACGTGCCGACGAGGTGGACATCCATCACCTTGTGAAAATCGGCGACTTCCATCTTGGCAAAGGATTTGTCGCGCAGGATGCCGGCGTTGGCGCACAGGAGATCAACGCTGCCCCATTCCTTCGTGGCGCGCTCGACCATGGCGGTGACCTGCTCGAAATTCGAGACGTCGGCGCGGTCGGCCATGGCAGTGCCGCCGGCCTTCCTGATTTTCTCAACCACGGCTTCGGCCGGCGACAGCGAGCCGCCGGTGCCGTCACGCGCGCCGCCGAAATCGTTGACGACTACCTTGGCGCCGCGGCTGGCCAGCCCCAGCGCGTGCGCCCGTCCCAGACCATTGCCCGCGCCGGTGACGATAGCGACGCGTCCGTCAAACCTGATTGCCATACCGAATTCCTGGTTGTTCTTCCCTTCTCCCCTTGTGGGAGAAGGTGGCGCGCAGCGCCGGATGAGGGGTTGTCTCGACCAGACGAGTGCGCGGAGAGAACCCCTCACCCGTCTTCGCTTCGCGAAGCCACCCTCTCCCACAAGGGGAGAGGGTAAAACCGAGCCCGCGTTTGACTGTTTTTGAGCAAG
>CAZSRR010000062.1:0-32763 GCA_964609175.1 uncultured Bradyrhizobium sp.
GTGGGAGGCGCGCGGCGTGGCCCTCCAACAAGGCTATGGCATGACCGAGACCTCGCCCGCGGTGCTGGCGCTCGACCGCGAGGACGCCGCGCGCAAGGCCGGCTCGTCGGGCAAGCCGGTGCTGCACACCGAAGTGCGGATCGTCCGCCCCGACGGCAGCGACGCCGATGTCGGCGAACTCGGCGAACTCTGGGTCCGCGGACCGAATGTCACGCCGGGCTACTGGAACCGGCCGGAGGCCAACGCGTCCTCCTTCACCGACGGCTGGCTGCACACCGGCGACGCCACCCGCGTCGACGAAGAGGGATTTTACTACATCGTCGACCGCTGGAAGGACATGTACATCTCCGGCGGCGAGAACGTCTACCCGGCCGAGGTCGAGAGCGTGCTGCATCAGCTCGACGCGATCGCGGAGGCGGCGATCATCGGCATCCCCAGCGAGCAATGGGGCGAAGTCGGCATGGCGATCGTGGCGGTGAAGCCCGGCCACACGCTGACACCCGCGGAAATCCACGCGCATTGCGCGGCCAACCTGGCGCGGTTCAAATGCCCGAAGCTGATCGAGTTCGTCGAGGCGCTGCCGCGGAACGCGACGGGCAAGATCCACAAGCCGACGCTGCGGGAGAGATTCAACGCGGTGAAAGCGACGGACAGGGTGGCGTCGTAGCCGGGAACTCTTCATCCTCCCCTGGAGGGGGAGGATCGGTTCGCAAAGCGAACCGAGGTGGGGTGGCAGCCTCTCCGCGCGCGCTCTGCTGGCTGGCGGTGTCTGCACGTCCAGCAGACCATGCGCGGATAGTCTGTCACCCCGCCCCGACTTGCATTCGCTTCGCGAACGCAAGCCGACCCGCCCCCTCGAAGGGGCGGGTGAAGAAAACCAACTACCCCGGCAGAAACATCGCAAACGGTTCTTCCGTCGTCTTGCGCAGATGCTGCCGATACTGGGCGAAGTTGACGTCATCGGCTGCGATCCGGCCGAACGTCGGGCTCGCGACCATCCTGACCGGCAGGTACGCGATCGGGGCCGCGATCGGCGTCAGCAGCGCGCCGCGGCCGGCGAGCAGCGTGGTGATGATGCCGTACATCTCGCCCGAGATCGCCGGCCGCGCCAGCGTGATCAGGCGGTACTGGCCGTGACGGTTGGTGACGAGATAGATGTGGCCCGACTGGTTCGGCACCGCCACCTCGCCATACTGGGTGTAGGCCGCGTCCTGCCGCTCGCTCTCGTGGAACGCCAGCGACGACGCCGCGCCGTCCCAGGATATCTCGGTGCGGTAGGCGAACAGCGCGTCCTTGTCGCCGAACGACGGACGCACGGTGACATAGGCGCCTTCGATCCACGCCACGGCGCGGCGCGAATAGGCGCCAAGCCCATCCGGCGCCACGTCGCCATTGCCGTTGGGCGCGGCGGCGGTCGGGGCATCGGCCGACTTGCGCAGGGAAACGCCGAGCGCCTGTTCGAGCCGCACGGTGGTGGCGAGCGTGAACGGACGGCGGCCGCCCAGCACCTTCTCCAGCGTCGAAAGGCTGAGCTTGGCCAGTTCCGCCAGCGATTGCCGGGAGATTCTGCGCCGGGCGATTTCCTCGCGAATCGTGTCGGCGATCTGCCGGCTCTGTTCGGCGGAAAGCTGCTGGTCCGGCGCTGGCATCGTCACCCCTGGTCTCAAAGCAGCAGTCTAGCAGACGCACAATCCATCACAAACCCGCACAAAGCCGCCGCAAGGGCGGCGGGGTGCGGTTGGGCGCGACCGAACAAGGCCGATCATTCCGCTCGTGCCAATCAGCCGGATTCCGCAACCTCGGCGCCACGGCGAGAACGCCGCTTGGAGCGAGTGACATGACGACTTTAGACACAATCGAGGCCGACAAACGCAGCGGACGACCCAGCCTGATCGGGCTGGCGCTGTTCGTGGTGATGCAGGGCATTGCCGTCATCCTGGTCGGGTTCGCGGCCCTGTTCTTGAGCTTTGAGCCGGTGTGGTCGGCCGAGCAGCCCGCCTTCGTCAAGCCCGGCGACGTCAGTTCCGGATCGCTGCTGCTGAAGACCGACGATGGTTACGCCGACGCGTCGCGGCTCGGCATCGACGTCGACCTCACGGTGTCGGGCCCGACCATCCGCGCCAAAGTCACGCAGATCTTCCGCAACCCGACCACGGACTGGGTCGAGGCGGTCTATGTCTACCCGCTGCCGTCCGGCGGCGCGGTCGATACGCTGAAGATGGTGATCGGCGACCGCGTCGTGGCCGGCGACATCAAGGAGCGGCAGCAGGCCAAGATCATCTATGAGCAAGCCAAGCAGAACGGCCAGAAGGCGGCGCTGACCGAACAGGAGCGGCCGAACATCTTTACCAACTCGGTCGCCAATATCGGTCCCGGCGAAACCGTGCTGGTGCAGATCGAATATCAGGAGCCGGTCCGGCAATCCGCCAGCGAATTCTCGCTGCGGGTGCCGATGGTGGTGGCGCCGCGCTACAATCCCAAGCCGGTCGTGCAGAGCGTCGACTTCCAGCCCAATGGCGGCGGCTGGGGTTCGGCGAAGTCCGATCCGGTGCCGGACCGCGACCGCATTTCGCCCGAGGTGCTCGACCCCAGAACCAGCGGCCCGGTCAATCCGACCCGCATCACCGTGCGGCTGCAGGCCGGCTTCCCGCTCGGCGAGGTCAAGAGCCATCATCACGCGATCAAGACCGAAAAGGCCGATGACAGCACCAGCATCCTCCGCCTCGCCGAAGGCCCGGTGCCGGCCGACCGCGATTTCGAACTGACGTGGAAGCCGGCCGCGGAAACCGCGCCGTCAGTCGGGCTGTTCCGCGAGCATGTCGGCGGCAGCGACTATCTGCTGGCCTTCGTCACGCCGCCGGCGGTCGAGCAGGCGCAACAGAAGCCGCTGCCGCGCGAGGTCATCTTCGTGATCGACAATTCCGGCTCGATGGGCGGCGTCTCGATCGTCCAGGCCAAGGCGAGCCTCGTTTACGCGCTCGGCCGCCTGCAGCCGAACGACCGCTTCAACGTGATCCGCTTCGACCACACCATGGACATGCTGTTCCCGTCCGCCGTGCCGGCTGACCGCGAGCATGTCGGTCAGGCGACCTCCTATGTCGGCGCGCTGCAGGCATCTGGCGGCACCGAAATGGTGCCGGCGATGCGCGCGGCGCTGTCCGACAACGCTGGCGACACCGGCTATGTCCGGCAGGTCGTGTTCCTGACCGACGGTGCGATCGGCAACGAACAGCAATTGTTCGAGACCATCAAAGCGCAGCGCGGCCGCTCGCGCATCTTCATGGTCGGCATCGGCTCGGCGCCGAACACCTATCTCATGACGCGCGCCGCCGAGCTCGGCCGCGGCACCTTCACCCATATCGGCGCGGTCGAGCAGGTCGAGGACCGCATGAAGAACCTGTTCGCCAAGCTGGAGAATCCCGCGGTGACAAACCTCACCGCAAAATTCTCCGACGCTTCCGCCGACATCACGCCGGTCGCGATCCCCGACGTCTATCGCGACGAGCCGCTGGTGCTCGCGGCAAAACTCGACAAGCTCGCCGGCTCGGTCGAGATCAAGGGCCGCATCGGCGACCGGCCCTGGGTGGTGACGCTGCCGCTGGCGAACGCCGCCGAGGGCAAGGGCCTGTCTAAGCTGTGGGCGCGGCGCAAGATTGCCGACGCCGAAGTGGCGCGCACCACGCGGCAGGCGAGCCCGGAAGATGCCGACAAGGCCATTCTGGCGCTGGCGCTCGAGCACCAGCTCGTGACGCGGCTGACCAGCCTGGTCGCGGTCGACCGGACGCCGAGCCGCCCGGAAGGCGCGCCGCTCAAACTCTCGGAGCTGCCGATCAACCTGCCGGCGGGCTGGGACTTTGAAAAGCTGTTCGGCGAACGGCCCCGCGCGCCCGTGACACCGGCGGAACGTCGTGCGGACAACGACCAGGCGCAGGTCCAGGTCGCGGCGCTGAGACGGGCGCAGCCGATCGTGACGCAGGCGCCCGGCACGGTGACGCTGCCGAAGACGGCGACCAATGCCGAAATGAAAATGATGGCAGGTGTGATCCTGCTCACGGTCAGCCTGCTCCTGCTGGTGTTTACTCGGCGTCAGATGTCATTGCCCTGACATCTCGCTGCAAAGAGGAGGGCCCCCCACCCCCTCTTTCCAGAGCGCGCGCGGCTTCCCCTGTCCCCCCAGTGCCGCGCGCGCCCCCTTTCTCCCCGAACATCCTCACTGCAAAAAGTCGCAAAATGCCCCGCTTCATCTTCCCGCTCGTCCTCGCGCTCATCGGCCTTATCCTGTTCGGCCAGGGCGCCTATATCCACGCCAAGGCGCTGGTCGCCCAGGTGCTGCTGGAGCGTGCCTTCGACAGGAGCCTCATCACCGGTCAAGAGACAAAGCCCTGGTCATGGGCCGATACCTGGCCGGTCGCGCGCATCGAAGTGAAGCGGCTCAGCGCCCGTGCCATCGTTCTCGCCGGCAGCAGCGGCCAGGCGCTGGCCTTCGGTCCGGGCCATGTCGAGCGCACGGCGGATGCCGGCGAGCGCGGAGTCGCCGTCTATTCCGCGCACCGCGATACGCATTTCGCCTTCCTGAAGAACGTCGTGATCGGCGACGCCATCGACGTCACCAGGAACGACGGCCGAACATTCCGCTATCGGGTAGATACCACTTCGGTCGTGCGCTTCGATGCCTCAGGCATCGATCCACTCGTCGACGGTCACGAGCTGGTGCTGTCGACCTGCTGGCCGCTCGACGCGATGACGCAGGGGCCCGAGCGCTATCTGGTGCACGCCACGATGGTCGAGGCTTCGCCAGGTTCGCGCTAGATTCTCCGCGAGCCGGGATATCGTGCAGCGCGCGAATGCGGCTGCGCACGCAACGCGTGTTGCCACTTCAGCCAAGTGCCAATAGGATTCGATCGAAAGAAGCATGGCACGGGCGCATCTCCTCGATCGCCACGGCCCACGAAACAACCGATCAGGGATTACCATGGACGCTCAGGCCAGCACCGCATCGCACCACGCCGAAAAATGGTCGCCCTCGCCTGACGCCAGCGACATCGTCAAGAGCATCCATGCGATGCTGCACCCGCGCAATATCGTGCTGGTCGGGGCCACCGACAAACCGGGCAACTATGCCGAGCGTATCTGGAACAATCTGATCAAGTATAAGTACGAAGGCGGGCTGTTCCCGATCAACGCCCGGCGCGAAACCATCTGGGGCGTGCCCTGCTACAAGGATTTTGCAAGCCTTCCCGAAAAGCCCGATCATGTATTGGTGCTGGTGCCGGCGCGTTTTGCGGTGCAGGTGATCCGCGACGCTGCCGCCGCCGGCGCGCGCTCCGCCACCATCGTCACGTCGGGTTTCAGTGAGCTGCAGGACGAGGAAAGCCAGCGGCTGGCGGTCGAACTGAAGCAGGCGGTAAAGGAGACCGGCCTTGCCGTCACCGGCCCGAACTGCCTCGGCAATCTGAGCGCGGGCGAAAAGCTGTTCACCAACATCGATGACCGCATCGTCACCATGGAAGCGGGTCCGGTGGCGATCGCGGGCCAGTCCGGCGCGATCGTGATGGCGATCCGCCAGGCGCTGGAGGATCGCGGCGTCGGGGTCGGCTACATGGTCACCACCGGCAACGAAACCGGCCTCGAGACGCCGGACCTGATGGCCTATTTCGCGGCCGATCCGTCGATCCGCGTCATCGTCGTCTATCTCGAAGGCGTGCGGAACACAAAAGTGTTTCGCGAGGCCTGCAAGGCTGCGCGCGCCGCCGGCAAGCCGGTCATCGCGCTGAAGCTCGGTGCCTCCGAAGGCGGCCGCGCCGCGGCGATGGCGCACACCGGCGCGTTGGCCGGCTCGATCGAAACCTTCGACGCAATCTCGACGCGCGAGGGCGTGATACGTGTGCGCGGGCTCGACGAACTGATCGAGACCACCGAATGTTTCGTGCATGCCGATCCGCCCAAGGGCAATCGGCTCGCGGCTGTGTCGCTGTCCGGCGGCAAGCGTGGCCTGCTGATCGATGCGTTCTATTCGGCCGGCCTCAATTTCGCGCCGCTCAGTGCGAACGCCACGGCGCAACTGGCGCAGATGCTTGGGCCCGGCAGCATCGTCGGCAATCCGCTCGATGCCGGCTTCGCCGCCGTGGTGGATCCCTCCGTCTACATGAAGTCGATCAAGATCATGATCGACGACCCCGACACCGATATCGTCATCATCGACGCCGAACTGCCAAAGGCGCCGCACGAACTGCGCGAACGCAATCTGCGCATCGTGAATGAAATGGCCGGCGCGGCCAGCAAGCCCGTCGTCTATATCAGCGCGATGTCGATCGGCTTCACCGAGTTTACAAAGGGCCTGCGCAAGTCGCTGCCGAATATCGCCGTCATGCAGGGGCTCGACCGCGCGGTCGGCGCGATCAAGTCGCTGATCGAATACGCCACCCTGCGCAAGGAAGTGCCCGACATCGTGTCGAGCTCGAAGGCATCCGCGCGCGCGATGCTGGAGAAGACGCTGAAGGCCGCCAACGGCGCCGCGGCGCTCGACGAGGTGGCGTCGAAGAAGCTGCTAAAGGCCTACGGTATCCCGATCTCAAAGGAAGAGATCGCGCAGACCGCGGCCGAAGCGGTGAAGATCGCCAAGAATATCGGCTTTCCCGTGGTCGCAAAAGTCGTTAGCGCCGACATCCTGCACAAGTCGGATATCGGCGGCGTGGTGCTCAACCTCAACAGCCCGGCCGAGGTAAAGAAGGCGTTCAACGACATCACCGCCCGGGTCAGGAAGATCAAGAGCAAGCCGAAGCTCGAAGGCATTCTGATCGCGCAGCAGGTCAAGGCCGACCTCGAACTCGTGGTCGGCGCCTCGCTCGACGCCGAGATGGGGCCGGTGGTGCTGTTCGGCACCGGCGGCGTCGATATCGAGCTGATGAAGGACGTCGCTCTGGCCGGCGCGCCGCTGGACGAGGCCGAGGCGAAGCAACTGATCGCGAAGACGAAGGCCGGCGTGAAGATGAAGGGCTATCGCGGCAAGCCCGCGCTGCATGAAGCTTCCGCCGTGAAGGCGCTGGTCGGGCTGTCGAACCTGATGGCCGACGCCGGCAACCGCATCGCCTCGATCGACGTCAATCCGTTCCTGATCAACAGCAAGGTGGGTGTCGCGGTCGATGGCCTGATCGTGCTGAACAATGCTGCGGCGAATAAAGCGGCGAAACATTGAGATAAAAGGGATGCCGTAGGGCAGGCAAAGCGTCAGCTTGCCCACCATCTCGCGGCGTGCTCGATGATAGATGGAGGGCACGTCGCTTCGCTCCTCTGCCCACCCTACGGCATCCGAGCGCTATAGCCGCATTCCCCATTTCGCGGCGGTCTGCACCACCCAGTCGCGATACAGCGTGAGCGGCGTGACCCCGGTCATGCCGCCGCAACCGGCGCTTCCATTCGGTCCGGTCGACCAGCTCACCACGCCGACGATCGCGGGGCCGCCCTGTTTGTCCTCGAAAACGGGCGCGCCGGAATCACCCGTGCAGGCGCCGAGCCCTTCCCGCGCCCCCTGCCCGACGGGATCGACGAGTCGGATCTGCAGCGTCCCCGGCCGGCCGGTCGCGACCAGGCCGGCGACGCGGATGATGCCGCCGCTCCTGCCGTCGCCGCGCACGGTGACGCCGATGCCGGCGATGGTGAAGCGGCTGCCGACGCTGATGGGAATGTTGGGCATGCCGACCGCGGCCACCGTCTTGCCCCGCGGCGCCGTCTTCAACTGCAGCAATGCGACATCCGCCGTCGCACGATGCGCCTGCATCGCCTGCATGTTGAAGCCGGGATGAATGGCGACGGCCTTGACGTCCTGCAGCGACGGCTGCCGGTCTGCGCCATATTCGACGATCTTGTATTCGGCGCCCGGCGGCACGCAATGCGCCGCCGTCAGCACCAGTTGCGGCGCGATCAGCGCGCTGGTGCAGAAATTGCCGCGCGAGCCAACGACAGTGACGACCGAGCGCGCCACGCCTTCGGTCGACGGCGCACCGCCGCCGACGATGGCGTGGGCGGGGACGGACAACAGCAGCGTGACGCCAGCGATCAGGTGGGGCAGGACATTCATCAGCGCAGCAATAACCCGCGCGGCGCATGCCGCCAAGCGCCGGATCGCACTGGTTCCAGCGGGCAATCCGTGTTAGCCGCTCGGCAATAGATTTCAGGTGGGGAAATGATGATCGAGGCGGTAATCTGGGATTTTGGCGGGGTGCTGACCACTTCGCCGTTCGAGGCGTTTGCGCGGTTCGAAGCCGAGCGCGGGCTGCCGGCCGACATCATCCGGCGCACCAATGCCGCCAACCATCTGGAAAACGCCTGGGCCAAGTTCGAGCGCGCCGAGGTCGACATTGAAACCTTCGACGAGCTGTTCGCCGCGGAATCGCTGGCGCTGGGCGCGGCGGTTCGCGGCCGCGACGTGCTGCCGCTGCTGTCGGGCGATTTGCGCCCGGAAATGGTCGAGGCGCTGAAGCGCGTGAAGGCGCAGTTCAAGACCGGCTGCATCACCAACAATCTGCCGGCCAACGCCATCGGCAGCCACAGCGGCCGCAAGCTCTATGTCGCCGAGGTGATGGCGCTGTTCGACCACGTAATCGAATCCGCCAAGATCGGCCTGCGCAAGCCGGACCCTCGCATCTATCGATTGATGATCGAAACGCTGCAGGTCGATCCGAAGAACTGCGTCTATCTCGACGATCTCGGCGTCAACCTGAAGCCGGCGCGCGAGATGGGCATGACCACGATCAAGGTGCTCAACGCCGCACAGGCGATCGGCGAGCTCGAAGCCGCGACCGGGCTTGCATTGCGCTAGGCGGAAAATGCCCGCAAAACTGCGGTCGCCCATGAGCAAAACGGCGCTTGTCCTTTGCCGGGAACGCGGGCAGAACGTTGTGAAATCTATCGAATTCGGAGTTTTATCCCGTGGCTGAAAACCGGCCGGCGGCCTCGATCGAGGCAGTGGAAAGCGGTCTTGCGGCGCAAGGCTATATTGCAAGCCGGCAGATCGCGACCGCGGTCTATCTGGCGCAACAGATCGAAAAGCCGATCCTGGTCGAAGGCCCCGCCGGCGTCGGCAAGACCGAACTGGCCAAGGCGATCGCCGCCTGGCGCGGCCTGAAGATGATCCGCCTGCAGTGCTATGAAGGGCTCGACGAGGCCAAGGCGCTGTATGAGTGGAAATACGCCAAGCAGTTGCTCTACACGCAGATCCTGAAGGACAAGCTCGGCGAGGTGCTCGGCGGCGCGCCGACGCTGGAAGCGGCGCTCAGCCAGTTGCATGACTTCGGCGACGTGTTCTTCTCCAAGGAATTCGTCGAGCCGCGGCCGCTGCTGCAGGCGCTGGAACAGCCGGCCGGCTGCGTGCTCCTGGTCGACGAAATCGACAAGTCGGATGCCGAGTTTGAATCGCTGCTGCTGGAAATCCTCAGCGATTTCCAGGTGACGATCCCCGAGCTCGGAACTGTCGTTGCGGTGTCGCCGCCCACCGTGATCCTGACCTCGAACAGCGAACGCGATCTCGGCGACGCGCTGAAGCGCCGCTGCCTGCATCTGCACATCGGCTTCCCCGAGCAGAAGCTGGAGGAGCGCATCGTCGAAAGCCGCGTACCCGGCATTTCACAGACGCTGCGCAAGCAGATGGTGAGCTTCATCCACGAGGTCCGCACGCTCGACCTGAAGAAACTGCCCTCGGTCAGCGAGGCCATCGACTGGGCCCGCGTGCTGGTGCTGCTGCAGGCGTCCGAACTGGGCCACGAGGTGGTCAAGGACACGCTGAACGTTCTCCTGAAGTACGAGGCCGACATCGAGGCGACCATGCCCCAGGTTTCCACGTTCATCGCCAAGGCCACGCGTCAGAATTCCTTCGGATAGGCCAACCATGCGAGAGAACCTGCATCGCTTCTTTCGTGCGGCGCGGGGCGCGGGCGTCAGACTCTCGCCGGCCGAAAGCATCGACGCGATGAGGGCCGTCTCCAAGGTCGGCTTTGCCGACCGCGCCATCCTGCGCGACACGTTCCTGCTGACGCTTGCCAAGACGCAGGACGAGAAGAAGGCGCTGGGCGACTGTTTTGACCTGTTCTTCGATCAGCCTGCACCGCAGCCGCCGCCCGAGCACGATAAGCGCGAAGAGCAGGATCCTTCTGGATCCAGCGCGGGTTCCGACTCGCCGGACGACGCCAGCGGCAGCGATGAGCGGGCCGACGGCCTCGGCCAACTCGCCCAGATGCTGCTGGCACAGGACCGCAACCAGATTTCGGCGGCGGTGGCCAACGCGGCAAATGCCGCCTCGCTGCCCGACATCCGCTATTTCACCCAGCGCGGCATCTTCTCCAACCGCATCCTCGACCAGATGGGCATCGAGCGCCTGCGCGACGATCTCGACAATCTCACGGCCAGCAATCCCGCGCTGGCGGAGCGGCTGACCAACGCGCTCGAGGGCTTGCGCGGTACGGTGCGCGAGACCGTCTCGCAGGCGCTGCTGCTCTACGGGCGCGAGGAAGCCGAAAACCTGCGCAACGAAATTCTGGCCAACGCGCCGCTGTCGCGGATCGAGCCGCGCCAGGTCGAGCAGATGCGGCGGCTGATCCGCCAGATCGCGCGCCGCCTGCGCGAACGCTACTCCAAACCTCGTAAACGACAACGCCGCGGCCATCTCGACGTCCGCCGCACCATCCGCCGCAACGCCGCCTGGGGCGGCGTGCCCTTCCTCACCGCCTGGAAGCGCCGCCACCGCGACCGGCCGAAGATCGTCGCGCTGTGCGACGTCTCGGGTTCGGTGGCGAAAGTGTCGGATTTCTTCCTGCTGCTGATCCACAGCCTGCACGAAGTCGTCGACGACGTGCGCTCGTTTGCTTTCTCGGGCCATTTGATCGAGGTCAGCGACATTCTCGAGGCGAAACCGCCGGAAGAGGCGATGGCCGAGATCATGTCAAAAGTCGGATTCGGCTCGTCGGACTACGGCAACTCGTTCGACGATTTCGAGCACGGCTGGATGAGCGCGATCACGCCGCAGACCACCGTGATCGTGCTCGGCGACGCCCGCAGCAACAACCTCGATCCCCGCGCCGACATCCTGCGCCGAATCTCCGAGCGCTCGAAGCGGCTGGTCTGGCTCAATCCGGAAGGCCGCATGGCCTGGGGCTGGGGCGATTCCGAAATGCCGCGTTATGCGACCTTCTGCACCGTGGTCCGCCAGTGCGCCACCGCGAAACAGCTCGAACGTGCGGTATCGGACATCGTGGCGAGCTATCAGTAGGCCTTGTTTGAGTTTGCTGCGCGATCATGTTCTAATCGTTCAACGCTCGTAAAACGCCGCACCTGGCGCCTGTTTTCTCCGTTCGAAGCCGAGATGGATCCAGCTCGAAACAACGCGCCCGATCGCACCACCGACGCGCTCTCCGTCCTCAACTCGGTGTTCGGCCTCCCCGCGTTCCGCGGCGCGCAGCAGGAAATCATCCGGCACGTCACGGACGGCGGCAATTGTCTGGTGCTGATGCCGACCGGTGGCGGCAAGTCGCTGTGCTACCAGTTGCCGTCGCTGTTGCGCGAAGGCTGCGGCATCGTAGTGTCGCCGCTGATCGCGCTCATGCGCGACCAGGTCGCGGGGCTGGAGGAGGCCGGCGTCAACGCCGCCGCGCTGAACTCGGCGCTGTCGTTCGACGAGGCCTCGGAAGTCGAGCGGCGGCTGCTCGCCGGCGACCTCGATCTGCTCTACGTGGCGCCGGAACGGCTGCTGACGCCGCGCTGTCTGAGCCTGCTGAGCCAGGCCGATATCGCATTGTTTGCGATCGACGAAGCGCATTGCGTCTCGCAATGGGGCCACGATTTCCGTCCCGAATATATCGGCCTGTCCGTGCTCGCCGAACGCTTTCCGAACGTACCGCGGATCGCGCTGACCGCGACCGCCGACGCGATGACGCGCAAGGAGATCGTGGCAAGGCTCGGGCTCGAAGAAGCGCCGCAGTTCATCTCGAGCTTCGACCGGCCGAACATCCGCTATGAGATCGTCGAGAAGCAAAACGCCCCGGCGCAGCTCAAGGCCTTCATCAGCCAGCGCCACGCCGGGCAGGCCGGAATCGTCTACTGCCTGTCGCGCGCCAAGGTCGAGGAAACCGCGCGAACGCTCTGCGACGCCGGCATCCCCGCGCTGCCCTATCACGCCGGGCTCGACGCCGCCGTGCGCGGCCGCAACCAGGATCGCTTCATCAACGATGACGGCGTCGTCATCGTCGCCACCATCGCGTTCGGCATGGGGATCGACAAGCCGGACGTGCGTTTTGTCGCGCATCTCGATTTGCCGAAGAGCATCGAGGCCTATTACCAGGAGACCGGCCGCGCCGGGCGCGACGGCAAGCCTTCCAGCGCCTGGATGGCCTACGGATTGTCCGACATCGTGCAGCAGCGCCGCATGATCGACGAATCCACCGGCTCCGACGCATTCAAGCGCGTCTCGATCGGCAAACTCGACGCGCTGGTGGCGCTGGCGGAAGCCGCGGGCTGCCGGCGCAGCCGCCTGCTCGGCTATTTCGGCGAGGAAGTGACCGCCAGCAATTGCGGCAATTGCGACAACTGCCTGTCGCCGCCGCGAATGCTCGACGGCAAGATCCCCGCGCAAAAACTGTTGTCCGCCGCCTATCGCACCGGACAGCGCTTCGGCGCGATGCATTTGATCGACGTGCTTGTTGGCCGGCTGACCGAGAAGGTCACGCAGTTCGGGCACGACAAGCTTTCCGTGTTCGGCATCGGCCGCGACCTCAACGAAAAGCAATGGCGGGCGGTGATCCGGCAATTGGTGGCGATGGGCCATCTGCGCGCCGACAGCGAGGCCTACAATGCGCTGAAGCTGACCGAGAGCGCCCGCGGCGTATTGCGCGGCGAAACGGAAATCATGCTGCGAGAGGCCGCGCCCGGCACGCGCATTCGCGACAGCCGCGCCAAATCGAGGCGCGGCGATCTCGCGCCGCGCGCCGAAACCAAGCCCGCGGATGCACCCCTGCAGGCCGCGCTGCGCGCCTGGCGCGCCGGAATAGCGCGCGAGCGGAACGTGCCGGCGTACGTCGTGCTGCACGACTCGACGCTGGACGGCATCGCCGCCGCGCGGCCGTCGTCGCTGAATGAGCTTCGAAATGTCCCCGGCATCGGCGACAAGAAGCTCGAGCATTACGGGGACGAACTGCTGGCGCTGGTGAGGGCGGCGGATACGTAGCATTCGAAGCGACCTCCCTATCCCCGCTCTTCACGCAAGGTGAGATGGGTTGAGCGCGGCCGCAACCGTAACCCGCATGAGCGCTGGCGATATGCGGGGACACCGGCACCGGGGTCGCTTCCGCCTGCGCTCGTTGAGCTTCGGAAGAAGTTCGCCCGGACTACGATACTACGATACTCGCCAGCATCGCGACACGCGCCACCGTCTCACCCATTCCGGAACGTATACGCATATCCGTTGATCGCCGGGGCGCCACCGAGATGGGCGTACAGCACCTTCGATCCCTTCGGGAAATAGCCCTTGTTCACGAGGTCAATCATGCCCTGCATCGATTTTCCCTCGTAGACGGGATCGGTGATCATGCCTTCGAGCCGTGCGCAGAGCCGGATCGCCTCCTTGGTTTCCTCCGATGGCACGCCGTAGGCGGGATAGGCATAATCTTCGATCAGCACGCAATCATCCGCGACGATCTCGCGGCCGAGTTCGACGAGGGCCGCGGTGTTGCGGGCGATGTCGAGCACCTGTGCTTTGGTCTGATCGGGCGTGAACGACGCGTCGATGCCGATGACTTTTCGTGCGCGGCCGTCCTTGGCGAAGCCCACCAGCATGCCGGCATGGGTCGAGCCGGTGACGGTGCAGACGATGATGTAGTCGAAGGCGAAGCCGAGCGCTTTCTCCTGCGCCCGCACCTCCTCGGCGAAGCCGACATAGCCGAGCCCGCCATATTTGTGCACGGAGGCGCCGGCCGGAATCGCATAGGGTTTTCCACCTTTTGCCTTCACATCCGCAATCGCCTCTTCCCAGCTCTGGCGGATGCCGATATCGAACCCTTCATCCACCTGGCGGACATCTGCGCCCATCACGCGGCTGAGCAGGATATTGCCGACGCGGTCATAGACCGCGTCCTCGTGCGGAACCCAGCTCTCCTGCACCAGGCGGCATTTCATGCCGATCTTGGCGGCAACCGCTGCCACCATGCGGGTGTGGTTGGATTGCACGCCGCCGACCGACACCAGCGTGTCGGCATTGGAGGCGATCGCGTCGGGGATGATGTATTCGAGCTTGCGCAGCTTGTTGCCGCCGAAGGCCAGGCCCGAATTGCAATCCTCGCGCTTGGCGTAGATCTCGACCTGGCCGCCGAGATGCTGCGACAGCCGCCCCAGCTTCTCGATATGGGTGGGTCCAAAAGTGAGCGAATAGCGCTCGAATTTTTCCAGCATCGTCATCCCCGTTGATGGACTGATCTCGGGGAACGGCCGTATCATCGATGATCGCGAAGGTGCCTTCTAATTTCGGACATGAAAGGCGTCGTTCTTGCAAAATGGTGGATCCTTTCTATCATCTTTTCCTCAAATAAACTTCATAGTGAGAGAATCTTTCATGGCGGGCCGACTTGACCGCACCGACCTCAAGCTATTGCGTTTGCTACAAAATAGCGGCCGGCTGACCAATGCGGACCTCGCTGAAACAGCCGGCGTCAGCGCCGCAACTTGTCACCGCCGCACCCAGCGCCTGTTCGACGAAGGGTTCATCGCCGGCGTCAGGGCAATGGTGGCGCCGCGCAAGGTCGGCAAGGGGGCGCTGGTGATGGTCGGCGTCGTGCTCGACCGCTCCACGCCGGAGAGCTTCGCCGCCTTCGAGCGGGCGGTCGCGCAACTGAAATTCGTGCTGGATTGCCACCTGGTGGCCGGCGATTTCGATTATTTCCTCAAAATCCGGGTCGGCGACATGGAAGATTTCAACCGCATTCATGGCGAGCAGCTGATCGCGCTACCGGGGATCCGCCAGACCCGGACTTTTTTCGTCATGAAGGAAGTGGTCGACAATGCGCCGCTCGACTTCTGACGGCTGTTTTGGCGCTGCAAAACGGGATTATCTCGCCGTGATGACGCTGCGAGACTCTGGTCACACAGCGCGCCATGGCCTATCAACCGGGGCATGACCATGACATTTCACCGGCGGGCTCTGGCGCTTGCCATCTTCCTCTTCGCGACGCCGGCCCTGGCCCAGAACGAACAGCCGCGGCCGGAGCCTGACAGCATCATTTTTGCGATGATGTCCGGCAAGTGCAGGACGTTCAAGGTAGGCGGACGGGATCTGCCCTGCCGGGCCGTGGCGTTCTCCCAGACCGAGGAAGGAAGGGCGAATTTCACGATCGCGATCAACGACCCCCGGGACGACAGCCACATCATCACGTTCTCCGGCGACAATGGGCGAAGGCCCTCCCCCAACGTTTACGAGCTGCCAATCGACCGGATGCTGCTGAAATCCAAGGACCGGCCGAAGGTCGACGGCCTGCCTGTGCCGTTCGTCGAATTGGCGACGGGCCTCTGCAAGCAGGTCGGCAATTTCGTGACGCTGGAACTATCCAGCATTTCCTGCACCGCCGTCGACCAAAACGGCAAGAGCTACGAATTGCAGTATCAATCCGACGGCACGCCGATGGCGGTGCGCCGCATCAAGCGGATGCGCATCGGCAGCCCAGCCGTGTCGCCATTCGACGACGTCAAATGATATGCTGAGCTGAAACAAAGGGCCGCCGACGGAAAACCGGCGGCGGCCAAGATCGATCCACGCACGGCTCGCAAAGGCGCGGACGCGCCCAGGCTACGGCGAGAGTCCTCGTCGGGCATGGATACCATCGGTCAAAGTCGAACGACTGTTTTGATGCCGGCTTTGCGGTACGCGGCCCGGCGGTTCGCCCATCGCGTCACGGCCGCCGCATTCAGCGAAACCGCTTCTGCCCTTCGCCGACGCGGCGGATCCTGGCGATCGGGGCGCCGCGGCGCGACTTGTCCACCACGGCCCGCTGCCGCCAGTCGGAAGCCCGCAATCCCGTCAACGAATGCGACGTCGGCACCAGCGCGATTTCCTTCCGCACGGCATCGACAATCCGATCGAATTCCACTTCGCTCATCACACGCTCCAAAGCGCCGGGTGTACATTCTGTCGCCCGGTCGGTAAGAGGGCCCGCGCTGAGCGCACGTCATCACGCGAGTTTGTTGTTAGAAGGCTCGGCCACGGTCGCTTCGATGGCAAAAGCAGGCCGAAATCGGGCAGGTCAAGCCCGCGCACTTCACAATGCCGCTGGTTCCACAGACCGAAGGTCGCCACCCCTTGGCCCAACTTGGCGGATGCGTGCTAGATTCGGCCACGAATCAGGAGAGCTTGCATGCCGGTAGACAGCGACAGCGCCATTGCGTGGCACCGCGCCCAGCTTAAGAAGCTTCGCGAGACCTTGAGGAACGTCGAGACCGCGCGCTTCACCGTCGGCGAACCCGCGCTGTCGGGCCGGACCGGCAAGACGCAGAAAACGATCGCCGAACTCGAGCAGAAGATTCGCCAGTCGCAGCACATCATCGCCGCCTATGAGCGGCAGACCCGTCGTCCGCTCGCGACCGACCAGCGCAGCCTCGCCAGCGTGAGCTGGAGCGCGTGGAATGCGCAGGCAGCCCATCGAGGCAACAGCAGTTCGCGCTAGGCAGAGGACGGCCTGGAGCGCGGAGTTGCCACGGTAGCGGAAAATGCGGCAGCGTCCGGAACCTAGGGATGGCGACGGCTCATCGGCAGGCGCGGGCCTGCGGTGCGGGTGCAGTGGAGAAGATATTCTCCCGCATCCTCCCAAGCATTGGTCTCAGAAATTTCTTGCCAGCCAAGCTTCGTCGGATCTTGCTGCATTGCCCTCGGCCTGACTTCAATCTCGATCCTTTCGATATTCCAGTCGTAGACGAGGGCGGGCGCGCCCGGCTCATGCGCCAGCCGCTCGAAATAGAAGAACGGGTCGATCCCTATGGAAATTCTGCCACGCAACCAATCGCCCTGCCGCACCGTCGGCGGCGGCTCCGTATCCTGAAAGAAGAGAAATCCTGTGTCGATGACCCACCAGCCATCCGCCACATGGATCACCTGACCGACGACCTCATATTCATCGTTGCCGATGTGAGCCAGGGCGGGGACCGGCTTGGGGGTCGGCTCGACTCTCTCCAGCGGAGATAGGGGATAGAACTCGAGGGCAAAAGCCGCGTGGGTATTCCGCGCGAAATCGCCGTAATTCCCATCCTGGATAATCCACGAGTGGAGCCCCACCACGAGCGTATCGGTCATCTGAACGCTGGCCTCGCTTTCGAATGGGCACTGTCCACTCGCTCCTGACACAAACCGGTCAGGGGCTCAAACAAACACTCACGGCGGCAGCCTTTGCAGGCTAATTCTTCGCGGTCTCTTTCTCCTTCGCGTCCTTCGCCTTTGCCTTGCACGAAATCAGGAACGTGAACGCCCGCGCGTTGCGCGCGATGTCGGCGGTCCTCAATTCTTCCTTGGCATCCGATATCTGATAGGGCACCACGCTGTTGTCGAGAAAATCGCGCAGCGCGCCGGTCTTGATCGCAAAATTGATGTTTTCTGGAATGTTGCCGGTGGCGCGCGCGAACTTGATGGCGTTCAGCTTGGCCGCGACCACTCCGACGACGTCGCCATTCGAGGCCAGTAGCGGCCCGCCGCTGTTGCCGGGCTGAACCGCCGCGCTGATCTGCAGGAAGCGCGTGTCGTTGAAGACGCCGCTGAGCGAGCTCACGATCCCGGTCGTCACCGTGAAATCGGAGGTCAGCAGCCCGTGAAAGGGAAAGCCGATCGCGACCACGCTGTCGCCGGACTGGATCGGCTTGTCGCGAATTTTTGCAATGTCCTTGAACGTGCCGGTCGCCTGCAGCAACGCGAGATCGTTGGTCTCGTCGCTCGACACCAGGCGCAGCTTGGCCGGCGCTTCGCCGGTCGGATTGCCCTGGATGTCGCCGACGCAGCCCTGCACGACATGCGCATTGGTCACGACATGTCCGTTCGCGCTGACGACGAACCCGGTGCCCTTCTGGTCGAACATCCGCTCCGGCTTGGCCGGCGCCGCATCTGGCGCTGCCGCCGCAGCGGCGGTCCGCTTCGCGGCGGGCAATACCGAGAAATCGCCGGCAGCGCCCAGGCCCGACTGTTTGATCCTGGCGACGCAATGCACCAGCACGGGCAGCAGCTGTCCGCTTTGATCGAGATTGAACTGAAACAGCTGTCCCTGCGTAAAGGCCGTCATGGCTTTCGCGCGCCGGAACTGGGCGATCAGCGACGAATTGATCGGCATCGGCACACGAACCAGCTTTTCGGATACCGGAACACCATGAACGTTGAACGGCTGCTGGCCGTCGAAGGTCAGCGTCAGCGGAAACGCTTCGCCGGTCCTGAGTTTCCATTGGTCGTGCGCGAAGCCGAGGGCCCAGCCGCCATCCCGATCGATCATCACGAGAAAATTGATACCGCTGGCGTAGCTCGCACCGGCTGCGCAATGCGAGAACGCTCCGGTCTGGTCAACGGTATAGGCCCCGCCCTTCCAGTTGCCGACGCTGATCGAGCCGTAAGGACCGCGCGCCTCCGCATTCGAACCGGCGAAAATCAAACCCAACAGAACGGCAACCGCAACAGCACGGCATTTCATCAGCATTCTCTCCACACACTCAGGATGAGCATATTTGTCTTTGCAACCGGAGTCCATTTGGGGGAGAGCGGAAATTTCCCGCCGGCGCGGGCCCCGAAGCGCTTCGTTAATTTCTTTGCCGGATCATCCGGCGACACCGCCTCGGCTGTCGTGGAAGCGAGGCCGATTCGCACCGCCGCGGCACATCGGCACATCGCCTGGCTGGAAAACACATGGACTTGGCAACCGGCGGAAACCATTTTGCGCCAACAGATGCGCATCGTCCGCCCGCGGCCGTGCTGGTTCCGGGCCTCCTGGTCGCGCTCTACGCCTGGGTGATCCTGCTCACCACGATTCCCTATCCCGGCAAGATCGGGCTCGACTACAACACGCTCGGCACCGACTGGATGGTGTTCTACGGTGCGATCCGCTCGGTGCTCGACGGCAACGCCGCGCTGATTTTCGACGGCGACCGCTTTACGGATTTCCTCAACGCGACGTTCGCACCCCTGCTGTCGTCACCGCTGGATTTTCGGCCATGGGCCTATCCGCCGAGCTTCCTCGTGATGCTGCTGCCGTTCGCGGGTCTGGGTTTCCTCGGCTCGTATGTCGCGTTCCAGATGGCGAGTGGGGCCCTGCTGGCGCGGACGCTGCTGTCGAGTACTCCCGTGCCGTCGCCCATGTTGCTTGTGGCCGTGCTGGCCTGCCCGGCATCGGCCATCAACGTCATCAACGGCCAGGCCGTCTTTCTGGTCGCGGCCCTGATCGTCGGCGGGTTTTGCCTGCTCGAACGGCGTTCCTGGCTTGGCGGACTGGTGCTGGGGCTGCTGACCTTCAAGCCGCAATTTTGCGTCCTGGTGCCGATCGCGCTGATCGCGGCCGGGCAGTGGCGGGCACTGCTGGGATCAGGCGTATCGGCATTCGCGATGATGATCGCGAGCGGGCTGATGTTCGGATGGGAGCTGTGGCTGGGCTGGTTTCCGCTGATCGTCGAGAATTTCATCAGCCCGAGCGAAAAGTGGATCACGTATGGCCGGATGTGGGGCCACAGCGTCTATGCCTGCGTCGTGCTGCTGGGCGTGCCGGCGCGGCTGGCGTCGTGGGTGCAACTGCTTGCCATGCTCGGCAGCGCCGTCGCCGTCGTCATGGCCTTCCGGTCGCGGCTGGGGACGCGGGAAAAGACCGCGGTGTTCCTCGCCGCCGCGGTGCTTGCCGCCCCGCATTCCGGTCCCTATGACGTGACGCTGCTGGTAATATCGGCGGCGTTCTGGCTGATGTCGCACCCGGCCCCGCTGCCGCTGTGGTGCTGGACGCTGGCATTCATGGTCTGGCTGCTGCCGATATTGAGCCCGCCGGTGCTGTTTCCCGTGGCCCGCATCGCGCCGCTCGTTCCGGTCCTGCTGATCGTGTTGCTGCTCCGGCCCGGGGTATCCTTGCCGCAACAGGCTCGATAGGACCGCCGCCACCGATCAGCGCTCGTGCCAGGCTAACAGCGGGAATTGCGCGGAGCGGCCCAACGTCCTGCTACGACTAACGGACGCCCCATCCCGCATTTTTTTGATGGATCGCCCCTGGCATCTTGCATACGTTACCGCTCGTTGCCGCCTTCCCCGGGGGTGACATCGCGCCGGGGGTCAAAAATGAAGAATTGCGCCGCCGGTGGCGGACGCTTGCCCAAGTCGGAGGAAAAAGCCGTGAAACCAAGTGTTGTCCGGTACGCCCTGTTTTCGATGATCGCGGCCATTTCGGTCATGGCCGGCCAGGCCGAGGCTCAGAGCTGGCCGGACAAGCCAATTACCTTCGTCGTGCCGTTCGCGGCCGGTGGCGGCACCGACGCCTTTGCCCGCCCGCTGGCGGCCCAACTCGATACCCAATTGGGCAAGCGCGTGGTTATCGAGAACCGAGCCGGCGCTGGCGGCACGGTCGGCGCTTCCGCCGCGGCAAAGGCGGCGCCCGACGGCTACACCTTCTTCGTGGGCGCGGCTCATCACGCCATCGCGCCCTCCCTTTATCCCAATCTCGACTACAACATCGAAAAGGATTTTGTCGCGGTGGCGCTGATCGCGCGGCCGCCGCAGGTCGTGGTCGTCAATCCGGAGAAGGTCGCAGCGAAGACACTCGCCGAGTTCATCGCCTTCGCCAAGGCCAACCCGGGCAAACTGAACTATGGCTCCGCCGGCGCCGGCACGACGCATCACCTGGCGGGCGAGTTGTTCAAGATTCTCACCAAGACCAACATCCAGCACGTGCCCTATCGCGGAGCCGGGCCGGCGATGCAGGACCTGATCGCCGGCCACGTGCCGGTCGTGTTCGACGGGCTGGGCTCGTCCGCGGCGCCGATCAGGGCCGGACAATTGCGCGCGCTGGCGGTCGCGGCGCCGAAGCGCGTGCCGGCCTTCCCCGACCTGCCGACGACCAAAGAAGCGGGCCTCGAGGGCTACGAAGTGTCGACCTGGTACGGCCTGTTCGCCCCGAAGAACACGCCGCCGGAGATCGTGCAGCGGATGATCAAGGAACTGCAGACGGCGATGCAGACTCCGGCCATCAAGGAGGCCTGGGAGCGCAACGGATCCGACGTTCCCGACGTCAGCGGCCCGGCCTTTGCAAAGGTGGTGTCGGCGGACGTCGAGCGCTGGCGCAAGGTCGTGACGGAAGCGAACATCAAACTGGATTAGCAGTACGTCCCCTCCAGAGAGTCTCAAAAAAGCAGCCAATGGAATTGAGGCTTTGCGGTACTCTCCGTCATGCCCGGGCTTTGTCCCGGGCATCCACGTCTTTGCACCACAAGCAAGGAAGACGTGGATGGCCGGGACAAGCCCGGCCATGACGAGACACACGACCTACTTGGCTTCGCCGGCCTTGATGCCCGAGCTTTCGATCAGCTTGGCAACGCGCGGGAAATCGGCGGCGAACAGCCGCGCATGCGCCTCCGGGGTCAGCTCGTTGGCGGGGAACGGCAGGGTGCCGAGCTGCTTGAGCTTTTCCAGCAGCTCCGGCTCGGCCAGCGCCGCGCGGAGCGCCGCGTTCAGCGCGTTGACGGCCTCCTTCGGCGTGCCCTTGGCCACATAGAGCCCGTGCCACATCGAGTAGCTGACCTCGGGCATGCCGAGTTCGGCGGTGGTCGGCACGTTCTTCAGCTGCTCGAGACGCTGCGGCGACGTAATCGCGATGCCGTGCAGCGTCCCGGCCTGGATCTGCGGCAAGGCATTCGTGACCTGGTCCCACAGCAAATCGATCTGCCCGGCCAGGAGATCGGCGATCGCCGGCGCCGAGCCGCGATAGGCCACGACCGTCGGCTTGAAGCCGAGCACATTGCCCATCATCACGGCGCACAAATGACTGTTGGTGCCGAGCCCGCCATGGGCGAAATTGGCCTTGTCGCGCTGCGCCTTGATCCAGGCGAGATGATCCTTCGGCCCTTCCCCGGGGATCGACTTGCGGCCGATCAGAACCATCGGCGCGTTGTTGACGAGGCCGACCGCCTCGAACGCCGTCTTGGTGTCGTAGCGCAGATTGGTGAACAGGCTGGGCGCCGCGAGCAGGCCGACGTGATTGATCAGAACGGTCGAGCCGTCGGGCGCCGAGCGCGCGACGCGGTCGTTGGCCAGCGTGCTGCCGCCACCGACGACGTTCTCGATGATGATGGTTTGGCCGAGCGTGCGCGACATCCGCTCGCCGATCAGACGCGCGACCGTATCCGTGCCGCCGCCGGCCGCATAGGGAACCACCAGCGTGATGGTCTTGGGGGCAGGTTGCGCGTAAGCCTGCGGCGCCAGCACAGCGGCCAGAAGACCAAGCCCCGTCAGGGCGCTTGCCAAGAAGCGATCGATCACGATGGCGTCCTCCAAGCTCTTGCTTTTGCCATGCCGCATTGGTGCGGTCGTGGGTTCGTTGGCGACGCCGCGGAAATGCAGGGCGTCGCGTCGTGCGGGATCATGCGGATTACAACGGCGCAAATCAACTACAAAGCGAGCGCATGACGACGGCCGAACTACCCGCCAGCCGGATCGGCGTGATACAATGTTGCAAACGCGAACATCGGATTGGGACGGATTGAAATGAATCGCGCGGCCTATGTCGCGGTGGATTGGGGCACCAGCAGCTTTCGGCTCTGGCTTGTCGATGGCAACGGCAACGTGCTGGCAGACCGGCGCAGCGACGAGGGCATGATGACGGCCGCCAAGTCCGGCTTTGCGGCCGTGCTGCAATCGCATCTGGAAGTCACGGGCGCCGCGCCGGGGCTGCCCGTCATCATCTGTGGCATGGCCGGCGCCCGGCAGGGCTGGGTCGAAGCCGGCTATGCCGACACGCCGGCGCCGCTCGCATCGATCCTCACACATGCCGTGGCAGTGCCGGGGCAGGATCGCGACATCCGAATCCTGCCGGGGATCGCGCAACGCGATCCGAAGGCGCCTGACGTCATGCGCGGCGAGGAGACCCAACTGCTCGGCGCATTGGGCTTGGACGCGGCGGGTGAAGCCATCGTGTGCATGCCGGGCACGCATTCGAAGTGGGTCAGGGTCCAGGGCACAACCGTCGAACGTTTTGCCACGTTCATGACGGGAGAGCTGTTCGACGCCGTGTCGCGACACACCATCCTGTCGCACGCGGTGGCCGGCGCGGAAGAATCGGAAGATATCGGCGCATTCAAATCGGCTGTCATGACCGCGTTCGAAACGCCGGCGCTCGCTGCCAACCTGCTGTTTCAGGTGCGATCCGGCCAACTGCTGTACGGCGGCGGGCCGGCTTCAGCCCGCGAAAAAATATCAGGCACGCTGATCGGGCTCGAACTGGCGGCGGGACTCCGCCGAGAGATGCCGACGCCCAACATCACACTGATCGCATCGGGCCGGCTCGAAATGCTTTACAGGCTGGCTCTCGAAACGGCGGGGACCACGGTCCGATCGATCGGCGCCGGGGATGCGGTCCGTCGCGGCCTTGCGATGGCCGCGCAAACGATCTGGAGTCTTTGAGATGGCCACTGTCGCCTTTCCGCCGATGAAGCGTCCGCTGGTCGCGATCCTGCGCGGCGTGACGCCTGACGAGACGGCCGGCATCGTCGATGTGCTGATCGACAGCGGCATGACGGCGATCGAGATCCCGCTCAACTCGCCGGATCCGTTCCGCTCGATCGAGATCGCGATCAAGAAGGCCCCGGCGGGAATCCTGATCGGCGCGGGTACCGTGCTGACGGTCGAGGCGGTCGATCGGCTGCACGACGCCGGGGGGCGGCTGCTGGTGACGCCGAATATCGATGTCGATGTTCTTGCGCGGGCCCACGCCCATGGCATGGTCACGATGCCCGGCGTGTTTTCGCCGACGGAGGCGCTGCTCGCCGCCAAAGCAGGGGCTTCCAGCCTGAAATTCTTTCCGGCGAGCGTGCTCGGCGCCGCGGGGATCAACGCCATTCGCGCGGTGCTTCCGGCCGACCTGATGATTGCGGCCGTCGGCGGCGTTTCCGACAAGAATTTTGCGGACTACGTGAAGGCCGGCATCGTCGCATTCGGTCTCGGCAGCAGCCTCTACAAGCCGGGGATGACGGCGGCCGACGTGGCCGCGCGCGCGAAAGCGACGATCGACGCGTACGATATCGCGATTCGAGAAGCTGCGTAGCGACAGCACCATTTCCACTTTTCCCGATCATGCACTAGAACCATCCGCATGACCAAACCACCGAATGCGCCGCTGCCGTTTGACGAACTTGCAAGGGCGATCGAGGCCCGCCGCTCCGTCTATGGCTTCATCAGCGGATTGCAGCTCGACCGCTCCGCGCCCGGCGAGGCCTGGTCGAGCCTGCCCTACCGTCCCGTCTTTGTCGGCGACACCGAGACCGGCGTTCTGCATGGCGGCGTCGTCACGGCGATGCTCGACGAAAGCTGCGGCATGGCCGTGCAGCTCGCGCTCGACGGGACGCGGTCGATCGCAACCCTCGACCTGCGCATCGACTACCAGAAGCCGGCGACGCCCGGTCTCGACATCAAGGCGCATTCGGTCTGCTATCGCGTCACGCGCTCGATCGCCTTCGTGCGCTCGGCCGCCTACCAGGAATCCGAGGATGACCCGGTCGCCACCGCGACCGCCTGCTTCATGGTCGGCGCCAACCGCACCAACATGCTGACCGGTACGCGGATCCACCCCGGCGCGCCGCCGGAGCTCGATGCCCCCGAGGATCCGACAAGCCTGTTCGCCAACAGCCCGTTCGCGCGCTGTCTCGGCATCCGCCTCGGCGAAGACAACACGCTGGTGATGCCGTTCTCGCCAAAAATCATCGGCAACCCGATGCTGCCCGCCATCCATGGCGGCATGACGGGAGCCTTCCTGGAAACGACCGCGATCGTCGGCGTGACCCGCGAGCTTGGCGTATCGGCCCCGCCGAAGCCGATCGGCTTGACCATCAATTACCTTCGCTCCGGCCGCGCGCTGGACAGTTTTGCCCGCGTCTCGATCGTGAAGCAGGGCCGGCGCGTCGTCGCCTTCGAGGCGCAGGCCTGGCAGGACGACCCCGCCAAACCGATCGCTTCGGCTTTCGGGCATTTCATGCTCAGGAAGACGCCGGAAGCGGACGAAGAATAGCGCGAATCGGGCATCTTTCGCGCAACGGCCGCGACGCGGCCCGTATTCCCACGGGTTCCGATATTAACTTGACGCTCGCTATCCGAGCCTACGCTCGGGGCCCGGCGTGCTGGTCGATCGACCATTCTCGCCCGCGTCTCGAACGGATTCCGCTTGCATGCCGCGCGACGCCGCGCGGACCAGCCAGCCATCCACGCGGGCGGACCGGGAAAGGTATCGCGGCGAACGAAAGCTATGATCGCAGTCTACACCTGCCTCACCCAGCAGCACGATCTGTGGCTCGTCGCGCTCGCCGCGCTGGTTTGCCTGGTCTCGACGACGATCGGCGTCGATCTTCTGGCACGCGCCGAGCAGCGTCGCGGGAACGAGTATGCACGCCTGGGGCTGGCGTGCGGCGCCATCATCGTCGGCTCGACCGGCGTCTGGGCGACCCATTTCCTCGCGGTGCTGGCCTACGACGTCGGCCTGCCGATGGGCTTCGAGGTGACGGCGACCGCCCTTTCCATTCTGGCCGGCATCGCCACCAACACGATCGGATTTTTCCTCGCCTCGCCCCGGTCCTCCTGGTGGCGCATCGTACTGAGCGGCATCATCATCGGCGGCGGGGTCGGCGTGCTCCACTACGAAGGGATGGCCGGTATCACGCTGCCGAACAGCGTCGGCTGGAACAGAAACCTGATCGGCGCGTCGATCCTGCTCGGCATCGCGTGGTCGATCCTCTCGGTCGCCTTGCTCGTCCGTGGCCGGACCCCCATCTACCGGTTCGCCGCGGCCGTCGCTTTCTCCGTGGGTGTGGTGTGCGTCCACTTCACCGGCATGGCGGCGATGACGATCCTGCCCGACCTGCAGCCCGACTTCGTCGACGATCCCTTCTCGCATTCGTCGATCGCGATCGCCGTTACGCTTGCGGTTTCTGCGATCGCCTCGGTCGCCTTTGCCATGTCCGTGTTCGACCAGGTCAGGATGCGGCGGAGCATCGGCGAAGCCACCCGCCTGAACCGGCTCAACGAGGAACTGGAACGGGCGAAAGAGGCCGCCGAGACCGCCAACCGCGCCAAGTCGGAATTCCTGGCGATGATGAGCCACGAGATCCGCACGCCGCTGGCCGGCATGATCGGCATGATCGATCTGATCGCCCGCAGCAATTCGGTCGCCGAACAGCGCAACTGCGCGGCGCTGGCGAGAGACTCGGCGGAGCATCTGCTGGCAGTCATCAACGGCGTCCTCGACTTCTCCCAGCTAGAGGCCGGCCGGCTGCAGACCGAGGCGATCGACTTCGACACCGCGAGGCTGTTGCGGTCCACGATCGAGCTGTTCCGGCACGCCGCCGAAAACAAGGGCCTGCGCCTGAGCGCGTCGTCCTCGCCCGCCCTGCCGAAATGGCTGAACGGCGATCCGCACCGGATCCGGCAGATATTGAGCAATCTCGTCGGCAACGCCATCAAGTTCACCGCGACGGGCGCGATCGAGGTCGCGGTGTCGCATCGCGTTCTGGCCGACGGCAAGATCGAATTGCGCATCGAGGTCACGGACAGTGGCGTCGGCATTCCGGTTGAGGCGCGCGAAAGGCTGTTCGAACCCTTCGTCCAGGTCGATTCGTCCACGTCGCGCCGCTATGGCGGCTCGGGCCTCGGGCTGTCGATCTGCAAGGGGCTGTGCGAACTGCTCGACGGCGACATCGGCGTCGACGCAGGTCCCGGCGGCGCCGGCAGCCGCTTCTGGTTCACCGTGTGCTGCACAGAGGGTCAGCCGGTGGTGCCCGAACTGCCGTCACCGTCGATCGCGATCGACCGGCCGCTGGCGGTGCTGGTCGCGGAGGACACGCCGATCATCGCCAACCTGATCCGCAATCTCCTCACCAAGGAGGGATGCGAGCCGACGGTGGTGGGCAACGGCGCCGAGGCCGTCGCCATGGTGCAGCGCCAGGCCTTCGACCTGGTCCTGATGGACGTGCAGATGCCGGACATGGACGGCGTCTCCGCCACCCGCGCCATCCGCGCCCTGCCGGGCCCCTGCAGCGGCATTCCGATCGTCGCGCTGACGGCGAACGCGATGGCGAGCGAGCGCGAGCAGTACCTCGCCGCGGGCATGACCGACTGCCTGACGAAGCCGATCCGGCCGGCCGAGCTGTTCCGGGCGATCGCGGCGTGCACGGCGGAGCGCGAGCCCCATGATAGCGCGGCGCCGGTCGCGAGCGCGGCGGCGATGTAGCCGCGCCGCCCCGGCTTCACAACAGACGTCGAAAACAACCCCATGCATCGGAGCCGGCGGTCACCGCGGCCGGCGGCGCAAAACCTTGACATGTCGGACAAATCCGCGGCACACGGTCGGCATCCCCGGAACTGGCCCGACGACCGCGTGCGCCACATGGCCGCGACCATGTTTTCGCGTGGTGGCCACGGCTTGCGCTGACGGGCGGAAGCCGCGAAAATCGAAGCCGTTGCAGAATTTTTCAGGAAATCCCACGCCCATGCAGTTCGATGACGTCATCCTCGGCCGCCGCAGCATCCGCGGTTACAAGCCCGATCCAGTGCCGAAAGAGCTGATCGCGGAGATCATTGCCCTGGCGATGCGCGCGCCGTCGTCGATGAACACCCAGCCGTGGAATTTCTACGTGATCACCGGAGAGCCGCTGAACCGGATCCGTGCCGGCAACACCGAACGAAACGTCGCGGGCATTCCGCATTCGCGCGAATTCCGCACCGGGCAGCCGTTTGCGGGAAAACACCGCGAGCGGCAGATCGGCGTCGCCAAGCAACTGTTCGCCGCGATGGGCATCGAGCGCGACAACAAGGAAAAGCGCCAGGACTGGGTGCTGCGCGGCTTTCGCCAGTTCGACGCGCCGGTCTGCGTGATCATCACCTATGACCGCGTGCTCGACGGCAGCGACGACACGCCGTTTGACTGCGGCGCGGTGGCGACTGCGCTCGTCAACGCCGCCTGGTCGCGCGGGTTAGGTGCCGTGATCAACAGCCAGGGCATCATGCAATCGCCCGTGGTGCGCGAACACGCCGGGATCGCCGACGACCAGGTCATCATGAAAAGCATCGCGCTCGGCTGGCCGGACGAGACGTTTCCGGCGAATGCGGTGGTGTCGGAGCGGAAGTCGGTGGAGGAGGCGACGGTGTTCGTCGGATTCGGGACGTAGCGGCGCCATGATACGAGCTTCGCCTCGTGTAACGCGGGCTGACACTTCCGGAGGTTTATTGATCACGACTGAATTCGATGGCCTACTGCGATCATTCATTAACGAGAAGGATTGCAGATGCTCAAGATATTGCATGGCACCATCGCTGCGCTCGTCATACTCCTTGCCGCGGTTCTCGCACCATCCGTCGCATCGGCCGATAGCTGGGGCTGCTCGGGCGAGAAATGCCTGGTTGTATGCCAAAAGGCTGGCGGCAAGAACTGCAGCCTTTATTGCGACAAGGCCCTCAGGGACAAGAAGGTATCAAAGGTCTGCAAGTAGCCGACGACGCGCTGACATCGGCGGCACGCGAGCGCGAGCGCGGGTGGTGCCGCTGTGATCCGCGCCATAGTCCGGCGTGCGCTCGTGCTCGCGGCGGCTTGGGCCGCTGGCTTGACGCCACTCCCGTGCCTTGGCCAGAGCCCAAAGCCGCTGCCGTCCAAGGCCACGCAGGAGCTGCCGCCCGACCTGCTCGCGCTGCTCGCACAGAAGCAGATGCCGAAGAATTCGCCGATCGTGCTGCGTCTCTTCAAGGAAGAGTCGGAGCTCGAAGTCTGGAAGCAGGATACGAGCGGCCGCTTCCAGCTCCTCAAAATCTATCCGATCTGCCGATGGTCGGGCGATCTCGGGCCGAAATTCTACGAGGGCGACCGGCAGGCGCCGGAAGGGTTTTATACGGTTACGCCAGAGCAGATGAATCCCAACTCCAGCTACCATCTGGCGATCAACCTCGGCTACCCCAACGCGTTCGACAGGGCGCACAAGCGCAGCGGCAGCTTTCTGATGATCCACGGCGACTGCCTGTCGATCGGCTGCTACGCCATGACCGACGAACAGATCAGCGAGATCTATGCGCTGGCGCGCGACGCGCTCCGCGGCCGGCCGCAGTTCCAGGTGCAGGCCTATCCGTTCCGCCTGACGCCGGCGAATCTGGCGCGGCATCGAAACAACCCGAACCTGCCGTTCTGGAAGATGCTCAAGGTCGGCAACGACCATTTCGAGACGACGGGGCGCGAGCCCAGGGTGGACGTGTGCAACCGCACCTATCTGTTCGATGCGCAGCCACCGCCGAATGCGCCGCAGCCGCTGGTGTTCAACCCGACCGAAAAATGCCCGCCCACCATCGTCGATCCGGACATCGCGCTGAAGGCGCTGGAAAAGCGCCGCGCCGACGAGCGCGCCATCGCGCGATTGGTCGAAGCGAACGTGCCGGCCGCGCCGATCTACACCGGACTGGACGGCGGGATGCACAAGGCTTTCGAGGCGCGGTTTCCGTACCGGGTGACGCTGGCGAAAGTGATGCCGTATGCGTCGTACCTGCCGACATTGCCGCCGGTGCCGTGGATCGGGAAGGACGGCTCGTTGGCGAGCCGATGGTTTGGCAGATCGTTCGCCAAGACGATGGTGTGCGATGCGGGCTGGGCCGGCTTCTTGTCGCGCCGTTGCTGAAATCGGCGCCGGCCGCGGACCCCGGCGGGTTGTCGAACGGAGCCGCAGCAAACATTCAGTGGCGCCCGCACGGGCAACGCTTCGCGCCAGCGCGCTCAACCAAGCGATGACGGCGACCAAGAATCTGTTCGGGAATACTAGGAAATCATGCGGCAGGACCAGTCGCTTAATCATCCACTGCAGCTACGCCGCGTTGAGCCCAGCCCCGAATTCTACAGTGCTTTCGTCAGTTGCGCCGGCCTCATCAGCCGTCATCGCGCGCCTTCGTCGCGCGAGCCTCGGAGGGCTGGACGCGCACGCCGTTACGTGCGCGCGAGCATCCAGACGCCAAGTCCAATCAGGACTGCACCTCCGACGCAGCGACTGAAGGCGGCGTAACGCGTATCGATCATTTTCTGCACCGCGAATGCGGCAAACCCGAAGACGACGAGATCGTCCAGCATGAAGAACAGGACATACAATGCCATGTAAGCGTAGTAGGTGCCGGTCGAGAGCCCTGCCAGCGCGAGCGCATGTGTGTAGATCGCCGGGAGCGCGGCCGAGCATACGAACTCGATCGCGTTGACCGTAAATGCCAGTCCGATGACGAGCAGCAGACTGGCGAGGCCGACCGGGGCGGCGACGATGTCTCGGATCCGCTGCATCGTTTGCTGCCGTTGCTCCGCGCCATCCACTTCGCAAACGATCGCTCCCCGCGTTACGGCGAGCTCATAGAGTTGGTCGATACCGAAGCCGATCGCCGCCAGCCCGATGACCTGTGTGAGCGGCCGGATATAGCCGACGACGAGAAAGGTGTTCAACCACGCCGTCATGAACAGGAAGTAGAGAACGCCTGAGGCGAGCACGAAGCTTCCTACCAGCCACCAGACCTTGCCGCGATCCCGCAGCCCGGCAATGAGCGAAATCAGGTAGACCAGAACCCACATCGCGCAGGGATTGAAGCCGTCGGCAAGGCCCAGGAGAACGGCGAGCGCCGGAAGCGAGTAGCCTGCCGAATCGATGGCTCCGACCAACGGCAGGCGCACCGTGGTTGAATGTTCCTTCGGACGTGCGAGCGCCATCTGGTTGGACACGAGAGCCAGCAGGTCGCCACCCGTCGTGTCCGCAGATTCGAAGCCCATCAGATAGCGCGAGCCGCGCACGAAGAACGGGACACCGAGCTGGTTTGCCGGTACCGCATGCTCGCGAGCGATGGCGAGAAGCAAGGTTTCGTTGGCTGCATTCGACACATCGTGCAGGTCGAAATCGACGCTCGGCTGCGCCCTGAGGAATTCGATCGCCCTGTGACAATGAGGACAGTCCGGATGAAAGAAGACATGGAGCTTCTCGTCGTGCGGCCAGGCCGCAGAAATCGACGTTGGCGGCGCAGCTTTCGCTGTGAGCTGCAGAAGCGCAAAGGCAAGGCCGAGCAGGACCGCCAGCCCGATACGCAGTTGCGTCCGGCTCAACGATGCGAGGTACGACATCGGACGCGGGCTCCGTCGGCAGGGCTAATCACAGCTAGCGGCTGCCGTTTCCCTGGCGATTGATCTCCGTCAACATGTCCCTGTCCGACCCGCTCTATGGAAAGGAACGCAATCGGAGCGAGGCTCATGCTCAACCGACCACGTGTGCAGTCGTCTGCCGAGAAGGAGGAGCAGAAGCACCTCGACGACCTCCTCGAGGAAGCGCTCGAGGAGACATTTCCGGCCAGCGATCCGCTCGCGATGCTCGAGTTGGCGCCGAACTCACATCGAGCCAAGAAGAGCAAAACAGCGGCTCCCCGGAAGAAGTCCCATGAAGGCCGCCGCGGCCGCCGCAAATGAGGAGCGAAAGCGATGCCAAGCTGGCTGGTCAAAGCGACGTGGGCAGAGGATGAAACCGAGGCAACGGAGCAATGGGAAGTGAACGCAGAAACGGCAGAGGATGCCCTGCGGGAAGTGACACCGCATTTACGATTCCCTGCTCACCATATCGAGCTCAAGCTGCGTAGTCCGGATCGCTCCAGGCAGGCGCGCGAAGTCGAAATTGGGCAAGTACGCGCGCACCATATCCCGACGCGTT
Organism: uncultured Bradyrhizobium sp.; assembly: GCA_964609175.1. GTDB lineage: Bacteria > Pseudomonadota > Alphaproteobacteria > Rhizobiales > Xanthobacteraceae > Bradyrhizobium. Next base: position 31,918 of record CAZSRR010000062.1, read on the forward strand.
GACCGCATGGCGGCGTTGATCAGTTCAATGCTGTTGGGCATCCTTCGATGCGTCCTGCGTGATGATCGCGGCTGCGAGGGGAAGGACGAGACGGCAGGAAATTGAGGTCGCTTTCGCGCTCGCGCAGGCCGAGAGGTTTCCGCTTCAAGCTGCGCAATTCGACCTCGTGACCGTCATTCCGTGCTTCGTCATGGACTCAAGCGCCAGTAGACATCCGCGCCCCAAGCCTAGGCCGGGACCGGCAAGGCGTGAACATGCACGTCGCGGCCGGAGTGCCTGGACAGGATCTCCAACGCACGCTTCTCCTTTTCCGCCGTCCATGTTCGCACCCACAGCAGAAGCCCTCCATGATCGAGCTGCTTCTGCAGATAGTCGGCATGGGCATCCCCGATCCAACCCGCGAGGAGCGAGCCCAGGAGGCCGCCAGTCCCTCCTGCGACCGCAGCGGCCGCGATGGCGACGGCGAGCGCTCCGCCGGAAGCGACGACCGCGCCAGCGGCTGCCGTCGCGCCGACATAGACGAGGGCACCGATCAAGGCGCCTTCGGCGTCTCCAATTGATTCAGTAGAGACGTAGCAGGTGCGCGGAACGCCGGGAGCATCCTCCAGCTCGGCAACCTTGCGATATTTGTGGCCGAGCTTTGCATCGACCGTGTTCTCGGCGGCAAGCAGGCTCAGCTCGGCCCGGTCGAAGCCGGAACTCAAGAATGCTAGGTGGCCTGCCGAATCGGTTGTTCCGCATCCAGATTGACTGGCCGCATCTCAATATCCTGGGTCGCTCGTCGGCACGCATGAGCGGCCCGAGACATAGGTGACGAAACGTACCGGACACATGGGTTACACTTTC
>CAZSRR010000063.1:0-31690 GCA_964609175.1 uncultured Bradyrhizobium sp.
ACAATTCTCAACACCGCGCCTCATTCGGCAAGGTGGCCGCCACCGGACGCGTACAGCGAGGCTGTCGAACGTCTCGTAGGACGCCACGGTGTACGCCGTCGACGTTCCGCCCGTGACGATCGCGCCCGCGATATCGTCGCGATGCTTGGCGATCGATGCCATCATCGCGCGCCCCGAGTCGTTCACGCTGGAGGGGGCCTGGCCTTCCTGCCAGTTGACCGTGGAGTCCGCCGTGGCATTGTTCTCGGCCGTTCGCGACCATCTGTAGAGTGTCATTCTCGATCTCCTCCGTTTACCGTCGATCGTCACCTAGGCCTTGGTCTTCAGCGCGAGATATTGTGAGCACGGGCACGCCGGCGCGCGTGCGGTCAGCAAGTTACGGATGACACCTAGCGGGACGCCGGGGTTTTCCAATGCCACCGCGCTTGCTCTGGCTTCGACGACCGCCTCGATGTCGGTCCTGATCAGGCTGATGCGCTCCTCAAGGGTCGGTGCGGATGCCGGCTTCATCGGGTTTGTCTTGCTCATTCTGGGAAACCTCGCTTTTTGAGTATGCCGTCAACTGCTGCCTCGCACGCGCGGCCTCGTTCTGCGCCCGCCGCAGCGCCCTTTCCCGCTGCGCTTCGTGCGCCGCGACATAAACCTGCACGTCGTACGGCAGCGATCTAAAGCGCTGCTTGTCGGCGGCCGGCCAGGAACGCGGCGGGTCTATTCGGGCGACAGTGCTGACTGCTTCGGCCGCCAACCCGCCAAGGGTCGGATCGGCGAGGCCGGCCGAGACATGGAGTCTCGAAATGTCCTGGATCGCAGGCCAAAGCCGTTCGATGCCGAGCGGCGCGCCTTCCACAATGAAACGCGCGACTTGCACCGGCGCCGCGGGGCAAGGCGAGATCCCGTTCAGTTCGCACCATCTGACGAACATCGGTGCAGCCCGCATCCGCGCCTGCGCCAGTGCGGCGAGGACCAGATTTGTCGTCGGACGCATGCGAGCGATCTAACGCCTGGCCTTGCGCAGCGCTTCGTGAACGCCACCTATTTTCTGGCGCAACGCCATCAATTGAACACGCCGGCGCAGGCTGTGCGGGCTGGAATCGATTTCCCCGCGCAGGTCGGCGTCGAATTTTTCGAGGGCTTCTGTGCGTTTGTGCAACCCAAGGAGCGCAAAGTTGTTGGCGATCTCTTCGGTCGTCATCGGTTCACCGTGGAGCTTTTCGGCCACGGAACTGGAACGCTCGATAAAGTCACGGTCGTCTTCGTGCATGGATGGATCTCGTTCAAAATGCGCCGCCATTCTTCTTGACGGCGGCATGTGGGTTAAGGATAGGCAGTCGAGGGGGATCTACCCGCGGAAACGGTGCGGACAAAGACCGCCTCGCAAATGTCGAGTTGCCGCCGACCGCGAGGGGCAGCGACGGCTTCGCCTACCGCGGACCAAGAAAGACCCACGGCGGAAGGAGCTTTTGCGGCGCCGGATTACCGCCCAAGGCGCGGGCCGCGCTTTGTTGCGGCTGCGTCGGGTTCGCAGGATCGACGCCCGCCATCGAGGCTATCCAGCTGGCTACGTCATCGACGCCGGGCTCGGATTGGCGGAGCGACCGAGCGGCGGCGCCGCGCTGGCTCCGTTGGTGTGCGCCTGATTCACGGTAGTTCGGTCCAGGTATTGGAGATGCTCTTCGATCGCGGGAGGTTGAGCGGCAGTAAAGCTCGGCAATAATCCTGGCGGCGTGCTACCGGGATAGACGAACTCCTTGCGAAGAGCTTCGCTCAGCTGCGACGCGGTGAAAGGATGGTATATTCGACCTATTCCACGATCAGAATTGGCTTCGCCGAGCCGTCCACGCCCGCGATATTCAATATCGTAGGTGATCCCTTGGTTCTCAGGGTCGTATACTCGCCTGGTGATTCCGCGCGGCACTTCAACGTGAAATCCCCGATCATTATCTCGAAAGTCGAAATCGGTGTCCCACGGCTTGATCTCAATTTTGTTGAAAATCTTGGAGCCATCCGGCTTAACGATAACTTCACCGGAGATCGTGGCGCTTTCATCGCCGAATACCAAGGCGCGCGTCTTGTAGTCCGACGAATACGGATTTGCTGTGTAGTTCGAAATCTTGGCCGAAAGCGAAGCATCCTTCGCGTTTCGGTTTGGTACGAACTCCAACAAATTATACGTACCCGGGGCAAGCTTTCCATTTCCCACGATCTTATCAATTATGGGGAACATCTCGCAGGATGATAATATCTTCCCGGCCCGTCGCTCATGTACCACGACATATCCACCGAAAAGGGGGATGGCGGCCCCGCAACCGGAACAGGCGTTCCTGACCCAGACGGTTGGAAGTAATGATCGAGGAATTCTCCTACCGTCCAACGCTGTCCATTCGTCAGCCTAACTTCATTTCCAGACATGAATTGCTGGCCTCCTAATCAGCGTCAATCGCCGAATCAGCGAATATGTGGGTGCCGCAGTTCGAGAGCATCACGACTGCAACACGTTGATTCGGCCTAGCGGCCGTTTGAGCAAACAAGCGGACCTCCCACGCCACGACAAAAGAATAGTTTCTTGTCCTCACCGCCGTGCAGCAATCGTCCGTATCCTTTAGGTCCTCCACAAAATCCGGCGCGCTACCGAACTTGTTTGAACTGAAGCGCGGATCTTTAACGATCTTCTTTTTTGCTACCTCAATTGCGTCTGCCTCCGATTGAATGACGTGGTCTCCTGGCCCGCAAGAATTCATGCGAAAAGCGAATTCGCTCGCAAAACCTACCCACAGCACCAGCAGCAGCGCGACCAGACCAAGAAGCACATTTCTTGCAAGCATGCGTATTCGCACGACAAACATTCTCCTCTATCTCTGTCTTCGGCCTGCCTGGAGCGATCCATTCAACGCCTTGTCAACGGCAGTATCCGCGACTGACGACCACAGCTCGCCATTCTTCAGCCTGACTTGATTTCGAGCCATTTTATTCCTTGCGCTCCGCTACATCCTTGTATGAAAAATCGTGAAAAATCAGACCGCAGTTCGACATCTCGACAAATATGGTGCGGCGATTGTATTTTGGCTGTCGCTTTTGCATTGAGATAAACGCTCCACACGATCACGCCGAATCCTCTTCTGGTTCTTTCAGCGCTGCAGCAATTCTCGGTTTCGGAGAGTGATTCCACGAACTCGTGTGCGCTGCCAAATCGATCGGAGCTGAAGAAGCTGTGTTTGACGACCTTCTTCTTGGCGACATCGATCGCATCCAGTTCGGACTGAATGGCGTGATCTTCCACCGGGCAGACGTTGTTTTTGCGGAAAGCAAATTCGACATGCCAGAGGGTCAGCGATAACAGCACGAGAAGAACAAAATTCCTCGCGCGAAATGCCCGTTTCATAGAGCGTTTCCAGGCGATGTTGGCACGCCAATCCTACGCGACCGGTCGAAAGGTCTTACGTCGACCTTCCTCATTTATCCTGCATGTTTTCGGGAGAGTTTGTGCAGGCCGCGACCTAGCGCCCGCCTGATTTCCGCGCGTTGTAGAGCGCCACCGCGTCCCTGATATCGCCCGAACTCGAAAGCTTGGCGCTGAGCGTCCGCAAGTCCGCGTGCTGTCGTTCCGCCTGGGAGCGCGCAACGCCGGGCCGGACCACCGGCGGCAAAGGCTTCGCTGCGGCAACATCCCTGGCCTTCATCATCAGCCGATATTTTCCGGCGTCATACTGCATTCCGCGGAAGATGATCAGCCCGTCACCAGGCGTTTCGATCTTGTCGTGGAACAGCTTGAAGCCGCTACCGACTCCCAGCGAGGCGATCTTGCTCTCGATCAGACGCTTTGAGGACTGTGCCAGCGTCCGCTGCGCCTCGCGAATACAGACCGCGAGCATGCTGCGCTTGGCCTGGCAGGTCTCGACCAGAAGTTCGCCAAAGAAATGCGACTTGCCAGATCCGCGACCGCCATAGACTCCCTTGTAGCGAGCCGGCGCCAGCAACGGCTCGAACACCTTTGCTGTCGGAATTTTCAGGATGGACAATGGCTCGTCCTGTCTGATGATAGAGTCAGGTGCGAGGCGATTCAAGCATCATCGCTGCCCGGCCTTTCGGAGTGAACGATAATCCGCTCGATCCGGTGAACCAGTTCGATCCCACCTTCATTTCCGTTCTCAAGCGATTGCGTGGCCTTGCCCCAGCCGCGATCGAGAATCGCGTTGGCCGCCGAGACGCGGGCCGCGGGCGTCGCATCCTCGCTGCGCATGATACCGACGAGAACCCGGATTGCGGTCCGGGTGTGGCTGCGTGCGAGAGAGCGAATTTCAACAAGGGCCTTGGCCTTGCCCATCTACGCTTCCCGGCTGTCGGGTGCGGTGCGCTTGCGGGACGGAACATCAACGGGGTCGGTGACCGGACTTTGCCGGGCTGAACGGAACGCAATGGCCGGAAAATCGGTCTCGATGTCGTCGCGCTTCGGACGACGGATGACCTGGATGATTTCGATGCTCACGATAGCCTCTCCGATGCGGCGATGGCGATGAGACCGACGAGCGCGAGCAATGTCAGGCAGGGCGTCATCGGGTTCGCTGCGAAAGAAATGTGCGGCATGATCGCGACCGGAGCCGCAGATCATTTAGGGCGCGAACCTTATCCCGTCGGGGCCGCGTGCGACGCGCAACGATGGCGCGCCGCGGGCCGTCATGTTCGCGCATGCCGGCCAATGGTGGATGAGATTGAAGGGTCGGACGGCGGCGCGCTCGCGACGCCCGGGCGGGGGCGTTGGGAGTTGCAGCGTCGATCGGCGGCCGCCGTCCGATTCGAGAAATCCAAAGCGAAAAGCCCGCGACGGATTTCTCCGTGCGGGCTCTGCAATTCTTGCGATGATGGCCTTATGCCGGTGATTTGCCCGACATGTCAAACCGTTTTCGAGATGTTTCGCAGGGAGCGTTCCGGGAAATGGCTTCGCAAGCAGACATCGAGGAGCAGAACGCCCGCAACTGTCGTTCGGGCGGGGCCGCGCAACGTCTGCGACGGCGTTCATGCAAGTGATTTGCCCGGCACGTCAACCAGCCGATTAAGAAATGTCTTTGCCGCATACCGTGCTCCCCGGAGGCGGTCTAAGCGACATTTCAAGCGCTGCGTTTCACTCCGCCGCCGGGTTCACCGGGTGAACGGGCCTTGGCATCGGCGGCTCAGGCTCAATTTGCAGTTTCCGTTCGGTCGGCAAGACCTTGGCGCCTGCGGCGCGGGCTGCCTCGCCGGTCGAACTGTAGCTCGCCATGAAGGCTGGCTGCATCTTCGGCTTGTTCCATGGCCCATGATCGACGATCAGCATGCCGAGCAGACCGAGAGCGGCCACTGCGATCGCAATCTTCAGCGGCGGACCGCCGTGGCGGCTTGAACGATCCTTCACCAAACCTTTCGACATCCCTGGAATCCGCTTTGATTCAACTCAGGAATTAAAGCCCGGCGCTGCGAATAGTTCCCCGGCAATCCACCACGGCGGGGGAATTCTGGAGAAGACGTTCCGGCGGGGAGGTCACGGCAGGCGGCGGCCCGCTACCTCTGCGACGCGATCGATCGCGGCGGCGCGGCAGCCGCGAATACCGCCCTTTGTCCGCCGGCACGACTGTTCGCGCGGTGCCGTTGATCAGCCTCCGTCGTGCTCAGTTCGATGTTGCGACCGGACGACGCCGCCGGCACGCCCGCTCAAGACTTGCCTGTCACCGACTCCTTGGCGGCCGACATCACGCCTCCGGTAATCTGACGCATATGTTCGCCGGCATTGGTAAACTGGCTGCGCAGGAACTCGGACTGAAGCCGCATCGCTTCCTGAAGATCGGTAGCATGCACGAGCTTGCGTGCGTGCTCAAACGCGGCTTTCATGTTCTGTTCGGTGAACGAGAGCGCCTGCTTGGAAATGTCGGCGCTCGCGCCGGGCATCGAGGACATTGATTTTCCGGCGGCATCGAAGAACATGCCGAATGCCTTTTCTGCCTGATCGATGGTTTTCTCAGCCAATTCACGCAATTCGGCCGGGACTTCGAGTCTTGGTTCCGTCATGGTCGCTTCTCCAATGTCGCCGTCGGCAGGTTAGCACAATTCCCGGCAGCGTCTGCGCGTCGTTCCCCGACCGCGACAAATATCGACTGGCCGTCGATGTCACCGTCAACTCCCGGACGTCAAAAGGAATAAGTTCCCTTCAGCACCGCTACGTGGGGGGTTGCAGAACCGATTCAAATGGTGGCAACACTGTGGCGCAATGATTCGCATCAATGAATCGAAGTGGCGTTGAGTCTCTGGTTTTCAGTCTCTCTTCGGGACAAGGGGATAAGATGCTGCAAGCGTTTCGACCGACGCCGACCTGTACGCGTTTTCAAACCAGCATAGAAATGCCTTGCATGAAATGCGGAGCGCAGATGCGGCTGGCCATGATTGAACCGCGCGACCGGAATTACGACGTGCTGACCTATCGTTGCACGCCGTGCGACTCCGGTGAGAGCTTCCTGAAGGCGCGCTGACTACGCTCCATTCAGCATCGCGATGCCGGCTTGTATGAGCACGAGCCCTTCGTCGCGCGTTTCGACGAGGCCGAGATCCGTCAATATGCGCAAATCCTCGGCGCTAACCGGCGACATCTTGAGCCGGCGCGCTTGAATGTCCCGCAGCTTCCAGCGAAGGCCGATGCCTTCTCGTCGGAGATTGGGCAAAAGGGTTTTCTTTCATCCGCTTGCGAATCGTTTCGCTTGGAAGATTCCATCGGATGCGACGGGGCCGTCCTCGATGCTGCTGACAAAGCGCAACGCCCGCCGGGTTCCCCGGCAGGTCGCCTCGAAACGAGTTGCGCGGCAAGCCCGCGCCCCGCCGCCTCAATAGCGGTAGGGCTCGATATCCAGCAACGGAAATGCGCTGAACACGCTCGGCAGGTTGGTCGCCGTCGCCGCGTGCAAATAGGACTTGTCGAGTTCGGTAAAGCGGGTGACGCCGAGCAGCCCGAGACAGCGGATCACCTCGTCCTCCAGCAGCTCCAACATGCGCACGATGCCGGCTTCGCCTGCGGCCGCAAGCGCCCAGCATTGCAGCCGGCCAATACCGACCAGATCGGCGCCCGAGGCGATCGCCTTCACGATGTCGGTGCCACGACAGAACGAGCCGTCAACCATGATCCTGGCGCGGCCGGCAACGGCGTCGACGATTTCCGGCAAGATATGCATCGAGCCGCGTCCGTGATCGAGCTGACGGCCGCCATGGTTCGAGACGTAGATCCAGTCCACGCCATGATCGAGCGCGATGGCGGCGTCTTCCGCGGTCGCAATGCCTTTGAGCACCAGGGGGACTTTGTACTTGTCCTTGATCAGCTTGACGGTGCGCCAATCCAGTCCTTTCTGGAAATCGCCGCCGGTGGCCCGGATGCGGCTTTCGCGGACATAGCGCTTGGCGATATCGCGCTCGCGCCGGCTGTAATGCGCGGTATCGACGGTCAGGCAGAAAGCGGTATAGCCGTTGTCGATCGAGCGGCTGACCACGTCTTCGACAAAAGCGTCATCGCCGCGGACGTAGAGCTGGTAGATGCGCAGCGCATCCGGCGCCGCCTTGGCGGTGGCCTCGAGCCCCGGCTCGGACACCGAACTCAGCATGTGGGCCGCGCCGAACTGTCCTGCGCCGCGCGCGACGGCGGCGCCTGAGTCCGGATCGAAAATCTCGAGCGCACCGACCGGCGCAATCATGACCGGAAGCCGCAGGCGACGTCCGAACACTTCGGTCGAGGCATCGACTTCAGCTACGTTCCGCAACACCCGTGGCCGGAAGGCAATTTCGTCGAGCGCCATGCGGTTGCGGCGCATGGTAGTTTCGGTTTCCGAAGCGCCGACGACATAGTCCCATGCGTTCTGGTTGAGCCGGGCGCGGGCCTTTCGGACGAACTCGTGAAGGTTCTGGAATTCTTCACCGCTGGCGCCGAGTTCGACATTCCTCGCCGGCCGGCCGGCCGTTCCGTCGTTCATGGTGTTTCTCTCCCATTTTGCCGGCACCTTAACCGCAGACAAACGGAAAAAGCTACCGCCTTGAGCAGGTTAGGATCAGCGCAAGCGCCAGGGGCCGTTCGTATTGCGGGATGCGTCCGACCTGTTGGAGCTGCTCACGCGGTATTGCTTGCCTTTCCGAAAGCACCAGCCTCGGCCAGGTCGGCGATACGCCGATCATCGTAGCCGAGCGTCTTTCGGAGCACCTCCTGCGTGTGTTGCCCAAGCAAAGGTGCTGCCACGGGATCGATCGTCGGCGTCAGGCTCATGTGCAGCGGCGTTTCAATGTTGGGGACGGTGCCTGCGGTCGGATGCGGAATCTGGCTCAAACGATGACGACCGCGCACTTCGGGAGCATTGAGCCCCTCCTCCACGGTACGCAAATGACCGACCGGAATGTTAGCCTGCTTCATCTTTGCCATCCAGTATTCAAGGGTGTTGCTGGCAAAGATACCGGCGATGATGGCCCGCAACTTCTCCCTGTTGGCGGTCCGATTCTTCCGATGGGCAAATTGCGGATCGGTGACAAGATCCGGCCGTTCCAGGACCTCGACCACCAGCCTGCGGTACAAGCGGTCATTGGCACAGGCCATGTAAAGCGGTCCGTCGGAAGCCTGATAAAGCCCGACGGTAGGCGAACCGTTCGGCGAATTTCCAAAGCGGCCGGGATTCTCACCGCTGACCAGATAGGCCATGCCATAAAACGCGGTCATAGCCACCGCGGTGTCGATCAGCGCGACCTCGACCTGCTGGCCACGGCCGAGCCGGTCACGGGCAATCAGCGCAAGCAGGATTGCGTTGCATGCCGACATGCCCGTCGCGATGTCGACGATCGGCGGGCCCGTGCGTACCGGCTCGCCATCCGGAAATCCGTTGAGCGACATGAAGCCGCTTTCGGCCTGCGTGATCGGGTCGAACCCCGGCCGCAAGGCGAACTCCCCTTTGCGGCCATAGGCCGAGATCGAGCAGTAGATCAGCCGCGGGTTGCTCGCCACGATGGAAGCGTAGTCGAGGCCATATTTCTTCATCACGCCGCCGGAGAAATTCTCCACCACGACATCCGCTTTCGCGATCAGTTCGCGCGCGACTTCGAGCGCCGCCGGGTTGGTGAAATCGAGGGCGATGCCGCGCTTGTTGCGGTTGAGGCTGAGAAAGGCCGCGCTCTCGCCGCCGATTTCAGCATGCTCGTAGTGGCGGGTATCGTCGCCACCGTCGGGGTTTTCGATCTTGATGACCTCGGCGCCGAAATCTGCCAGCGTTTGCGTACAGGCCGGGCCGGCAACCACCCGGGTGAAGTCGACAACCAAGAGACCGTCCAGGGCAGTCGGCTCCCCCTTTGCGCGTGGCGCGCGCTCCGGCAATTGCGGCTTGACGGTCATCTCCGGCACTTCCCCTTCCGGCATTTCGCCTTGTTATCCCGCGCTGCAAAACGATGATTTCTGCCGCGGGTTCAAGGCCTACTTACCGGAATGCAAGGGATTACGCCAAACCCCGATTTTGCAGGGCAGAACCTGCCGCCGGCATAGCTCTTGCCGGCATGCGGATCCTCTGGTCCTTCCTTCAGGGCGCCCCCGCTATTCGCTGATCATCTCGCCGGACCCGCCAAACTCGGCCGGAAAGTCTCTCAGCTTGGGCAGCCCGTCGCGCATCGGCAACACCGTCTCGGCGTAGTTGACGTGCACGCCGGGCGTAAAGGCAAGCGTCGGCAGGGTTGCAGCAAAGACGTCGACCAGCCCAAGTGTCGGATGATTGGTCATCAGATGGCCACCGCACTTCGAGCAGTATTTGCGCTGACTCATGGGCGTCTTTTCGAACGTCGCCACATGCTGCGCCCCTGCCGTAACTCGTACCGCTTCCGGCTTCCAGAGCGTGAACGCGTTCACTGGTCCGCCGGACCACGAGCGGCAGGAGCGGCAATGACAATATCCCATTCCCTCCGGCGCTCCGGTCACTTCCACCTCAACGGCTCCGCAAAAACAGCTTCCGGTATGTTTCATGGCTTTTTCATCTCCAAACGCGCGAGAGTTGGCCAGTTCGACTTCCGCCACGCAAACGACACCGAGGCGCTTTCCCAACCACGGCACAGAGTGAGTGCGCGGATAAAGTCCTTTAGCATGACGCAGGTGAAGACGTAAGCCGTGGCAGCCGCGGCAAGCAGCAAATGCCCGACGCTCATCGTCGGGGTGGCCCACACCGCGACGATGACGGCCGGGTAGATGGGCTGACGGAGAAGACGGCAGCGCAACGTTACCCGGAAGCGGGCCGCCGGCATCGCCCGAACAGTATGACTATTTGCGGCCCGCCGCAGCCTTGGCGACGCAGATTGATCGATCAGAAAGGCGCTCGTAAACACGATGACCCATGCAACGAACGACAACGTGGCGATCAGCATTGCCGTTTCCGGATCTTCGATGTGCCAGATACCGGCCGGCATCGGACGCCACTGCCAAAACATCAGCAGAAGCGCCAGGCTCGCGCACAATACATGGGTGCTGCGCGCAATAGACATCGGAATCGGAATAAGTGGCTCCCACCGGTGTTTCAACGAATTCAGCACGACACCGCTATGTTGGACAGCACACAACGACATCAAAGCGAGATTGACCAACACTGCCTCGAATGCCGCCGATTCCGTACCGCTATCGATCGCCTTCGGCACGACGAGCCCCGACACGAAACCGATGGCGTACAGAACCGTGATCAGAAATGTGAGATAGACCACACCATCAAATAGGAATGCGGTGAATCTTGGCAGCCAGCCGCTCGGCACCGCCGGACCATTGGCTTGGGTTTCCATCATGAACCTGACTCCACTGCGGGATATGGAACTGCAACTCCCGGTTATGGCAGAGATGCCATTGAGCGCGGCGGCAGGTCTTTGCCTGACGCTTGATCTCTTCATGAGGCGAACTTGATTGTTTCTTGAGAAAGAATGCGATGGGGCAAGTGAAGTTCAAATTCGACAACCATATCCTCGACACCGAACGCCGCGAACTGCGCCGCGATGGCGATCTGGTCGCCATGCAGCCGCAAGTCTTCGATTTGCTCGTCCACATGCTGAAACACCGCGACCGGGTGGTCACGCGGCACGACCTGATCGCGTTGGTCTGGGGCGGGCGGAGCGTCTCTGACTCGACACTGGACAGCCGAATCAACGCCGTGCGAAACGCGATCGGCGACAGTGGAAAACATCAGCGCCTTATCCGCACCATCCCGCGCAAGGGACTCCGCTTCGTCGGCACTGTGACGCAGTGCGATCCAGAGGCCTCCGCCACGTCGTCAATCGAGGCTGAACAAAAGCATTCGACATTGACCCAGCCTGGCCGGCCGGCAATCGCCGTATTGCCGTTTGACAATATGAGTGGAGACCGGGAGCAGGAGTATTTCTCGGACGGCATCAGCGAGGATATCATCACCGCGCTGTCGAAACTTCGCTGGTTCTTCGTAATCGCGCGCAACTCGTCCTTTACCTACAAGGGCAAGCCGGTGCACATGAGGCAGGTCGCAGCCGAACTCGGCGTGCGCTATGTGGTCGAAGGCAGCGTACGAAGGAGCGGCGACCGCGTCCGCATCACCGCGCAACTGAACGACACCGCGACCGGCAGCCATATCTGGGCGCAGCATTACGACCGCCTGCTTACCGACGTATTCGCGGTCCAGGACGAGATTACCGACGCCATCGTCTCGGCGATCGAGCCGCAAATCTACGCAGCAGAGAACTTCCGCAGCCGACGCAAGCCGCCCAACAGCGTCGACGCCTGGGATCTCGTGATGCGCGCGCTAGCGCATCACTGGCGGGTGACGCCGACCGATAGTCTCGCCGCGCAGGCGCTGCTCGAACGCGCCATTGCGATCGATCCGAACTACGGCCAGGCGCTCTCGCTGTTTGCGACCAACCAGATGTTTGGCGTGCATCTGGGCTGGACCGACATCGCCACTGCGGCGCCCATCGCCGAGAAGGCGGCTTTGGCGGCAATTGCCGCCGACAACGACGATGCCTGGGCGCATACGGCCCTTGCGAGCGTATTTTTCTCCACGCGCCGGCTCGATCACGCGCTGGCCGAGTTCGAGCTGGCGCTGCAGTTGAACCCGAATTTCTCGCTGGCGCACGGCTACTACGCGCTGGCGCTGTGCTACAGTGGCCGATGGGAAGATGCCTTCGAGGCCACGCAGCGCGCCATCCGGCAGAGCCCACGCGATCCCTCCTCCGCGATCTACCACGGCGTTGCCGCCTACGCCCAGTTCGTCGGGCGGAACTATCATGAAGCGATCGCACTGGCGCGCCACGCCACACGCCAGCGCGGTGATCTCACAGGGGCCTATCGGGTGCTGACCGTCGCAGCCGGAATGGCCGGCCAGATCGAACTCGCCCGGAGCGCGCTCGAGCAGTTGCGCCGGACCCAGCCGAACATCTCGCTCGCCTGGATCGCAAACCAGTTACCCTGGAAGCATGACGAGGATCGCGAACACTATCTCGAAGGATTTCGCCGCGCCGGGTTGGAGTAAATCGCGGCGCGAACCGTGAGGCGGCCGGCGCGGCGAGCATCCGCGGTTCAGCGCGGAACGGCTTTGACCGGAACGGGACGCTCCGTCGCAAATCCATACAACAGCGCCAACCGGTCGAGACATTCGCGGAAGCGCCGCGAGAAATAGTCGCTCCAGCGCTTGCTGCACAACCCCCTCCGCTGGCCAACCTGCTCCATGGTCAATCCGTGGACCAGCACGTCATGTACCAGCGCCGAGCCGTCCGCGCCGAGTTCACGTTCGGCGCGGTTCAACCGCAGCACCGCCTTGCGCTGCCCCTCGGTAATCGGCTCGCGGCTCTGCCCGCCATCGACAAACTCCCGGGTAGGATCGACCGCGCAAGGGCCGCGCTCGGCCTTCTCCCAGTCGCTTTGGAAGGCCCGCCCGGCCTGATACTGCGCCTCGTCGATCTGGCGGTGAGAATGCAACCGGCCAAGCGGATCGTTCCGGATCGAGCGCAGGGCAACGATCTTGTCGCCCGGGTCCACGGCCAGCGGATTGTCGACTTCGACAGTTGCGACTTCGGCGTTCCGGAGCAGGTCGCGGGATCGTCGATCATGCGCCATGGCAGGATCGTACGGCTTGCGGCGTTTTGCTTTTGGCATCAAATGAGTCCTTACTGACTGTGGAATTCGAATCGAGACCGACCTTATTCGACGGAACCGCTCGCCATCTGTTCGCGCAGCAGTTCGACCAATTCGTCTCGACGGTCGCAGGCTTGCGGCTGAAGCCCGATCAACGCGCGCAAATGCGCGATCCGATGCCGGGGCGGCAGTGGTTCCAGCCTGTCGGCCACATCGTTGACGGCTCTCTTCGCGCAGCCTTCATTCGTCGCCGCAAGACGGCGTCCTGCCGGTTGCTCGACCGGTTCGCGACTCAGTTGAAAATGCGGATCGCAGTAGCTCGAGCCCGGGCGACGCGGATGCCCGCAGAAGGTGATGGCCTCGCTTTCCTCGTCGCCACCGTACGGATAACGGCAGTCGTCGCCCTCCAGATCGACCAGCGAGAGATGCCGTGGCTCGATATCGACACAGCGCAGCTTGAGCGGAACGACCTGCTTGAACACCGGAATCGGCCATGGAAGCTCTACCTGCCGGCAAGGGCCGGCGCGGCGCTCGACGATCTCGTTCAACCTGGCCGGCCCGCTCGGCATCGACGGTTGCCGGCGCTCGTCCGCCCCCAGTCGCAGGCGCCGGGCGCGTCCAAGCGCCGCGCTGCGGGTATACGATGTGTTGAATCGTGAATTGATGGCTTGCGCCGCCTCCGCAAAGCTCAGGCCTTTGGCAATGAGCTCCCGCAGCGCGTCCGAATGCGCGGGCGCCCAGTTCGACAGTTCCATCCGCTATCCTTCTCGTGTCGACGCCGCCGCCCGACATCGACCTGTAATTTCGGATATTCCGAAGTAAAAGTCAAGGTTGATTTCGGATAATCGGAACTGCTAGCATCGATTCAGATTCGCAGGGCATGAGCATGCTGGACATCAGGTTGATCGAACGGGGGCTGGAGAAGCCGGGCAAGACCAAGGGCGGACTGGCGGCTGCTATGGGCGTTCGCGCCGGCGCGGTTTCCGAGATCCTGTCCGGGATAAGGCTGATCAAGGCATCCGAAATCGCACCGATCATCGAGTATCTCGAACTGAATTCGGTGCCGATCATGGGACGTGTCGGCGCCGGCGCTTCGATCGAGCCGGAGCACGAGCAGGTGCCGCCGGAGGGCCTCGGCGAGGTCGAACTGCCCTTCCCCATGGCCGAAGAAACCATCGCTTTCGAGGTATCCGGCGATTCCATGCTGCCCAAATACGAAAATGGCGACATCATCGTGGTCTACCGCGAACAGCGCCACCCGCTATCGAGCTTTTACGGCGAGGAAGCCGCGGTCCGGCTGAAGACCGGCGAACGCTACCTGAAGACAATCGAGCGCGGGAAGTCACCGACGCTGGTGAACCTCAAAAGTTTCAACGCCAAGCCGATTACCGGCGTCAAGCTGGAATGGATCGGGGAGATCTGCGTGACCCTGCCGAGGGGTCAGATCGAGCGATTGCGCAACAAGGCGGCGGCCCGGGCCCGCAAGGCCGCCAGATCGGCGGGCGGCCGCGCGTCGGACAAATAGAAAGCGCCGGATCGAGCGATTCCTCCGGCGGCGGCCGCCATGCCCCCGCCCTGGCCCGCAACTTCTGATTTACCGAATTGACAGTTGACAAATTTCTGATTTTCAGAAATACTGCTCCGGTTGTTTCGAGGCCACCCGGCACGAGGTCAGATCGCGAACATGCAGTATTTCGTCGTGATGATCGACTACGGCCGCCGCGGTCGCGAGGCGATCGTCGACCCGGAAATCACAAGACGCGACGTCGTCTCGCGGGTCGCGTCGGGCGAATACAGAAACATCAGCTTCATCCATGAAATCGCGGACTGTTCGGTCGAAGACGTCACCGCCGAGATTATTACTGAGGCTTCGCTGCCCGTGATCGCAACGGCTGACGCAAACGTCAGCGCTTTCCAATTCGATCACATCCGCGATCTCAGGAAACACGAAGCGGTGTAATTTTGCGCGGACCCCCTGTTCCCTCAAAACATTGTGATTGTCGCGCGGGCTTTAATCGCCGCGAGCCTGCTTAACTATTCTTCACGTAAAGCCTGTTCCGGCTGAGCGGACTGTCGCACTGGATTCGCGCTTCGATTTCCTCCGACCTGCAAAGTTCTCACCCCCGCAATGTCTCCGTCCATGAAGGCTGAGCTCGCTTCGCGCGACGGCGATCTCCGACCCGCTCTCGTGCTTGGTGTCGCGGCCTGGTTTCTCTTTCTCGATCACGTGCCGCGCAACGCGGTCAACCTGCTGACCCTGCGCAATTTCGGATTCAGCGGGGCGGTTGACCTGTTCGTGTTCGTCGGCGGGTATACGGCCGCCCTGCTTTACGGGAGGATGATGCTGGAGCGCGGCTTCGTCGTAGCGGCAACCCGCATCTTCAAGCGGCTATGGCAACTTTACGCCGCCTATGTCGTTCTGTTCGTGATCTATATCAATCTGATCGGATATGTGGCCCGCCAGTCCGGCGCGCCTGCGCTGATCAGCGAATTCAACATCACCGGAATCGTCGATCACACCGTCCGCACGCTGATTCACGGCCTGCTGCTACGCGCGAAGCCGCTGAATCTCGACGTGTTGCAACTCTTCATCGTATTGATGGCGATCTTCCCGTTAATTTTGCTTGGCATGGTCCGAAGGCCGAATGCGACGCTGGCGGCGTCGATCGGTCTTTACCTGTCTGCGCGTTTGCTTGACTGGAACCTGTCCGCGTTTCCGGATGGGCACTGGTATCTCAACCCGTTCTGCTGGCAACTTTTGTTTGTGCTCGGCGCCTGGTTCGCCTTGAGCAGCCCGGCTCGAACCGGTTGGGTCAACAGGCTTCAGGAATTTGCCGCGGTCCGCGCCGCTGCGTGGCTGTACCTCGCCCTTGCCCTGGCGATGACGATGACCGCAAAGTTTCCGCAAGCGGCCATCGGCACGGATCTGTTTCGTGATTTCTTCGGTGCGAACGGCAGCGAAAACCTCACCCCCCACCGGGTACTTCATTTCATCGCTCTCGCCTTTCTGTTCACCTACATGATGCCGCGGAATTGGTCGGGCTTCGATTGGTTGACGCTGCAGCCGGCCATCAAATGCGGTCGGGAATGGCTGGCGGTGTTTTGCACCGGGGTGTTTCTTTCGTTTGCGGCACACCTTGTCCTGATCAACAGCCCGGACTCGCTCTCCATTCAGGTGCTGGTGAGCCTCGCCGGCGTTTTGATCATGACCGGCGTGGCCTATTATGTTTCGTGGTCCAAGCGTCAGGATTTCAAGCCCGCATTCCCGCCCCAGGCAGTGACGGGGATCGCCGAGCAAGGCCGGTACGCGAAATAGGCGCGGCACGCCGCCCTGGAGCCGCCTGACCGGCTCAATCGACCGGAATGGCGCCCTTCAATCGCGCCTCGCTGTCGCGCAACATGGCGGTATCGAGCCGCCCTTCGGCTGACGCCGCCACGGCGCAAGCGAAGATCCGGTAAAACTGCGCGCCGTCGAAGGCAACCAGCAGCAGATCGACGCCGGCGTTGAGGGCCTCGACCACGGCCAAGCATACATTGCGTTGATAGATCGCTCCCATCACGAGGTCGTCGGTCATGACGACGCCCTGAAAATTCCACTTCTTGCGAACGATGCCGTCGACGACGCGCTTGGAATGCGATGCCGGACGATCCGGATCGACCGACGAGAGCCTCACATGGCCGATCATCAGATGCGCTTTCGAGCCCGCGAGCATCTTTCTGAAGGGGATCCAGTCGGACGCCTCGAGTTCGTCCACGGACGTATCGAGGTCGGCGCTGAAATGATGGGTATCGGTTCGCACCCTTCCGAGCCCCGGAAAGTGCTTCACTGCCGCGCCGACGCCGGACGTCTCAAGCCCGCCGACATAGGCCCCTGCGATATCGGCGACGAAAAGCGGATCGTCGGAAATAGCCCGCTGGCCGATCAGGGTGTTGAAGTCCAGCCGGTTGCGCTTCGGCTCGGGCCGCAGGTCGAGTACCGGTGCCAGGTTGAGCGTCACACCAAGCGCCGCCAGTTCCTGCCCGTGCGTGCGTCCGAAAGCGGCGGCCTTCTCGGCGCGCAACTCCGGCGCCAGGCTCTCGAGCGTCGATAGCGCCGGCAGCTTGGTCAAGGGCGGCGACAAATGCGCCACGATGCCGCCTTCCTGGTCGGCCGCGACGATAAGCGGCGGCAGGCCCGCCGCCCGCCGCTTTTCCTGCAGCGCCGAAATTTCCTCTTTCAGGCGCGCCGGCGACGATCGCAGGACATTGTGCCGGGTGACGTAGATGCCCGCGATCAGACCTTTCTCCGCCAGAACGGCCACCTCCGGAAAGGACGAATATCCGACGACGAAATGCCGCCCAAGGCCTTGCGCCTGCATGGCATGGGTCTGCAGGACACTTTGCTTGCGCCATTCGAACACCGCATGCGCGCCGAGCATGAGCGGCGCTGGCAGGCACCACAGCAGAACGAGCGCCTTCCCCGCAACACCTCGCTTCCAGTAGCCGCAGCGAACGAGAATGAGAACGGCGACAATGCTGGCTGCAGCGAGAACGGCATTACCCGTCCCGCGCATCGATATCAGATACGGATCGTTCTTGTTGGCCGCGGCAAAGACAAGCACGGCTCCGGCGAGCCAGACCAGGATGACGCCGATGCGCTTGAAGGCTTGCATGAGAATGGGGTGTCGCTTGTGAGAGAGGAAATCCGACGAGACGTTTGCCCCCTATCAAACTTGCCGCGCCGGTACGAGCGCATAACCGCAACTGCACGGAAACTGCATAAAAATCCTGAGCTCCTGCAGACGATGCTCCACACAAATGCACGACGGCACCGAATAGTCCGTCCTGCAATCAGCGGCGATCACCGAATGACTATCCCCGAACGGCTGGCGAAGGACGATTGGTGGCTCTGCGAGCGTCCCGCAGGCGCTGCCGGCCATCGACTGGGCGACTGCCCTTCGCGGCTTCGATCCCGCCCTTGTTTCCCGCCGTGGTTGCCTTGTAGAACAGCACGCGAAACAGATGGCTTCCTGGCGCGGCTGGGGCTTTCGGAGCTGTCGCCTCCAGCGCACCCTGGAGGCCCAGCCGAAGGACGTGTCCTCAGGCCAGTTCGACCGCGGCCATTTGCGCCAGGAGAGATATTTGACCCATCGCATTCTGATCGTTGACGACGACCTGCATATCCGCGAGGTCATCCGGGTTGCTCTCAAGAAGGCCGGGATGACGGTATTCGAAGCGCGCGACGGCAAGGAAGCGTTGACCCGCTTTGCCGCCGACCGGCCGGATCTGATCATCCTCGATATCGGCATGCCGGAATTCGACGGTCTCGACGTCTGCCGCGAGATCAGAAAATCCTCCGACGTGCCGATCCTGTTCCTGTCGGCGCGCGACGACGAGATCGATCGCGTGCTGGGCCTCGAGATCGGCGGCGACGATTACGTCACAAAACCCTTCAGCCCGCGCGAACTCGTCGCACGCGTCAACGTCATCCTGCGCCGCATGGCGGCCCGCGCAATGAACGGAACGGCATCCCCGGTCGTTCTTTCGCAGGGCAAGCTTTCGATCGATCCCGACCAGCACGTCGCCGAGTTCGCGGGCACGCCGGTTCGCCTCACCGCCATCGAATTCGGCATCCTGCGGGCCTTCCTGACCCGGCCGACCTTCGTCTTCAGCCGCGAGCAGATCATGAGCGCTGCCTATCAGTTGAACATCCAGGTGTCGGACCGCACCATCGACAGCCACATTCGCAACATCCGCGCAAAACTGTCTGCCGCCAATTGCGATAACGTCATTGAGACCATTCACGGCGTCGGCTTCAAGCTCGGGCGATGTGAGCCGCTGGCATGATACGCCGCCCGGGCGACAAATGGCGGCCATCCGTCGGCCAGGTGATTTTCACCGCGCTTGCGGTGGCGGCCGCGCTGCCACTGGTCGGACTGTTCCTGTTTCGCCTGTACGACAACCAGCTCATTCACCAGACCCAGGCCGAGTTGATCGCGCAAAGCCGGGTGCTTGCCGCGGTCTTCGCACGCGAGGTCGAGGCCCGGCTCGGCGACGGCGTTTCCCTGGGCGCCGAAATTCCGCCCCAGGCGCGCCCGGATCGCGACGACCAGTTGACGCCGATTCGCCCCGCGCTTGATCTTGCCGCTGGCGGCGACCTGTTGCGGCGGCGTCCCGACGCCCTACCCGCAGATGCGCCGGCTTCGCCAGCCTATGCCGAGATCGGCACAAGGCTGATGCCGATCATCCTCGATACGCAAAAGGTCACGCTGGCCGGATTCCGCATTCTCGATGCCCGCGGCGTCGTGATTGCCGGCCGCGCCGAAGTCGGCCAGTCGCTTGCCCATATCGAGGAAATCGCCACGGCGCTGCAAGGCCAGTATCGGGCGGTACTGCGGATTCGAAAGCCCGACAAGCCGCCGCCGCCGATCTACTCGATCAGCCGCGGCGTCGGCGTTCACGTGTTCTCGGCGATGCCCGTCATCGTCAACAACCGCGTGGCCGGGGTCGTCTACACGTCGAGAACGCCGAGCAACATTTTCGAGCACCTCTATCAGGAGCGCGGCAAGTTCATTCTGGCGGCGCTGGCCGTCGTTTTCGCGACCATCGTCATCGGTCTGGTGTTTTCCCGCACCATCACCCGCCCGATGCGCGAGCTGGTCGAGCGCGCGGCGCGCATCAGCCGTGGCGACCGCGACGCATTTCGGCCGCTGGCCCATTACGGGACGCGCGAGCTGGCTCAATTGTCGCACAGCTTCCTCGACATGGCGGAGCAATTGTCGCGGCGGTCGGACTACATCGCGACCTTCTCCTCACACCTGACCCATGAATTGAAGTCGCCGCTCACGTCGATCAAGGGCGCAGCCGAGTTGTTGCTGGATTCGCTCCAGAGCAAGTCCGACACGCTGACCCGCATGGAGCAGAGGAATTTCGTATCCAACATTCTGGGCGATACCGGCCGCCTGGAAACGATGACCCAACGGCTGCGCGAACTGGCGCGTGCCGAAACCGCACCGCAGAACGAACACACCGAGTTGTCGCAGGTGATCGGCGGACTGAAGAGCCGCTTTCCGACGCGTACCCTCGATGCAACCGGCTGCCTCGATCGCTCGATCGGCATGTCCGGCGAAAAAGCCCTGATCGTATTGTCGCACCTGACCGACAATGCCATCCGCCATAATGCCAAGAACGTGCGACTCGAAGCCGTTGCGGCAGAGGATTCCGTCACGATGACCGTCAGCAATGACGGCGACCCGATCTCCGAGCCGAACCGCGAAAAGATCTTCGATGCCTTTTTCACCACGCGCCGCGACACCGGCGGCACGGGCATGGGCCTCTCCATCGTCCAGGCCGTCATGACCAGCCACGGCGGATCAATCCGGCTGATACCGACGAACGAAGGCGTGACGTTCGAACTGCGGTTCCCGGCTGCCTGAAGGCGCTATGTCAGACGCGTTCGATGATGATGGCCGGCGCCATGCCGCCAGCGGCGCACATCGTCACCAATCCGCGCTTGAGATCGCGCCGCTCCAGTTCATCCAGCATGGTCCCGATCAGGATCGAGCCGGTCGCCCCGATGGGATGGCCGAGCGCGATCGAGCCGCCGTTGACGTTGACCTTCTCGCGGTCGAGCTTGAGGTCGCGGATGAACTTTTCGGCGACCACCGCAAACGCCTCGTTGATCTCGAACAGGTCGATATCGTCGAGCGTGAGGCCGGCCTTGGCCAGCACCTTGCGGGCCGCCGGCACCGGTGCGTTCAACATCAGGGTCGGCGAGTCCCCCATGTTCGCCATGGCGACGACGCGGGCCCGCGGCTTCAGGCCGTGCGCCTTGGCGTAACTCGGCGACGCCAACAGGATCGCGGCCGATCCGTCGACCACGCCGGACGAATTGCCGGCATGGTGCACAAAGTTGATGTCGAGATCGGGATATTTGTCGAGGATGAGCTTGCGATAGGTCGTGCCCTTGTCGTCGAGCACGTAATCCGCGATCGCCGGGAAAGCCGGCTTCAATCCGGCCAGACCTTCCATGGTGGTCTGCGGGCGCGGATATTCTTCGCGATCCAATGCGAGGCTGCCGTCTTCGCGATAGACCGGCACGAGGCTCTTGTCGAAATGTCCGCCCTGGATGGCCGCAGCCGCGCGCTTCTGGCTTTCGAGGCCCAGCGCATCGACATCCTGGCGCGTGATGCCTTCGAGGGTCGCCACCGCATCGGCGCAGACGCCCTGATGCGATTGCGGATGTCTGGCGCGCAGGCGAAGGTTGCCATTGTCCATCATGAACGGCCCTTCGCCGCGACGGCCTTCCATCGACATCATCTCGGTGCCGCCGGCGATCACCAGATCCTCCGAACCCGCCATGATCGAATTGGCCGCCATGCTGACGCTGGTGATGCCGGACCCGCAGAACCGGTCCAGCGTCACCGCACTGGCGCGAATGTCATAGCCGGCGTCGAGCGCTGACATCCGCCCGAGGTCGCCACTCTGCTGGCCGCGCTGCGAGCTGGTACCCCAGACGATGTCGTCGACGTCGGCCGTGTTGATGCCGGTACGCTCGGCCAGCGCGCGCAGCACCGTGGCGCCGAGCTGCTGCGGATGGATGCCCGACAGGGCGCCCTTGCCGGCCTTGCCGATGCCCCGGGGCGTCCTGCATGCATCGATAATCAGCGCGTCAACCATGGTATTTCCCTCGGAGGCTTGTGGCTCGTCGGCATTTGCCGCCGAACATGCCGCAAAGTCAAATGGCTAATTTCCAAGCCAGATGGCTGTTTTCTACTGCCCTCGCATCGCCAGAATCTTCTCCGCGGCGCGCAGGTGCGGCTTGTCGATCATCTTGCCGTCGATCTTCACGACGCCCGACGCCGGATTGTCGTTGAACGCCTTGACGACCTTTTCCGACCAGGCGATTTCCTCCTCCGTCGGCATGAAGGCGGCGTTGACCACGTCGACATGCTTGGGATGAATCACCGCCTTGGCGAGGAAACCATCCTGCCGCGCCGCGATCGCCTCTTCCCGGAGCGCGTCGAGGTCGTTGATGTCGGTGGCGATGGTGTCGATGGCGACAACGCCGGCTGCCGCCGCGCTGATCAGGCAGAGATCGCGCGCCAGCAGGAACGGACCATGATAGCGGCCCGCGGTTCTGTTCCGCGATGCCCCCAGCGACGCCGCGAGATCCTCGGCGCCCCACATCATCCCCCACAGCCGCGAGCTCATGTTTTCGAAATCGAGCAGTTTGAGAACGGCCCTCGCCGTCTCCGTCGCCACCGTCACGATGCGGGTCGTGCCGTGCTCGATCCCGGCCGCCGCCTCGAACGCGTCGAGATAAAGCGAAAGCTTGTTCACGTCAGCGGCGCCAGCGCATTTCGGCAGCACGATGCCGTCGGGTCGGCCTGGCATCACGGCCGCGAGGTCGCCAAGCGTCATATCCGTGTCGAGCGCATTGACGCGGATATAGCATTTCTGCCTTGGATTCCTCGCGTCGAGCATCTCGCGTACCGTCCGCCGCGCGCCGACCTTTTCGTCCGGCGCGATCGAATCCTCGAGGTCCAGGATCAGCGCATCGGCCGCGGTCTTCTTGGCGCTCTCGAACTTGCGCTGGCTGTCGCCGGGAACGAACAGGAACGATCGCATCGCCTCACCCCTTCGGCTTGCAGTGCATCAGCCCGGTGCGGCGGCAGCTCGCCACCACCTCGCCGCGCTGGTTGGTCATGGTGTGTTCGAACTCGACGATGCCCTGGGTCGGCCGCGACTTGCTGGCGCGCTTCGAGATGATCTTTGTATGCGCCTTCAGCGTATCGCCATGGAACACCGGCTTCGGGAACTTGACGTCGGTCATGCCGAGATTGCCGACCGTGGTGCCGAGCGTCGTGTCGTACACGCTCATGCCGATCATGATGCCAAGCGTATAGAGGCTGTTGAACAGCCGCTGGCCGAACTCGGTGTTTTCGGCGAAATGCGCGTCGATATGCAGCGGCTGCGGGTTCATGGTCAGCAGGCTGAACATCGTGTTGTCCATCTCGGTGACCGTCCTGGAAAACTCGTGGTGAAACTCCCGCCCCACCTCGAACTCCTCGAAATACAATCCCGCCATCACCGCCCCCTGTAGTCCGGCGCCCGCTTCTCGACGAACGCATTCAAGCCTTCCTGACAATCCTCGGTCGTTGCGACCAGCGCAAAGCTCTCGGCCGCATTCTCGACCGAGCGGCGGAAGTCGGAATCGATCGCCCGCACGAAGGCGTCGCGTCCGATCTTCATGACGATCGGCGACTTCGTGGCAAGCTTGCGCGCGATCTCCCGCGCCCGGTCCAGCGCCGTTCCCTTCGGCACGACTTCGCTGAGCAGGCCCATGCGAAAGGCGCTCGCGGCATCGAACGGCTCGCCCAGAAACAGCGGGCCGAACGCCTGGTGCTTGCCGACCAGCCGCGGCAGTTGCACGAAATGAATGGCCGGGATCAGGCCGACGTCAATCTCGGGATAGCCAAAGGTGCAGGCGTCGCCGGCGATGATCATGTCGCAGGAAATCGCGATCGTCATGCCGCCGGCCCGCACCGCACCGTCGACGGCGGCGATGGTCGGCTTGCCCATGCGATACTGCGTGTCGTTGAGCGCGAAATAAAGTCGTTCCAGAAACTTCTTGGTCTCGATCCCGGGCTTGCCCCTGACGATATCGAGATCCAGCCCGGCGCAAAACACCTTCTGGGCGCTGCCGACGATCACGGCGCGCACCGCCTCATCATCCCTCGCCTTTGCAAGCGCCGCCAGCAGCGCGTCGATCAGTTCCATGCTGAGCGCATTGACCGGCGGACGATCCAGCATGATCTCGGCAATATGGCCCGTGACGGAATAACGAATGATGCTCATGACCTGCCCTTGATCTACTTTCCGGCCTGGCGAACCGCGCCGGCCTTCACCAGTTCGTCGATGGCTTCACGCTTGTAACCAGCCTGCAGCAGCACCTCGTAACTGTCCTGACCGATGTCGGGCGCGGCACACAGATTGTCCTCCGAGAAACTCGCAATGCCGGGCGTCCGCGGGGAAAAGACCGCCCCGACGCCCGGCGTCTGCTGGCACACCGCAGCACGCGTCGCCTCGACATGGGCGTTGCGCAGCCACTCGCCGGGATTGAGGATTCGTTCTGCAATCAGGTCGGCGGCATGCAGGCGGGTCAGCCAAATATCCGTCGGTTGCGTCAGGAACACCTCGCGCAACTGCGGGATCAGCACATCGACGGCATCCGCCCGTCGTGCAAAATCGGCAAAGCGCGGGTCAGTAGCGAGATCGTCACGGCCGATCGCCGCGCACAGCCGTCTGTATTGCGGCTCGTTCACCAGCGTCACCATCATCCAGCCATCGGCGGTCTGATACGATCCCGCCGGCACGTTGAGCGCACGCGGCGCGCCGCCCTCCAGGATGTGCTCGGCCACCTTGTGGCCAAGCAGCGCAGATGTCGATTGGCAAAGATTGACGTCGATCCACCGCCCGGTGCCGACGGTCGCGCGCGCGAACAGCGTCGTCGCAATGGCCTGGAAGGCGTAGACCCCGGTGACGACGTCGGAAATCGTGGTGCCGGCCCGGTGCGGGGTACCGTCGTTCCCGACATTTATCGACACGAAGCCGGAAAACGCCTGCGCCACGGAATCCGAGCCCGGACGCTTCGAATAAGGCCCGCTTTGTCCAAACGCGCTGACCGAAAGATAGACCAGGCCGGGATTGTCGCGCGACAGTTCCTCGTACCCGATCCCGAGCCGGGCGGCGACGCCGGGCCGAAAGCCTTCAATCAGGACGTCGCATTCTCTGGCGAGCCGCTGGGCGATGGCGATGCCGTCCTTGTGCTTCATGTCGAGGCAGAGACTGCGCTTGCCGCGGTTATAGACCGCCGACAACGTCGTATGACTGCCATAGGTCGTGCCGAGAAATCGCGACCAGTCCCCCTCCGGCGGCTCGACCTTGACGACGTCGGCGCCGTACACGCCGAGCAGCATCGCCGCATAGGGCGAGGCGATCCCCTGCCCGAAATCCAGCACGCGCAGGCCGCGATAGGGCGCCTCATGCGTCGGCGATAGCTTGGATGCACTAGCCAAGTCTTCACCAGCCAAGTCTTCACTAGCCATGTCTTCCCCCGGATCGGGCCGAAAGCTACAGCGCGAGGCGGCGCTGGCGAATGTTTTCGTCGGCTTTCAGCGCTTCGATCCCGGATGTGTAGACGATCCGGCCCTTGCCGATAACCGTCACGCGGCTCGCAAGGCCCAGGCAAAAATGCATGCTGAGCCCGGCCGGCATCATGGCGATCCTATTGGCTCCTGCTGCAGAGCGCGATAAGCCTTGATCAAAACCTCGCTGCGGCGGGACAGGTTCGGGAGGATCGGGGATGACGACTGGAAGCGCAGGCCCAAGACTCGTGTCGTGCGGGTCATCCCCCAAGGGCGACGGCCATGACCGCTGAGGGTATCGTTCTCGTCACCGGCGGCAGCCGCGGCATCGGCGCCGCCACTGCGACGCTGCTCGCCGGCCAGGGCCAGCGCGTTGTGATCACGGACATCGCGCCGGAACCATTGGCCGGAACGCAGGCCATCCTGTGGCCTGCCCCGTTCGACGTCGCCAGCGAAAGCGCCGTCGTCAGCGGCATCGCCGATATCGAGGCCGCGCACGGCCCGATCGCCGGCCTCGTCAACGCCGCCGGCATTTTCGGCAAGATGCATCCCATCGAGCGCGTGCGGATGGACCAGTGGGATCGCGAGGTCAATATCGACCTGCGCGGCACCTTCCTGGTCGCGCGCAGCGTCGGCGTCAAGATGGCGGAGCGTCGGCATGGCGCGATCGTCAACGTCGCCTCCGTCGCCGGCATGACGTCGGGACCGATCCACGCCTACACCGCGGCGAAGGCCGGCGTCATCCAGCTCACGCAGACGCTTGCAGCGGAATGGGGCCGCACCGGCGTCCGGGTCAACGCGGTCTCGCCCGGCTTCACCCGCACCGCGATGCTGGAGGCCGGCATCGCGTCCGGCGCACTGAACAGAAAACTGCTCGAAAGTCCGACCGCCATGAATCGGCTGGTCGAGCCGATCGAGGTCGCACAGGCGATCGCATGGCTGCTGTCGCCGATGAGCAGCGGCGTCACTGGGATCAACCTGCCGGTGGACGCCGGATACATCGCAGGCACCACCTGGGCCGCCTATGGCGGCCTGCGCGAAGCGCCGAGCGCGTAGCGAGGACTCAATAAGGACTTGGGCATGAACATCGAAGTACCGCGCAAGAAACTCGATCTCTCGTCCGCGATCGCCGAAGGCGACATCCGGGTGCTGCTGATGGTCTTGGTCCACGTGACCGGCGACGAGCGCTGGCTGGAGCCGCCCTACAAGCCGAAGCGCGACGTCCGCCTGATCCCGGATCCTCAGGCCGGCGTGCCGCCGGAGATTCAAGCCGAGATCCGCGCCGCCGTGCTGAAACTGTTTGCCGACGGAGAGCCCAAACCCGTCATCACCGATCCCGGCGATGAGCTGATGCTCAAGATGATGCGGGCGACGCTCGGCGAAAACGTGCCGCCGGAATACGCGCCGTTGATGCGCGAAGAAATGGGCTTCGCGCCGCGCGACACGCGCTGGACCAGGCCGCCTTCAGCCGACAAGCTGACGCGACAGCACGTGCTGATCGTCGGCGCCGGCGTTTGCGCGATTGCGCTGGGCGTCTCCCTCGGCCGGCTCGGCATTCCCTACACCATCGTCGAGAAGAACGCCGAACTCGGCGGCACCTGGTATGTCAACCGCTATCCCGGATGCGGCGTCGATACGCCGAACCATTCCTATTCTTTCTCGTTCGGGGCGCGCCATCCATGGACGCGCTACTTTGCGCAGCGCCAGGAACTGCTCGACTACCTCAGGAAGGTCGCGCTCGAATACGACATTCGAAAACATCTGCGCCTCAACACCGAGCTGACGTCGTCGCGCTGGGACGAGAACAGGCGGCGCTGGATATCGACGCTGAAGACCGCCGACGGCGAGGAGACGTTCGAGTCCACCACGCTGGTCAGCGCCATCGGCCAGCTCAACGATCCCTCGCCGGCGCATTTCAAGGGCGAAGATGATTTCAAGGGCGTGAGGCTGCACTCCGCCCTGTGGTCCGAGGATATCGATCTCGACGGCAAGCATGTCGCCGTCATCGGCACCGGCGCCACTTCGATGCAACTGGTGCCGTCGATCGCCGACCGCGTCGCCTCGGTCACCGTCTATCAGCGGTCTGCGCAATGGGCGCGACCGGTGGCAGGCTATTCCGATCCCATCACCGAGGGCGCGCAATGGCTGCTCGCGCACCTGCCGTTTTATGTGCAATGGTATCGCTTCAACATGTTCTGGCGCTACGGCGACGGCCTGCTGCCGTTCCTGCGCAAGGATCCGGCATGGCCGCATCCCGATCGTGCCGTGAACAAGGGCAATGACCGGCATCGCGAGGAACTGACGAACTTCATCCTGTCCGAACTGAAAGACCGCCCCGACCTGGTCGAGAAGTGCATCCCGACCTATCCGCCCTACGGCAAGCGCATCCTGCTGGACAACAACTGGTTCAGGACGCTGACCAGGCCGAATGTCGAACTCGTCACCGACGGCATCGATCGTTTCGCGCGAGAGGGCATCGTGACCTCGGATGGAAAATTGCGGCCCGCCGACATCATCGTCATCGCGACAGGCTTCAAGGTGACGGAGATGGCCGCGCGTCTCAACATCAGCGGGCGTAACGGCAAGAACCTCAGGGAGGCATGGACCAACGACAACCCAACCGCCTATCTCGGCCTCACCGTGCCGGACTTTCCGAACCTTTTCGTAATGCTCGGCCCCAACACGGGTCCCGCGCATGGCGGCAGCGTGATCTTCCAGTCGGAGTGCCAGAGCCGCTACATCTCCGCCTGCCTCGTCGAAATGATCGAGCACGACATCGCCGCCATCGACGTTCACCCGGAGGCGCACGATCGATACGTGCGGAAAGTCGACGCCGAGCATGAGCAGTTGATCTGGACTCATCCCGGGATGACGACCTACTACCGCAACAGCCGGGGCCGCGTCTTTTCGGCGATGCCGTGGCGCTTCGTGGACTACTGGGCGATGACTCACGATCCCGATCTACGCGATTACCGCCAGACCACCGCATGACATTTATTCTCCGGGAACCATGGTATTACTACGGCCAGCGGGACAGCTTGACACCGGCCATCATCTGCCGCAGCATTTATACGCTGCACCTGAAGGAGTTCCGGAGCGTTCGGCTCCCTGCTTCGCAGGCATTGGCGCCCGTGGTCAGATGATCAAGGCGGCACGCAGCGGATGCGGACGCAAGTCCGTCGGCCAACTCTTCAGGAGGAGCATGACGCCACCGGGTCAGACTGGTGACCTTGCTCATCGCAAGGTCCAGGTGCGCTCGAGGTCATAGGCAGCTGCGAACCTCATCGCACCTCCGACAATTCAAACATACCGCGGGACTGGAGCGCAAAGGCCACGCGTCGCCGGATCCTGAGACCAAACTGGTTTTCCAGAATTCCTTCGCCTGTAACGAAGATGCAGGGCCCCGCGATGCCATCGTGCACCGGGGCCCATTCGTTTTCGGAGCAATCTCGCCGGGTCAGGTTTGGCCGGATGGAACCTCCAGTCGGACGGCACAGCCCTTCTTGACGCGCGTCAAAGCGTGAGACGTAAACCTCGCGCATGCTGCACAACAATTCCTGCATCAAAGGCGGAATTTGCCTTCGGCAGCATACGCAGCACGTCGAATGACAAAGCGCATAGCAGTAATCCAGGGCCATCCCGATGATGCCGGCCATCATCTGCTGAATGCGATGGCCGACGCCTATGGCGAAGCTGCGCGTTCAGCGGGGCATGAGGTGCGACGCATCGAGGTCGCAAAACTCGATTTTCCGCTCCTGCGCACGCAGGCTGAGTTCGAGACCGGCGAGTTGCCGCCGGATCTGTTACAGCCGCGCAACGACATGCGGTGGGCGGAACACTGGGTGTTCCTCTTTCCGCTCTGGCATGGAACCATGCCGGCGCTGTTCAAGGGCTTTCTCGAGCATATCTTCCGGCCCGGCTTTGCGATGGAATACAGGGAAAAAGGGTTCCCGAAGCGCCTGCTCGCCGGGCGCTCGGCCCGGGTCGTGGTGACCATGGGGATGCCGGTGCTGCTCTATCGCTGGTATTTCGGCGCCTTCGGCGTTCGCAGGTTCGAGCGCAGCATGTTGAGCTTCGGCGGAATCAAACCGGTTCGCGAGAGCCTTTATGGCCTCACCTTCGCCGACGAAAACAAACGCGCGCGCTGGATCGAAGACATGCGCCGGCACGGCAGGCAGGGCGATTGACGCAACGCCTCGCGACGATCACGGTTGACGTGAAAACGGCGCTGCTCAGACAGAAATCGGCAGCTGATCAGGACATAGGCGGCTGTGAAAGTTGATGTCTTTGAGGCAATATAATACCTCCGTGCTGATTGACGGCTATCAGGAAGCATGGAGATTTCATCGATACTTGGATCGATCTGGATTATGAAATTGCTGCATGGTGATGTACGAAATAACGTAGAAGAAATGATATAATTCGTTTTCCTGCTGATTACGTCGACGAGCCGTTCGATATAAATCAATCGCAAGTTCTGTGTGGATCCCGGGGGATGCAAGATCATGGTTGAGCCGAACAAGCGATGGCCTGTCTATCTCCGGAAAGCCGCGCGAGTAATACCTGTACTTGCCAGCTCCGCTATTGTCGCATCGACTGCCTACGCTCAAAGTTCGAACAGTCCCGCGTCACCGGCCTCGCCCGCGACCGCGCACAGCTCCGCCCCCAAGAACCTCGCGTTCTCCGAAGACTTCAGGAATCAGAATTCGCACAAGGAACGATTCGATTCCGGGTGGTCAGGTGAATGGAACGCCGGCTCCATGTGGGGTAGAAACAGGAATGACTGGCACGCCGACCACGGGATGAAATGCGAGAATCCCAACACCTCACACCGCACCATCCACCTGACATCGCAACAGCAGGCGATTGAGGCCGCGTTCTATCATTGCACGCCCGAAGGCAAGGAAGATAAGGCCCACGTAATGACCTCAGTCAACACGGAAGGCTTTGTCACCGTCTGGTTCTCTCCGAAACAGACGTTCCGGAATGTGTCCATGGTCTGCTGGGATCAGAACATCACCGATCTTGGCGGAGGCAAGTGGACCATCGTCAATTTTCTCACTCCTGCCGAATATGCCGGACAGACCGACCTTGGTTACACCTCGCCCGACTTCCCCAAGGGCGGCGCGACTTCTCCGCAGGGCCCAGCCGCCAACGGTGTGAAGATATTTCGCGGCGTCATGAGCAGCTATAGCAACGGGAAAATTCAAGGAGGCTTGACCGGTGTCACCGTGACCGACAAAGCCGCCCGCTATAAGCACTGTGTCGCCGATAATCGCAACGGCACGCTCACCCTGACGATGGCGCAACCGAATGGCCGATCGATCACGCGAAGTGTCAGCGGCAAGATTCCTGACGGAGAAATCCGCGTGCAGTTCGGCGACGACAGCTACAATCCGGACAAGCACCTGAGCATCAACGGAGCCCCGGAAAATTCGACCGGCCTGTACACCTGGCACTGGGACAACATTCAGATCTACACGGGCGATCACAGAGATTAACAAGCGCCCCTCCCGGAGAAGGGGGCCTGATTTGATCGGCGCCTTTCCTTCCCACAGGCAATTCCGCGACGGCTACCGCGAATGCGGGTTGGCCCTCTTCATGGAACAGGCTGCCGAGCATCTCGGAAACGGGGGAGACAAAATAAGTCGCTCGCCCAGGTTATCGCAGCACTTCACGGACGGGCGACGGTCTTCGGCTATCGCCTATGGTAAGCGGCGCCTTATCGATACCAGCCTGCGTAGGTGAAGCGGCTCCAATAGGCGGGTCCGCCATAAGGCCCATATGCTCCGTACAGCGAGGAACACGAATACGGATCGGGACATGCAGGCCGGCGCACGACACACCCGTCATGCGTGCACACTGAATGACGAACAACCGCCTTCCGGCTTTGGCGCTTTACCGCAAGTCCGTCGGCGAACGTATCACCTGGCAAGAAAATGAAGGCGGTCAACGCCGCGGCGATAATGTACGTGAATTTGCGCACCCGCTCGTCTCCCATCGAGAACTCTGACGGCAATAGACCACGGCGGTAGCCGCCCAATCAACTCTCCCGTGTTGGTCTCGCGCTTGAACGAAGCAAAACAACGCCTTTTTCGTTGAGAGTGACTGAAAATCCACACCGATTCCAGGCCAGCGCGCACCGCGAGTCTAAGTTCCTGGTCTGATCGAGATCGTCCGTCCCATAGGCTTAAGCACTGCTGCACAGGTTAACGCACGATTCGCATGATCGGGTTGGCCTGCCGACGATTGTGCAGTTGTAGTTCGGCGAGACACTCGCCGGATCGCAGTCCAGACCGTCAGTCATATGCTCAAAACCTCGAAAATTCCGCGCTTACTCCGGGTTCCGTCGCCATACTTGTGGCCAATTGGCCACAGGATTCCCTGAAATCGAACCGTCCACTGCCACAACCCTACGCAGCCGCGGTCGCTTCGCCTATGGTTCGTTGGATTGGTGCAA
>CAZSRR010000064.1:0-31022 GCA_964609175.1 uncultured Bradyrhizobium sp.
CCGAGCAGCTCAAGGGCATCCGCACCAAGAACGACGACCAGAAGACCGGCGTCGAGATCGTGCGCAAGGCGCTGTCCGCGCCGGCCCGCCAGATCGCGATCAACGCCGGTGAAGACGGCTCGGTCATCGTCGGCAAGATCCTCGAGAAGGACCAGTACAATTACGGCTTCGACTCGCAGACCGGCGAGTACGGCAACATGGTCACCAAGGGCATCATCGACCCGACTAAGGTGGTTCGTGCGGCGATCCAGAACGCGGCCTCCGTCGCGGCTCTGCTGATCACCACCGAAGCCATGATCGCCGAACTGCCGAAGAAGAACGCCGGCGGCCCCGCGATGCCTCCGGGCGGCGGCATGGGCGGCATGGATTTCTGATCCGGCCGTTCAGGCAACGACAAGAATGCAGAACCCCGGCAGCGATGCCGGGGTTTTTGTTTGGGCGCGCAGCGTCCAACGGGCGCTGATTCTCGGACGCTTCGAGCGCCCTTACGACCGAGAAACGCTCTTGACTGATATGCGATACGTATCACATACTGCCTATCATGATCCGCAGTTTTGGCGACAGGCCTACCGAACGATTCTTTCGTGACGGGATCTGTCCGGCCCGCTGGCGGAGTATCGAAGCCGTCGCATGGCGTAAGCTCGATATGGTCGATGCGGCAACCCGGCTGGATGACCTGCTTTCACCGCCCGGGAATCGGCTGGAAGCGCTGAAGGGCGATCGTCGCGGGCAGCATTCGATCCGCATTAACAGGCAATGGCGCGTCTGCTTTCGCTGGACGCCCGACGGTCCCGCAGAAGTAGAGATTGTGGACTATCATTAGGAGCAACGATGCCACGGTTGAGAACTCACCCTGGAGAGGTTCTGCGAGAGGAATATCTGGTGCCGCTAGGGCTCTCGGCGCGCGCGTTGGCGAAAGAACTCGGTGTTCCTGCCAACCGCCTGACCGAGATCATGCGCGGCACCCGCGATGTCACTGCGGACACGGCAATCCGACTGGGGCGCTATTTTCGCACCGATCCCCGTTTCTGGCTTAACCTGCAAGCCGCGCACGACCTCTCCAAGGCTGAGCAGGCTCACAACTACAAGAAGATCGTTCCGCGACCAGCCGCTTGATGCCAAGTCTGCATGATTGGCTTTCGGCTCGACGCTTCGCGGTGCCGGAATTGGCGCAAATGATGAAGGGCCGCCCGTGGGCGCCCCCTCGTCTCATGCGTTCGCCAACTTGATGCGTACGAGTTCGGTTAGCAGCGTGTCGAGGGTCTGCCCCCTGCCGTCATGCAACCGTATCTCGGCGGTACATCACATCCGTCCGCAGCACGTATTTGCGTCCCGCCGTGACGGGATCGCCGCGATGCGGAATCGGGTGGTGAAACAACAGCGCCATGCCCCTCGCCGGCGTGATGCGCAGCATTCCACGCGTCCCAAAACCGAATCCATCGTCGCTGAACGACGTCGCGCCACCCTCGAAGTCATCGTTCAGATAGATCATGAACGTGAAATGGCTACGTTCTCCGTTCGGCCTCTCGAAGTAGCCGTCGCGATGCCAATCGAACTGCTGTCCGACATCGTAGCGGTACAGCCGAAGCCGCTCGTTGAACGCGACCGGAGACCACTTCTCCTGGAAGCGTGGCGCCAGATTGTCCGCGAGCCTCTGATAAAGTGCCAATGCCCGCGCCGGGTCATCGATCATGACCCGGTCGTTGTTGCGCACGTCCTTCATCATGACCATACCCCGCGAGCTGGTGATCGGCGCGTCCTCGAAGCCGGTCGCCTCGCCCAGCGCGATATAGTCGTCGCATTCGGCAGCCGAGAGGAAGCCGGCGATCGTGGCAATGTTGTCCGCTCTCCAATAGATCTCAACCATGGCGGCCTCCTGTCATCTAATACCGTGACGGGCCGCCCGTAGGCGACCCGTCTTGTCATGCGTTCTCCGCCGGCTTGATGCGGACCAGCTTGCTCAGCAGCGCATCAAAACCCTGGCCGTCGCCGGCGTGCAGGTCGATGCGGCCGACCTTCTCGACCAGCCGCTCCAGCGACTCCAGCTCCTTGAGCCGCAGCAGCAGCGGGTTCTCTTCCATCAGCCTGGCGGTGTTCAGGAGCGAACGCGTCGCCGCGGTCTCTTCCTGACGGCGGATCAGGTTGGCCTTCGCCACCCGCTCCGCCTCCACCACCTTGTTGACGAGCTCGCGGATCTCGCCGGGCAGGATCACGTCCTTGACGCCGAGCTCCGTCACCTCGACGCCGCTGTCGGCGACGCGCTCGCGCACGTAGTCGCGCAGCTCCGCATCGAGCGCAGCCTTGGCCGACAGCACCTCGTCGAGCGTGCGGCCCGCCACCGCCTCGCGGATCGCGAACTGCACCAGACGGTACAGCCACGCATCCACGTCGGGCACCGACGCGACCACGCGCTCGGGGTCGACGATCCGACGGAATGCCGTCAGGGTCACCCGCAGTGCGATGCGATCCCTGGTCAGCATTTCCTGCGCGGTGATCTCGACCGCCTGCGGACGCAGATCGAGGCGCTTGACCTCGATCTTGCGGCCGGCGATCCAGAAGGCGTGCCGTCCTGGCGCAAGCCGCACCTTAAGCCGGCCCTCGACGTAGAGGAGACCCGCCTCGTGGTTCTCGACCACTGCTTCCGTCACGATGGTCGGACGGTTGCGCTCGATCATCGCGAGGTGACGCTCGGTCACACGGGGATCGCTCGCCACATCGATGCGCTCGACATCGATCGTGGTCGCGACCTTCCAGTAGACGCGCGCCTGCCAGGGCGTCATCAGGTGCACCGGACGGCCGTCGAGGCTGACGATGGCGATCTCGTTCGCCTTCGTCTCCACCGCCTCGAACAGCTTTGCCGCCAGATCGGCACGCGTGGCCTTCAGCACCGCGTAACGCTCCGCGGGGAATTCAGCGCGCACGACGTTGAAGATCTCCGCAGTCAGCTGACCGCGCAGATCGAACAGGCGGTGACGACCGGGCTCGAGCACGCGCTCCAGCCGGCCGTCGCGCGTCAGCAACGCGCGCTCGCCATCCTTCACCGTCACATTCTTCATCAGCACATGCCAGGTCACGACACGTCTCCATGTTTGCGCTCCGGCCCTCGACAGGTCGGAACGCGGGTTTCGTTTTGAAGGACGTGGGGACGCGGACGACGCTTCCTGTCGAGCTCGGCGGGCCGGGTTTGAGCTCACGCGACGACGGGCGCACGCGGGCGATCACGCGACTTTCGCCGCGCGTTCGCACGTTGCCACCCGGCATCGACGCAAGCGGTATCCACCGCGGCGCAAAGCCGGTCTCACAGTGTCTTGGTTCGGACGAAAAGCCTTGCGGCGATGCGGCCGGACTGCGACTGAAGCGCGCGTCCGGTCCCCTTCAGAGGAATCAGCGTTTCAGGCTGAACCGGAGCGGAGCGGGAATCGAACCCGCGACAGGATGATTACAAGTCATCTGCTCTAACCAACTGAGCTATCCTTCTTGGTGTGATAGACCGGCATCGAACCGGCGACCTTCGGCTTTCGACCGACGCTCTTCCGCTGAGCTACTATCTCGCCTCCACCAGGCGGAACACGAAACCGGAGACCGGCCCGCGCCAGTCGGGATCACAACGAGCCCGAACCCATGGCCAAAGCGAAGGAGCGGGTCAATAAACGAAGCGGCCTTCAGGCGCAAGAGCCAATTTGGAAATTCTGCACGCGCTGCAGCTTCTTCGCCACGATGCGATCGGCGGCATCGTGACCGCCAAGAGACTTCGCTATGGAATATGACGCTCAGCGCACGAGCGTGCCTATCCGTTCGGACCGTATGATCGAAGGCTCCGCGCTTTCGCGGTTCGTCCGTGAAAAGTAGATGAGGCCGGCACGGCCGACGATGTTTTCGAGCGGGATATAGCCAACGGCCGAAGGCACCCGGCTGTCGGTGGAATTGTCGCGGTTGTCGCCGAGCACGAAGAAGTGGCCGGCCGGTACAGCGTAGACATTCGTGTTGTCATAGAAGCCATTGTCGACGCAATCGAGCGTTTCGTAGCTCGCGCCGTTTGAAAGCGTCTCGCGCCAGCGTTTGACGGGCTTGCCTCCGTTCATGCCGCACGGCCCGCCGCCGGCGACATCGGACAATCTTTGCCGCACGACCGGCACGCCGTTGATGAAGAGCAGACCTTGTCGCATCTGAACGGTGTCACCGGGTAACGCCACGACGCGCTTGATGTAATCGACCCTGTCGTCGCTCGGCATGCGGAAAGCAACGACGTCGCCGCGCTCCGGCATCGAACCGAAGATACGTCCGGAAAAGAGATCCGGTGAAAACGGCAAGGAGTAGCGGCTGTAGCCGTACGCATATTTCGATACGAACAAGTTGTCGCCTGGCACCAAGGTCGGCATCATTGAACCGGAGAGGATGTTGAACGGCTGGAACAGAAAGGCCCGGAAAAAGATCGGAGAGAAGATCGGGATCGCCAGCGCAACGGCCAAAACGATTAGCGCGATCCCGCCCCATCGCAGCGGAGAGCGGCCCGCGTTCTGCACCAATGTCATGATCGTCCAGCCCCGATTGCTCGCGGCCAAAATAGCCGAGATGCCGTCAGGAACAATCCAAAATTGTAT
Source organism: uncultured Bradyrhizobium sp. (assembly GCA_964609175.1). Taxonomy (GTDB): domain Bacteria; phylum Pseudomonadota; class Alphaproteobacteria; order Rhizobiales; family Xanthobacteraceae; genus Bradyrhizobium. The sequence continues at coordinate 4,602 of CAZSRR010000064.1, forward strand.
CCGGACCACCCTCGCCCACTACTCGCCACGCGTTCATTGTCCGGCTTTTCGCGTCAGGTGACGCCGCATTTCGCGGAAAATGCGGCGTCACCCAAGCGACCGGAATCAGGAACGCGGACCATCAGCCTGACGCCGGCCAAACTCAAAACGCGGTGGACCAGTGATCGTCGTGTCTTGCCTCTTCCAAATTCACCCGCCAATCGGCAGGCGCAATCGAACAAGACCACAAACGCCAGCGGCAGAATGTGACGTTCGTAACAGTACGGAATGGACTCGGAACGAGGGTGCAGAACGCGAGCAGGCATGGCGCCTGCGTGCGTCAACCCCGAGATGAATTGCGGATGGCCGGCGGCTGCGCCGCCCTCGCCGCTACTGGATCTTCGCCAGCACGGCCAAACGCCGGATGCCCTTGTTATTGTAGGCATCGAGGAAGGCGTAATAGTCCTTGAACGAGACGCAGCCGTTGGACTGGCCGCTCGGCCCGAGCATGTAGGTGTGCGCGAGCAGGCCGTCGCGGCCGTAGATCTTGTCCTGGCCGCCGATCGGCGTCATGCGCAGCGCCGGCACGCCGTGGAACAGCGCCTCGCGCGGCTTCAGTTCGTAGATGTGCGGCGGCGTGACGCCCTGCATCCGCACATGCGAATAGCGAACGTCGTCCATCTTCGAGCCGAGGCCGGAATGCGCCTCCAGCCGGGTGCCGTCGGGCAGGTACACCGTCTTGGCGGAAATGTCGTAGACCGCGGTCTGGCGGTCGTAGGGCGGCGAGCCGCCCATCATCGGGTTCTGGCTTCTCGTATCGATGATGCTGCCGGTGACGTTGGCGTCGGCGGACGCATAGGCCAGCAAACCTCCGCCGGCCGGCGGCTTGCCCCACAGCTTTTCGACCATGTCCTGCCTCTCGCCGGAAGCAATTGACATCACGGCGGCCTTGGCCCGCTGCGCCATGTCACGAATCGAAGAGCCGGAGGACTTCGCCGCCTCTGGCGCATTGGCTCCGGCCTCCTTCGGCGCGGCAGCCGGAACGTTCAAGGCAAGCTTGGTGGCGGGCGCGGCAATTTTCGGCTTCGCGGCTTCGGCGGGCTTCGCCGCAGCGGCGGCCTTCGGCGCTTCGGCTGGTGGCGAGACCTCCGCCAGTTTCGTGGATTCGACCGGCTGGTACGCAGCGGATCTTGATGGCTCGCCTCGCGGCGCCGACGCAGCGAACCGTTCGTTGAACATCAAAGCATTCGCGACCTTGTCCGGCGCGGGCATCACCAGCGGCCGCTGCTCGAGCGAAGCGAACGCTTCGTTGAATGCCGGCGGCACGGGACGATCCGCGATCACGGTCGGGTACTTGACGACGGGCGCATCGAAGGCGGCGCTGTTCACCGCCGGGTAGACGCTGGCGCCGAACACATTGCTGTACACGGTCCAGACGCAGCCGAGCACGAGGCCCATGACCGCAGCACTGCCCAGGAAGTATTGGGGAATGATCTTACGGGAAGGTTTCCTGCGGTTGCGCACCGCAGGACCTGACGCACGCTTACGCTTACTCATTCACACAACGCCCAGAACAACAAAACCCACCACGTCCCCATTTGACGCCCATGTCTCCATCAGCGTCTTACAGAGGTAGAGAGCCTCATTAAGGCGACATTTAGTTAAATCCGGCTTAAACCCGGGCGGAACCGAAATAGCCTGTAACGCAATGTATTCGTTGTAGAAATTGCTTCCGTGCAAATGCGGAAAATTTGGCGCAATTGGAAACATCCGGCGATTTTACCCGCCGGATGTCCCATATTGGGTCACGTAAAGGAATCAATCCTTGAACGGGTCGAATTCGTTCTCGCCGGCCATGGCGACCGCGAACGGGCGCAGCGTGTGCTGCACCCTGACAGAGCCGGCATGCTCCGCCAGCACCTCCGGCAGCCGGCGATAGGCCATCGGACTTTCATCGAGGTCGGCGCCCACCAGCGTCACGCCGCGCGACTGCAGCCAGGTGTCCATTTCGGCGCGCGTGAAGCGGCGCTTGGCTTCCCTGCGGCCGAACAACCGGCCCGCGCCATGAACCGTCGAGTACAGCGAAGCCTTCGCCTCCTCGCTATCAACACCCTCGACGATCACGGCGTCGTCGCCCATCGACCCGCCGATGAAGCCCCGCTGGCCGGGAAATGCCGGCGTTGCGCCCTTGCGCACCACCCACAGATCCTTGCCGCCATGGTTCTCCCGCCACGCGTAATTGTGATGGTTGTGAACCATGTCGGTAACCTCGCCGCCGATGATCTTGCGCACGCGCTCGATCACCCATTCACGGCCGGCATAGGAGTAGCGCCCGGCGAGTTGCATCGCCGCGATGTAGCGTCGCCCGATCTCGCTGTCCTCGTCGATCACGGCGGGCGGCACGTTCATGCCGTCCTTGCCGCCGGCCGCCTTCAGATAGCGGGTCGCGCTGGTGTGGCCGAGACCGCGGCTGCCGAAATGTACGCCGATCCAGACAAAGCCCGCCTCGTCGCGCAGCAGGTCGACATAATGGTTGCCCGATCCGACCGTGCCGAGCTGCGACACCGCCTTCTGCCGGTAGGCGCCCATGTCGGATTCCTTCCAGGCGTCGGCGTCATCGAACAGTTCGTGCTCGACGCGCTCGTCATTGGTGCGCCCGACGCCGAACGAGATCACGCTGTGCACGTCCTTGATGATCGTGCCGACGCTGCTTTCGATCTGGCTGAACGGCGTGTCGAGGCGTACGGCCATGTTGCCGCAGCCGATGTCGAAACCGACGCCGGAGATGCTGATCTGCTTCTCGTACGCGATCACGCCGCCGACCGGCTGGGCGTAACCCAGATGGCCGTCCGCGCAGATCACCCCGCCGACGACGTTGCCGACCGACATGCAATTGCGCATCTGGGCGATCGTCGCATCCTCGTGCTTGCCGAAGATCTTGAGCGGGCTGTTCTGATATTGCGCGGCCTGCGGCTGAAGCGCGATGTCGTTGGCGACGCCTTCCGCATCGCGCGCCAGCTTTTCCTTGCGCGCGGCGTCGCGGAACAGGCACCACGTCGGCATCGGGCGCTGGCCCGGCCGGTCGATCTTCGCATCGGGATCGAGCCCGGCTTCGACCGCCAAGGCCCGGGCGCGCTCCTGGTAGGGATCGGATCGCATCTGATCCTCCTTCACTGCAACATGCTTCGTTTCGAAGGCCTTTTGGCCTTCGATCACATCCCATGTCAGTCGCGACACGGGTCGTTCTGGTTTTGTGGCAGGGAGCCGGGAGGGGCAGTCAGCCGGAAAGGGCATCGTGCGGATCGCTTCTCTCTGCCTGGCCGGCAGAGGGGTGACCCGCCGCCGTCTTATGCTGATGCTTCGCTTGGCAAAATCGATGCATTCGTCAAGGACACGCCAAACGCACACGCCAGAGCGCGGCCGCGCCGGACGACCGGTTGGCCTGCAGAACGTGAAGCGGTGGTGTCGATACGAAGCATCGTCTTTCCAGAATGCGGCAAGAAGCGCGCGATGAAATACTACAATTTCGGAGTTTGTAAATAGACCTCGCAACATTCGCGGGTCGCATCGGGACGCCACCGAGTGAGCTATCGCAATTCCAGCGGCGGCGTGCGGTCGAGCACTTCGACCTTTGGGCCTTCCAGCACGTCGAGCGCATAGGTCTCGACGACCAGCGGACCGCGCTTGCGTTGCACTTCGCCCACCCGTTCGATGCGGGCAAACCTGTCCTTCAGATAGGGCGCATCGCCAAGCCAGGCCTCGTAGACGTACAACAATTTGCCCGCGAGTTGCGCCGGAGCTGGTTCGGGCATGTTGACCCAGCGGATGCGCTGGCTGTGCTGCGCGACGCAGGTGCCCTTCGGAAGATAGAAGGCGAGCCAGGCGGTGGTGCCGTAATCCGGCGCCAGCACGCAGCCGGCTCCGGCGCGCGCCCTTGCCGCCTCGATGCCACCGGCTGTCTCGCGCCAGCCGACGCCGACGCTGCGCACGGTGACGTCGCGGCGATAGAATGACAGCAGACCCGTATCGGCCTGCACGACCAGCAGCACGAACATCACGACGCCGCCGGGCACCGCCCAGCGACGGCAGAAATCGGCCAGACGCTGCCAGCGCGGCGGCCATTCGACCAGATGCGCGGCGACCGCAGCGGCGACGGCGAACGCCGGATAGATCGGCGCGAACCAGTTGGCTTCGACGCGCGCATGCAAGGAGTGCCAGGCGAAATAGGCGACGATGACCCAGAACATCGTGTTGACGAGCACCCGCGCCGGCAACGCGCCGGCCCGTCGCGCGTACAGCGCATAGAGTCCCATCGCGCCGAGCATCCACACCAGCGGCGTCGCGAAGGCAATCTGCGTCGGAATCAGTTCGGCGATGTAGGCCGGGCGGAAATCGTCGATCCTGGCCCGCCCCATCTGCTTGATGAAGGAAACCCAGCCATGCTCCGCATTCCAGAGCAGGACGGGGGCGAACAATAGCGCCGCGACCAGCCCGCCGAGATAGAGCCATGGCGAGATCAGCCAGTGCCGCAGGCCGGGCACGGCAACCAGCCAGATCAGGATCGCCAGTCCGAAAAACAGAGCGGTGTATTTCGACAACAGCGCGCAGCCGGCAGCGGCGCCGACCGCCAGCCACCACCCGCCGTTACCCGTCTGCAGCACCTTGGCGAGCGCGAACAGCAGGAAGCTGGAAGCCACCAATAGCGGCGCGTCCGGCGTCACGATCATGGTGCCGACCGCCGCCATCAACGTGATGTTGAGCAGGATCGCCGACGACGACGCCACGCGCCGGCTGCCGAACAGGATGGCGGCGGCCTGATAGATCGCCCAACTCATCGGCAACGCCAGCAGGATCGAGACCACCCGAACGCCGAATTCGCTGTCGCCCGCGATCAGCGTGCCGAGCCGGATCACGACCGCAACCATCGGCGGATGATCGTAATAGCCGCCCGCCAGATGTTTCGACCATGTCCAGTAATAGGCTTCGTCAAAGGTGATCGGCGTGAGCGCCGCGGCGACCAGGCGCAGCGCCACGAACCCGAGGATCAAAAGGGCCGTGTTGCGAGCAACCCGCGCCTCGTTCGGATTCATATCCCGATCATCGCTTGCGCCAGACGAACAGTCCGGACATCGCGTAATTCCACACCACGCCCATCAGCGCGCCCGCGAGCCCGGCGAGCCACCAGATCGGCTCCTGGTCGAACACCGCGAACGCGACGCCGACATTGGCGAGCAGCCCGACGCCGCAGACGAGATAGAACAGCAGCAGGCCGCGCAGGATCGCAAATCCCTTCAACCGCTGGTCGCGATAGGTGAGAAAGTTGTTCAGGATGAAGTTGCTGGTCATCGCGGTCAGCGCGCCGGCCGCCTGCGCCTCTGCAAACGGCTCCCTGAAGATTTCATGGGCGATGAACAGCACCGCGAGATGCACGACGAGGCCGGAGCCGCCGACCATCGCAAACAGCAGGAAGCGCAGCGACACCACGTCATGCGTCAGCTTTGCCAGCACCAGGCCGAGGAAATCCAGCGCGACCATGGAGTCCAGCTTGCTCTCGCCATGCTGGCGCGAACCGAAGGTGTACGGCACCTCAATGGTGCGCAGCTTGCCCTGCGCAGTCGCGATGACGTCGAGCAGGATCTTGAAGCCCTGGGTCGAGAGCTGCGGCGCCAGCTCCTCGAAGCGGTCGCGGCGGATCATGAAGAAGCCGCTCATCGGGTCGGCGACCTCGACCTTCAGCACGCGCCGCGCCACCTCGGTGGCAAGCTGGCTGGCGCCGGCCCGCTGCTTGTCGAAACTGGCGGCGCTGCCGCCCGTGATATAGCGACTGCCGATCACGAGCTCGGCCTCGCCGCTGCGCAGCAGCGCAACCATTTTCGGCAATTGCGCTTCATCGTGCTGCAGATCGGCGTCGATCACCGCCGCATAGGGGCCGCTCGAGGCCAGAATGCCCTCGATGCAGGCGCCTGACAGGCCGCGCCGACCGATCCGGCGGATACAGCGTACGCGGGAGTCCTTCTGCGCCAGCGCACGCACAACTTCCCAAGTCCCATCAGGGGAATTGTCGTCGACAAAGACCACTTCCCAGCCAATGCCAGCAAGCGTGGCCTCCAGCCGCCGATACAGCACGGTGACATTGTCCCGCTCGTTGAAGGTCGGCACGATGACCGAAAGCTCAGGCAAACCGGCCTGCGACGGGGTTTCAAGGCTCGGTCTGATCGCGTCATTCATGGCCGCCAGCGTATATCCGCAGCCAACGGACATGCCAAGGCAAGCCGGGGAAATGAGGTGACCGGATCATGAAAACGGAGGTCGAATCGACCTGCACTTCCGCCTTTGCGCGAATCATTCCCCCCCCCCTGTTCGGGAACGGCTCAAACTCGGGAACGGACAGAAGCGTGCTTGAAAATGCTCTGAAAATGCCAACGACCACGAACAGAGTGCGCGCGTACATCCGGCGCAGCCAAACTATTCATGGTCGTCCCAGCGCCGGAGCTTTGAAGCGTCAACGTCGCCGTTAGAAACCAGATAGGGATACCCGGCGCATTCCGCAAGTGGCATCTGCCGTTTAGTTCGGCACCTCCCGAATCACCGGCCCGCGGGGTGCGGCTGCCGCCGGGGCCGGTTGCGGCGCCGGTGCAGTTTGCTGGGTGCCGACCGGCTTGGTGGGCTGGCCGATCGGTCCATAGACGATCGCCGCCACCATCGCGATCGCCGCGACGATGGCTCCCAAAACGCCGGCAATTGACTGCGAATTCATACCCAATGACCCTCTGCGCTGACCGGGAACTGATATCATGGAAGCGGCACGCGGAAAAAGTACTACCCTGGGAGAGCCGTCGACGGAACCGGCAACCTGGCCACCTTCAAAATCTGGTCACACCGGCGACGCGTAACCGACAAGCAAGAACCGCGATAATATCGTAAACATGCCAGAGTCTCGGCCCTTCGGGTCGACCGGAAGAGGGGAACTAGATGCCGACGACAGACGAGACCAAGCCAGCCGAAAAGTCCGGACGGGCCAAGGGCAAAGAGTCGCGGCGCAAGAAGGCGGTTTCTCAGGCGAGTTCGCCGCAGCAGCCGGCGCCGGTCGAACCCCAGAATCAGGCCCCGAAACCGCAGCCGGTTCGTGCCAGGAAACCGAAGTTGGCAAAGCTGCCCGCGGTCGAGGAGACGGTCGCCGCCGCGCAACCCGAACCGCAGCCCGTTGTCGCGCCGTCGCCCCCCGAACCCGTCTTGGCCGCACCGACGGTCGCCGAACCCAAATTGGAAGAAGCCAACCCGGCGGAAATCGAGCCGGTTGAAGTCAAACCGGCAGGAGGCGATTTGGTGGAAGCCAAGTCGGTTGAAGCCGAGTCGGTTGAAGCCAAGTCGGTAGAAGCCAAATCGGTAGAAGCCACGTCGGTGGAAACCAAGTCGGTGGAAGCCGAACCGGCACAACCTGGATCAGCAGAGCCGATCACGGCCGAACCGCCTCCGGCCGCATCGCTGCCGGCCGAGCCGCCGGTCAGCATGCAGACCATCGCGAATGCGTACCGCGACTACACACGCAAATCCATCGAGCAGTTCGGCGCGTTTGTCGAGCAACTCAGCGGCGTCCGTTCGCTCGACAAGGCGATGACGGTTCAGACCGAATTCGTGAAGCGGGCCTATGAGACGTCGGTCGCGGAGTCGCACAAGATTTGCGAACTGCACAACAGGCTTGCCAAGCAGACCCTCGAGCCACTCAAGGGGCTGACGGGCAAGGCGCCCGTGCCTCCCGGCAAGCCCTGATTTCAAGCAGGCCATCCGAACGAAGGCCAGAGGCTCCGGTTTTCCGGAGCCCTGTTGTTGAATGTCTTGCTACGAACCAACGCCCTGGCTTCGCTTCGACGCCGGCCCGGCGCCGCGCATATAGTGCCGCTCAGGCCGATAGCGGCCGGCCCAGATCCGCATGATCCTGCGAGTGAGAATCGATATCCATTCCATGATAGCCATCGAATGATCCTTTGATCCTGCTCCGCCAAACTCAGGCACCGAGCTTGCCGCTCAGCCGCTGGTGGAATGAGGAACTGCGCTGGTCGAGCCCGGCGAAGGTGACGCTGGCGCCGTGGTCGCGGTACTTGGTTTCGACCGAATCCAGCGCCGCAACGCTCGATGCGTCCCAGATCTGTGAATGGGTGAGATCGATCAGCACGCACTTGGGGTCGGCGCCGTACGAGAAACGCTCGACGAGATCGTTGCTGGAGCCGAAGAACAGTGGACCGTGGACATCGTAACGGACCGACATGCCGTCCTGGCTCACGGTGCGCTCGGCGCGAATGACATGCGCGACCCGCCGCGCGAACAGGATCATCGCCAGCACCACGCCAACGGCGATTCCGATCGCGAGATTGCCGGTGACGACGGTCACCGCAACGGTGGTCACCATCACCAGCGTTTCCGGGATCGGCATGCGCTTGAACGTCGCCGGCCGAAGGCTGTGCCAATCGATGGTCTTGAGGGCGGCGATCATCATGACGGCGGCCAGCGCCACCATCGGTATCTGCGCCATCAGGTCGCTGAGCGCCGTAACAAGTACGAGCAGGACGATGGCGGTCACCGCCGTCGAAATGCGGGTGCGCCCCTGCCCGATCTTCACGTTGACGACCGTCTGCGCGATCATGGCGCAGCCGCCGATACCGCCATAGAAACCGGCGGCGATGTTGGCGACGCCGAGCGCCCAGGATTCCTTGCCCTTGTGCGAGCGCGTGTCGGTGAGATCGTCGACCAGCTTGGCCGTCAGCAGCGTTTCCAACAGGCCGACAAAGGCGACGCTGATTGCGGTCGGCCAGATGATGCGCAACGTGTTGAGATCGAGCGGGACGACGAACGTGGTGAAACCGGGCAGCCCCGGTGCCATCGCGCCCTCGCCGCCGACATTGGGGACCGCCAGATGCCCCAGAATCACGATCGACGTGACCACGATGATGGCGATCAGCGGCGCCGGCACCGCGGTCGTGATCCGCGGCATCACGAGCACGATCGCCATCGTCAGCGCGAACAGCGGATAGACCAGCCACGGCACGTTGAAGATGTGCGGCACCTGCGCGGCAAAGATCAAAATGCCGAGCGCATTGACAAAACCGATCATCACCGAGCGCGGGATGAATCGGGTCAGCCGCGCCAGTCCGGCCAGCCCGAATGCGATCTGGATGATGCCCGCCAGCAGGATGGTCGGCAGAATGTAACCGACGCCGTGCAGCTTGACCATCGGGCCGATCACCAGCGCGATCGAGCCAGCCGCGGCGGTAACCATGGCCGGCCGGCCGCCGAGAATCGACATCACCAGGCACAACACGATCGAGGAAACCAGCGCCACCTTGGGATCGACGCCCGAGACGAAGGAAAACGAAATCACCTCGGGGATCAGCGCCAGCGCGGTGATGATGCCGGCCAGCGATTCACGGACGAAAAGGTTTGGCGCGCGAAGCACCGCCGAGATCGGTGGCGAATCCTCGAACTGCGATTGGGCGACGGCGGGACTGGCGATTTGCATAGGCTATTCCAGAAGATGTTGACGGCGCTTTCGAACAGTCGCGATCAGCCGCCCGGCGGCTGGCGCACGATGCAGCGAAAGCCGATGTGGCAGGTGGAGGAATCGGCCGTTTCGCCCTGACGGGCCGAGGGCCGATAGCGGAGACAATAATTCGGCGCGCAGAGATGCGAGCCACCCTTGACGACACGGCGCATCGACCGGTCGTCGCCCATGTTCGGGTGGCAGCAGGATTGCGGCATCTGGCCGGGCGCGGCGTCATACGGGCTCGACGTCCATTCCCAGACGTTGCCGACCATGTCGAACAGGCCGTAGCCGTTGGGCGGAAACGCATCGACCGGTGAGGTGCCCTCGTATCCGTCCTCGGCCAGATTCTCGTGCGGGAAACGGCCTTGCCAGGTGTTGGCGAGAAACCGCCCCTCCGGATTGGCGGCGTCGCCCCATGCATAGGCCTTGCCCTCGAGACCGCCGCGGGCGGCGAATTCCCATTCGGCTTCGGTCGGCAGTTCCTTGCCGCACCACGCCGCATAAGCGCGCGCATCTTCATGGGCCACGTGCACGACCGGATGGTCGTCCCGGCCGGCGATCGAACTTCCGGGGCCTTCCGGATGCCGCCAGTCGGCGCCGGGGCGATACTCCCACCAGGCGAGGTTGTTGCGCAGGCTGACCGGGCGATCCGGTTTGACGAACACCAGCGAGCCTGGGACCAGCAACGCAGGCTCAGCGTCGGGGTACATCGCCGCATCCGGCGCACGCTCCGAATAGGTGACGTATCCCGTCGCTTCCGTGAATTTCCTGAATTCGGCGTTGGTGACGGGATAGATATCCATCCAGAACCCGTCGACGGCGGCCGGACGTACCGGACGTTCCTCGCGGTAAAAGCTGTTCGAGCCCATCAGAAAGGGGCCGCCCGGAATCCAGTTCATGGACGCCGGGTCGACGGCAGCGGGCACGGTGCCCGCCTTGTTCAGGCCGGAGGCAGCGCAACAGCCCTCCCCCCGACGGTCGCCGGCTGCACCCATCGCGATCGTCTCCGCTCTCGTCGGTGCAGTCATTTCGGTCAAACCTTCGCGTGCTGCTTGGGAACGAAATCGAGCGGCGCGCCCGGCGGAATCAGTTCCTCCTTCTTCGCGCTTTCCTCGAAATCCCTGATCACGCGCTGGGCGTGCTGCATCACCCACCAGCGCACATAGCGCTGGTTGACGGCCTCCCGCTCCTTCGGGTCTTCCTGCAGATGCGTGATGCGGGCGAAACCGAGCGGCAGTTCGGGATCGTGGAAATGCTGCTGGCGCTTGAAGTTGATCTTGAAATCCTTCCACTTCACGGCATGCAGTTCGTCCTTCAGCCAGACGATGCAGGACTCGCGGTTCGAGGCTTTCTGCTTGCCAAGGAAGAACGGGCTCTGGTCGACACCATCGATCAAGCGGTCGGCGGGCGCCTTGCAGCCGGTCATCGACAGCAGCGTGGTGAACATGTCGGTGACATGGACCATCTCGTTGCTCTCGACGCCAGCCGGAATGCGGTTCGGCCAGCGGATCAGCAATGGCGTGCGGATGCCGCCCTCCGCCGAGCTGAAATAGGAGCCGTCGAAGAAGCCGCCGGTGCCGCGGCCGGCGAGATGGTCCTCGGCGCCATTGTCACCGCACATCACGACGATGGTGTTGTCGGCAACGCCGAGTTCATCGAGCTTGTCGAGCAGCACGCCGAAATCATGGTCGAGCATCAGCAGGCAGTCGCCCCAATCGCCGTTGGTGCTCTTGCCGACGAACTCGTCGCGCGGACTCATCGGGAAATGCATCAGCGAGTGGTTGAAGTAGCAGTAGAACGGCTTGTCCGCCTTGACGGACTTTTCCATGAACTTGATGGCGCGCTTTTGGTACTCGAGGTCGCAGGTCTTCTTGGTCTCCATGGTGAGCTGCTCTTCGAGAATCGGCCAGGCGCCCTTGCCCTTGACGCCCTCATGCATGTGCGAGAAGCCGTCGCGCTCCGCCACGTAATGCGGGTCGGTCAGCCACATGCATTCGTCGTAGGTGCGCAACGGGCCGTACCATTCGTCAAAGCCGTGGTCGGTCGGAAAGCGGCCGTCCTCGGCGCCGATGTGCCACTTGCCGTAGATCGAGGTGGCATAGCCGGCGTCCGACAGGATCGAGCCGATCGTGCGCTCCCATTTGACGATGCCGCCGCCATTGCCGCCGAGCGCGATGGTGTGGTTGCCTGAGCGGATCGGGAAGCGTCCGGTCATCAGCGCCGAACGGGTCGGCGTGCATTGCGGTTCGACGACATAGTGCGTCAGCTTGACGCCTTGCTTGGCGAATGCGTCCATGCGCTTGGTGTCTGCGCCGCGCAGAATGCCGCCGCCATAGCAGCCGAGTTCGCCCATGCCGAGATTGTCGACGTGGAAAAACAGGATGTTGGGTTTGCTTGCCATTGAATTCTCCGTTCTGTGACGCGGGCGCACGCCGTCGTTGACGCGCGCGCCTGTTCGCGTCTCTCCTTGGTTGATGTCGTCAGTCGTGTTTCGCGCCGGTGCGGCCGCGAAGTTTCAGAATTCGATCAGAAGATTTCGCCTACTCCTTTCGGTCCCACTTTCATTCCGAAGCCTGACAGGCCCCTGTCCTTGATTTCGGGCGCCATGGCCGCCAGCGATTCCTCGCGGATCAGGCCTTTCAGCTCCTGCACCAGGTTCATGAACTCCGGCGTGTCGGTCATCTCCGCCCGCCGCGGACGCGGCAACGGGACCTTGATCTCCGCCTTGATGCGTCCCGGCCGCGCCGTCATCACGTAGATGCGGTCGGAGAGGAAAATCGACTCCTCGATGTCGTGCGTGATGAACAGCACCGAGATCTTGAACTGCTGCCAGATGTTGGTGAGGATCTCCTGCATCACGACGCGCGTCTGCGTATCGAGCGCGCCGAACGGTTCGTCCATCAGCAAGACCTGCGGGCTGGTCGCCAGCGCACGAACGATGCCGATGCGCTGCTTCATGCCGCCGGACAACTGGTCCGGATAATGGTTCTCGAACGACAGGAGCCCCGCGAGATCCAGCAACGCGCGTGCGGTCGTGTTGCGCTTGCCCTGGTCGACGCCGGCCATCTTGAGGCCGAACTCGACGTTCTTGCGCACCGACAGCCAGGGGAACAGCGAGTACTGCTGGAACACGACGCCGCGGTCCGAGCCGGGTTTGGTGATGGCTTTCCCGTCCAGCCTCGCCTCGCCGCTGGTCGGCTTGACGAAGCCGGCGACGATGCTGAGCAGCGTGGACTTGCCGCAACCCGAAGGCCCGATCAACGAGACGAATTCGCCCGGCTGCACGTTGAGCGACACGCGCTCGACGGCGACGACCTTGTTGTCGTTGGCGCCGAAGATCACCCCCATGTCGCGGACGTCGATGAAGCCTTTCTGGTTTTCCGCCGTCGCCATCGTCATCGCTTTCCTCCGGGTGCGAATGCCAGCCAGGGCATCAGGAGAGCGCCGACCATGCGGATGATGCCGCTGCAGGCCAGGCCAAGAAAGCCGATCGTGATCATGCCGAGCACGATCGCGGGATAGTCCACCAGCGAATAGGCCTCCCAGGTGAAGTAGCCGACGCCGAACTGACCCGAGATCATCTCGGCTGCGATCAGTGAGACCCACGCCACGCCCATGCCGACGGCAAGGCCGGTGAAGATGTGCGGCAGCGAGCCGGGCAGGATTACGTTGAGGAACAGCCGGAATTCACCGGCACCGAGGCATCGGGCCGCGCGCAGCAGCACCCCGTCGAGCGAATGTACGCCGTGGATGGTGTTGAGCAGAATCGGAAAGAAGGCGCCGATGAAGGTGATGAAGACGATGCTCGCCTCGTTGTTCGGCCACAGCATGATCGACATCGGAACCCAGGCAATCGCCGGGATCGGCCGCAACACTTCGACCACGGGCATAAACAGGTCACGCACCCGCGGATATTTGCCGATGGCCAGCCCGAGCGGCACGCCGATAGCGATCGCGATGAAAAAGCCGAGCAGGATGCGGCGGACGCTGATGGCGATGTTGACGAGATATTTGTTGGAGAGCCCGACCTGCGTCAGCTGGTTATACACCTCGTAGGGCGTCGGCACGTTCTTGAAGCGGATATAGAACTCGATCCGGTACTTGGTTCCGAGATACCAGAACAGGAACAGCGCGCCGAGCGATACGCAGGCCAGAGAAGCGGTGATGATCCGCTCGCGGGTGACTTTCGCCAGCAGGTTTTTCGAGAACTTGGTCAACGAGAACGTCGGGATCGACTGCGGCTCCGGTGTTGCCGGGGCCGGCGGCGAAGCGGGCGCTCCGGTCATGATTGCGCGCGCAGCCGCCGGTGACGGCTCAGGTTGGGAGAGCTTGTCGGCCATCGGCAGCGCCACGATCTTCGCACTTGCCACGCTGCCCATCCGCGCCTCCTATTGTCCGAGGTTGACGGCGCCGAGCACCTCGGCGTAGGTCGCCAGCTTGCCGCCGTTCTTCGCCGCGAACTCTTCGGCGTCCTTCTTGAGCAGGAACGGCACCACATCAGGCTTCTTGGGGTCCTTGCCGCCGATCGAGTAGAAGGCGGCGTCGGCGAACACCTTGATGCCGAGCTGATGGTCGACGAGATAGACGGCGTTGAACTTCTTGCCTTCGGCGCCGTATTTCTTGACGCCGAGCAGCGTGCACACCGGCGAACTGAACGCGAGGATATCGCCGCCCTGGATCCAGATTTCGCCTGTTTTTCCGGGATCGTTGACCGGCGCGTTGCAGACCGGATCGGTGCCCGTCACGCTGTAGCTCTCGAACGAGGCCAGCTGCTTGTCGTAATCGAGCCCCTTATCCTTGAACACCCGACGAACGTAGCTGTCGTTGACCCAGGCGCCGATATTGAGCTCCTTGATCATGTTCAGCTTCTGCAGGATGGCGTAGTTGCTGCCGATCGACTCGACCCATTTCGGCTTGATCGTCGGGTCCAGCGTGTGCACCCCACCGGGGCCGAGGAAGATGTAGACCACCTCCTTGTTGATCTTGGTCCATTCCTCGATCTTCTCGGCGGCGAGTTTCGGGTTCTTGCGCATCCAGTCGTTGGCTTCCATCAGCGCGTTGATGTAGGCGAGCACGATCTCGGGATATTTCTCGCCGAAATCCTTGCGGATGACGACGCCGTGGAACGTCGGCGTCTTGGTTTCGGCGCCGTCATAGATCTTGCGGGCAAAGCCCTTGAACGGCAGCAGTTCGGCGAACGGCACGAAATCGCCATGGGCGTCGATGCGCTTCTCCTGCAGATTGGTGCTGCCGACTTCGGGCGACTGCGACACGAGATTCCAGAAGTCCGGCGGCAGGCCCTTCTTCTGCAGCGACGTCAGCATCATGCCGTGCGCGGCCGAGCCGAACGGCACCGAGACGTTCTTGCCCTTGAGGTCGGCGAGTTCGTAGAACGGCGAGTCCTTGTGGACGACGATGCCATTGCCGCCGCCGACCGCGTTATAGGCGATGATCGCGACAAGCTGGGTTTCGTTCTTGGTCGCCTGCCCGGTGGCGCCGTTCACCATCAGCGGATAGTCGCCCATCATGCCGATCTGGATGTTGTTGGCCATCATGCCGTTGGTGATCGGCGGACCCGACGTCGAATTCTGCCAGCTCAGCTTGTATTGAATGTCCTTGTACTTGCCGGTCTTGGGCAGGTGCTTTTCCAGCAGGCCGAGTTCCTTCAGGACGACGCCGCCGGTCACGGTGTTGGTCGTCGTGTTTTGGGTGCCGATACCGATTTCGAGGGTTTCCGCGCCTGCAACCGCAGGCACGAAGCCCATGGCCGCGGCAACGAGCAGAGGAAGAAAGCCGGGGAGTTTTGACGCAGGGCCGACGCTCATCGAACAAATCCTTTCGAACCGAACTGTGCTGCATGTCGTACGGTGCCCCGGCGAAGCCCCCTTCCCGCGATGGTCGGCGGGAGGGTGGTCAGGCAATGGGCAAGGTGACTGGTTTGATTGAGATGCGGGTGGAAGCGAGCCGCCACCGGGCCTTGGCTGGCGCCACGGAGCATGCCGGGCTTGCGGGTGGCGCGGTGCGCGAGAGGGATAGGCGTCATTGCCGTGCACTCGTTTGCTTCCATCCGGGACGTCGAGGCGTCCGGTAAGCAAACTCTGAACGGCGGCCCTTGAATCCGAAACGACGAACGCATCGAGCCAGCAACCTGTTGCGAACAAATATCAGATGCTCAAATAATGGACAGATCGGGATATCCATTTGGCTACTGAATAGGCGTTACGGTTGTCGGATGTGCATCCCCGCAGCACTAGGCCTCGTCCGGAGCCGCCGCCTTGCCATGCTTGCCGTCGCGGATTTCGCTCAAGAGCTCGGGATTGTTAATGACGAGGTTGGCCCCATGCGCATGGAGGACGCCAAGTTCGGTGAATTTCTTGAGGCTGATGGTGACGGACTGCCGCGTCACGCCGGTCATATGCGCGAGGTCGGCGTGGGTGAAGGAGGCGGCAATCAACATGCCGTTGCGCTCTTCCACGCCGTAGAGGTTCATCAGGTGCAGCAGCAATTGCGCCAGCCGTTCCGTCGGCGAGCGGGTGCCGAGCATCTGCGCCAGGGCCGAATAGCATTGCCCCTTGAAACTGAGGCCTTCGATGATGCCGATGGCGAGCGCGGGGATCGTCATCGCCATGCGCCGCAGCACGTCGCCCGGCAAATGCATCACCGTGCTGTTGACGGCGGCCTCGCCAGACCACACGTGCAGACCTTGCTTGAACACTTCCGGGCCGCCGACGAAATTGCCGGAGTGCCAGTAGGCCAGGGTGATCTCGCGGCCGGACGGCGCGGTGTAGAACACCTTGATGCGCCCGCTTTCGATCAGGAAGATGCCGTCCTGCGGACTGCCCTGGCTGAACAATTGGGCGCCGCGGTAAAGTACGCGCCGTTTTCCCGAGCCCAGCACCTGCGCGATCTCGGAATCAGACAGTCCGCTGAACAGGTATGGCGGGCCGCTTCGCTGCGTGCCCCCGTCAGCCATCAACAACGCGCCGACTTCCACAGGCGCGCCGAGCTTGCCGAGGGCCGGCGCGGCTTGTACCGGGCGCTTGCTCATGATCAATCCGTGCGAAGCCAAACCTTGGTCCTGAGTTGCATTGCCGGGGCGGAACGCCTGTTCCGCCGCTATAAGCTTTGCAAAAGGCACGCCAATTTGCCCAAGCCATGGGTCCCGGACCGGCGATCGGCTGCGGCAAACTGGCCAATCCGGACCGATCTGGTTAACATCCGAACTGCCCTCCCCCATTTTCCGACGAGCCCCCCGTGAGCAAGCCAGCGAAATCGACCGCGAAAAGCAGCGGCCACATTTATATCGGCATCGGCGGCTGGACCTTTGAGCCTTGGCGCGGGGTGTTTTATCCGGAGAAGCTGGCGCAAGCGAAGGAGCTGGCCTACGCGGCGTCGAAACTGACCTCGATCGAGATCAACGGAACCTATTACGGCTCGCAAAAGCCGGAGAGTTTTCGCAAATGGGCGCGCGAAGTGCCCGACGGATTCGTCTTTTCGTTGAAGGGACCGCGCTTTGCGACCAACCGCCGCGTGCTGGCGGAAGCCGGCGACTCGGTGAAGCGGTTCTACGATTCCGGCGTGCTGGAGCTTGGCGACCGGCTCGGGCCGGTGCTGTGGCAGTTCGCGCCGACCAAGAAATTCGACGAAGCAGATTTCGGCAAGTTCCTGGAGTTGCTGCCGCGCAAGCTCGAGGGACGCGCGCTGCGGCACGTGGTCGAGGTCCGGCATGACAGTTTCTGCGTGCCCGAATTCATCGCCTTGCTGCGCCAGTTCGAAATACCCGTCGTGTTCGCCGAACACGGCAAATATCCCGCAATCGCCGACGTCGTCAGCGACTTCGTCTATGCAAGGCTGCAAAAAGGCAATGACGAGCTGAAGACGTGCTATCCGCCAAAACAGCTCGACGCCTGGGCCAGGCGCTTTCAGGCCTGGGCCAGCGGCGGCGAGCCCGACGACCTGCCGCGCGTGGACAAGGCCAGGCCAAAGAAAATCCCGCGCGACGTATTCGCCTATGTCATCCACGAGGGCAAGGTGCGCGCGCCGGCCGGCGCGATGGAGCTGATCGAGCGGGTGAAGTAATTCATCAGTCCAGCTTGATGCCGGACTCTCGGATCAGCCTGGTCCAGCTCTCATACTCAGACGCTACGAAAGCGTCGAGCTTGTCATCGGCTAGATCCCACACCTCGCCGCCGCTTTTTTCAAAGCGCTCCTTCAGTTCGGGAAGCACCGCACGGATTTCCTTGCGCAGTTTTGCGATCACGTCCGGCGGGGTTTTGGCGGGCGCGAATATGCCGAGCCAGGAATCGACATCGAGGCCGGACACGCCAGCTTCCGACATCGTCGGCACGTCGGGCGCCAGCGGGCTGCGCTTCGCCGACAGCAACGCGATGCCCTTGGCTTGCCCCGACTGAACATAGGGCAGCCCTGCCGAGTTCGAATCGAAGAACAGGTCGATGCGGCCGGCGAGCAGGTCGGTGAAGGCCGGCGGCGACCCCTTGTAAGGAATCTCCTGGAATTTGACGCCCGCGGCCTTCATAAACGCGGCGGCCACCAGTTGCTGGCCGGTGCCGACGCCGGCGGTGGCGACCGAAATCGAACCTGGCTTGGCCTTCGCAGCCGCCACGATATCAGCGAGCATCGCGTGCGGCAGGTCCTTGCGGGCGACCATCACGTAACCGAACTTGTAGATCAGTGCGACCGGCACAAAATCCTTGCGCGGATCATAGCCGAGCTTCGAATACAGCGCCGAATTGAACGCCATGTTCGAGAGACCGCCGACCACCAGCGTATAGCCGTCGGGTTCGCTCTGGCTGGCCGCTTGCGTGCCGACCACGGTGCCGGCGCCCGGCTTGTTTTCGACGACGAAGCTCTGCCCCATGCGCTTCGACAGCGCATCCGCCAGCTGCCGGCCGACCAGGTCGTAGCTGCCGCCTGGCCCGATCGGGACGATAATCTTGACGGGGCGGTCGGGATAGCTGGCCTGGGCGTGCGCCGAGGTGGCGCAAAGCGCGAGGAATGCGAGCATCGAAATCAGTACGCGGAAAATCCGGTTCATCGTGTCCCCCCGAGACATGCGGCCGTCAAGCGGCTCTTGTCGCGACTATGGGGCCTCCCGCCTCCGGCGGCAACGCGGATGTGGCATTTAACCGGGCATTCCAATAGCCTCGCGCCAGCGACAAAATGTCCGGGATCGCTATGGCCCGCCGAACAAAACGCCTCTTCACCATCGGCTATGAGCAGACGCCGTCGCGCGCCGTGCTCGACGCGCTGGAAGCCGCCGGCGTCAAGCTGCTGGTGGACGTCCGCGCGGTGGCCTCCTCGCGGCGGCCGGGCTTTTCCAAGAACCAGCTGGCGGCCGGGCTGGACGAACGCGGGATTGCCTATCTGCACTTGAAAGGCCTCGGAACGCCGAAGAGCGGCCGCGAGGCAGCGCGCAGCGGCCAATTCGGCCTGCTGCACAAAATCTATTCGGCGCACCTGAAGACGGCGCAGGCGAAGGAGGAGCTCGACGAGCTGTCGGCGCTGGTCAAGCAATCGGGGCCGGTGTGCATTCTCTGCTACGAGCGCGACCACACCCATTGCCACCGGCAATGGATTGCGGAAATCATCGAGGAGCGCGACGGTGTGAAGGTTGAGAATTTGGTGGCGCCGCAGGTTTAGGCCTCCGCCGTCATTCCGGGGCGCGCCTCTTGGCGCGAACCCGGAATCCAACCAGCCACGGAAACCGCTGAAACTTGGATTCCGGGTTCGCGCCCAAGAGCGCGCCCCGGAATGACGGAGAGAGACACTTCTCCGTCTACAGCTGGAACGTTCCTTCCATGATCTTTACGCTGCCGCCGCCGACGTGGATCGACGCCACCGCGCCATTCTGCTTGCGCACGCGGGTCAAAAGCAGGCTCGGCCGGCCCATGTCAAAACCCTGCCCGATCTTCAGTTTCAATTCGCCGTCTTTGGTGCCATCGAGATCGGCCAGCAGCGCCGCTGCGGCGGCCGTCGCGCTGCCGGTCGCGGGGTCTTCGGAGAGGCCGCTGACGCCGGGATGGAACATCCGCGCCTGCAGGTCGCACGGCTTTTCGCCGGCCGGCACATCGCGCGTGTAGAAATAGACGGCGTCGCTGCCGTCGCACGGAAACGTCTTTGCGAACGCCGCGGCATCCGGCTTCGCGCGCCGCAGCGCCTCACGCGAGACGACTTCGACGGCAAGGAACGCCAGGCCTACGGAAATGATCTGCGGTGCGTGCCGGTCGGTCTTGATGTCGCCGGCCGACAGCGACAGGCAGGCCGCCGCCTGTTCGGCCGAAAGATGCGACATCCGCTTGAGCTGCTGCGGCGCGGTGAACTCGGTGCTGACCACCTTGCCCTGCTCGGTCACGATCTCGACCGGCACCAGCCCTGCCCCTTCCTCGAACAGCAGCCGCGCCGGCGGCTTTTCGGCCAGCGTCGCCAGCACGTAGGCGGTGCCGACATTGGGATGGCCCGCAAACGGGAGCTCCCGATTCACCGTGAAGATGCGCACCTGGGCGTCATGCGCGGGATCGGCCGGCGGCAGCACGAACGTCGTCTCGGAATAGTTGAATTCCCGGGCAACCGCCTGCATCTGCTCGGTCGACAGACCACCGGCATCGAGCACCACGCCGAGCGGATTGCCGCCGAAGGCGCGATCGGTGAACACGTCCACGGTGATGTAGCGCCGCTGCATCTTCCTGCTCCGTCATCCCAGCCGCCACACGGCCATCGGCCGCTCATAGCCCCTGACCTCGACCTCGCCGAGCGCAACGGCATCGCTACAGGCTTCGCCGAGCGCATCGCGGACGGCGTCCGAAATCAAAAATTGCGAATTGAAATCCTTGTTGAGCGCCTCTAGCCGCGAGGCGAAATTCACGG
Organism: uncultured Bradyrhizobium sp.; assembly: GCA_964609175.1. GTDB lineage: Bacteria > Pseudomonadota > Alphaproteobacteria > Rhizobiales > Xanthobacteraceae > Bradyrhizobium. The sequence continues at coordinate 25,003 of CAZSRR010000064.1, forward strand.
TGTCGCCGATCACGGTGTATTCCTTGCGCCGCGGGGAGCCGATATTGCCGGCGACCACCTCGCCGAGGTGGATGCCGATGCCGATCCGTAGCGGCCAGCTCGTCCCTTCGTTGATCTTCGAATTGGCTTCAAGCATTTCGCGCGCCGCGGCGACGGCCCTGTGCGCAGGGTCCGGTGCGTCGAGGGGTGCGCCGAACAGCGCCAGGAATCCATCGCCGAGAAATTTGTTCACGATGCCGCCGTGGCGGTCGAGAATCTCGACCAGAATGGCGAACGCGCCGTCGAGTCGGCTGACGACCTCCTGCGGCGTGCGCGTACGGGCGCCGGCCGTGAAACTGCGGAAGTCCACGAACATGACGGCGACGCGGCGAATGTCGCTGTCGGTCTTCGTTCCCTCCGCCATCAACCGCTCCACGACCTGCGGCGAAACGTGCTGGCCGAACAGATTAGTGATCCGATCGCGCGCGGTGGCCGCCTTGATGCTGGTCTCGAACTGCTGCCGCAATTGATGTCCGACGGCACCAGCGAGGATGCCGCAGACGAGGACAATCAGGCTGCGGGCGGCAGGATAAAGAATGCCGGGATCGGCGTCCGGCGCGGGATGGTAATACCTCGCCATGCAGAACAGCTCGATCGCCGCAACGGCGCCGGTAAAGGTGGAAAGCCAGAAATCCAGCCGCAGCGTCGAGAGGATGATGAAGATGAAATAGACCAACGGAGCGGCGAAGCCGAGGGCGGCCACAGACCCCATGCTGTCGATATGCAGCGCCAACGCCACCGTCGGCATCGACGTCTCGATCAGCGCGCCGATATAGCGGCGGAACAGCGGCAGGTCGCGCCCGCGCTTCATGTGTCGCTGGATCGCGCTGTGCACCCACCATTCGAACAGGATGAACGGCCCGATGATGGAAAGGAGGTGAAACGGCGTCAAATTGCCGTGCCAGACGCGCGCAACCGCCTCGTTTGCAAAGAAGTAGGTGAGCATCACGGAGAGGCCGAGCACAACGGCGGTCGCGATCAGCGCCTTGATACGCAGAAGCTCGGTCTTCATCACCTCCTGCGTCAACGCGCGCTGGAAGTCCGCCGATACGCCGGTGTCTTGGTCCTTAGTCTTGGTGCCCCAGAACCCTGTCATCGCCCCACTCGTCACCAGCATTCCGTCTGTCGCGCGTAAGACCCATCTGCTTCAACCGTCGTTGCGAGCGCAGCGAAGCGATCCATCGCGCCGCGAAGAAAGTATGGATTGCTTCGCTGCGCTCGCAATGACGGACCGCCCTGCCTCGTTACTTTCTGGCGCATATAACCTCAATCCAGCGTGCGGCGAAAGCGGGTCACCGCGATCGTCATCGCCACCAGCATCAGTACAATGAGTGCAATCGTGTCATACTGCAGGTTGGAGGGCGCCGCGCCCTTCAGCATGATGGCGCGGACGATGCGGATGTAATGCGTCAACGGCAGGGCCTCGCCGATATATTGCGCCCACACCGGCATGCCCGCGAACGGAAACATGAAACCGGACAGCAGAATGCTGGGCAGAAAGAACATCATCGACATCTGCATCGCCTGCAACTGGTTCTGGACGATGGTGGAGAACGTGTAGCCGATCGACAGATTCGTCGTGATGAACAGCGTCGTTAGCAGCGCCAGCAGCGTCACGCTGCCGAGGATCGGCACGCCGAACAGCAACACGCCGATGCCGACGATCAGCGTGGCCTGGATGGCGCCGACGATCACGTAAGGGATGATCTTGCCGAACATCACCTCGACCGGCCGGATCGGCATCGAAAGCAGGCTTTCCATGGTGCCGCGCTCGATCTCGCGCGTCACCGACAGCGCCGTGAAGATCAGCATGGTCATGGTCAGAATGGTGCCGACGAGGCCCGGCACGATGTTGAGGCGGGATTCCGCCGCCGGGTTGTAGCGGGCATGCGCGCGGATCTCGAAAGGCATCGCCGGCGGATCGCCGATGTGGAGGTCGTGCGCCAACGCGGTCTGCACGATCACGCCGAGTGAGCCGAGCGCCGAGCCCGCCGCGACCGGATCGGTGGCATCGGCCGCGACCAGCAGCGCCGGCTTGTCGCCACGCCGCACTGCGCGCTCAAACCCGCGCGGGATCTCGACCCCGAACAGCACCTTGCCGGATTGCAGGAGATCGTCGAATTCCGCGACGCTGTGCACCTCGCGGGTGAAGCGGAAATAGCTGGTGTTCTCCATCGCTTTCAGCACCGAGCGCGCCAGATCGCTGTCCTCCTGGATCAGCACCGCCGTCGGCAGATGGCGCGGCGTCGTGTTGATGGCGTAGCCGAACAGCAGCAACTGCATGACCGGGATCATCACGATCATCGCAAACGACACCCGGTCGCGGCGCAGCTGGATGAACTCCTTGACCAGCATCGCATAGCTGCGGCGCCAGAAGCCGAAGGCCGGCTCCCTCGCCTCTCGCCCTGGACGAATGGCGTCCGTCGCACTCATTGGAAATTATCCTTCGAGCGGCTCATGAGATCGATGAAGACGTCTTCCAGCGACGGCTCGCTGGCCTGCCAGTGCTGTTCCTCGCGTTCGCGATAGGGCGCGATGGCCGCTTCGAGCGCAGCCTTGTCGCGCCCGGAGACGTGCAGGCTGGTGCCGAACGGCGCCACCATGTCGACACCGGGTTTGCCGGCGAGCTCGGTTGCAAGCCCGTTGAGGTGATCGCCCGCAACATTCCAGGTCGACAGCGAGGATTTCTCGATCACCTCGTCGACCGTGCCGTGGGCCAGCAAATGACCGTAGGCGATGTAGGCGATCTCGTGACAGCGCTCGGCCTCGTCCATGTAATGGGTCGAGACCAGCACGGTCAGCCCTTCGGCGGCGAGCGCATGAATCTCGTTCCAGAAGTCTCGGCGCGCCTTGGGATCGACGCCGGCGGTCGGCTCGTCGAGCAGCAGCAATTGCGGATTGGGCAGCGTGCAGGCGCCGAGCGCCAGCCGCTGCTTCCAGCCGCCCGACAATTCACCGGCGAGTTGCTCCTCGCGGCCGTTCAGCCCGATGCGCCGGATCATGTCGCGCGCGGCGCCCCGGGCATCAGGCAGGCCATAGAGCCGGGCGACGAATTCCAGATTCTCGCGCACCGAAAGATCCTGATACAGGCTAAAACGCTGCGTCATATAGCCGACCCGGCGCTTGATCTTCTCGGCGTCGCGCCGGATGTCGTAGCCAAGGCAGGTGCCCTCGCCGGCATCCGGCGTCAGCAATCCGCACAGCATGCGGATGGTGGTGGTCTTTCCGGAGCCGTTCGGTCCGAGGAAGCCGTAGATCGAGCCGCGCTTCACCTGCATCGACAGGTCATGCACGACCTCGCGGCCGCCGAACGATTTTGACAGGCCAGCGACGTTGATGGCGATGTCCGGCGCGGATGCTGGAGTTGCACTCACTTCTTTGCCGCCATTGGCGTGCGGGCATTGGTGAAGACGCTGATCGGCTGGCCGACGCGCAGGGCATCCGGCCGGCTTGGCCGCGCCTGGATCAGGTAGACGAGCTTGTTGCGCTCATCGAGGCTGTAGATCACCGGCGGGGTGTATTCCGCCGACGTCGCGATGAAGTAGATCTTGGCCGTGAGATCATTGGCGCAATTGTCGCAAGTCACCTTCACCTCGTCGCCGATCGAAAGCTTGGGCAGTTCGGTCTCCGGGACGAAGAAGCGGACCTTCATGTTGCCGGGCGGCATGATCGACAACACCGGCCGCTGCGCCGCCACCATTTCGCCTTCGCGAAAATAGATCTGCTGGATGGTGCCGCCGACCGGTGCAAACCCTTTGCGACGCGCCAGCCGCGTCTGCGAGGTGTTGACGCGGGCCTCTGCCACGCGCAACGCCGACTGCGCGGAGTCGTAATTGGCCTGCGTCCCCGATCCGGTCTTGCTCAGCGACGCCGCGCGGTCGTAGGTCTGCTGCGCGTTGGCTAGCGTGGCATTGTTCTGGTTGAGGTCCGCCTGCTGCAGATCGTCATCCACGGAGTAAAGCGCATCGCCGGGCTTCACTTCGTCGCCCTCACGCACGTTGAGTTTTGTCACCCGCCCGCTTTCATCCGGGCTGACGAAGATCATGTCGGCTTCGACCCAGCCCTGAAAACCGGGGTCCTTGCGTTCCTTGCAGCCGGTGAGCGCTATCGCGAGCGCCAGCGCGGCAAAGATCGTTACTGCTCGCGACGAGGTCATGCCGTGCTCCGTTCGCCGAAAATCAGGTCGAGATGCACCCGAAACATTTCGATCGCATCCAGCGGCGCGTGCCTGCTGAACAGGCTCTGCCAGATCACCGCGATCATCGCGGGCGCGATCAGGATCTGCGGAAACTGCGCCAGCTCCTTGTTGCGGATCTCGCCGCGGGCGATGCCTAGTGCGATGGCGGCCCGCATCCCGGCCAATCCCTTCGAGACCACCTCGCGGTAGTAGAAGTCGGCGATGTCAGGGAAGCGCGGCCCCTCGGCTACGATCAACCGCACGATGTCGCCCCGTCGCGTCGTCGTCACTTCGTGCAGGAAGGTGCGGACAAACCCCTCGATCATGTCGCGCACCGACCCTTCGAGGGATGGCGGCCCGGCGGCCAGCCGGTTCACCAGCGGCACGATGGCGGTGCGGATCAACTCCTCGAACAGCGCTTCCTTGTCCTTGAAGTGCAAATAGATCGTGCCCTTGGCGACGCCGGCGCGGCTGGCGACGTCGTCGAGCCGCGTCGCCGCAAAGCCGCGGGCGATGAACTCGTCCATCGCCGCCTCGATGATCGCCTCCCGCCGTTCCGCCGCGCGTTCGGCGCGCTGGGAAGCGGGCTTTTCGGCGGATTTCCGGGCAATTTCGCTGGCTCGCTTCGTCATGTCGCAATAATGACTGACTGGTCAGTCATTGTCAATCCGAGCGGCGAAGCCGCTTTCTCACATGGGCGTGAGTGCCGCTCGCACAATTGCTTTCGGAGATACTGCGGGGTGTAAGCGACCCGTGCTATCCCATGCATGCAGGGGATCCGTAACGGTCCGGAGGAACGTTCGGGCAGATATCAAGCGCCGTTGAATACCCTCGCCCGACCTTGCGGAAGAAGGAGTATCGGCATGACGTCAGACGGAATGGCGCTGGCCGCCATTGTCATCCTGCTTTTCCCGATCGGTTATTTCTTTCTGGCCTCGCCCGCTTTCCTGCTGGTGAAGCTCGATATCCCGCCGGTCACGCAGTTGCTGCGCGGCATGTTCAACATCCATTTTCTGATGACGGCCACTGCCGCCATCATCGGCACTGTGACCTTTGCGCTGACGGGCCGGCTGATGTTTGCCATCGCGGTGGCCCTGATCGCGGCGTTCGCGGTGTGGGCGCGCGGCTGGTTTCTGCGAGAGTGGGATATCTATCTCAGCGCCAGGGACGCCGGTGATGCCACCGCGGTGCGCCAGCTACGGCGGTTGCACTGGGTGGGGATGCTTTGCAACGCCGTGCTGCTGTGCGCCGTCGTCGCCAGCATTCCCTACGTCAGCGCCACGGTGTGACCAACTTTTAGCCCGCATGAGCAACGCGACATGCGGGATTGGTAACCCGCATATCGCTCCGCTCATGCAGGCTACGCTCTTCAGCCCTTGCGCGTCTTGCCGAGCAGGTAGTTGTCGTAATAGTTCTCCGCGATCTGCGTATAAAACAGCACTTCCTTCATATACGCGTCGTGGCTTTCCTTGGTCTTCTTGAACAACGGGCTCTTCTCGGCGATCTCGTTGAGATGGTCCTGGGTGGCCTTGTAGCAGACCTCCATCACCGGCTGCGGGAATGCGCGCAGTTCGGCGCCGCCGGCGACCAGTCGCTTCAAGGCAGCCGGATTGACGCTGTCGTATTTCTCGATCATCCACGCGCCCGCGGCCGACGCGGCCTGGTTGACGATCGCCCGGTACTGCTTCGGCAGCGAATTCCACTTCTCGTCGTTGACGATCATGTGCAGCATGGCGCCGCCTTCCCACCAGCCGGGGAAGTAGTAATACTTCGCCACCTTGTAGAAGCCGAGCTTCTCGTCGTC
>CAZSRR010000065.1:0-30627 GCA_964609175.1 uncultured Bradyrhizobium sp.
AGAGCTTCGCCATGTCGGCGACCGAGAGCGGCCGCCCGATCGCCTCGCCGAGATGCTGGCGCAGTTTCTTCAATTCCGCTCCGGTCAACGGGTTTCTCCGTTCAAAATCCCCATGTGTGAATTACGTCACACACCGGGCGTGATGTGGGGCGTATACGCACCGCATTCATTCCCGAGGAGATTATCATGCGGCGGTTGATCGAAAGCCTGACGCCCCAAGCCCGCCAGCTTTACTGGAAATGGGTCGGCGGCGTGTTCGCCCTCTATGTCGTACTGCTGCTCACAGCCGCAGGCATATTTGTCGGTCACGAATCGTCGCGCAGGCTGGCGCAGGAACCGGTCACGACTATGGCAGTCCACGGCCAGACGCGCTCGATCTCCGAGGTCCCGGTGCCGGTGCTGCAGGCCGCGCGGTATTAAAGCGTTTCCGGCGAAGCGGAAACCGGAGAGACCGTGCACGGCCCGCAGGGCGGGGTTCAGACACCGATCGCATTGCGCGCCACCACGTCGCGATAGAAGGCGACGCTGAGTTTCGGCGTCCGCCGCTGGGTGTCGAAGTCGACGTGGTAGAGACCGAAGCGTTTTTCGTAACCGAAGATCCATTCGAAATTGTCCATCAGGCTCCACAGGAAATAGCCGTGGACGGGCACGCCTTCTGACGTCGCGCGCTGCAACTGCCGGAGATAGTTGCGCAGGTACATGATGCGGTCGAGGTCGTAGATCTTGCCGTCGGCGTGAACCTTGTCCTCCGACGAGGTGCCGTTTTCGCTGATATAGATCGACTGGATGTTCCAGACTTTTGCCGCCAGCCGCGGCGCCCAGTAGATCGTCTCCGGTCCTATGCGGAGCCATTCCGAGTTCATGTGCGGGAAAGAACTGGGGAACGGCAGCACGCTCCAGCCCGGCGGCTTGTCGGACGCGGCGATGTAGAACTGCGGCGCGTAGATGTTGAGGCCGACGAAGTCGTTGGGCGAGGAAATGATCCTCAGTTCCTCGTCGGTGAATTTCGGCGCGGCGGCGCCCGCAAACTGCAAAAATCCGTCGGTGTATCTGCCTTCCAGGATCACGCCGAGGAAGCCGGAATTCAATTCGCGCGTCGCGATTTCGGCGGCGCGGACGTGTTCCGGCGTATCGAATGCCGGCACGCAGGTCGCGATGTTTTCCGCCGGACCGACTTTGGTGCCGGCCCGTCCCTGCGCGCGGATCGCCTGCACCGCAAGGCCGTGCGCCAGCGCGACATGGTGGCGGACCTGGTTGACCTCGGCGTCCGGCAGCTTGAGGCCGGGCGCATCGACGCCCCAGCCATAGCCGAAATTGACGAACCTTCCGGCCTCGTTGATCGTGAAGATCGATCTGACGCGATCGGTGATGCGCGCCGCGACATGGCCGGCATAGTCGCCGAACGCCTTCGAGGTTTCGCGGGACCGCCAGCCGCCGACGCGGTCCTCAAGCGCCTGCGGCAGATCCCAGTGATAAAGCGTGGGGTAGGGTTCGATGCCGTGCCCGAGCAGTTCGTCGATCAGGCGGTCGTAGAAATCGAGGCCTTTGGGGTTCGGCTTGCCGGTTCCTTCGGGAAATACCCGCGGCCAAGCGATCGAAAACCGGTAGGCCCTGGCGCCCAATTCTTTGATCAGGCCGATGTCTTCCTTGTATCTGAAATAGTGCTCGTTGGCGCGGTCGCCGGTCGTGCGATCCTCGATCTTGCCCGGCGTGTGCGCGAACGTGTCCCAGATCGAACGGCCGCGGCCGTCCTCGTTTACGGCGCCCTCGATCTGGTAGGCCGAGGTGGCGGTGCCCCAGACAAAGTCTTTGGGAAAACTTGCCGGCGCCGGCTGCGCGGCCGCCACCTGCGCCGCGGCCGCTTCCGGTGCCGTGGCGATGCCGAGCGCGGACATGCCGGCGAGCGTGGCAAAATGCCGGCGCGAGAATATTCCGAACATCATCGTCTCCGGTCAGCGTTCGTCGATTTGATAGGCGCCAATGCCGGCGGCTGCCCACAAAAGTCCGATCGAGACCAGCGCGCACTGCGCTGGAGCTCCGCTCTTCCTTTCGCTTCCAAGATCATCCACCGACGATGCCCTCGATCTGACGATTCGCCGCAGCCGATCAGTCTCTCACCCGTTCGGAGTCCGTAGTTATACGTGGTCGCGGTTTAACGGCAAGGTAGCCAGCATTGAGGTTGATTAGAGCCGAATTGCCAATGCGACCAACGCGAGGTTCGGTCGCGGGGAAATTCGGCGATCGGGTTCATTTCCAGTCAGTTGTTCATTGTTAAAGAGCAGCTAACTCACAGTACCGAGTACGGAAGTTCCAGGAAATGCTCGTCTATTTTGTCACGGACGAACCGACGAAGCTGCCGGCGGTTCGCGCGATGCTCGAGCCGCAACACGCCGTATTGCCCTGGGTGCTGGGCGGCGACGGGACCGGGATCAGGTCGCACGGTGTGCTGATGGTCGATATCGACCTGCGGCAGGGGACGCGCGTCGACCAGCTCAAATTTGTTCTGCAGGATCTCTCCGATATTCCCGAGAAACTGTTCGTCGTTCACAATCTCTCGCGTTCGCTGGTGGCGCAGGCCTATGCGCTCGGCGCGACCGCGGTGATTTCCCGCCCCAAGGACGCCATCCAGAAGGTCGCGGAGATCGAACAGGCGGAAACGGAAGCGGAAGACAAGGACGCTGAAACACCGCCGGCGGATGAGGGCGTTGCCGCGTTCGCCTCGATGTTTTCGAATGTGCGCAACGGCCGGCCGCTGAAGCTCGTCGATGCGCAGCAGGCGACCTCAAAGATCATCACCCGCGTCGGTCAGGACGGGCTTTCGACCTGGCTGGACGAGGTTCGGCGCTATCACGAGGGCACGTTCCAGCACTGTCTGCTGGTGACCGGCATTGCGTCGCGTTCGGGCTGGACGTCGGATTCTCCGGCGGCGACGTTTCTCGGCTTGGCATGGCGGCGACCCTGCATGACATCGGCAAGGCGCGCATCCCGCTCGCGATCCTGGACAAGCCGGGCCGCCTCGATCCCGAGGAAGAAGAGATCATCAAGCGCCATCCCGTGATCGGCTACGAGCTGCTGAAGGGCGTTCGCGGCATCAGCCCGGAAATCCTCGACGGCGTGCGGCACCATCACGAATATCTCGATGGTTCCGGCTATCCGGACGGGCTCTCGGGCTCGCAGATTTCCGATCTGGTGCGGCTGCTGACGATCTCGGATATCTTCGCCGCGCTGGTCGAGGCGCGGCCCTACAAGCCGCCGATGCCGCGGCAGGACGCCTACCAGATCCTCTGCGGCATGGAGGGCAAGCTCGAGGGGGCGCTGGTCCGGGCGTTCCGCAAGGTCGCGCTCGCGTCGTGATGAACCTGCGCGCCGGCCGCCGGCACTGACTTTCCCGAGTCCGCCGCCATCGCACCATCCGCACGATCCTCGGCGGAAAGCCGTGGCGGCTTTCAGATCTTGATCGTTTCGGCTTCAGCCGCCGCCGCTTTCATGTTCCACGACATGGTTTCGCTGACGGAGGTCTGCTCCTTGATCGCGGTCGCCGTGCTGGTGACGTAGGATTTCACGCGTTCCATCGAGCTGTTGATCCGGTTCAGCGAGGCGACGACGTCGCCGGAGATTCCGTTCACTCCCTCGATTTCCTCCGCTATGCGATCGGTGGCCGCCTTGGCCTGCGTGGCGAGATTCTTCACCTCGGCGGCGACCACGGCGAAGCCGCGGCCGGCTTCGCCGGCCCGCGCGGATTCGATGCTGGCGTTGAGCGCCAGCAGGGTGATCTGTCCGGTGATGTTGCCGATCATGGCCACGATGCCGCCCATCGAGTCCGCGGCTTCCCGAAGCCGCTGGGCCTGTTGGTCGGCGCTGAACACCTCTTCCGCGGCCACCGACGCCGTTTGCTCGGACTTGTCCATGGCAGTGGAGATTTCCTGGACCGAAATCTTGAGTTCATCGGCGCCCGCCGCGGCGCGATGCATCATTTCGCGAACCTGATCGCTCTTCTGGCGCGCCAGCACCCTGGCGGTCGTGTCGGTCGCGAACTTGACCACCTTTTACGGACGGCCGTGCAGGTCCAGAATTGGGTTGTAGGACGCCAGAATCCATACGTCGTTGCCGTTCTTGGCAACACGCTTGAACTCCGCGGAGATGTATTCGCCGGCGCGCAGGCGCTGCCAGAATTGCTGGTATTCGGGCTGTTCGCGCTCGGAGGGATGGACGAACATGCGATGGTGCTTGCCCTCGATTTCATCCAGTGAATAGCCGAGCGCCTCAAGGAAATTGTCGTTGGCCGTCAGAACCGTGCCGTCCACGGCGAACTCGATCACGGCCTGGGACTTGTTGATCGCCGCAAGCTGTCCCTGATAGTCCGCGTTCCGCAGTTTTTCGGCGGTGACGTCGGTCGCAAACTTGACGACCGCTGTCGGCTTTCCTTTGTCGTCGAGAATTGGGTTGTAGGATGCCTGAATCCAGATCTCTTTCCCGTGCTTGCCGATCCGCTCGTACTCTCCCTTGTCGAAATCGCCGGCGCGCAACCTGGCCCAGAAATCGCGGTATTCCGTGCTTTCCCGCTTTTCAGGCGGGACGAACATGCTGTGGTGCTTGCCGGTGATCTCCTCGAGCGAATAGCCCATCGTCTTGAGGAAATTGTCGTTGGCGGTGAGGATCACGCCGTCGAGCGTGAACTCGATCACCGCCTGCGCACGCTGGATCGCGGCCAATCGCCCGGCGTCGTGCAGACTCTTCGATTTCTGCGCGGAGACGTCGCTGGCAAATTTGACGATCTTGACGATTTTCCCGTGCGGTCGGCGATCGGCGTGTAGGTCGCCTTGATCCAGACCTCTTTGCCGTCCTTGGCGCTTCGCCTGAATTCCCCTGACTGGTGCTCTCCGCGACGCAGCCTGTCCCAGAACTCGCGATAGGCGGCGCCGTTGCGCTCGTCCTTCTCGACGAACATGCCGTGTTGACTGCCGACGACTTCCGCCGGCGCGTAGCCCATCAAATCCAGGAAGTTTTTGTTGGCGTATGTGATCTTCCCGCCTGTATCGAACTCGATGACGGCTTGCGTCCGGTTGATGGCTTGCAACTGCGCGGCAGCGTCGTCCGAACGCCAGCGAATGTCCCAAAGAGCCATGCGGAAATTTCGCTTTCGCGGAAGGGGGGCGGAGGCGGGAAGCCTTCCGGGTTCGGCGGATTTTGCCGGCGAGAGGATAAATATATTACGAATCGGTCGATGGGATCGCTGCGATAGAGACCCGTGCGAATACGGTGGCAGGGCCTTTGCGTCCAACCGCAGCCCGGTTCAGCCTGCGTTCGGCGTCGCCCCGCTTGTCCTTCCGCCCGCCGCGCCCGCGGCGGAGGCGCGCAGCATGACCTGCCGGCCCGCGTGAATGTGCGCGCGCATCACCGCCACCGCCCAGTCCGCATTGCGGCCATCGATGGCCTCGACCAGATCGTAATGATGGCTGACGCTGCGCGCCAGTTCCTCGCGGTCGAAGCGCGTGAAGGTGCGCACCACCAGTGGGATTTCGACGAGCGAGACGACAAGGCTGACCAGACGCTGGTTGGCCGCCGAGGCGACGATCAGGCTGTGGAAGCGGTTGTTCAGTTCGGTGATGCGGACATAGTCCGGCTCCGCGCCGCCGAACGCGGCCTGCTCGATCTCCCTCGCGAGTTCGCGCAACTCGGCCACCTGCGCCGCCGTGGCGTGGCGCGCCGCCTGTCCGGCCGCGTAGCTCTCCAGCTCGACGCGCAGCGCAAAAATCTCCTCCATGTCCTGGTTCGACCAGCCGGGTACGCGCACGCCGAGATGCGGCTCGAACGAAACCAGTTGCTCGCTGGCCAGCCTGCGTAGCGCTTCGCGCACCGGCGTGCGGCTGATGCCGAGCTCGGCGGCGAGTTCGCTTTCGCGCAGATGCGAACCGGGCGCCCAGCGGCTGGCCGCCAGTCCCTGACGGATCGCGCTGTAAGCGACATCGGAAGCGCGCAGCCGCTCGGGTCGGTTCAAGGGTTTATCTTTCCACTGGACATGAGCACTCATTGTATACAATATGGCTGAATAAAACAGGGCGTATCGACGATATGGCCTATGATTGCCGATTTTGACCTGACGGGCAATCAATCGGGGAGGAGGCTTCCAATGAGCGTTGTGTACAAACTCGCGCTGGGCTGCTGCGCCCTGGCGCTCGCAGCCCTGGCCGCGCCGCGTCCTGCAGCGGCCGAACAGATCACGGTCACGCATTGGGGCGTGCTGATGTACGGCGCGCCCTACGCGATCGCGATCGAGAAGGGTTATTACAAGGAGGCCGGCCTCGACATCGACGGCGTGCTGACCTCCAAGGGCGGCGGCACAACGATGCGCAACGTGATGGCCTCCAGCCTGCCCTATGGCGAGGTGGCGCTGTCGGCCGCACTCGCCGCCATCAAGCAGGGCATCGACCTCAAGATCGTCCACACCGGCGTGCGCACCGCCGGCGAAATTCTCTGGGTTACCCTGCCGGATTCCGGCATCGCGTCGGCCAAGGACCTCGCCGGCAAGAAGGTCGCGTTCACGTCGCCGAAGTCGGTCACCGACATGCTGCTCACGATGGTGAGCGACAAGCACGGCATCAAGTCGGAAACGGTGGCGGCCGGCGGCATCGGCGCCGGGCTGACGATGGTCGAGCAGAAGGCGGTGGTCGCGGCGCCAGTGATGGACCCGATCTGGTCCAAGGTACAGGCCAAGTTCAAGCCGGTGTTCTTAGCCAAGGACGAACTGCCGCCGATGGTGCAGACGGTCGGCGTCACGACGTCGGAATACGCCAAGGCGAACAAGGACAAACTGCGCAAGCTGGTGCAGGCCCGCGCCAGGGCGGTGGCGTTCCTTTACGCCAATCCGGAAGAGACGGCGAAGATCGTGGCGAAGCGCTATGAGGCCGACGAGAAGATCATTCTCGCCGCCGTCAAAAATCTGATCGCGATGAAATACTGGAGCGACGGCGCGTTCGAATACGACGCGATGGATAACATGGTGAAGGGTCTGCAGATCATCGGCGAGATCGACGGCAAGGTCGAGTGGAACAAGGTCGTCGACGAGAGCTACCTGAAATGAGCGCCGTCGTGCGCATGATCGATGGAAAGGCGCGCGAGGTTTCCGGGAACGATCTGCACGCTGAAATGCGCGGCGTCACGCGCGTCTATCCCGGCGGCATCCACGCGCTCGCCGCCACCGATCTTCGTTTGCGCCGCGGCGAATTCTATTCGGTGATCGGCCCGTCCGGCTGCGGAAAGTCCACGCTGCTCGACGTGCTGTCCGGCCTGTCGAAGCCGACGAGCGGGGAAGTGCTGTTCGAAGGCCGCCCGCTCGACGGCCGCGTGCCCGAGGGGGTCGGCGTCGTGTTCCAGGAGGATGCGTCCTTTGCCTGGCTCAACGTCGCCGACAACATCACCTTCGGCCTGCGCCGCAACGGCGTCGACGACGCGGAGATCGCGCGCCGGCTCGACGACGCGCTGCGGCTGATGGGGCTGGTCGATTTCGCAAAAGCCTATCCGGCGCAGTTGTCGGGCGGCATGCGCCAGCGCGTCTGCATCGCGCGGACGCTCGTCATGCAGCCGCGCATGATCCTGCTCGACGAGCCGTTCGGCGCGCTCGACGCGCAGACGCGGCTGGTCATGGGCGACGAATTGCTGAAAGTCTGGCGCGCCACCGGCGCGACCGTGTTGTTGATCACCCATGCGCTCGACGAGGCCGCGATGCTGTCCGACCGGATCGGCGTGATGTCGGCCCGTCCCGGGCATATCATCGAGGAGTTGGAAACCTCCTGGCCGCGCGAGCGGGATTCGCGCATCGCCGCCGATCCGGCGTTCGGCGCGATCACCGCGCGGCTGTGGTCGGTGCTGCGCGAGGAATCGCTGAAGTCGATCCAGCAAGGTAAACCTTCATGAGCCGGGTCGGCCTGGTCCGTCTCCTCGTGGTCGCCGGCTTCATCGCGGCGCTCGAACTGCTGTGCCGGCTAGGTGCGATCAGCCCGCGCGTGCTGCTGGCGCCGTCGGACATGGCCGTGCGGCTGGCAAAGCTGCTTGCCTCAGGCAAGGCCAACGCCGACATCGTCGAAACGCTCGGCAATGTCGCGATCTCGCTGGTGCTCTCGGTGACCGGCGGTTTCACCATCGGCGCACTGATCCACGGCTTTCCGCGGCTGCGCGCGGCGATCGATCCCTTTCTCGCCAGCTACTACGCCTTGCCGTTCTTCGCGTTCTATCCGCTGTTCATCGTGCTGTTCGGCCTCGGGCGCGGCGCCATCGTGGCGATCGGTTTCCTGTTCGGCGTGGTCGCGATGATCATCGCCACCCTCAACGGCTTCGACCGTATCCCGCGCGTCCTGTTGCGCACCGCCAGGGTCCACCACATGAGCCCGGCGGCCACCGCCCTGTTGATCAAGCTGCCGAGCGCCGTGCCTTATCTGTTCACCGGCATCAAGCTCGCCATCGCCTATTGCTTCATCGGCGTCATCGCGGCCGAATTCATCATGGCCTCGTCCGGGCTCGGCTATGCGATCTCCTATGCCTTCAACAATTTCGACAACGGCACGATGTATGCGCTGATGCTGTTCGTCATCGTGCTGGTGACGATCGTCAACGCAACATTCTACGGCTATGAGCGGCGTCTGCTGCGCCGCTGGGGGCGCTGAGATGAAGCGCGCCCTCGATACCGTGCTGCTGCTGCTCGCCGGCCTCGCAATCTGGCAGGCGCTGCACTGGGCGGCGCCGTTCGCACTGACCTCGCCGGCCGGCACCGCGGCACGGGCCGTACAAATGCTCTCGAGCACTACTTTCTGGCCGCACGCCGCCGAGACCGCGCGCGCGTTCGGCTGGGCGCTGCTGCTCGCGGTCACAGGCGGCCTCGCGCTGGGTTTCAGCCTAGGCCTCAACCGCACCAGCGCCGAGGTGGCCGAACCGATCCTGGTGTCGGTCTACAGCCTGCCCAAGGTGACGCTGTATCCGCTGATCCTGCTGGTGTTCGGGCTCGGCGTCCCCGCCAAGATCGCGTTCGGCACGCTGCACGGCATCATCCCGATCGCGATCTTCGCGATGAACGCGGTGCGCAACGTCGCCGGCGTCCATTTCAAGACCGCGCGGGTGTTGCGGCTGTCGCGCCGCCAGACGCTTATGACCATCGTGATTCCCGGCGCGATGCCCGAGATCGTCTCGGGCCTGCGCATCGGCTTCTCGCTCACGCTGCTCGGCGTCTTGATCGGCGAAATGTTCGCCTCGCAGCGCGGGCTCGGCTACCTCATCATGAACGCCATCGGGCTGCATGATGTGCCCACCATCATGGCGACGATCGTGCTGCTCGCGATCGTGGCCGTGTCCGCCAGCGCACTTCTGCTCTGGCTCGACCGTCGTTTGCACCACCGTGTCGCCTGAGGCGCAAAATAATCTTGCTCAACAATTCTGGAAGTATCCATCGATGACGCAAAGCCTCTCCACCCGCCTGAAACAGCCCGGCCTGGTCTCGGCGCCCGGCGTGTTCGAAATGATCTCCGCGCGCATCGCCGACACCATGGGGTTCGATGCGCTCTACATGACCGGCTATGGCGTGGTCGCCTCCTATCTCGGCCTGCCGGATGCGGGGCTTGCGAGCTACACCGAGATGGTCGGCCGCGTGCAGCAGATCGCCGCGGGCACGACGACGCCGCTGATCGCCGACGGCGACACCGGCTATGGCGGGCTCCTGAACGTCGATCACACCGTGCGCGGCTATGAAAGGGCCGGCGCGCAGGCGATCCAGATCGAGGACCAGGAATACCCCAAGAAATGCGGCCACACCCCCGGCCGACGCGTGGTGCCGACCGAAGACGCCGCGCGCCGCATCAAGGTCGCCTGCGAGGCGCGCGCGTCAAAGGATTTCCTCGTCATCGCCCGCACCGACGCGCGCACGTCGCTCGGCCTCGACGAAGCCCTGCGCCGCGGCGAAGCGTTTTTGAAGGCCGGCGCCGATCTGCTGTTCATCGAATCGCCCGAGAGCGAGGAAGAGCTCGAGAAGATCGGAAAAACCTTCGCCGGCGTGCCGCTGGTCGCCAACATGGTGGAAGGCGGCCGCACGCCGATCCTCTCGCGCACTGAACTGGAAGCCTCGGGCTTCAAGCTCGCGATCTTCCCGACCGCCGGCTTCCTGGCCGCCGGCGCCGCACTCCGCTCCGTCTACGCCGAACTCCGCGCCAACGGCTCCAGCAAGGAATGGCGCGGCGAACTCTACCCGTTCGACGACTTCTCCCGCCTGATGGGTTTTGAACGCGTCTGGAAGTTCGAACGCGAGCACGTGGAGGGGTGAGTTCTGCGCGAAAAGCTGGTGCTGCCAGACAGGATTGAACTGTAGTGCGTTCACAAAAAGATAAATTAAAACAATATCTTATTGGATCGTTGCCATGCCATTTGGGTATCGTTTGTGGATTAAATAATGTGGTGAAAAACTGGAGGCCGAAGTAAAGCCGCCGCCTGTTCTATCAAATGCGATTAGTGTTTTGCTCACAGAACCATGAAGTCGGTGCGGCTCAAGTGATTGTAGCTGTGCAAGAGCAGGGTGAGCATTCTTCAAGGGGGCACTGAGAGTTGGCACGAGCGACTATCAGTCCAAAGAGTGTCAATGAGGTCTGCCTCGCCAAATTCGATCGGCATCATCCGATCCGCGAGCAAGATACAGCTTGCAACCTGTAAGTCGATGTCGCAGAATCGCAAAATTGCAGCAAAAATTACAGGAGGCGAGCCCTTGTCGGGCGGCATCCGCGATCGAAGTGTGAGGTATATCTCGCACCTTTCGTCGGCACTCATCATGAGTGCGAGTCTGTCTACGGGCGATTTCAAGTAGAACCGCGCATTCTGTTGTCTTCTGCTGCTGCGGCGGCGGACCGTTCAATCAATGTGACGCGAGCGGGTGGCTGGGCGGCGCGCCCTTCTCATTCGGCTCAAAGAGTATGCAACCAAAAATGTAGCTGATGGGGGATTGTCATGCCACGAAAGTTGCTCGGCCTCGTCATTCTAGTTCTGATAGCTCAAATGATGGCAGGCACTAGCTTTGCCCAAATGACGCTTTGGAGGCATGGAGACACTATCGCTCGCCTATTGTCCGAAGGACAAAGTCGCCGGCTGATTGTTGAGGCTGTCGGAAAAAATCTTCCTATCGCGGAACCCGGGTCAATTCTATTCGATGGAAGGCGCATGAAAGGCCAATACATCGGCCTGTTTACGTCCTTCCATAAATGCGGACACATTCCCTATCCAATTCTCGGGACTGTTAGCGCAGACCAACGCTCGATAAGCTTTCAAGGCAAGGAGCCACAAATCGGTGACGATTGCCGTATTGTAGGCTGGGTCGATCGGAGCTTCGACGTAGTTTTTCTCAAACCCGTTCCAGAAGGCACCCCTGTCGACATCGTAGAGCAGGATTTCCAAAGATATCCTGAATTCGGAAAGCGCGCCTATTTGCGAGAGCCGACGAGGAAGTGGGAGATAATTCTTGATGTTCAGCGTTCTCGTGCGCTCACGGGTGTTGCAGTCAATGCATCGGGAACGATTGCTGCTATTGTCCGGGGCGTAAATGATAGTCCTCGTCATCTCGCACTAGAGTTCCTTGCTCAGGGGGCCGTCCATAAAGGAAGATATGTTGCGATCTCCGATGATTACGATTCACCTATGCAGACTTATTTTATCGAAAGTCGGCTGAAGAAGATCTCGGGAGACGTTGATGCTGCTGAAGTGCTTCATTGGTGCGATGAAAAGAGATGCAAAAATTTTCAGACGGAGAATATTTCTGCTGCTGGATTTGGAGGGGCGATAAGTTGGATCCCTGATCGCTTCACAAGTCCAGTTGAAGGGAATGTAGTTTTAGTCGCTCCCGGGAAAACAAGAACGCAGATACTGCAAACCTTAACCCAACTGAATGTGCCGGCTAAGATTAAAGCGGTTTTCGAGGACCAGTTTACGGTCAGGGTCCCCGGCGGCTCAGAACAATGGGTGATTAAGAATCTTCCTGGTAAAGGGGGCATACAAGGCGCAAATTATGAATTCGGGCCATCCGGAGGCAGTGGCACCGTTCGCCAATCGTTTGCGGACGGGACCCTTATTTCGAGTTGGTCTCCTGGCGTAGGCGCAGCGCTTTGGTCTCAAGCGGCGTGCAAATTAAAGTCCGCTCTTGCCCCCCACTTCCGAAGCACCGCTGTCAAGCAATGTAAGAGGGGAGCCGATACTGAAATTCCCGAGCTCTGTTTCGACGCGACGGTCGAAGGGCACACGGCCGAACAAGGTGTTTTTCTTTCGACAAACTTGCAGCGCAAACTCGACAATCAATTTCTCGTTCGTTCGGGGCTTGAGTTTACTGTGATGAAGATACCCAGCCCTTATAGTCCTACCGGGTTCGTCGAGCGACTAGTCTATTACGTAAAAGAGACCCGCGTCGCACGGCAAGGGCCAAGTGATCCTGCTGAAAAAGCTTCATTCACCGACGTCGAACGAAAGCGTATCAGCATATCGAACAGCGAGCTGGACGATATTATTGTTGGTGAAATACAAGAAATCATTGTGACCGCTAGCTTCGAATGCAAGTCCGGCATCTAGGTGAGATCAAAATGCGACGAGAATACTTTCGGATCGTGATAGGAATCTCCGTCATCCTTACTCACGTGACATGCTATCTTGTAATTGTCTTTGGCAAGGGCGAATACTTTACTCCTGAACAACAAACCGATCTCGGTCTCTTATTTGTTCCGGTTACATCGGCATACGTAGTAGCAATCGTTCGTAGCGCCATCGAGGAGCAGGCCGTCCAATCGAACGGGCCTTCGGTGAATTTGAACTATCTCCTTGTAATCTCGCTCTTCACCGCGGCCACGCTAGTTGGTTTGTTAGTTACGATTGTTCGCATAAGCCACGACATCGAGATAGCGCGTCGTCAGATACTCCTCTTTGAAATTGCATTTGGGACGGTTTTTGGCCTGATAGCTTCAGACCTCTTTGGCAAAGTAGAGAAGCCAAAGCTTGACCGAGATGCCTCCGCACAGGGCTGAGCGTCGCGTCGAGCTTTATTGCTCGGTTGCTAGGTCTTCGACCCAGCAAATGACTTTCGCTAAAGAAAAGGATTTATATCTGGCTAGTGATGTCGCCGATGAAAGCGATAGCTGGAGTTTTCAATTCAGGTTCCATGTTTGTCGCGGTTACCGGCCTCCTACGGGCAGCAAGATCTTAGAGCGCCCAGGCTCGTCTCCGCCGCCAAAGCGCGAACTGGTCGAGCGCGCAATGTCAATGGTGCCGGCGCTGTCGCACTAGGGGACGAGGGCACCGGTGGGACGGCTTTTTGCGGCGATCAGTTCGGAGATAACGCGCTCGATTTCGCCGACCGTATAGTGCAGGCGGCCATTATGCTTCACCGGCACCGGCGGCTTTACTCCCCGATTGCGGTAATGCGAGATAGCACGCCGCGCATCTGCAAGCCAATTAATCGGATTAGTGCTGCCCAGATGCGGCTCGAGCAGGGCAGCGGCTTGTATCTGAGTCAGTAGCTTCGTGGTTCCGAGCGGGATAGGCATTATTCCAGTGGGCACGTCTAATTCCTTTGCTTCAGATCGGGTGATGGAACAGTAGTTGGCGGAGCTTTTGGTTTGGACGAATTAAAGTTCATTGCGCGATACACCGACGCGCGGCCAATTCGGAGTTCGGCCGCGATCTCGGTAGCGCCCAGACCCTTCTTCGCTAGGAAGCGGACCTCCTCGACGTTGATGGTCGGCTTCCGACCTTTGTAAACGCCCATCTTCTTGGCACGGGCTATGCCTTCGAGTTGACGCTCTTTGCGTAGATTGGTCTCAAACTCAGCGAACACACCGAGCATGTCGAGAAACGCCTTGCCGGCAGCCGACGATGTGTCAATCGGCTGCTCCGTAGCTTTTAGCTCGGCCCCTTTCTCCCTTATGGCTCGAAGGATGTCTTGCAAATCACCTAGACTGCGAGCTAGGCGATCAATCCTGGTAACCAGGAGCACGTCGCCCTTCCGGATGAAGCGCAGCATCCGCTGCAACTCGTCGCGACCACTTGTGCTGGTGCCGCTTTTCGTCTCGGAGAATATTTCTTCACAGCCGGCTGCTCGTAGGGCGGCTTCCTGGACATCTACATTTTGATCAGTCGAACTGACACGGGCGTAGCCGACGAGCGTCATGATTGATTGTCTCGCTAGGGTCTAGACCAAAACAATATGACGTCTCAAAATAACGATGTCAACCCATATGAGACGCTATTCGGTGTCTCAGGTAGTGGCTCGGACGGGTATACCCAATTGAGGCGCGTCGGACTTGCATCCAGTCAAGAGTTCGCATGATTTTAGAGGTGAGCTCGCAAGTTTTTTCTGGAGAGCTGTTGACTAAAAATTAGAGCTGTGGTCAGGTTAGCATGTGAGCTCGGGAATATAAATGAGCGAGCTGTTCGCTCAATCCATGCGAGCTCTATTGGGAGTGTCTAATGTCATTTGAAAGTTTGGAGATTCGTGTTCCGGCAATGCGCGGCAAAATGGGGTCTCGCGTTTTCTACTCGTCGCTCATGCCCATGAGCGGTGTGCCCCAGTTCTTCAAGTTTACGAATTGGGCTGGCATTAGTGCCGAAGATCGGGAGCAGCGCGTCCTCAATGACAAGCGCGTGCCGGATCTCGCGGCTTACATCAGCGAGAACGAAGAAGACTACCTCTTCTCAGCCATCACCGCCTCTTACAAATCCGAGCCCCGTTTCGAGCCTTACACGGAAGGCTCCAATATCGGGATGCTTATCCTGCAGTTGGGCGACGAGTTCATCATTAATGACGGTCAGCATCGCTGCGCAGGAATCGTGCGCGCACTTGAGAGCGGGGTTCCGATTGCCAAGGACACGATCTCTGTGCTGCTCTTTCCTTGGGAGAACACAGCGAGGGTCCAGCAGATGTTCTCGGATCTGAATCGCTTTGTTCAGAAAACTTCGAAGTCTCTAGACATCCTTTATGACAAGCGAGACGACCACGCTGCCGCGACATTGGGGATGATCGAACGGCTTCCCCTATTCAAAGAGCTTACGGACAAGGAGAACATTTCGCTCGGCGTGAAATCGACCAAGTTGTTCACACTGGCTGCGCTCTACGATGCCAACGTCGAGCTCCTCAAAGGTCGCGAAAAGCACGACACGGCAGCAAATATTTCCCTCTTGGTGGATTATTGGAAGGCCGTCGCGCAGCACATGCCCGACTGGAATAAGGTTTTCAAAGGACAAAAGCTTGCGCTTGAGCTGCGGCAGGAAAAAATTTCCTCGCACTCTACGGTCCTTCGCGCGCTCGGCGGTCTTGGCCTCGACCTTCTGACCGGCGATGCCTGGCAGGAAAAGCTTTCAGCTCTTGAAGCGATCGACTGGAGCAAAAAGAACCCGGAGTGGGAGGGCGTATGTGTGTCCGGTAATTCGGTTCTCTCAAACCGCCAAGCTCGCTCAGCGACTAAGGCATTCATCAAGAAGAAGTTGGGCATGTCCTTGACTGACGGTGAATTGCGCTCCCTGCCGCAACCGGCAGCACTCGCTGCCGAATAGAGATCGAGAGCCGGCGGAATGAAAGGCGGCGTGAGCCGCCTTTCAAATAATAAGTTCCGCTCCGGAACCTCTAGAGATTATCCGAACGACGGACTCGACTTGGGTTGCTTTATAGGCAAGCTGGGCAACAACCACAGCGAGTTCGACAAATCATTAGGTTTCAATTGCCACGGCTGACCTTGAGGGGGCGGGAATGACAAATCGGGAATTGTGTCTGGCTCTGCTGAAGGCAGATACGGAAGCCCAAGTCGTCGCCCTATTGAAGCAATTAGGCTACTGGGACGACCCAACTGTCTGGCGCTTCTACGGCGACCAGCCGGAAAACTGGGCCACGGTGGGCAACCAGCAGAGCCGCGCCGAACAGGCTTTGATCGAGAAGGCTATGAACTCGATCGATACGAAACTGTTAGCTGCGGCACGGATCAACGAGATCCCGTTAACCGGCCCTGACGCCCCTGACTCAGTCTTCACGGCGCGCGACATGCTGTTTGGCGATGAGCTGAAGGACATGGAAAAATTATCGCGCTCCATCACCATCGCCGCCACCGGTAAGCGGACCCGCCCCTCCATCACCATTGTTGATGATGGCGAAGGTCAGACGGCCGCCGGTATGCCGGCCACGATCTTATCGCTGCATAAGGGCAATAAGAACGCAATCCCGTTCGTCCAAGGCAAGTTCAACATGGGCGGCAGCGGCGTTCTAGAGTTCTGCGGCGTCGACCACAATGTCGAACTCGTTATAAGTAAGCGCAATCCGAAGCTGCTGCCGAAGGACGCCAAGCCGACCGATTCGGATTGGAGCTTCACAATTATCCGGCGCGAGGATCCGAGCCCGATCTCGCCGCGCGCCAGCCGCTTCACCTATCTCGCTCCCGTTGGGACGCCAGACGAAAAAGGCAACCGCGCACTGCTCACTTTCGCCTCGCCGACATTGCCGATCTTCCCTGTGAAAAATTCGGCCTATGCCCGCGAGGCCGAGTGGGGCACAGCCTTCAAAATGTATGAATATGCCATCCGCGCCGCCACCAACATGATGCTCGAAGGCGGTTTGATGGGGCGTGTCCGTATCCTTTTGCCTGAGCCAGCCTTGCCGATTCATTTCCACGAGTGTCGTGACTATTCAGGTCACTCGGGATCTTACAATACTACCATGGCTGGTTTAATATATACGTTAGAGGAGGATCGTAAGAACCCGAAGCGTCAAAACGTCGAGTGGTTCGACAAGTTCGAGGTCGACGTAGACGGCGAGAAATTCTCCGGTCGTATCTACCTCTTCCGCAAACGCGCGAAGGATGAGAAAAAGAATCCGGCCGACTCCTATCGAAAAGATGAAGGCGTCGTCTTCACCTATAACGGCCAGTGCCAGGCGTTTTTCAGCAAGGATTTCTTCCGACGTAAGGCCGTTAGGCAGGATTACCTGTGGGACTCGCTGTTGGTCTTCATCGATTGCAGCGGCATCAGCGTGCGTGCCCACGAGAAGCTTTTCATGCCGAACCGCGAAAACCTTCGGCATGGTGATCTAAAGTTCCGCCTGGAAAAAGAGATAGAGGAAAAGCTGCGCCACCATGCGGAGCTGGAGAAGATTGCCCTGGAGCGTCGGAAAGGCGAGCTTGCGGCCGATCCAGAAGTCTCGGAGACATTCGCCCAGTTCGTGGAGGACATGATCAAGAAGCACCCGCTTCTTGAGCAGGTGCTTGGTCCCGGATTCCGCATCGCCAACCCGTTCAAGCCACATGCGGTTGAGAAGATCGAGAAGGAATATGCAGGTGTTCGCTTCCCGACCAAGTTCCACTTCAAGGATCGCGATCCGGGTCAGATCTTGCAGCGTGATGCGCATCTTAACTCTCAAACGCGCATCGCCTTCAACACTGATGCCGAAAACGACTATTTCAAGCGTGACGAAGAGCCCGGCGTCCTGACGCTCTATCGCGTGATTGACAACCAGCTCGTGCCAGCGAAGAACTGGCGTAGCCCAACGTTGTTCGAGGGAAAGGTGACGCTATCTCTTGCGCTGCCCCCTGAAGCTGACGTCGGCGACGTCGTAGTTTATGAGGCGCAGGTCACCGACCCAAGCCGACTGGAACCCTTCGTCAACTGCTTCGCTCTTTTAGTAAAAGCCGAGCGTGAGGAGCCAGCGACGCCAGCAAAGCCCCCGACACCAAAGCCGGACAAGCCTGGCGCCGAAACGGGCAAGGATGCCCAACAGGACACTCGCTTGGATGTGCCGAATCCATCGGAGATTTGGGAAAAGGACTGGGGTAATCAGGAGCCGCAGTTTGACAAGTTCACCGCCATGCGGATCAAACGCCCGCCAGGCGCGTCGGACGACTCGGCTGTCTTTGACTATTTGATCAACATGAACAACGTTTTCATCGACCAAGCTATCAAGGAGAAGCCAAAGCGGGTGCAGGAGATCCGAGACAAATACAAATTCGGCATGACCATGATCACTCTCGCGGTCATTCGGCACGACCTTGAAATGCGCAAACGCGAGATCGAGACTGATGATGAGGACGAAAAGCCGAAGCGCCCCGATGTGCGGGCAACCGTCGCGGAAGTGACCAGTGCGCTCGCGCCGTTCCTGCTGCCGTTGGTCGACACGCTGTCGCGCATTACGGGGACGGTTGAGCACCTGTCCGCAATTGCGGGCGAAGCGGCATAGTCGCGGCTTTGCGGTGGATGAGGACGACTTCCTGACTACCTGGCGTCTTACCGCGCTGTTCACTATACCAGCGGCGGCTTGGCACGCTTCGCCATAGCCGTCCGTCCCGTTCGCCTCTTAATGCTGGCAAGAACGTTTCCGTCAAACCAGCTGCTTCCATTGTTTCGAGATATGTGGGCAACTGCCAGCTCGCGTCTGAGAACGCCAACATCTGCACCACAATTGTGCTTCTATCTGCGAGGGCCGCTACTGACGACATCGTGGCCCTAATGTTCTCGAAGTAAGTGCGCAGTTCGGGATGCTTGCGGTCGCCCATGGTGTAGTAGCTACTGCCCGCGCCATCGAGTTTGTTGGCGATCATGAAAGGGAGCGGCGCTTCCTTGCGGCCGTCGACCTGCCAGCGGTGATACAGCACATGCACACCGGGATACGGTGGCGACGTCACGACCAGCCGCGGCGCGCGCAGGCCTTCGACCCGATTATCGCTTTCTATGCCTGCCGTGCTGCGGTTCAGCACGGTGACGGCGAAGCGGCCATTGGTGTTGACCGACTCGCGCAGCTCGCGCGCACCGATGACCATGCCACGAGCAGTCTTGAAGAGGTAGGCGCGGAACTCGTCAACGCTAGGTAACTTGCTGCGGCCATCAAGCGCCCATTGAGCCGTGCGCAGGACGGCACAGCGGCCAAAGCCCTCGAGCCGAGGCGTGCCAAGATCAACGGCGGCGGCAAGCGCCTGTTCAATCGCTTTTCGTAGCCGCCAGCGCGACGGATGGTCCAGGTGCTTGTAGTAGCCGCGCTCGGCATACTCGGTGATCGGATGCGATGGCTTGTGAATGCCGATGGCGTCGCCGACATCGTCCGCCCATTCCGCCAAGGTCTTTAATTCGACCTTGGAGAAAACCGTGCACTTTACCTGCGCCACAAATTGCGCAAGCGAGCTAATATCAATGCCGAGAGCCTCGCGGCCGGCGGCACGTGCCTCTACCAGCGTTGTTCCTCCCCCGACATGCGGATCCAGGACCAGATCTCCCGGCCTTGAAAAAACCTCAATAGCTGCGCGTGCAAACGCGGGCGAGAACCGAGCCGGGTATTTGTAGAAGTCATGGGTCAGGCCGCGCACGGGCCGGCTATCGCGCGCCGCGGCGATAAACGCCGCCTGCGCTTCGTTCGATAGACGCAAGAAATTCCGCTCAGGCCGCTGAGACATAGTTAACAGGATCGCCGATGCACGGTTAACAGCCGGTAAAGTTCTGTCCCCTCGCAATTGTAGAGATGGCGGAATCGATCCAACAGAAGGACGGAGTCATATCAGGGATTCCGAAATGCTGACCTCGTAGGTTGATAGCGCCAATGAGCGGACTGGCTCGATGCCAACAAGGTCTCTCGGCACCTATCGCCGACGTCGTTGGTAGGTTTAGCCCCACTCACCAAACCTGGGGTCTGCCCGGTAGGCAGCTTCTATTTTCTGTTGTTCGGACTCTTCGCGACAGATGTCTCGTAGCACCCGTCGAATGTTGGCATCGGTCCAGTCGTTTCCGCGCGGTGTTTTCTTTCCGAGCTCATTAAGCCGTTTGGCGATCTCAGCGCCCGACGTGATACCTTCCGCCCGAATGCCGGCGATCATGGGCGCCAATTCCGACTGTCGCGCCCTAGCGGCAGTCTGGTTGGCTTGGGCTCCCAATTGTTGCGCCACGGGCAGGTTTGTCGGGTTGCCAAAGCGGACGCCCCGTTCCTTCGCTCGCTTGATCCCGTCCTGTGTGCTCTTCTTTAAAAGTTCCGTTTGCTTCTGAATTCCCGCCGCCTCGGTTTTGATCCGAATAGCATCCGGAGAATCCTGCACGACCACGATGTCGCTCCCGAGTTCGGTCAGAACGTGCACTATCTCGCCCGCCGACCTCGACAAGCGGTTGATTTGGGTAACCGCGATTGGACACCCAAGGCTACGGGCATGCTCGCGAGCCGCCGTGAGTTGGGGACGGTCCTTGAGAGCATTGCAACCGATCGCGGAGGCTACTTCCGCGTAGACCCTCACAATTTGGTATCCGCTGGCTTCGGCGAACGCGTGGATTCGAGCTCGCTGCACTTCGAGCCCGACGCCGCTTTTTCCCTGCTCCTTTGAAGAGACTCGTATGTAGGCAATGAGAGGTCGCATAGGGGCCATCAGGAGTGGTTGGGTGTAACAAGACTATGGTAGCCGACTTAGTAATGTTACGCAACAATATTGCGCATGGCTCTCCCGCGGATATTGCAGGCAGCATTGCTTCGCAACCCAGATCGCCTGGAATGGAGCCGTTGCGAGCACGATCCGAGGGTTTGAACGCCCACAAATGACTCAGGATTTGTTTGAATTGGTTCGGATCAGTCACTGCCGGGCAATCCGGGAAATCGCTCCATTCGGCGTCCCAGAGTCATCCTGGGCATCTGCAATGGATGCCGCCCTACAGTAAATTGCGCCTTGAAAATTTCGTCTTGAGGACCGCCTGGACCCCCTTCAGAGGAAGGCATGCGTTCTAAGACATCGGGTGTGCATTGCATGATCCTGAACGGTAGGGATCAATTTGCGCGCAATCAGGTGGCCCCGCGCACCAGCCTGGGACCTTCTTCTAGGACCTTCTCCAATATCGGATCTTCTTCGTCATCGAATCCGTTTTCCTCGATGACCTCTTCGTCGCCCCCCACAGTCGGATTGTTGGAGGGTTCCTCTTCGAGATCTTCATCCTTTGGGCCCCGTTGAATCGCCCTGATCTCTTCGGCGGTCAAGTCTTCGAACACCAACACCGGCAGTTCTTCGCCCTGGAGGCTGTCCTTGTCCAAACCCAGCGCTCTCCATTTGAGGCCGTGAATGCGTTCCAGGCCAGCAGCCGCCAGTGAGAGCGCCTTAATCGCTCCCGCCGCCCGCAGCGCTTGGGTTGGATCTTTCTGCGCTACTTCCAACTGGGCCATGATGAGGCCTTCGACTACCAGGGCATTGCGGTAGGCGCTCTCGCGCGTTTCCTTTGCCCTGGTCGTAGTGAGATCCTCGTCGGCGAGGTTCTGACTGAACACTTGCTGTTTGACGGCCGCGGCCAACTGCGCCGCTTGCGCACCCTTGACGGTGCCGCGCTTTGCGAAATGGGATTGAAGCGTCCGCCGGCTCACACCGTATCGCGCCTCTAGGTCCTGGAGCGTCGTATCTCCGGCTTCCCACAATCCTTCTATTTCGGCCCAGGTGGACTGATCGATCCGGATATATTTGCGCTTGGTGATGGCGATGTCTGACATGCGTGCTTCCACGCACATTCTACCACATCGACGCGCGAGAATCACAACTGGGCAGTGCTACTCAAGCTCGTAACGAGGCAATTTTTTGATGAGGTTGAGCTTCGCCTTCAGCGTAACGTCTCCATAGTCATCACCGGCGGTTCGTGCGGCATGGCCCTGCACAGCGTCGAGGACGCGAGGATCCGCACCGAGTTCGCGACCCACCGTTTTTAGACGATGCCGCCAGGCGTGACTAGGTTGGATCTCTTCCGGAATCACACCGAGCGTCCGCACCCACTTTCCGAGACGTCCAGCTACGGTCTCGGCCGGTGAGGTTTTGCCGCGCCTTGGCCCCGCACGATAGAACAGCGGGCCACTTCCACTGTTCTTGATGAAATCAAGAAACCCTTCATCGACAATGTGGTCATGCAATGGGACGTCTCGAAATAGACCCGACTTCACCGTGCCCGCTTCGGGGGTGATGCGAACGTAGTGAATTCCGTTTTCCTGTCTCACGTCCTCGGCCCGCAGCTGGCAGAGTTCCCCGACGCGCGCTCCAGAGTAAGCCCCAAGTAGCGGAACCCATCGCTTCGCGGCGGTCATCTTGGGCTGCTCCTTCGGAGAGCCCGCATACCTCCGCGACGCCTTAAGGATCGCTTCAGCCTCGTCCGCCGTAAAACCTTTCTCTCGATTCCTGATCCTCTTCGTCAACCGCACCTTGACGCCTTCAAACGGATTCTGTGCAACGTCCAGCCTGTCGACGGCACGGGCAAATGCAGCGCGGGCGGTGGCTAAGTAGCTGTCCCGAACGGTCTTGGGGCTGAGTGTCAATAGCAGGTTGTCGGTCCACTTTATTGCGTCGCTCCTGGCAATGCGATCTGCCGAATCGTGTCCGACGAAACTGACCAGGTTGTCGACCACCGGTGCCCACCGAGCTTCTGCATCGTGACCCTTGCCAATGCGCTCCAGCTCAACCCTGTGGCCCTTGAACACGTCCCTAATTGATTGCTTCGGTGCTACCGTCGGTATCGGCGCGACGTTCAGGAACGCCGGCAACGGTGGATCCGCCTCTCCGTCGCTTCGCAGGGAGCATACGTCGATAGCGGCAAGCTCTGCTTGTGCAAGAAGACGTGTCGCGCTTCGCCACGTGGCTCGATCGAGGCCGGCAGGCACATGCTGCCTGATATTCGTTAGGAAGATCACCGGCATTTCGTGGTCTTCAAGACGACCGGCAATAACGGCCTTTAGCTGCTCGATGTAGTCTTCGTCCGGGTAGCCCAAGTTCGCATACAACGGCGTGTGATCTCTCAACTCGCTGTCGAAAGCTAAGGAGTTGTCATAGAGGGCGCGAGCGGCCGTCGCCGCATCAAATGCGACCGGTTTCTCGGAGGTTCCTACTGCCGGATTACAGCGCCGTTCTGCGTCCGCGATCTGCTCTTGAAAGCGAGCAACAACCGCAGGCAGCTTGCGTAACGCTTCCCGCCGGTCGGCTCCCAGCGCAGCGCTGAGCTCAACCTTTCCGACAATGGGTTGGAGCCGCTCAGGGACGACAATTCTCGCGTAATACCTGCCTGCTCGCTCGAGCAGATGTCTAGTCTTTCCGGCCATAACCCGCTTGCTTTTTGTGGCAACGATTTGGGGCACACAAACGGGATAAGTGCTTTGATTGCAAGAGGTTCTAAGTCTATCAATGAGATAGCTGGTGCTGCCAGACAGGATTGAACTGTCGACCTCTCCATTACCAATGGAGTGCTCTACCACTGAGCTACGGCAGCATGCCCGGTATATGAAGGAATCGGCCTTAAAGGCCCCTTACTAGGCGGCCGGTTCTTGCCACATGGGCCCCGCTGGCGCAAGCATGCGGGCGGGGTAGCGGGGGCCGAAAATCGTCGAAAAACGACGCTTGTTGCCGGCAGACCGCTTCGATGCGGTGAAAAAACCCGAAAATCGATCAGGGAACGGACGACATCCGCGCGGTTCCCCCACCCCGTAGCGGAATTCGATGAGGCCGCATCGTGTCGTTCCGCCGGCGCGGGCGTCATGGTCATTGCGGCGGGGGACGGCGAAAGCCGTTATGCTCGGGTGACGGCGCCACTGCCAGGTGTCCGGTTCAATCAAAGGCGTATTCGACGGAATGGCGATGAAGGGCAATCGAGATCGTACCGCCGATGAAAAGACCGGCGCGGACGCGAAGGATTCACGACGCGACCGGCTGAAGCTCGCGCTACGCGAGAACCTGAGGCGGCGGAAGTCGCAGGCGCGCGGGCGTAACGACGCGGCATCTTCCGAAAGCGCCGATGGCTCCCTAGATACCGGCGGCGAAAAGCCGTAGCTTCCAGCACGTCGGGAGGTCCGCCTGCTCGCCGGGGGCACGGCGCGCTCCTTGCACCGTTCTGTTTTGTTTCGGGTAGCGACAATGAGTGCAGATATTACGGCCGATCCGGCGATCGGCGCGGCTTCCATCGCGTTTCCCCGCCATGAGCAGACCTTTCCGACGCTGACGGACGCCGAGATCGAGCGGATGCGCCGGTTCGGCGAACGGCGCACGTACCGGCACGGCGAAAAACTGTTCGAAACCGGCAAGGTCGGTCCCGGCATGTTCGTGGTGCTGTCCGGCTCCGTCTGCATCACCCAGCGCGACGGGCTTGGCCACGTCACCCCGGTCATCGACCAGGGGGCGGGACAGTTCCTCGCCGAGATCGGCCAGCTCTCCGGCCGGCCGGCGCTGGTCGACGGCCATGCCGAGGGCGATGTCGAGACGCTGCTGCTTCCACCGGATCAATTGCGCGCGCTGCTGGTCGCGGAAGCCGAACTCGGCGAGCGCATCATGCGCGCGCTGATCCTGCGCCGGGTCAACCTGATCCAGGGCGGCACCGGCGGTGTGGTGCTGATCGGCCCGACGTCGCTCGGCGACATGGCACGTCTTCAGAACTTCCTCGCGCGCAACGGCCAGCCGCACCATCTGCTCGATCCCGCCACCGACAAGGACGCCGCCGATCTGGTCGCGCGCTACGTCACTGCGCGCGCCGACCTGCCGCTGGTCGTGTGCCCTGACGGCACCGTGATGCGCAATCCGACAGAAGCGGCGATCGCCTATGCGATCGGCATGATCGGCGACCACGATCACGAAAAGCTCTATGACGTCGCTGTCGTCGGCAGCGGACCGGCGGGGCTCGCGACCGCGGTCTATGCGGCGTCCGAAGGCCTGTCGGTCGCCGTGTTCGACGCGCGCGCGTTCGGCGGCCAGGCCGGCGCCAGTGCGCGCATCGAAAACTATCTGGGTTTTCCGACCGGCATTTCCGGCCAGGCGCTGACCGCGCGCGCGTTCAACCAGGCGCAAAAGTTCGGCGCCAACATGCTGATCCCGGTCTCGATCCAGTCGCTCGACTGCAACCGCGGCGACGGCGCGTTCTATCTCGCGACCGATTGCGGCAAGAACATGCGCGCCAAATCCGTCGTGGTGGCGAGCGGGGCGCGCTATCGCAGGCCCGAGATCGAGAACCTCGCCACCTTCGAAGGCCGCGGCGTCTGGTACTGGGCCTCGCCGATCGAAGCGAAGCTGTGCAGCGGGCAGGATGTAGTGCTGGTCGGCGCCGGCAATTCGGCGGGGCAGGCCGCGGTGTTCCTGTCCGCCCATGCCCGAAAAGTCTACATGATCATTCGCGGCGGCGGGCTGGGCGCCAGCATGTCGCGCTATCTGATCGACCGCATCGAGGCCTCCGGCAATATCGAACTGATCTTTAACGCCGAAGTGGTCGGCCTCGAAAGCGATGATGCCGGTGCGCTTTCGCGCATCCGCTGGCGCAGCCGACTCGCGCCTGACGATGTGCAGAAGCTGGACATCAGCAATCTCTTCCTGTTCGTCGGCGCCGACCCCGCCACCGACTGGCTCGCCGGCTGCGGCGTCATGGTCGATCGCGGCGGCTTTGTCGTCACCGGCGCGCAGTGCACGCCGAAGGACGGACACTCAATCTCGCCGCTGCAGACCTCGGTTCCCGGCGTGTTCGCCGTCGGCGACGTGCGCTCCGGCTCGGTCAAGCGCGTCGGCGGCGCGATCGGCGAAGGCGCGCAGGTGGTGGCCGCGCTGCACGGCTATCTCGCCGATGCGATGAAGCCGGCGCTTTGACCTGTCGGCCCGCATCATGCAGCGCCGGCTCTCACGGTCGCCTTGTGTGACATCCGTGCAAATATTTCGTGCATCATACTACTTTCGTTGATGCGTCATTCTTTCGCGCTCATGCCTGCATTGCCTGACCTACGCGCGATGCGTGTGGAAATTCTCCGCGCTGCGTCGTAACCTTTGGAATAGTTCCAGCAAGGGGGCGCGTCATGATCCTGGGTATGAGCACGGCGACATTCGTTCAGGTGCATGTCGTCATCAGTCTGATTGCGATCGTCGCGGGTCTCATCGTGATGTTCGGCATGCTTGGTTCGAAATCGCAACCGGGACTCACCGCGATCTTCCTGCTGTTCACGTTCCTCACCAGCGCCACCGGCTTCGTGATCCCGCCGCTGCTCACGGAAACGCTGCTGCCCTCGCACATCTTCGGCATTCTCTCCTTCGTCCTGCTCGCGATTGCCTGTGTTGCGCTGTACGGCATGAAGCTCGCCGGTGCGTGGCGCTCGATTTACGTCGTGACCGCGCTGATCTCGCTCTATCTGAACGTCTTCGTGCTGGTGACGCAGAGCTTCCTCAAGATTCCCGCATTGACGGCGCTGGCGCCGGGCAACCCGCCCGCTGGTCCGGTGTTCGGCGTCGCGCAGGGCGTCCTGCTGCTGTTCTTCGTCATCATGATCATCGCCGCCTACCGGCGCTTCCGCCCAAGCATGATGATTGCGGACGGCGTAGCCGCGTAACAGCAGGAGAAGTCCCATGCCCACCATCACCACCACGGACGGCGTCGAGATCTTCTACAAGGACTGGGGCAAGGGCCAGCCGATCGTGTTCAGCCATGGCTGGCCGCTGTCGGCGGACGACTGGGACACGCAGATGCTGTTCTTCCTCAACAACGGCTTTCGCGTCATCGCCCATGACCGCCGTGGCCATGGCCGCTCCAGCCAGGTCGCCGACGGCCACGACATGGATCACTACGCCGACGACCTCGCGGCGCTGACCGCGCATCTCGACCTCAAGAACGCCGTGCATGTCGGCCACTCCACCGGCGGCGGCGAGGTGGTGCACTACATCGCGCGCCACGGCGAAAGCCGCGTCGCGAAGGCCGCGATCATTGCCGCCGTACCGCCGCTGATGGTGCAGACGCCGGCCAATCCCGGCGGCCTGCCCAAGGACGTCTTCGACGGCCTGCAGGCGCAGGTCGCCGCCAGCCGCACGCAGTTCTATCGCGATCTCGCGGCAGGTCCGTTCTATGGCTACAACCGGCCGGGCGCCAAACCGTCGGAAGCGGTGATCGAGAACTGGTGGCGCCAGGGCATGATGGGCGGCGCCAAGGCGCATTACGACGGCATCGTCGCGTTCTCGCAGACCGATTTCACCGAGGACCTCAAGAAGATCACCGTGCCGGTGCTGGTGATGCATGGCGACGACGATCAGATCGTGCCGTATGCCGACTCCGCGCCGCTGTCGGCCAAACTGCTGAAGAACGGCACGCTGAAGACCTACGCGGGATTCCCGCACGGCATGCCGACCACGCATGCCGAGACCATCAACGCCGACCTGCTGGCGTTCATCAAGGGATAGGTTCGCCCATGAAGGCGATCCTGTTCGGTGCCACCGCCATGAGCAGGGCGTTCTGCGCGAGTGCCCCGCACCCTCCGCCGTCATTCCGGGGCAGCCCGCAGGGCTGAACCCGGAATCCAACGAACGGCTGTGCCAGCGGACAGTTGGATTCCGGGTTCGATGCTCCGCATCGCCCCGGAATGACGGCTGTGGCTGGGGCGGCCATCTCGTCAATTCGCCGCAAATGTCACCGCTCCTGCCGCGAAGGTCCGCGACAATCGCAAGGGCGATGCCATGGATCGCATTCGGATCGTTGGCGGCTGGTATCGCCATTGATTTTGTGGGGCTTGCCGCCGGGGGCGAAACCATGGTCAACCGTGTCTGTGACCGCAGTTCGAACGGCTCGAGGATAACCCTCGGGCGTTGGCGCGCCGATCCAGCGCATTGGTGACCAGGGAATCATTCCAGGACGATTGAGGATGCCGTCGGACCCGCTGAAACTGATTGCGCTCGATGCCGACGATCTCGCCGTGATATCGGCCCATGTGCAGGATGCCCGCGTCCAGGCCTCCGACATCGTCTGGCGTCAGGACGAAAAGCGGCTGGTGGTCGGCATCGACCGGCTGGACTGGGAGCAGACGCTGTCCGGCGGAACCGAGCCGCGCCGCTCGATCGCCGCACTGCGCTTCGATCGCGTACTGGCCTGCAAGTCGCGCAACATCGATCTGGACCGGCCCGAGGCGGTGCTCGAACTGGTCGGGATCGAATTCCACCCGGGTGAGGCCCCGGGCGGCAGCGCCCTCCTGCTGTTCAGCCAGGGCCAGGCGCTGCGGCTGGACGTCGAATGCCTGGAATGCGAGCTGACGGATCTGGGCACCGACGACCTCGGCGCCAGCGACGCGGCGACCGTCCCGGAGGGGTAATTCCGGCGCCGCAGGGTGGACAAAGGCGTGAAGCGACGTGCCCACCATCTTTCGGCATCGGGACCGATGGTGGGCTCGCTTCGCTCAGCCCACCCTACGACCTACAGCTCCGGTTACCCAGGGCGGGGAGGGTTGACGGCCCTTGGCCGCCGCGCCATTGAGCAGGGGTCTTCGACGCTTCCCAAGAAAGCCGCCATGCCCGTCCGCCTGGATACCAGCAGCGCCGATTTCGGCCCGCAATTCAAGCAGTTCCTTGCCGCCAAACGCGAGGTTTCGGCCGATGTCGAGCGCGCCACCCGCGCCATCGTCGACGACGTGGCCGCGCGCGGCGACGCCGCTCTGATCGAGGCGACCCAAAAGTTCGACCGGCTGGACGTCACCGCCGCCGGCCTGCGCGTCACGGAACCGGAGATCGACGCCGCCGTCAAAGCCTGCGACGCCGCCACGCTGGATGCCCTGAAATTCGCCCGCGACCGGATCGACCTGTTTCACCGGAAGCAGCTGCCCAAGGACGAACGCTTCACCGATGCGCTGGGCGTCGAACTCGGCTGGCGCTGGAGCGCGGTCGATGCGGTCGGCCTCTACGTGCCCGGCGGCACCGCGGCCTATCCGTCGTCCGTGCTGATGAACGCGGTGCCGGCGAAGGTTGCCGGCGTGCCGCGCGTCGTGATGGTGGTGCCGTCGCCGGACGGCAGGCTCAACCCGCTGGTGCTGGCCGCCGCCCATCTCGGCGGCGTCTCCGAGATCTACCGCGTCGGCGGCGCGCAGGCGGTGGCCGCGCTGGCCTACGGCACGGCGACGATCGCGCCGGTCGCCAAGATCGTCGGTCCCGGCAATGCCTATGTCGCCGCCGCCAAGCGGCTGGTGTTCGGCAAGGTCGGCATCGACATGATCGCCGGTCCCTCGGAAGTGCTCGTCATCGCCGACGACACCGGCAATGCCGGCTGGATCGCGGCCGATCTGCTGGCACAGGCCGAGCACGATGCCAGCGCGCAGTCGATCCTGATTACGGACAGCGCGAGCCTTGCCACGGACGTCGAGCGCGCCGTGGAATCCCAGCTCACAACGCTGCCGCGCGAATCCATCGCGCGCGCCTCGTGGAACGATTTTGGCGCCGTCATCAGGGTGCAAAAACTCGACGAGGCGGTGGAGCTGGCGAACGCCATCGCCGCCGAGCATCTCGAAATCATGACCGCCGACGCCGAAGGCCTCGCGGCAAGAGTCCGCAACGCCGGCGCGATCTTCCTCGGCCCCCATACGCCGGAGGCGATCGGCGATTATGTCGGCGGCTCCAACCACGTGCTGCCCACCGCGCGCTCGGCGCGGTTCTCGTCCGGCCTCGGCGTGCTGGACTTCATGAAGCGCACCTCTATTCTGAAATGCGGGCCGGACCAGCTGCGCGCGCTGGGACCGGCCGCGATGACCCTCGGCAAAGCGGAGGGTCTGGACGCCCATTCGCGCTCGGTCGGACTGCGCCTCAATTTGCCATGAACAAGCCGCCGCCAGACGATGACCAGAACAACCGCATCGTCGCGGTGACGCTCGACGAGGAATCGATCGGGCGTTCCGGGCCCGACATCGAGCATGAGCGCGCGATCGCGATCTACGACCTGATCGAGCAGAATCTGTTCGCGCCGGAAGGCGCGGTCGAGGGGCCGTATACGCTGCATCTGGCGATCACCGGCAACCGGCTGATGTTCGACATCCGCCGCGAGGACGGCACGCCCGTGGTCGCCCATCTGTTGTCGCTGACGCCGTTCCGGCGGATCGTGAAGGACTATTTCATGATCTGCGACAGCTACTACCAGGCGATCCGCACCGCGACGCCCGACAAGATCGAGGCGATCGACATGGGCCGCCGCGGCATCCATGACGAGGGCTCGCGCACGCTGCAGGAGCGGCTGAAGGGCAAGGTCCGCGTCGATTTCGAAACCTCGCGCCGCCTGTTCACCCTGATTTGCGTGCTGCACTGGAAGGGGCAGGACGCATGACGCCGACAAGTGCGAAGCGCCCCGCGGGGATTTTCTGACGCATGGAGGCGCCGCGCGCGCGCAACCCGCAGGCCGTGCTGTTCGCATGCGGGCTGAACAGCGTGCGTTCGCCGATGGCCGAAAGCCTGCTCAAGCAGATGTTTCCGCAGGCGCTCTACGTGAAGTCCGCGGGTGTCCGGAAGGGCGAGCTCGATCCGTTCGCGGTCGCCGTGATGGCCGAACTCGGCCAGGACATTTCCGGCCACAAGCCGATGACGTTCGAGGAGCTGGAGGACTGGGAGGGGCTCAATTTCGACCTCATCATCACGCTGTCGCCGGAGGCGCATCACAAGGCGCTGGCGCTGACGCACACGCTGGCCGCCGACGTCGAATACTGGCCGACCCCCGACCCCACCGACACCGAAGGGACGCGGGAGCAGAAGCTCGCCGCCTACCGCGAAGTCTGCGACGGCCTGTCGATGCGCATCCGCCGCCGGTTTTCGAAGGTCGGCGCGGCGAGCGGGTAGGGTCGCGGCTGCTCTCTTCACCCGCCATCCTGTCATGCCTACGACAACCGCCTGTGCTTATCCGTCCCCACGT
>CAZSRR010000066.1:0-30539 GCA_964609175.1 uncultured Bradyrhizobium sp.
GGCGGCCCGCACCACGCAGCTCGCCGAAAAGGTGGTCGAGAAGATCATCGAGCGCGTCACGGTCATCCGCGAGCGCGAGAAGATGCCGGATCGCCGCAAGGGTTACACCCAGAAGGCGGTCGTCGGCGGCCACAAGGTCTATCTCCGCACCGGCGAATACGATGACGGCCGCCTCGGCGAGATCTTCATCGACATGCACAAGGAAGGCGCGGCGCTGCGCTCCTTCATCAACAATTTCGCCATCGCGGTGTCGCTCGGCCTGCAATACGGCGTGCCGCTGGAAGAGTATGTCGACGCCTTCACCTTCACCCGCTTCGAGCCCGCGGGTCCGGTGCAGGGCAACGACAGCATCAAATACGCGACCTCGATCCTCGACTACGTGTTCCGCGAACTCGCGGTCAGCTACATGTCGCGCTTCGATCTCGCCCATGTCGATCCGACCGAGTCGAATTTCGACGCGCTCGGCAAGGGCGTCGAGGAAGGCAAGGAGCCGGGCGACGGCCATCACGCCACAAAGTATCTGTCCAAGGGCCTGACCCGCTCGCGCACGGATAAACTCGTCGTGATGCGCGGCGTCGACACCGACGCCCGCGGCTCCGCCAACGTCACCGCGATCGGCGGCCACGGCCCCTCTGCCCGCCTCGCCGACACAATGGAAGGCGCGATCGCGCTGAAGCAGGAAGCCGCCCACGACCTGTCGCCGACCGAACGGCTGGAAGCCGTGCAGTGGAGCAAGACCGGCAGCGCCGCGGTGGCGGTGGCGCCGTCCAAGGCCGAGCGAAGGGCGGAAGCCAAGGCCAAAGGCTACGAAGGCGAGATGTGCTCGGAGTGCGGCAACTTCACGCTGGTGCGGAACGGGACCTGCATGAAGTGCGATACGTGTGGAAGCACGACGGGGTGTTCGTGAGGCTTTCTGGCCAAGACTCACACGCGCGTTACAATGGGGGTGGCATGACATCATGCCACCCCTTTTTTGCGCCTGCGCCACATTGAATTTCAAACGGGGATTCATCCGCCTGGAGGATCTAATGAGAATTAATCAACACGTAACAGCAGCATATTGCGCCGCCGCAACCCCAATGCTTGCTTGCCGTTAGACCGAATGATCAACTAGCGGTTGCTCGAATCTCAATTGGTGGACGGTAGCATGTATCATTATGAAGCTCTCGGCGATGAACGATTCCAAGAATTCTGCCAAGCCTTGCTTTCTGCAACCTTCCCCAATGTCCAGTGCTTGCCCGTTGGTCAACCCGATGGAGGTCGCGATGCGTTTATCCAACCTCGCCTCTTGATCAGAAACACGGAGGCAGCCCAGAGAGAGCTGGTGGTATTTCAAGTCAAGTATATTCGAAATCCAATGGATACTCGTAGTGAGCGAGACCTCATCGAGCAGGTTATCAAATCCGAAAAAGAAAAGATTGACAGGCTCAGGCCTCGGGGCTTGAGCAAGTATTATTTACTCACCAATCTGCGGGGCACTTCGCATCTAGACGTGGGATCAATAGACCGGATCAACGCACTGCTTTCCAAAGAACTAAATATCGAGGCTTACTGCTGGTGGAAAGATGATTTAGATCGGAGACTGGATTTAAACGCCAATCTCAAATGGAGTTATCCCGACGTATTGAAAGCAACCGACCTGCTGGGAAAGCTCGTAGAGGGTCAACTCGGAGAGGACGAAGAAAGACGAAGAAGCGCAATACGCGCGTATCTAATTGATCAATACAAAGATGACCAAGAGCTTAAGTTTAAACAAACAGAACTTCGAAGCACGATGACAGACCTGTTTGTCGACTTGCCTATGAGTCCATCTCCCGAGTTACAAGATGCACCAGAGGGTGTGAGACGGCACCATCTTTTTCGCCCGTTCGGACTTACACACTTTCAATATGTACACTACGCCTACGAAGAGCAGCTGTCAGCATCCTATTTCATCAACCACATGCCTAGATCCGGCTCTAATCGGATCGTGCTTGAAGGCGCGCCGGGTCAGGGCAAATCCACCGTGACCCAATACGTATGCCAAGTTATGCGCATGCAGCTACTTGATATGACCGACGCTCTTACCGTCTTACCCGACAATCATCGACATGCGCAGATTCGCATTCCATTTCGAGTCGATCTGCGTGACCTGGCAAAATGGCTGGCTGGCCTTGATCCATTCCAGCCCAAGCTCGTGCAACTGGATGAAAGGGAACCGAGATCACTAGAAGGATTACTCGCGGGACAAGTACGCCACTCATCCGGCGGGCACTCCTTCAGCGTTTCTGATCTTACAGCTGTAGCAAAGGCAAGTCATATATTCCTTGCTCTAGATGGCTTCGACGAGGTTGCCGATGTGGAGTCGAGGCAGCGTCTAGTGGATGAAATTTCCAAGGGAACGAACCGACTATCAAACGCTGGAGGTTATTCAGTGCATACAATAGTCACCAGCCGACCGGTCGCCTTTGCCAAATCGGTGCGCTTCCCTCGAGACCAGTGGGACTACTTTGAATTATTACCTCTCGAGCGGCGTCAAGTTGACGAATACACAACAAAATGGATGAGAGCAAAGGGGCTCAAGGACACCGAGCAGAATCAACTTCGGCGATTGCTTGATACGAAACTGCGGGAAGCGCACACTCAATACCTTGCAAAAAATCCAATGCAGCTGACGATCCTACTATCATTGATTCACAATCGCGGCGCATCACTTCCCGAAAAGCGTACCGCGATGTACGACGCATATATGGATATGTTTTTCAGCCGTGAATCAGAAAAAAGCGACGTCGTCCGAGATTACCGAGATATCTTGATCGATATACACAGATATCTCGCTTGGAAGCTTCAGACCGCGGCCGAGGCGGGTGGAGACGGGAGCATCGAATACGGAGAGCTTCGCGCAACTCTATTCTCATATCTCGATAGCGAAGGCGAAGACACATCGATTGTTAACGATCTATTCAACGGAATAATTGAACGAGTGGGCGCGTTAGTGTCTCGGGTGCAGGATACTTATGAATTCGAGGTGCAGCCTCTTCGCGAATATTTTGCGGCTCGCTTCTTGTATGATACGGCACCGTACCCTTCAGGTGATACGGAACCTCGCGGAGATAAGTTCGATAGATTCAACGCGCTGATTCGCAACCCCTATTGGCTAAATGTTGCCAGGTTTTATGGGGGCTGTTTCAACAAGGGTGAAATCTTGACCCTTGTGAACGAACTAATGCAGCTCGGCGAACTTCCTCCCTATGTTCATACGAGTCACCCTCGCCTGATCGCACTAATGCTGCTGGGAGACTGGGTATTTACACAGTACCAACCCGCCGTCAGGAACGTTGTAAGCTTCATAACGGAATATCCGCAACTCCGGCAGCTGCTCGCAACTGTTGACGAGCCCGGCGCCAACCTCTGGGGAGTATTACCCGACAGGAGCGGACGAATGGATTTCCTTGCCGTCCTATTTGCACTTGTTGTGAGGACAAAGCATGTTGATGAGCGCCGCGCTATCGCGCGAATAATAATCCAGAATA
The DNA here is from genome assembly GCA_964609175.1 of uncultured Bradyrhizobium sp. GTDB lineage: Bacteria > Pseudomonadota > Alphaproteobacteria > Rhizobiales > Xanthobacteraceae > Bradyrhizobium. The sequence continues at coordinate 3,513 of CAZSRR010000066.1, forward strand.
CTGCGACCGACGAGCGCTTTCTCTACTGGCAGCAGGCAGAAAAAGAGATGAAGCATACAGATTGGACGAAGCTGGGAGGTGCGCTGGATCTATACGCTAAAATCGGTAAAAGCGAAGCAGAAAGCTTACTCTCTCGGAACAGCGACGAAATGTTAGTTCGCTTCGTCGAAGCGCGCTGCTTCGATCTCTTGCAGAAATCAATGTTCGCGGGAGAAGCTCGCGCGTCGGTTTTGAATCAAGTGCTGTTTACGAATGTCCCGTTTGAGGGAACGAAGCTGAACGGGCTTTCGTGGTTGGCAATGATTTGTGGAACATATCAGTACGGGGTTGTATTTCAATATTCCGGTCGGACTCCGCTGCGGGCCGTAGTGGAAGGGCGTGCTGGCCGTTCGGCGTTTCCCTCCAAATCTATCATCGCAGAAAGCTTAAAACCGGGTGACTTACCTGAAGCGGACCAACGGGCAATCGCGACTTACCTAGCTTTCGTCGACAACGACGTCGAGGCCTTGTCTAGTTCACTAAGTCCGTGGAAAGAACTGGTAAGTGCTATGAGAATGGCCTGGGGCGACAGTTCGGCGGTGGATCGAATAGCCTTTTTGTCCGCTGGTATTCGTTCCAAAGTCGATCTAGGCATCGATGGCGATCTAGGTCCGAAGGACGACATCGTAGAATCCGTCAGATTTGCGAGACTGCGCTCCGGATCCCCGCAATGGTGGCGAAATCGACTAACGCAATGTGCGGACGCAGGCACTAGCAAGCGATGGTTATTGATCTACTGGTTGTGGGCAACTCCCCGGACATTGATAAAACTTTCGAGCGACCTCGACAGCATGCTTCTGAAGTTATCGTACGACTCCTGGATTAATCTGAGCCGAGAATTCTATGTTCTTTCTCAATTTCTCAAGAAGCCGGATGTGGGTCCCCTACGGTCGAGCGATGTGGAGAATCTGAAATCGCTTAGCACTAGAGCACGTAGTTTTGTTGGCCAACGGCTCAATTCGCTCGATCAATTTGATCTAGCGATTTCAATGTGGGCCGACGACTCTGCGGAAGCGCCTCAAATCCAATTTTCAATGGAAGCGATCGTTCAATTTTGTCAGGAAAACGGACGCTGGGGCGACTCTCTCGATAAAATTGAGTCTCTCTATCTGAGGGGCGCCACAATACCTCTCAACATGCGCAATAATTTTAATCTGAGCGAGAGCATTGCGTTGCATGTTGCTCGTGCCCCTGAACGCTTTCCATTGCCGCTCGTTGCCACGGCCGACTCGGCATTACGGTCTAGCGCAGGCGCTGAAGCTTCGAGGCTTTTGACAGTAGCAAGTCGAGACAAATGGTTTCATTGAGGCAAACGATTCATGCCGAGGCAAAATCCTGACTGGCACCGAACACTTCCTTCGCCGCAAGCAACCCATTCGCCGCCGCCGGAAACCCCGCATTGACCGCCATCTGCATCAGTATCTCCGTCATCTCTTCCCGCGTGAGACCGACATTGAGGCCCGCCTCAATGTGGACCTTCAACTGCGGCGTCGCATTTCCCATCGCCGCCAGCGACGCGATCGCTGCGATCTCGCGGTCGCGCACCTTCAGTCCCGGCCGTGAATTTCCAGTTACGGTGACAGTGCACTCAACCCAAAGATCGCGCGCGAACGCCATTAAGTGCACGGTCACCCGCGACACGACGTCCGAGACGCGCGTCGCCCGATCGATAGCTTCATCGCGGACGTCTGCGACATGGAACGCCTGCACCCGACGCTCGTTACCACTCGCCTATTGAATTCAAAGCCGCGTTTGCGCAAAACTGAGCCCGATCACCCGTTTGGGCAACCGCACTGTCACTGAGGGGATCGTGTCTCCCTTGAGGGGTGCAGTCCAGCACTGTCACCGCGATACCTATGTTGGCATTCATTGTCGCCATCATCGTGCTCAGTTTGACGCAGGTGGTAAGCGTTCTCCTGGCGTTCAGGTATGGCTTAACCGACAATCAAACACTCCCTCCAAGCAAAGCAGCTAAAAAAACGTCTACGATTGGAACGCTGCTTGCTATCGCTATCGCCGCATCGCCATGGCTGCCGGAGCCGCTGCTGGCCTTGCTGCCGGAGTTCGACGCCGCATTTTTCCTACCCTTCCTCGCCTTGTTCTTGGCAGCCCTCTTTGCCGCGCTCATGGCACTGCTCCAGCAGTTGGAAAAATTTTGACGCGCCGGAGCGCTCAGCAAGCGTAGGGCGGAATAGCCGCAGGCGTAATCCGCCGTTTTCACGTGACCAAGTCAGCGGGTTACGCTTCGCCAACCCGCCCTACTCCGCCTCTCGCTAACTCCCCTCTATACCGATCACGTCCTTCGCCGCGAACAAACCATTCAACGCCGCCGGAAACCCCGCATGGACCGCCATCTGCATCAATATCTCCGTGATCTCTTCACGCGTGAGACCGACATTGAGGCCCGACTCGATGTGGACCTTCAACTGCGGCGTCGCATGTCCCATGGCCGCCAGCGACGCGATCGCTGCGATCTCGCGGTCGCGCAGGCTCAATCCCGGCCGCGAATAGATGTCCGCCCGGGAAGCTACAGGTTCGAGCGCACTCCAAGTCAAGCGCCATGACCGAAATGCGCCGGTTCAGGCGAGCCTATCGGCCGCATCCGCGAGTGTTTCGGCCTTGAACGCTTTGCGCAACAGCAGATCCTGCTCAGGTCCGGGCGTGATCAATTTTGCGGCTGCACGCGCTTCCTCGGCAAACTTCCGAAGACGCTCTTCCAGAGAGGTCGTCGACGGAACGTGCTTTTGTTGAGAGGCCATGCCGGGTTGCTCCCACCTGTGCCTGCCCGCACGACAATTTGCTCGATTGCCAAACGTTCCCGCACCATGGGTGCGATGGAAACGCAGCGGCTGGGCGTTTGGAACCCGGGGGAATGTGGCAAGTTATCTGACGTATTCTGTAAGGCTGAGAGATGGCCGCCCTTCCATATTCCCTCATCATCGCTGGCATCGCTTTGCTGATCTTCGGCTTCGTCGGACTGGCATGGCGCCGACGAACGGTGGACGCCAAGCCACCCGCAAACGAGGGCGATCAAGCGCCGGAGCCCGAATTGAGCGAAGTGGACGCGTATCATCGTATGGCGAAAGAGAAGCGCAGGGAGCGATGGGCAGAAACACCCGCCGACGACGAACCCGAGGCGCAAATTCAGGGAGCGAGATGACGCTCATACAGCGGTGGCTTGCTACACCGAAGTGAACAGAGAACACGAGAGAGCCGCCGCTGTGGGTAGCGATCAGCGACGGCTCCTTACTCGTAACGCCCTCGCGAGGCTTCCCCGCGATTGATTGCATCTTAATCCCGATAAATGAAGGAACCGTTGTTAGGATTACGGTGAATAGCTCGACGCCTATCAAGTGCACTGTTGCCGTGGTGTCCTGTGGGAAACAGCGAGCGGGCGAAAAGATCTTGTTGCGATGATCGGGAAAGACGCTGGCGGTCGCGATATACGCGGCCGGCTGTTCGATGCGATCGATCGGAATATCTCCGGCGCCCCAATCACTGATTTGCCCGACAACGCAAACCAATTCCGGCCCACCCGCGAAAATAATCCGCTTCGCGTTTGCCCCAAATCACCCGTAAAACTCCGGCCATCCCGTCCCATTGCAGAGGGGCGTTTCGCGATCGTCACTTGACGCGGGGCGGGGTGCGGTGGACGCGGCAGCGTCGGGCGCGCCAATGTCGTCGCAGGGCGGGCTCCTGGTGAGCCCGTGAGCGAAGGGACGGCGCGCCGACGACCGGCGCTGCAGCGTACGGCCAAGTCGTGTGGTCCTGGCGCCCGTTGCTGGCGTCACGTCCGCGGGAGGAGGCGCCGGCCCGACCGGGTTCGGCTGCATCCGTCGATCCGCAGATAACGGTGGCTAAAAGGAAATACGCACACCGGGGAGAGCGCGAAGTACGCCGTCAAACCATTGCGCAGGGAAGGCCGGATGCTCTCCGCTGAACCTGTATGTTCGTGTGCAGCCTTTTCTCGCGCATATCGCACACGAAACCGCGGGTGCAGCGCGCACCCGGCCTTCCCTGCGCCCTCTGTTCTCGATGAGGGGCACAGACGATGCAAAGCTCGGGCGATTCATGTTGCGAGATCGCGAAGTCATGCCGGCCATTGACGCACAGCCATCGATCCGCGCCATGGCGATTGTGGAGACGGCGGCGATCCACTTGCCCTTTTCCCTTGATTTGCCCGGGCGTGACCCTACGGTGCGCCCCGCCACGCAGGGAACGAGACCGATGATGGACGACGCCATGAAATGCCCGGCATGCCAGTCCGAGCATGCCTATCAGGATCGCGGGCTGTGGGTTTGCCCGGAATGCGCGCATGAATGGAGCGCGGAGGCGGCGGCCGCCGCGGAGGCCTCGGACGAAGCTGGTGTTCGCGACACCAACGGCAATTTGCTCGCCGATGGCGACAGCGTCATCGTCATCAAGGATCTCAAGGTCAAGGGGTCGTCGTCGGTCGTGAAGGGCGGCACCAAGGTCCGGAACATCCGCCTCACCGAGGGCAGCGACGGCCACAACATCGCCTGCAAGATCGACGGCATCGGCGCGATGAATCTGAAATCGGAGTTCGTGAAGAAGGCGTAGGGCACGGATGATCGTATCGTAGCCTGGATGAGCCAACGGGTCGCGCGCATGCGTGACCCGTTGGCGATATCCGGGGGCAGCTCGATCGACCTTCCCGCATATCGCGTTGCTCATGCGGGCTTCTGCCCGCTCAACTCTGGGAAACACCGACATGAATGAAAATCGATATTACGGGGTTCGCGTCGAGGGCGCGAAATATGGCGTCGGTTTCGGCTCGGCGCTCGCCATCGCGATCTCCTACGCCGACAACCATTCGATCCTGTGGGCGATCATCCATGGCATTCTGGGCTGGCTCTACGTGATCTATGTCGCGCTGTTCAAGTAGCGCGGCGCGCGCGCAGGCCGGACGACGTGTCGTCCTCCGGCCAGGGCGCATGGCATTCGCCGCGGCGACGGCGCGCGCCGTTCCGTCAGGCTCAGATCGGGATCTTGATCCCCCAGACGTGCGTCCCACTCGGTGTCGTGTCGTGGGTGGGACGGATGGCAGGGAGCTTAATCTTGGGCGAGGAATCGGGCTTCTCGGGACCGGGCGCCGTGAAGTCAGGTCCGTCAGAACGGGGGCCGTTCATGGGGCCCTTGCCAGCATTGCCGTCGGTCTTGATGGTGATGGGCTTCGACGGCTGGAACGGATCGGCCGGGGGACGCAAATAGTTGCAGCCTTCCTGGGGCCGCCGGCTCAGTCCTTCAGGGCAGCTTTCCTGCTTGAGCGCCTGGTCGAATTTGGCCTTGGTTTCCATGTCGTCAGCCGACGTGGCGCCGCTCCGATTGGTCGGCTGATTGGCGGGGGCGTTGGTCGAACCGCTTACTCCGTCTCCCATGGTCGTCTCCTCTCCTGCGTGGTGCGTGTGTCGGATGGCCCGCGCCGGCGGCATGCCGGCGCCCGGGCGCCTGTGACGGCGCATGCATCAAGACACGAGCCAACCCCGCCTTCTGTGACATGCCGCATGCCCCTGCTCGCTTCGTGCCAATGGCGCGCCTGCGATGCACATCATCCGCATCTCGCCATCGAAAGCGGCCAGCCAGTTCGCCATCAAGAAAGAAGCGATAGCGCAGGAACCGTAGCCCGCATGAGCAACGCGACATGCGGGACTGCCGCAGCAACTCACTCCCGCATGTCGCTGCGCTCATGCGGGCTACTTGCTGTGATATGTCGCATGCCCCTGCTCGCTTCGTGCCAATGGCGCGCCTGCGATGCACATCATCCGCATCTCGCCATCGAAAGCGGCCAGCCAGTTCGCCATCAAGAAAGAAGCGATAGCGCAGGAACCGTAGCCCGCATGAGCAACGCGACATGCGGGACTGCCGCAGCAACTCACTCCCGCATGTCGCTGCGCTCATGCGGGCTACTGCTACTGCTGCTTCCATCGAGCCTTGGCGTGTCGTCGTCAGCACGTCTTCATCGCGCAGGCTGTGACAGACATCACGGAGCCTCCCTCATCCTTTCGCTATGCCAGCGGCCACCCCCGGGGCGTCGGCATGATGGGAAGAGCGCGATGGGATTGATCGACAACGTAGGTGGATTGCTCAAGGACGCCGGCAACGGCATCGCGCAGGCCGCGGAGAAAACCTCGCACGCGGCCGGCGATGCCTTCAGCACCGCGGTGGAAGAAGTCAAGGCGGGCGCGAGCGCCGTCGCCACCGTGGTCCGCAACGTCGATGCGACCAAGCAGCAGATCGGCGCGTGGATCGATGCGAAGGAGCAGCAGCTCGAGCATGCGATCGACGACGGCCGCGCCTGGCTGCGCGACAATGGCGGCGTCGCCGGAAAAGTGGCCTCCGCGCAGATCGGCCTCGTCGAAGGCGTCGCGACATCGGTCTATGGCGCCGGCAAGGGCATCGTGCAGCTCGCGGACGGCGCAGGGTCGCTCGTCAATCCGCTGGAATGGGCGGCCAATCCCGACGCGAACATCGCGCGCCTGAAATCCGCCGGCCACACCGTCGAGGCGCTGGGCAAGGTCGCGAACCTCGCCCGGCCCTCCAGCTGGATCACCGATCCGAAAGGCAATGCGCAGGTCGCGGGCGCGCTGTGGGACAGCGCCGCCACCAGCTTCAACAAGGATCCGGCCAAGTTCGTCGGCAACGCCGTCGGCACCGTCGGCATGTTCTTCATTCCGGGCGGGCAAGGCGGCGCCGGCAGCGCGGCAGCCGGGAACGCCGGCCGGGCGGCGACCGTGCTGAACGACGTCGGCAAGGTCGCCGAGGCCGCCAAGCTCGCCGAGGTCGGCAAAACCGCCGAGACCGCCAGCATGGCGGGACGGCTCGGCGGACTGGCGGAGGACGCCGCCACCATCGGCCGGGTCGCGGCGCGCGAGGATGTCGCGGCCGGCGCGATCGCGCGCGGCGAGCCGTTTGCGTTCGGCGTCGGCGACCGCAGCGCGCGGGCCACCGCCATCATCGACCGCTCGGCGCAGGCGCTCGGCCGCAACGCGGCCAGCCTGGTCGACAACGTGGTCTATGATGCCACGGCCAGCTCCCCCTATTTCTGGGTCGATGGCGCGACGGGCGCGCGCTCCATCACGCTCGACGCCGCCACCTTCGGCAAGACCGAGGCCGGGCAATTGGTCGCCGGCACCCACGAGCTCGTCCATGCCGAGCAGTGGGAGCAGGTGCTGGCTTCACATGCCGGCAATCTGACCACCGCCCATCCGGCGATGTTCGGCACCTCGAAGCTGGACTATGCGATCCGCGAAGTCGTCACCGAGCGCCGCGCGCTGCAGGCGGTGGACAATCTGCTCGGCGGGATCACCCCGCAGCAGGTTGGACACTCGAACCGATATATTGAATTCTGGCAGCAGCGCGTGGTGGCGCTGGGCGGCAGCCGGGTTCCGTGAGGCCGGCGACAAGGTGGAGACAAGGTCATGACGATCCGCGGCTATGGCAGGCTGACGCCCCTGCAAATGGACATGCTCGGGCTCGGCGGCGAGATCCTGTCGCCGGGCGGCAGCGCGCCGGCAAGCGACGACGCGCGCCTCGCCGCCATGAAGGAAGCCCGCGACGCGCTGACCAGGCAAACCGGGCGCGATTTTGGCTTCGATCTCGCCGCGTGGCATCAATTCCTGCTCAACGACGACAAGCAGTCGGAGGAATACACCTTCACCTACGCCTGGAAGGCGGTGAAAAAACGGATCGAGGAGTTGCTCGACGACCCCGACCGGCGGCGGCTGGAGCGATTGCTCGGCGAGCGTCCGTAAGGCGGCCGCAAAGCACGCGCGGATGAGCGCGCCGCAACGCTGGGCGGATCAGCACCGGCGCAATCCGCCGACCGGCCGGGCAACGGCGGCCCCTTCCCGGGTATCCATGTCCGCCAAAATCTCTATTGAACATTGTTCATATTCGCGCTACCAATACTTGAGCATTGCTCAAATATTGAGGAGCCGACCATGCACCCTGCCCCCGGCATCGACATCGCGATCGGCCGGCGCCGCCCCGCGGCCCGATGGCTCAGGCACGCGCCGCTGGTCGTGACCGCAGGCCTGATCGCGCTCCTGGCGCTGCACGGGCGTATCGTCCATCCGCCGCACTATCACGACTTCGCCGACCGCGCGGCCCTGTTCGGCATCCCCCACGCCGGCGACGTGCTGTCCAACGCCGGCTTCGCGCTGGTCGCGATCTGGGGCTGGCTGACGTTACGGCCGCGGCGCGACAGCGACGCGCTGCGCGGCGGATGGCCCGGCTACCGGCTGTTCCTGCTCGGGCTGCTGCTCACCGCGTTCGGCTCCGCCTTCTATCATCTCGCGCCCGACAATGGCCGCCTGATCTGGGACATGCTGGCGATCGCGCTGGTGTGCGCCGGCCTGATCGCCGGCGTCCGCGGCGACATTTATGGCGGAGCGCGAGCGAATTTCGAGGTGATCGTTCTCGCGCTTTATGCCGTCGCCAGCGTCGCCTGGTGGGCCGTCACCGACAGCTACGGCGCGGCCGACCTGCGGCCATATCTGCTGCTGCAGGGACTGGCGCTGATCCTGATCCCGCTATGGCAGGCGATCCACCGCCGCCCCCGCACCGATCGCCTCGCCTTCGGCCTGGCGATGGCGCTGTACGTCCTGGCCAAGGTCGCCGAGATGTTCGACCACGAGATCGCCGCAGCGCTTGGCGTCGTCACCGGCCACTCGTTGAAGCACCTGATCGCGACAGCTGCGACGGCCGCCGTGGTCTGGGGGTTGCGCCTGCGATTTTCGCAACAAGGCAAAGCGCCTAGCGCGGTCGCACTTTCGCGGAACCCGGCCTCCGACTTGCCCTAGCCGCTACTGCGCGTGGGATTTATTGGATACGGACAGCACCGGGCCGGGCCGTCGCTTCCTACTCCACCCCGCGCAGGAACTTGTTCGACTTTGGCAGGCCGTGCGCGAGGCGGCCGGCGTCGGCGCGGTTGCCGCGCCAGTCGGCCAGATCCTTGGCGCTCATGCTCTGCTCGCGGCCGGCGGAATCCTTCCAGGTCAGGCCGGCCTTGAGTTCGAACACCGCGACATCCGACAGTTTGGCGCTCGAATACTTTTGCAGCCGCACGCCGCGACCGCGCGCCATTTCAGGCACCTGCTCGAGCGGGAACAGCACCATCTTGTGGTTGCTGCCGATCACGGCGACCGTGTCGCCCGACACGGTCGCAATCGCGCAGGCCTCGTTCGGCATGGTGACGTTGAGCACCTGCTTGCCCTTGCGGGTGTTGCCGACGCAATCCTCTTCCTTGACGATGAACCCCTGCCCTTCGCTGCTCGCGACCAGGAATTTGCGTTCGCCCTTGTTGACGAACAGCGACACGATCGCGGCGTCCTGCTCGAGGTCGATGAACATCCGGATCGGCTCGCCATGGCCGCGGCCGCCCGGCAGTTTGGCGACGTCGAGCGAGTAGAATTTGCCGTTGGTCGCGAACAGCAGCAGCTTTGACGTGGTCTCGGCAAAGAACGCGTGGTCGAGCTTGTCGTCGGTCTTGAAGGCCAGCCCCGAGATGTCCTCGACATGGCCCTTCAGCGTGCGCACCCAGCCCTTCTCGGAAATCACGACGGTCACCGGCTCGCGCTCGACGAAGGCTTCCTCGATCGCGGCCAGGTCGTGCTCCGGCGCGTCGGCAAACGTCGTGCGGCGCTTGCCGAGCGGCGTCTTCGGCCCGAACATGTCGCGCACCTTGCGCACCTGCTCGCCGACCTTGGACCACTGCTCGGCTTCGGAAGCGAGCAGCGATTTGAGGCCCTTCAATTCGTTGCGGAGATTCTTGTCCTCGGTGCGGATCTCGAATTCCTCGAGCTTGCGCAACGAACGCAGCCGCATATTCAGAATCGCGTCGGCCTGGATTTCCGTCAGATTGAACGTCTTCATCAGCACCGGCTTCGGCTCGTCCTCGGTGCGGATGATCTTGATCACCTTGTCGATGTTCAGATAGGCGATCAGGTAGCCGCCCAGGATTTCGAGGCGGTTCTCGATCTGGTTCTTGCGGTAGTTGGAACGGCGAACCAGCACGTCGCGCAGATGGTCGAGCCATTCGCGCAAACATTCCGCAAGCCCCACCACCTTGGGAATCTTGCCCTTGACCAGCACGTTGAGGTTCAGCGAGATCTTGCTTTCCAGCTCGGTCAGGCGGAACAGCGATTCCATCATCAGCGCCGGATCGACGGCACGGGATTTCGGCTCGATGACGAGGCGGATGTCATCTGCCGACTCATCGCGAACATCGCCGACCAGCGGCAGCTTCTTCTCGTTGAGCAGCTCGGCGATCTTCTCGACCAGCCGCGACTTCTGCACCAGCCACGGAATTTCAGTGATGACGACGACCCAGGTGCCGCGCGCGCCCTCCTCCTGGATCCATTTGGCGCGGGTGCGGAACGAGCCGCGCCCGGTCATATAGGCTTCGGCGATGCTTTCCTTCGAGTCGACGATGATGCCGCCCGTCGGAAAATCCGGACCCTTGACCCATTTCAGCAGCGACTTCGACTTGGCTTCCGGCTTGTCGATCAGGTGCAGCGCGGCGTCGCAGAGCTCCGCCGCGTTGTGCGGCGGGATCGAGGTCGCCATGCCGACCGCGATGCCCTGCGCGCCGTTGGCGAGCAGGTTCGGGAAGCCGCCGGGCAGGACCACCGGCTCCTTGCTCTGGCCGTCGTAGTTCGGGCGGAATTCGACGCCGTCCTCGTCGATGCCTTCCAGCAGCAGCCGCGCGACATCGGTCATGCGTGCTTCGGTGTATCGGTAGGCGGCCGGGTTATCGCCGTCGATGTTGCCAAAGTTGCCCTGGCCGTCGACCAGCGGATAGCGCGACGAGAAATCCTGCGCGAGGCGCACCATGGCGTCGTAGATCGCCTGGTCGCCATGCGGATGGAACGAACCCATCACGTCGCCGACGATTTTCGCGGACTTCTTGAACGCCGTGCCGGGGTCGAGCCGCAGCAGGCGCATGCCGTAGAGAATGCGCCGGTGCACGGGCTTCAGCCCGTCTCGGGCGTCCGGCAGCGCGCGGTGCATGATGGTCGAGAGTGCATAGGCGAGATAGCGCTCTTCCAGCGCATCGCGCAGCATCACCTCGTGAATTTCGGCCGGTTCTTCCGGCGGCGGTACTCGTTTTCCCATGGGCGGGGATTAAACGCTGCCGGCTCATCCGGCAAGGCGTATGCGTGGCGGATTCAGCCGGCGTCGTCCCCGCGAAGAAAGGGAGCCATAACCACAGGCGTTTACTGGGAAAAAGACGGTTGGCCCTGCATCAAACGACCGCCGCGGCGTAGGGGTCGCTGCGCTCGCTGAGACGACAGGTTGAGAGGGCAGCTCAGGCGGAGGAACTGATTCGCGCCCGTTTCCGCGCCACCGCGTTGATGAACCCTTCCCTGGCGTCGGAATGACCTTGCCCGCGCGGCTCCAGCACGTGGCGGAGCAGGAACATCCCGGTCAGGCGAAAGCCGTCCAGCAGGTCCTGGTCCGACCAGCCGTTGGCGCCACCCTCGCCCTCGCGCAGGAACGGCGGCAGCCGCAGCAGCCGGTCGCGGTAGGGCTCTCCGGCGGCGCGCGACACCGCGCCGCCGGACTTTGGCGAGACGTAAATCAAGTCGGTGGTGGCGCCGGTGGCGGCGCAGTTTTCCAGGTCGAGGCCGAAACCAAGCTCGGCCAGCATCGCAAGTTCGAACCGGATCAGGTGCGCCGCCGCGCCGCCGGCGTCATCAAAATCCTCCAGCGTGTGGCCCAGCATCTCATAGATGTCCCCGTGCGGGTCGCGCTCCGGCAGCAGGCGCACCAGCGAGGCCAGATGGGTGATGCCGTAGACCGCGTGCGAGGATGCCAATAGCGTCGCCGCGCGCAGCCGCGTGCCTTCAACCTGGTAGTAGCCGAGATGCTCGTCTAGCCGCGCCCGCCACACGGCGGTGACGCTGTTGCCGGGCTGCAGCAGCGGACGCATCCGCGAGGAGGCGCCGCCGCGCACCAGCCCCAGATGCCGGCCGTGCTCGCGCGTCAAGAGTTCGACGATGGCGGAAGATTCGCCATGCCGCCGCACGCCCAGCACGATGCCCTCGTCGGTCCATTCCATGGCGTGAGCTTACAGCAGATCGCGGAGGGACGCAGCGTTCTCTCGGTCGTCGTTCCGGACGATGCGAAGCATCGAACCCGGAACCTCGAGATTGCGGGTTCGCTTCGCGCCCCGGAATGACAAAGACGTCTCACTTGTCGAACCAGCCCTCCGCATCGCCGGTGAAGGAAAAATACAGCCCCATCGCGGCGATGGTGCAGGAGATCACCTCGATGACGATGCCCCATTCGAGGCCCCTCTGGCCGACCACCGGCACGAGCGAAATCAGCGACAGCGCCAGCGCCGCCACCAGCACCCAGCGCGGCCAGTTCTTGCGGCGGCGGGCGGCGAGATGAACCAGGTGTACCAGCAGCAGGATCAGGCCGGCCGCCATCATGGTCCTGACATGGATCGTCTGCTCCGTGATACCCGGGCTCGGCGTGCGGTCGTGAAACGCCGCCGACAGCGAATCCAGCATCAGCGACAAATACAGCAAAACCTCAAACCACAGCACGTTGTTCGGTACGGTCATCGGGCCTGTTCTTCTTCATTGCCTGATTGCGGCCTGATCATTGCGGATCATTCCTTGGGAAACTCCAGTCCCATTTCGCGGTAGCGGTCGGGATCGTCGCCCCAGTTCTCCCGCACCTTGACGAACAGGAACAGGTGCACGGGCACACCCAGGATCTCGGCGATCTCCTTGCGCGACTCTGCGCCGATCGACTTGATGGTGGCGCCGCCCTTGCCGAGCACGATCTTGCGCTGGCTTTCGCGCTCGACGAAGATCGTCTGCTCGATGCGTACCGACTTGTCCTTGCGCTCGGTCCAGCTGTCGGTCTCGACGGTGGATTGATACGGCAGTTCCTGATGGAGCTGGCGATAGATCTTTTCGCGGGTGATTTCGGCCGCCAGATGCCGCATCGGCGCATCCGACATCTGGTCCTCGGGATAATGAAACGGCCCCGGCGGCACCATTTTGGCGAGGGTCTTGCGCAGATCGTCGACGCCATCTCCCGACAGCGCCGAGATCATGAAGGTGTGTTCGAACTTCAGGCGCGCGTTGGCGGCCTGCGCCAGCGCCAGCAGCTTTTCGCGCGGGATCAGGTCGATCTTGTTCAGCACCAGGATTTTCGGGTGCTGCACCACCGCCAGCTTGTTGAGGATCGCGTCGGCCTCTTCGTCGATGCCAGCCTTGGCATCGAGCAGCACGCAGACGAGATCGGCGTCATGAGCCCCGCTCCAGGCGGTGGAGACCATGGCGCGGTCCAGCCTTCGTTTGGGCGAGAAGATGCCGGGCGTATCGACCAGGATGATCTGGGCGTTGTCCTCGATCACGATGCCGCGGATCAGGGCGCGGGTCGTCTGCACCTTGCGGGAGACGATGGTCACCTTGGAGCCGACCAGTGCGTTGACCAGCGTCGATTTGCCAACATTGGGGGCGCCGATCAGCGCCACGAAGCCGCAGCGGGTCTCGCCCGGCGCGCCGGGTGCGTGCTCAACTGTCATTGCTGGTGCCGCCGACGCCTTCGCGTTCGATCATCACGGAGGCCGCGACCTTCTCGGCCGCGCGCTTGGAGCCGCCGACGCCTTCGGCCGGCGCCAGCCCCGGCAGGTCGACGGCAACGCGGAACTGCGGATCGTGATGCGGCCCGGTGCGCTCGATCTCGCGGTAGACCGGCGTCGGCAGGCCCTTGCTCTGCGCCCATTCCTGCAGCACGGTCTTGGGATCGCGCAGCGGCCGGCGCGGCTTGCGCATCCTCTCCAGCCAGTTGCGCTCGACGAATTGCGACGCGGCCGCGTAGCCGCCGTCGAGATAAATCGCGCCGATCACCGCCTCGCAGATGTCGCCGAGCACGGATTTGCGCAGCCGCGCACCGGCGCCGGCGCCGACCGCACCGAGCTTGATGTCGTCGAGCAGTCCGAGCGATTTTGCGACATCGGCGCAGCTTTCCTTGCGCACGAGATCGGCGAGCCGCTTCGACAATTCCCCCTCGTCTGCCCGCGGATAGGCGCGGTAGAGCATGTCGGAGATGATCAGCCCGAGCACGTGGTCGCCTAAAAATTCCAGCCGCTGATAGCTGTCGGCGCGGTGACGCGTCGCGGGCTTCAGCGCGGAGACATGCGTAAAGGCGGTCGTCAGCAGCGCGGGATCGGAAAATTGATAGCCGATACGCCCCTCGATCGCCGCCACGGCCGCCTTGGCCGCGGCCTTGCCGCGCTTCCGTTTCGGCGCAGCTTCACGCGGCGCATCAGCCTGGTCCGGCCCACCTGAGGTCGCAGTATCCTCGATGACTGATGTCTCGTCGTTCATCGCACGATTGTGAAAAGGCGATTCCAGCGCACAGCCGTCGGCCAGCGCCAGAACATCCATGCGTGTTCGCCCTCGGCAATGGAAAAGAAGATCATCTGCGCGCGGCCGACGATGTTCTGGAACGGAACGTAGCCGACCGCCGACAGCACGCGGCTGTCCGTGGAATTGTCGCGGTTGTCGCCCATCATGAAGAAGTGGCCGGGCGGCACGGTGTATACATTGGTGTTGTCGTAGAATCCGTTGTCGACGCAATCGAGCGATTCATAGCTGACGCCGTTCGGCAGCGTTTCCTTCCAGCGCTTGACGCGCGCGGTAGCGTCGGAGCCGCAGGGATCCTCGCCGATGAAATCGGACAGCCGCTCGCGCTTGACCGGCTTGTCGTTGATATAGAGCAGGCCCTCGCGCATCTGGATGCGGTCGCCCGGCAGGCCGATCACGCGCTTGATGTAGTCGGTGGAGTCGTCCTTCGGCAGGCGGAACACCACGATATCGCCGCGGTTCGGCTCCGACCCGAAGATGCGGCCGGAAAACAGCGGCGGCGACAACGGGATCGAGTAATGGCTGTAACCGTAGGAGTATTTCGAGACGAACAGGTAATCGCCCACCAGCAGCGTCGCCTTCATCGATCCCGATGGAATGTTGAAGGGCTGGAAAAGGAAGGTGCGGATCACCAGCGCGATCAGGAGAGCGTGGATGACGACGCGGATGGTTTCGCCCAAACCGCTTTCAGATTTTGTGCTGGAGGTCACGCTCATCGCTTTCCCAATTCCCGCGGCGCCGACGCCCGCATGGTGGCAGAACGTTTTCCGCGCGCGAGGCGCCCGATGCGCCCGCGCCAGGAAAAAGGCCTTGTAACTGACATTGAGGGCCCATTCCGGTGCCACCGGAATCGGCCCTGGCTCGAATATGTAGCTCGCGGCGTTTTAGACGGTTGTTCGTTGGCGCGCAATCAAGCGTCGCTTCAAAACTTCATAATACATTGAAATTCAACGATTTTTAGTTTTGCATCGAACCCCCGCGCAACTTCCAGCCCGACTCAGGGTTTGGCGGGCGTGACCGCCGAAATTATGACGAAGGCCTGCGCCAGCGGCCAGTCGTCGGTGATCGACAGATCGATCCGCGCCTCTAACCCCTCCGGCGTCAATGCGTCCAGCCGGGCCAGCGCGCCGCCGGTGAGTTTCATGGTCGGCCGGCCGCCCGGCAGGTTCACCACCCCCATGTCCTTCCACCAGACGCCGCGCCTGATCCCGGTGCCGAGCGCCTTGGAGCAGGCTTCCTTGGCGGCGAATCGCTTGGCGTAGGTTGCCACCACCATCTTTTCGCTATTGGCCCGCCGTGCCGCCCGGGCGCGCTCCGCCTCGGTGAAGACGCGGTCGAGAAAGCGGTCGCCGTGACGCTCGATAACCTTGGCGACACGGGTGATGTCGATCAGATCGGAGCCGATACCGATGATCATTATGGCGCCGCGATTCCGGCGCGTCCGCGGTCCATCGCGGCGCGCATCTGCCGGACGGTCTCGGCAAGGCCCACGAACAGCGCCTCGCCGATCATGAAGTAGCCGATGTTGAGTTCGGCGATTTCAGGCAGCGCCGCTATTCTCTCCGCCGTCGCGTAGTCGAGGCCGTGGCCTGCATGAACCTCCAGCCCCGCCCCGCGCGCCAGCGCAGCGCCAGCGACGATCCGCTGCCATTCCGCCTCAGCCCTGGCTGCGTGGCCATCGACCACGGCGTCGCACCAGCCGCCGGTATGGATCTCGATGACCGGCGCGCGCAGCCTCGCCGCCATCTCGATCTGGGCGGGGTCGGCCGAAATGAACAGTGACACCCGGATTCCTGCATCGCCGAGCCGCGCGATGAAGGGCGCCAGTGCATTGTGCTGGCCGACGACATCCAGCCCGCCCTCGGTGGTCAGTTCCTCGCGCCGTTCCGGCACCAGGCACACGGCGTGGGGCCTGGTGGCCAGTGAGATCCGCAGCATGTCCTCGGTGGCCGCCATCTCGAAGTTCAGCGGCTTTGAGATTTCGGCTTTCAGGCGAGCCATGTCGGCATCGCGGATATGGCGGCGGTCCTCGCGCAGATGCGCGGTGATGCCGTCGGCCCCGGCTTCGATCGCCAGCAGTGCGGCGCGCACCGGGTCCGGCCGCTCGCTGCCGCGCGCGTTACGGAGGGTGGCGACATGGTCGATGTTGACGCCGAGGCGCAGCGAGGAAGCTTTTGACATGTTTCGGCTCTCGAACCGGGAAATCCGGCCGTCATGCGAGACGCGATCCCGCCTGCAGGGCCGAAGCCCCTTCGGCCTGGCGAAGCCCGCTCATATGTCTTTTTGGGAAGGATGGGTTGCCGGGTCAAGCCCGGCAAGGGCAGATCGGCTACCCATTCACGCGTTCAACCTTGGCGACGACGGCCTTGGCGCGCAATTGTGCGATAATTGCACTGAGATGCTTCAGGTCATAGACCTCGAGATCGATCGTGAGCTCGGTGAAATCGGGAGAACGGCGCGACATGCTGATATTGTCGATATTGCCGTCATGCTCGGCGATCACGGTGGCAACCTGGGCAAGGCTGCCGGGCTCGTTGACGTTGTGGACCATGATCCGCGCCGGGAAACGCTGCGGGTTGGTTTCGTCGATATCCCAGCGGACGTCGAGCCAGCGCTCCGGCTCTTCCTCGAAATCCTTCAGCGCCGGCGACTGGATCGGATAGATCGTGATCCCCTCGCCCGGCGTCACGATGCCGACGATCCGGTCGCCGGGTACCGCACCGCCGTTCGGTGCGAACTTCACCGGCAGCTCGGAATTGATGCCGCGCACCGGGATGACGGAGGCGCTGCGGGCGGGATGCGGCGGCTCTGATTTCAGCTTCAGTTTCACCGCGAGGCTCCTCTTGGCCCCGTATTTCACCAGCCGCTCTTCCTTGTAATCCGGATACATCGCGCGGGCGACGTCGGAGGCCTTGAGTTCGCCGCGACCGACGGAAGCCATCACTTCCTCGATCGAGGTGCGCGCCAGGCGCGGCAGCGCCCCGGTCAGCTTGTCGTCGGCATATTCGATCTTGGCGCGGGCAAACAGGCGATCGATGATGCGGCGGCCGAGACCGGCATATTGATCGCGCACCGCGGCGCGCGTGGCGCGGCGGATCGCGGCGCGGGCCTTGCCGGTTACCGCCAGCGCTTCCCAGGCCGAGGGCGGTGCCGATTGCGCCACCGAGGTCAGCACCTCGACCTCGTCGCCGTTCTGCAATTCGGACGACAGCGGCGCGAACTTGCCGTTGACCTTGCAGCCGACCGCCGAATTGCCGACGTCGGTATGCACGGCATAGGCGAAGTCGATCACATTGGCGCGCCGCGGCAGCGCGATCAGTTTGCCCTTCGGCGTGAAGCAGAAAACCTGGTCGTGAAACAGCTCGAGCTTGGTGTGCTCGAGGAACTCTTCAGGATTGGCGCTTTCGGACAGGATGCCGACGGTCTTGCGCAGCCAGGCAAAGGCGTTGGATTCGTGCTTGAGCCGCTCGGTCGGCGAGCCCATGCCGTCCTTGTAGAAGGCATGGGCCGCGATGCCGAATTCGGCGATCTGGTTCATTTCCTCGGTGCGAATCTGCAGCTCGACGCGCTGGTTGCCGGGACCGATCACGGTCGTGTGCAGCGAACGGTAGTCGTTCTGCTTCGGCGTGGAGATGTAGTCCTTGAACCGGCCGGGCACCACCGGCCAGGTGGTATGCACCACGCCGAGCGCGCGATAACAGGCTTCGGTGTCCTGCATCACGACGCGGAAGGCATAGATGTCGGAAAGCTGTTCGAAGCCGACCGACTTGCGCTCCATCTTGGTCCAGATCGAAAACGGCTTCTTCCGCCGGCCATTGACCTTGGCCGTGATGCCGTTCTTCTGCAGATTCCGCGAAAGCTGGCTTTCGATCTCGCCGATCAGATTGCGGTTGCGTTCGGCCAGCGCATCGAGCCGCTGCTGGACTACCGCATAGGCGTCCGGATCGAGCGTATGGAACGAGAGATCCTCGAGTTCCTCGCGCATCTCCTGCATACCCATACGGCCGGCGAGCGGGGCGTAGATGTCCAGCGTTTCCTCGGCGATGCGCCGGCGCGAGGCGTGCGGCACGAATTCCAGCGTGCGCATGTTGTGCAGGCGATCGGCGAGCTTGATCAGCAGCACGCGGACGTCGTCGGCGATCGCCAGCAACAGCTTGCGCAAATTCTCGGCCTGCTTGGCCTCCCGGGAAACCAGTTCCAGCCGCTTCAGCTTGGTCAGGCCCTCCACCAGCACGCCGATCTCGTGGCCGAAGACATGGTCGATCTCCGCCCGCGTCGCCTCGGTATCCTCGATGGTGTCGTGCAGCAAGGCGGCCACGATGGTGGCGTCGTCGAGCTTGAGGTTGGTCAGGATCGCCGCGACTTCCAGCGGGTGGGAAAAATAGGGATCGCCGGAAGCACGGGTCTGGGTGCCGTGGGCCTTCATGGCATAGACATAGGCGCGGTTCAGCAGGTCTTCGTTCGTATCCGGGTTGTACGACCGGACGCGCTCGACCAGATCGTATTGCCGCATCATCCGTGATCGCGGCGATTTTGGCTTCTCGGCCACGGGCGAAGTCGGCGCGACCGCGGCCTGGCTGGTCGCGGCCTGCATTTGTCCGGTGCTGCGGCGCCAATACGCGATCACGTCACACTTGCCTTTTTCCCATCGAACCCTACCGGTTGGTCCTTAACCAATCTAATGCGTTTTCTCGCGACGGTGCACAACGCCTGCCCGCCAGCGGTTCAAATTTCGCTCAGCGTGGCGGTCAGGCAACCCGCCAACTACCCCAAGCCACCGGCGCCGACCGAAGACGCCCATTAACCGCAAAAATATCAACAAAAGCAAAGGCCCGGAGAAATATCCGGGCCTTTGACAGATCTGGAAATTACGGAACAGCCAAATGGCCCGATTACTCGTCTTCTTCGGGCTGCTCTTCCGGCGGCGCCAAGCCTTCCAACCCCTTGAGCAACTCTTCCTCGGTCATGCGCTCGACCGCAACCTCGGTGTCGTCGGCATCGACGCTGGCGCCGGCCGAGCCGATCAACGGCACGGTATCGGGCTCTGGCTCGTCGACCTCGACGAATTTCTGCAGCGAATGAACCAGTTCTTCCCGGAGGTCTTCCGGGGAAATAGTGGAATCGGCGATCTCGCGGAGCGAGACGACCGGATTCTTGTCGTTGTCCCGATCAACCGTGAGTTGTGACCCGGAGGAAATCATTCGGGCGCGATGCGCCGCCAGCAATACCAGGTCGAACCGGTTATCGACCTTATCAATGCAATCTTCCACGGTAACGCGCGCCATCGACTGTCGCTCCGTTTGTTTGGGGCCAAATATGTCGGTATTCGGGGCTAGTTATAGCGGCAAGGGCCGTTTCGCAAGACCAAATTTGTGATTTGCCTTCCCGCCGGGCTCTGATACGCCGTCTTCGGGGCCAAAGATGGCCGGAGCGTCCAATCGCGGCAAGGTTGCCGCACTGGACAAGTAAATCTCTCATTGCATCATCAAAAGTGTAGGTTTTTCGCCCTCGCCTCACCATAATTGCAGTGGTGACTGTCGTGGGGCACGATTCACCGAACTTTAGGCACCTGAACTGGAAAGTGCGCGCGGCTGAAGGCTGCTGCGCTAGAAGAGCTAACAACAACGTGAGAACCATTTGATGTCACCCGCTTCCAACAAGATTGCGCTCTTCATTGACGGCGCCAACCTCTACGCAACGGCCAAGACGCTCGGCTTCGACATCGATTACAAGCGCCTCCTCAAGGAATTTCAGAGCCGCGGAACGTTATTGCGGGCGTTCTACTACACGGCGATCATCGAAGATCAGGAATACTCCTCGATCCGCCCGCTGATCGACTGGCTCGACTACAACGGCTACACCGTCGTCACCAAGGCGACCAAGGAATTCATCGACGCCTCGGGCCGGCGCAAGGTGAAGGGCAACATGGACATCGAGCTCGCCGTTGACGCGATGGAACTGGCTGAGCATGTCGACCAGATCGTGCTGTTTTCCGGGGACGGCGATTTCCGCTCGCTGGTGGAAGCGGTGCAGCGTCGCGGCGTTCGCGTCACCGTGGTTTCGACCATTTCGAGCCAGCCGCCGATGATCGCCGACGAATTGCGCCGCCAGGCCGACGTCTTCACCGACCTGGTCGAACTGCAATCGAAGCTGGGCCGCGATCCTTCCGAGCGCCCTGCGCCGCGAGAACCGCGCCATCACTCGCCGCAATTCCTGCAGCGCGCAACGACGACCGCGGCGCAGCGGGCCGGCGACGACGATTTCGACGATTGAGCATACGACAATTGGTTGCTAGAGCCTCGGTTCTGATCGAACAGAACCGGGGCTTCTTTTTTGTTGGGGGGCGCGCGGTATCTAAGCGACCCAGCCCCGATTCCTTGGAAACATGGTCAATCTCTCCGCCCGCGACGCTTTCGAACCCGGCCGCGACTGCCCGCTCTGCCCGCGGCTCGCGGAATTTCGCGCGGAAGCGCGGGCCAGGCAGCCGGATTGGCACAATGCACCGGTGTCTTCGTTTGGCGACCCCCAGGCGCGGCTGTTGATCGTCGGGCTCGCGCCCGGCATGCAGGGCGCCAACCGCACCGGACGCCCGTTCACGGGCGACTATGCCGGCGACCTGCTGTATGCGACCCTGCTCGAATACGGTTTTGCCCAAGGGGTCTACCAGGCCCGCCCCGACGACGGGCTGGAGCTGATCGACAGCCGGATCAGCAACGCGGTGCGCTGCGTGCCGCCGCAGAACAAGCCGCTGCCTGCCGAGATCAACACCTGCCGGCAATTTCTGGTGAAGACCATTGCGTCGATGCCAAAACTTCGCGCGATCGTGGTGCTCGGACGCATCGCCCATGATTCAACGCTAAAGGCGCTCGGCCTGCGCGCCGCCGCCGCCCCCTTCGGACACGGCGCGGTGCATGAGGCGGGCGCCATCCGGCTTTATGACAGCTATCACTGCTCGCGCTACAACACGAACACCGGCGTGCTGACGCCCAAGATGTTTCGCGACGTGTTCGCGCGAGTCAGGAAGGATCTCGAGTCGCAGGAGGCAGCGAAGAATTGTAGCCCGCCATGAGCGCAGCGAAATGCGGGGCGGTGCCTGCGTCCTCCCGCATGTCGCTTCGCTCATGACGGGCTACGGCAGCAACCATTCAAACCGGATTATCCTTCAGCCACGCCAGCACGTCGGCGGCGTTACGATCCGGCGGAAACACCGGATAGAAGACGTGCGTGATGCGTCCGCCGTCGACGATCAAGGCCAGCCGCTTGATCAGCGTCAGGCCAGCTACTTCCATGGTCGGCAGCTTCAGGGCGCGGGTCAGCGCAAGTTTCTCGTCCGACAGCACCGCAAACGGCAGATGCAGCCGCGAGGCCATCTCGGTCTGGTAGACATTGTCCTGCGTCGACAGGCCGAACACATGGCTGACTCCGGCGGCCTTCAGTTCCGCGAACAGGTCGCGGAACGAGCAGGTTTGCGGCGTGCAGCCGCGGGCGCCTGGAATCATGTCCCAGTCGTCGACCAGTGCGATCTTGCCGGGCTCGCCGGTTCGCGGATAGGCGAAGATCACGGTGCGGCCGGTAAGCGCCGACATCGTCACCGAACTATCGTCGGTGGCGAGCAGCGTGATCGGCGGCATCGCCATGCCGACCAGATGCGCTGCCGCCCCGTCGTCGGTCGGTGCCGGGATCTTGCTCCAGTCGACTTCGAGCAGGCTGGATTGGGCCATGTCCGTCTCCTCCATGCCAACAGCGAATGGCGAACAGCGAATGGAAACTTATCCCGCAAGGATTTCGCTATTCGCCGTGCGATACTCCCTATTCGCCACCTTACCCCCGCGCCCGCATCAGGCGGCCTTTTTCCCGGCCCCAGTCACGCTTCTTCTCGCTCTCGCGCTTGTCGTGCAGCTTCTTGCCCTTGGCGATCGCCAGCAGCAGCTTGGCCCGGCCGCGCTCGTTGAAATAAAGCTTGAGCGGGATCAGCGTCATGCCTTCGCGATCGACCGCGCCCATCAGCTTGTTGATCTGCTTGCGGTGCAGCAGCAGTTTGCGCGGCCGCTTCGGCTCGTGGTTGAAGCGGTTGGCCTGCAGGTATTCCGGAATGTTGGCGTTGATCAGCCAGATCTCGCCGTTCTTGGAGTCCGCATAGGACTCCGCGATCGTCGTCTTGCCGTTGCGGATCGACTTCACCTCGGTGCCGGTCAGCGCAATGCCGGCCTCGATGGTGTCGTCGATCGCGTAGTTGAAACGGGCTTTTCTGTTTTCGGCGACGACCTTGATCGGACGCTCGTTCTTGTCGGCCACGTTAGCCCTTCTTGAGGAGATCGCGGATCTCGGTCAGCAGTTCAACCTCCGCCGAAGGCTTCGGCGGGGCGGCAGGCGCCGCTTCATCCTTGCGCTTCAGCTGGTTCATGGCGCGAATCACCATGAACAGCACGAAGGCGACGATGAAGAAGTTCAGCGTCAGCGTCAGGAAGCTGCCCCACGCCAGCACGGCGCCCTGCTTCTTGGCGTCGGCCAGGTTGGTCGCCGTCACCGCCTTCGACAGGCCGGTGAAATAGTTGGAGAAGTCGAGTCCGCCGGTGATCGAGCCGATGATCGGCATGATGATGTCGGCGACCAGCGAGCTCACGATCGCGCCGAAGGCTGCGCCGATGATGACGCCGACGGCGAGGTCGACGACGTTGCCCTTCATCGCGAATTCGCGGAATTCCTTCAGCATCTCATGTCCCCTCGTTCTGAAAATGCCTGCCGGCCTAGTTGATCAGGCCGGCATGAACCATGGCGTCGCGGATCACCTTGCCGGTCGGCGGCGTCACGGTCATCAGCGGCAGCCGTACTTCCTCTTCGAGCCGCCCGAGCAGTTTGAGGCCATGCTTGGCGCCCGCCAAACCCGGCTCCTTGAACACGGCATCGTGCAGCGGCGTCAGGCGATCCTGGATCTTCAGTCCGCTGGCGTAGTCGCCCTGCAGGACGGCCGTCATCAAATCCGCACAGAGTTTTGGCGCAACGTTCGAGACCACCGAAATGCAGCCATGTCCGCCCGCTGCCATGTAGGCCAGCGCGGTCATGTCCTCGCCGGAGAGCTGGATGAAGTCCGGCCCCATCGCATGGCGCTGCTGCGACACCCGCGCCAGATTGGCCGTGGCGTCCTTGACGCCCGCGATGTTCTTCAACTCGAACAGCCGGGTCATGGTGTCGACCGACATGTCGACGACGGAGCGCGGCGGGATGTTGTAGATGATGATCGGAATTCCGATCGCGTCGTTCACCGCCTTGAAGTGCTGGTACATGCCTTCCTGGGTCGGCTTGTTGTAATACGGCGTGACGACCAGCACGGCATCGGCGCCGGCCTTCTCGGCGTGAACGGCGAGGTCGATGGCTTCGCGCGTCGAGTTCGAACCGGCGCCGGCGATCACGGGAACGCGGCCTTTCGCCTCGTCGATGCACATCTCGACGACCCGGTGATGCTCGGCGTGGCTCAGCGTCGGGCTTTCGCCGGTCGTACCTACCGGAACGAGACCGTGCGAGCCTTGCTCGATCTGCCAGCTCACCAGCCCGCGGAACGCCGCTTCGTCGAGTTCGCCGTTCTTGAATGGCGTGACCAAGGCCGTGAAAGATCCCCGGAACTTTGTCTTGGCTGCCATCGACTTCCTCCAAATGCTTCAGAAACGGCACCAGCGAAAAATTGATCTGAATTCATATCGGGTCTGGCCGCCATGCGAAAGGGCCGTGCCCCCGGCGCTAGCGCTTTGTTTCGACGGTCATTCTTGGGCCCATCCTGTGCGCGAGGCAAAGCCGCGATTTTGCCGCGGTGAGGGCGCAAACAGGTTTGTGGCGACGTTTTAGCATTTTGTCCACATATTCGGTCAAATAGACCTAGGGCTGGACTTTACGAAATGATTCGACGCCGCAGAGGAATACCGTGATCGCTTCCCGCTCAAAAGCCTTGCGATCGACTGCGCTGGCGACCAGCCTGGTGCTGGCGGCTGGACTGGTGTTCCCGCTGGGTGCGTGGGCCTCGCCAAAAGTTCCCCTGCCGAAACCGCGGCCGGTCGCCCGCAACGCCGCTCCGAAGCCGGCGGCACAAGGCGGCCCCTCCGCAGTCCAAACGCCGACGGCGGCAGCCGCCACGGCGCCCGCCGCGCCCGCCCCGGCCCCGCCCGTTCTCGCACCCGCGACCCGCCAGCACGCCGCCCTGCCGCCGCAGCGCAAGCCGGCAACCCCCGCCGCGGTCGCTGCGACGAGTTCGACGTCGCAGGCCGACAAGGACGCACTGGAGAACGTCATCGAGCTGGTGCGAAAGCAGAAGCCCGGCGACGCCACCGCTGCGCAGGCTGCGATCTCGGATCCGGTGGCGCGCAAGCTGGCCGAATGGCTGATCCTGCGCAGCGACAACAATGGCGCATCGGTCGAGCGTTACCGCGCGTTCGTGAGCGCCAATCCGAGCTGGCCGTCACAAACCTTCCTGCGCCGGCGCATCGAGGCCGCCCTGTGGGACGATCGCCGCGACAACGGCGCGGTGTGGTCGTGGTTCGAAAACGAATCGCCGATCTCGGCCAAGGGCAAGTTCGTGCTGGCCAAGGCGATGCTCGCGCGCGGCGATCGCAGCAATGCCGAACGGCTGGTGCGCGAGGCCTGGCGCCATGACGGCATGTCGGAAGACACCGAGAGCGCGGCGATCGAGATGTTCGGCGCGCTGCTGACGGCGGGCGACCACAAGGCGCGGATGGACACGCTGCTGTACGGCACCGAGCAGGAAGCCGGCGGCATGCGCGCCGCGAAGCGCCTCGGCGCCGGCCATATCGCGCTGGCCAAGGCGCGCATCGCGGCCAACAAGAAATCCTCGAACCTCAAGGCACTGCTCGACGCGGTGCCGCGCGAGCTGCACAACGATCCCGGCTACATGTTCGCGCGAATCCAGTGGCTGCGCCGCGACGAAAAATTCAACGAGGCCGCGCAACTGATGCTGGCGGTGCCGAAGGATCCGAACCGGCTGCACAATCTCAACGAATGGTGGATCGAGCGGCGCCTGCTGGCGCGCAAGATGATCGACGTCGGCGAGTACCGCACCGCCTATCTGATCGCACGCGACGCCGCCCTGCCCTCGCGCGACATCTACAAGACCGAGCAGGAATTCACCGCGGGCTGGATTGCGCTGCGATTCCTGAAAGACCCGGCGGTGGCCACGCAGCATTTTGCCCGTATCGGCGTCGGCAGTGTCAATCCGACCGCGCTGGCGCGCGCCGGCTATTGGCAGGGCCGTGCGGCGGAAGCGGCCGGACGTCAGCAGGAAGCACGTGCCGCTTACAGCCGCGCCGCCGAGCAATCGACCAGCTATTACGGCCAGCTCGCACGCGCCAAGCTGGGATTGCCGCAGCTCGAACTGAACGGCGTCCCGCGCGGGCGCGGGTCGGAGCGGTTCGAAATCGTGCGCGCCGTGCAACTGCTCTATGAACTCGGCGAGCGCGAGCTGGCGATCCCGATCCTGGCCGACATGGGCGAGAACGGCGATCCCGACGCGCTGGCCGGCCTCGGCGAACTCAGCGCGCGCCACGCCGACGCCCGCGGCATGCTGCTGCTCGGCAAGGCCGCGCTCAACCGCGGCCTGCCGTTCGACCACTATGCCTATCCGGTCAACGGCATCCCGCCGTTCAAGCAGATCGGTCCCGAGGTCGAGCCCAGCGTGGTCTATTCGATCGCGCGGCAGGAAAGCGCTTTCAACCCGTCCGTGGTCTCGCCCGCGCAGGCCTACGGGCTGATGCAGGTGACGCCCGACGCCGGACGCTATGTCTGCAAGCGCGCCGGCGTCAGCTTCGACCTCAACCGCATGAAGACCGATTCGGTCTACAATGCCATGCTCGGCGCCGCCGAACTCGGCGGCCTGCTCGAGGACTATCGCGGCTCCTACATCCTGACGTTTGCCGGCTACAATGCCGGTCGCGGAAGTGTCAGGAAATGGATCGCACGTTACGGCGATCCGCGCGATCCCAGGGTCGATGCGGTGGACTGGGTCGAACTGATTCCGTTCTCCGAGACGCGCAACTACGTGCAGCGGATCATGGAGAACCTGCAGGTCTATCGCGCGCGATTCGGCGGCGGGACCAAGCTGCAGATCGAAGCCGATTTGCATCGCGGCGCCAGCATCCAGTAGCCGGACCGTTCGTCAGCACGATCGGCCGGAAGGGTCGCGCGGAAGCGCCTTGCGATTGCGGCGAAACGCCGACCAGGCGCTGTTTCGGACGCAGCCTCTTCGCCCACGCAGCCGGGCGGACGCAAAATGCCGCAGCAAATGCACGCTAAGTAGCATGCACGAAATGCTCCGGTCATTGAGCCGCTTACCCGAATATCCCGAAGCGTAGCCGCAAAGAAAAACCCCCGGCAGTTGCCTGCCGGGGGTTCTCGGTGTTTCAAGTCTTTCGGGATCAGAAGTTGCGCTGAGCGCGAATGTTCAGGAACACCGTGCTCTGGTCCTTGTACTCGTAGACGGCGGTCGGCTTCGGCGCCGTCGGCGTCAGGATGGCAGAACCGGTGAACTTCTGGTCGAGGAAGAACGCGCCGACTTCAGCCGAGAACGTCAGGTTCT
>CAZSRR010000067.1:0-27682 GCA_964609175.1 uncultured Bradyrhizobium sp.
CCGTTCCAGTCGGTGTCGCCGAGCGGCTTGCAGTGGAATTCGATGTCGATGCCGTAGGATTCGGTGAGCCTCAGCAGCAGATAGCGCGCGATCCACATCTGGTCGGCCGCAGTCCTAGAACCCTTGCCGAAGATCTGGAATTCCCACTGGCCCTTGGCCACTTCGGCGTTGATGCCTTCGTGGTTGATGCCGGCGGCGAGACACAGGTTGAGGTGCTCTTCGACGATCTTGCGGGCGGTGTCGCCGACGTTCTTGTAGCCCACGCCAGTGTAGTACGGGCCCTGCGGCGCCGGATAGCCATCGGCCGGGAAGCCAAGCGGACGGCCGTCCTTGTAGAAGAAGTATTCCTGCTCGAAACCAAACCAGGCGCCTTCATCATCGAGGATCGTGGCGCGCTTGTTGGAAACGTGGGGGGTCACGCCATCGGGCATCATGACTTCGCACATGACCAGGGCGCCGTTTTCGCGCGCCGCGTCGGGGTAGACGGCGACCGGCTTCAGCACGCAGTCCGAGCTGTGGCCTTCAGCCTGCATGGTCGACGAACCGTCGAAACCCCACAGCGGAAGCTGTTCCAGCGTCGGAAACTTGTCGAATTCCTTGATCTGCGTTTTGCCGCGCAAACTCGGCGTCGGCGTATAGCCGTCGAGCCAAATATACTCGAGTTTGTATTTGGTCATTGACCCTCTCTTAAGTTGCAAGTGGAATGCGGAAGACCGAAACCTTGAAATCTGGAGTTTTGACGCCCAGCCCCGGAAGTCTTCGCATACGTGTACCCGGCCACGTCAGGCCACTTTCTTTATAAGCATTTAACGTGCCAGTCGCTGCGCTGCGAAAAAACCTCCCGGCCGGGCGTCCGAAAGACGAGGGAAAATAAAAGCTGCGACATACAAGCGCAGCGGGCCTGCAAATCAGGCGGTGCCGGGGCGTCCTGGACCCCAGAATCCAGCCCATTTCTCCAGCATTTCCACTTCCAGGCCGCTCAGCGCTTAAAGGGGCGGCACCCTTTCCTGGCGTCCTCCGGATACGACGCCGCGCCCGAGCAACCAAGTCAGCGGCTAACGCGTTGGATGCCCTTCCGCTGCCTCGCAGGAAGCAATGCCCGGAATGCCTACCAATTAGCCAGGAAATGGCGCGCTCTTGGTCAACTTGCACTCACTCCAGGCACCGACAATATCGAGCTACGTAACGACAAACCAACGAGTCGGGGCGCACCATGGAAAGCTGTTGCGTCAAAGATAGGAGACTGGGATGATGAATACGGGTGTAAGTCAGGGATCCGCAAGGATCTATCAATTCCCGACCGGGGGCCGAGCGGCACTCGGCGGGCGCCGCTATGGCGAGGTCAAGAGCGGATTTGCCGCCCCGCCGGCCAACATCGCCGATTGCTTCGACAGCTGGTACCATGCCGCCGCCATCGAGGATGAAAAGAGCGGACGGGACCACTGATGTCCTCCCCGTGCTTGACAGGGAAGCGCCCGACCAAAAGGGCGCGGATCGTGAACTAACAGAGGGTCGAAACAACGCCGTTTCGGCCCTTTTTCATGTCTGCTCGCAGGTGGTGGCCGGCCGTTTGCCGTGTTTGAGCGTGGTAAGCCCTGCCCTGGTGATCCTCAGCGTCACGCCCTTGCCCTGATAGCGCGATCCCGTCAGCGCCACGCGCTTGGGCAATGTCAGCGCCTTGCCGTCAAGTTGCAGATGGGCGCGCTTGTCGTACTGGAAAAAGCCGACGACAAACTGCGCGCCGTCGGCGCAGCGATAGTTGCGGAAACCCGACTGCGCGGATCCGGCCGAAGGTACGGCCGCCATCGCCATGGCGCAGATTGAAGCTCGAAAAATCGCGCTGCTGCGGCGATTCATGTTGGGTCCCCCACCAAGTACGGTATAGACGAGACGGAAGCCGACGATATGCCCGTCTCCCGCCCGCCACTCAAGGTCGTCAGAAGCAGCCCATGTCAGCCTCTCCCGCCCGCCATCTCAACCTCGCCGGCGCCAGCAATTTTCGCGATCTTGGCGGCTATTCAACGAGCGACGGCCGCACAGTGCGCTGGCGGCAGATTTTTCGCTCCAACCATCTCGGCCATCTCACCGAAGAAGACGCAGCCGTGCTGCGCGAACTCGGGGTCCGCAGCGCGTTCGACTTTCGAGGTGCCGAGGAGCGCAACGCCGCGCTATGCGGCATACCCGAGATCACCGTGCATTCGCTGCCGGTCGAACCCACGGTGGTGGCATCGCTGCGCGCGATCGTGGCCACCGGCACGCCGCTGTCGATCGACCACGCCGTCGAGGTGATGCGCGAGTCCTACAGCGGCTACGTCCAGCACAACACGCAGCATTACCGGACCCTGTTTGCACATCTATTGGAAGATCGCGCGCCGCTGGTGATCCACTGCACCGCCGGCAAGGACCGTACCGGCTTCGCCTGCGCGCTGATCCTGCATACGCTTGGCGTTCCGCAGGACACGATTTCGGAAGACTATCTGCTGACCAACCAGTTCTACCGCAGGGATCCCAGCCACAGCACCGACCTGCCCGACGAAATCAGGCAGGTGCTCGGTTCGGTGCAGGCATCGTTTCTCTCCGCCGCGTTCGAGGCGATCGACGCCAACTACGGCGATCTCGAGACCTATCTTCGCGACGGTCTCGGTCTCGGCAAGGCCGAACGCGCGCATCTCGAAGCGCGATACCTTCAGCCCTGATCTGATTGAAGTTGCCGCACCGGCCTTCGACGTGCGGAAGTCCGAAGGGCTGTCGGCTCAGGCCGCCGCTTCCATTTCCATTTCGGCATCGAGATCGGCGATGACGTCCTCGAACGCCGAGATCGCCTGCTGGATCGCCGCGATTTGCATCAGTTCCCAGCTCGAAACCGGACCGTTGCGGTTCTGCAGCGCGACGACGAGATCGCGGCGCTGCTCCTTAAGCTGAACAAGCGGTAAACCATGATCCGGCAAACCCATGAGAAGTGCCCTGTCCTTTTGTCGATCCCGTTTTTGTATCGAGCGGGTTCTGAAAACGGCTTACAAAACTCAGGCAAATTTTACCGATTCCGACCGTTCCCATTCCTCGCATTGCCAACGAAAAGCCGCCGGCGCTAGTGTGGCGCCCGCTTTAGGCGGAGGCCGTCATGAACGGAAGAGTGATTGTCGTGACGGGCGCGCTGGGTGCGCTCGGCCGGGTTGTCGCGGAGGAAGTTCTGGCGCGCGGTGCGCGGGTTGCCTGCATCGACCACGCACCGACCCAGGTCCCGGCGACCGCCGACTCGCTGGAGCTCGGCGGCGTCGATCTGACCGATGCCGTCCAGGCCGGGCAAGCGATCAGCGCCGCGGCGTCGCATTTCGGCAGGCTCGATGCACTGGTCAACATCGCCGGCGGTTTCGCCTTCGAGACGGTAACGGACGGCGATCCCACGACGTGGCAGCGGATGTATGCGCTCAACGTCATGACGGCGCTGAACGCCTCGCGCGCGGCGATCCCGCATCTCATGGCCTCGCCCGCCGGACGCATCGTCAATGTCGGCGCGATGGGTGCGCTGCAGGCCGGCAGCGGCATGGGCGCCTATGCCGCCTCCAAGGCCGGGGTGCACCGCCTTACCGAGGCGTTGGCCGCCGAACTCAAGGGCAAGATCACGGTCAACGCCGTGCTGCCCTCGATCATCGACACCGCGGCCAACCGCGCCAGCATGCCGAAATCCGATTTCGCCAAATGGGTGCGCCCGAACGAGCTGGCCGACGTGATCCTGTTCCTCGCCAGCGATGCGGCCAGCGCCGTCACCGGCGCGCTGCTGCCGGTGACGGGGCGGGTTTAATCCTCCACATCCACCAGCTTGCGCAACACGGCCTTGAAGCGGATGCTGCGCTTGCCGGCGAGCGCGGTGGCTTCGCCCTCGGCGCCCTCCTGGTCGTAAGTGCCGGAAAACCCGATGCCGACCTCGTGGCCGCCGAACAACGGGCGCTCCCCCTTGGCCGTGGTGTGTTCGCGGTTGACGAGTTCGCCCTTCCATCTGCCGTTCGCGGCCGAATACGCCCCGATATAGTCGAAGAACGCATCGCCGCCCCTGATGCTACCGTCGCGCAACAGCATGACGCCGCTGTTGCCGGCGTCGATGCCGTCGAGCATGCGGATGTGGATGGAGTAGAGCCCGTTGCCGATGCCGTCCGCACCCACCGTGCCGGGCGGCGGCGCATCGGTATCGTTGATCTGGCTCAGTATCGTCTTGAAGTGGAAGCCTGGCAGGTCTGCGCTGCCGCCCTCGAAATGAATTTCGTCACCGCGTCGCGCCCCGGTGTACTGCAGCTTGATGTTGTCGACATCGAACATCGGGACATAGCGAGGGTCATGGTAGTGACGCGACATGAAACATTCGGCCGAGATGACGCCATCGGCCTCGCTGAACTGGCCGACGAACGACGAGCCAGTGTCACCGCCGTAAAGCTTGCCGCCAGCGGTGGCGAAAATCACGCCGGAACCTTCCCCGCGCTCCGTCGCGAAACGGAATTTGTACAGTCCTTGCACCCCTGTGTGCTCCGGGAATCGGCAAACACCGGTACCCCGCGACCGACCGATCGCGAGGTTCCGTACTTGCCGTTGGCCTTGTCCCCGGCCCCGACAATACCCGCTGCCGCCATCCGATCAAACGCCTGACCAGAATTCAGTTAGACTCTGCGCGATTGAGTCGCGGCCGCAGCCGCCGGAGCGAATTTTGGAAACCGCGCTTTATCTTCCCGTCAAACGCTTCCTGGAAAAGCTCGGCTTCACCGTCAAGGGCGAGGTCGGCGGCTGCGATCTGGTGGCGCTGAGCGGCGACGACCCTCCGATCGTGGTGATCGGGGAACTCAAGCTCGCCTTCAATCTGGAACTGATCCTGCAGGCGGTAGATCGCGCCGGCGCGGCCGACGAGGTGTGGGTGGCTGCGAAGCTGTCGGCCCGCGGCAAGGGACGCGAGGGCGACGCGCGCTACCGCAATCTGTGCCGCCGGCTCGGCTTCGGCATGCTGGCGGTGACGAATTCCGGCGATGTCGAGGTGATCGTCAAGCCGGCGACGACGGCCCCTCGCCGTAATCCGAAAAAGCGCTCGCGGCTGGTTGCCGAGCATCAGAAGCGCAAGGGCGATCCGGCCATGGGCGGCTCGACGCGCGCACCGATCATGACGGCTTATCGGCAGCAGGCGCTGGCCTGCGCCGCGGCGCTGTCGGACGGCCCGAGGCGTGTGAAGGATTTACGAATTGAAATCCCCGACGCCGGAAAGATCCTATTGCACAACGTCTATGGCTGGTTCGACCGCGCCGAGCGCGGCATCTATATGCTCACCGATGCCGGACATGCCGCCCTGAAACGCTGGCCGCAGCAGCCGCTGCAGCTCATTGCCGCCGGCAATTCCGCGCCATGACGCGGGAAAGCCAGACGGACACGTCAAGGCTGGAGCAATTGTAGGTGCATGGCTGTATTGCCGCACCAAATTCATATTGCAATGCAACATAAGGCCACCTAGGTATCTCGGCAATCACCCGCGAGGCCCCTATGAGCGAAGACTGGAACACGAAATACGGCACACGGCGCGTCAGGCGGGATCCGCCGACGCTGGAGGAGGCAATCTTCGCCGCGGTCGGGATCACCGACGATCAGCAGCAGCAGGCTGAAATCGCAGCCGCGCTGATGGGGTTGCCCTACGAGGACGTGCTGACAGAAGTGAAGAAGACCGGCCGTGCGGTGGCGCGATCGGCGACCCGCATCATCGCGGGCGAGCAAGGCGCGCAACGCGCCGTCGTGGTCGAACGCCGCGTCGTTCGCCGTCTCGGCAGCGCCAAGCGGACCGGCACCTGAAGCCGATCGCAGTCGAAGGCCCACCGGACAGCGGTTTGCCTCGAATGTCACCCGTCTGAAAAGAAGCGCCCGATTCTGGTTCAGCCAGAAACGGGCTTCGAGAAATTGCGGCAGCGCTCGCAAACATCGGAAGTCCGCGAATCGTGCTGACGGAGTTGCCGCTCAGGCGGCGCGCCCCCAACCGTACATGCGCAGCCACATTCGCCAGTAGGAACGGTATAGGCTCGCAACCGTCCGCATGGCGTTCAGCGTGGCATCCGCCACGGCCGGAGCGGGCTCGTCGTATTCGTGCTTTGTCAGATCGATGGTGCCGGTGGATTCGCCGTGCCGAAACGCCAGTTGCGCGCCGAACTTGTTGGCGAGCGCCCGCATTGCCTCGTTTTGCGATCCGGTGGTGATCCGCAAGCTGGTGTAGCCCTTGGCGCGCGCCTCCGTGATAACCTTGCGGAACAGGGTGCTGCCGACCCCACGCCGACGCACCGACGCCTCGACGCTGAACGCGATCTCGGGCAGCGAGTCCGGCGATTGATCCGGCGGATGCAGTTCCGCCGCGCCGCGAACCACGCCGCTTTCGAAGAAGGCAACGATGGTCGTGCCGTCATTGGCGCACTTCTCGGCGTAGCGCTCGATGAAGCTGTCGTCCATGAAACCGTGGAAACGGTCGCGGCGGCTGTTGCGGTCGAGCCGCAGGAGGTGATCGCGCAACAGCGGCAATTCTTCCTGCTGGCTCAGCGTACGCACACCAGAATTGGCGAGTGCGGCCGCAATGTGCGTGAGGTACATGTAGAAACTCCTCTTAGAAAAACCTCGAGGAGGCGTCGAATCCCTAGACCGAACTTATATTGTGCATCGCAATATGAATTTCAAGTGTAGATGCTCAGCTTGCTGCTTCAAATAAAGGCAGCTATCGCAACGGCTTAAGGGTGGCATTTTAACCAGAAATTAACTTTATGGGACCGCCTACAGCACCATCTGGGTCTGCGTCACGACGGCGACCAACTTGCCGTCCTCGGTCTCGAGCCGGGTTTGCCAGACCTGGGTGCGGCGGCCGCGATGCACCGGTGTTGCGGTCGCAATCACCGTGGCGCCTTCCCTGGCGCCGCCGATGAAATTGGTCTTGCTCTCGATCGTGGTCGTGCCCTTGGCGTCTTCGGGCAGGTTGATCACGGTTGCCGCAGCCCCGACGGAGTCGGCGAATGCCATCACGGCACCGCCGTGAATCGTGTTCCGCAGCGTGCACAGATCGGGCCGCACCACCATCTTCGCCACCACCCGGTCTGGCTCCGCTTCCGTGAAGAGCACGCCCTTCAGCTCGGCAAACGGCATTTTCATCGACTGGATCTTTTCGAGCGGGGTCATTCTTCCTCCGGCTTTGCTTGACGACTTCCCGGATAGAATGGATGGCCCTCGTAATTCAGGCAATGACCTCGGAGGTAATGGCCGCCGTGACATGACGTGCGGAATTTGGCATAGCGCCGCCATGCGCCAGTTCCCTCCCCGCCGGATCGTCTGCCTGACCGAAGAGACCGTCGAGACGCTGTACCTGCTCGGCGAGCAGGACCGCATCGTCGGCGTCTCCGGCTACGCCGTGCGGCCGCCAGGCGTCCGCCGCGAAAAGCCGCGCGTTTCCGCCTTCATCTCCGCGGACATTCCAAAAATCCTGGCGCTGCAGCCCGATCTCGTTCTGGCCTTCTCCGACCTGCAAGCCGACATCGTCGCCGATCTCGTCCGCGCCGGCATCGCCGTCCATGTCTTCAACCAGCGCGACCTTGCCGGCATCTTTGCGATGATCCGCACGCTCGGCGCAATCGTAGGCGCCGCCGGGCGCGCCGATCAACTGGCCCAAGGCTTTGAAGAGCGCCTGGCACGGATCGCCGCGACGCGCCGCCCCTCGCCGAAACCAAAAGTCTATTTCGAGGAATGGGACGATCCCTTGATCTCCGGCATCGGCTGGGTGTCCGAACTGATCGAGATCGCCGGCGGCGAGGACGCGCTGCCGAAATTGCGGCTGCAGCAGGCGGCCAAAAATCGCATCATCGCGCCGGACGTGGTGCGCGACGCCGCGCCCGACGTGATCCTCGCCTCCTGGTGCGGCAAGAAGGTCGTGCCGGAACGGATTCGAAATCGCCCTGGCTGGAGCGACATTCCGGCCGTGCGCAACAACCGCATCGTCGAGATCAAGTCGACGATCATCCTGCAGCCGGGACCTGCGGCACTGACGGATGGGCTGGATGCGATCGTGCGGGCATTGTGGGGCTGATCGGCCGCAAATTCTCATCCGTCATTGCGAGAAGCGAAGCGACGAAGCAATCCATCTGTCCGCGTATGCCTAACGATGGATTTGCTTCGCTGCGCTCGCATTGACGGGGAGAAATCAGCGGCTCACTCACACCTTCTCCACCCCGCACCATTCGGCGATGAACAGCGCGGTCGCCTTGGTCGACTTCCGCAGCGAATCCAGTTCGACATATTCGTTGAAGCCATGCATCGCCGCGCCCCTGGCGCCGAAGCAGAGGCTCGGGATGTTGTAGTTCAATCCATAGAACCGCGTGTCGGTCAGCGCGGTAAACGCGCGATCCGGCACCGTGCCGCCGAAGACGGCGCCGAACGCCTTCGCGAAGGCCGCTTCCGGCTCGGCCGAGTTCACCAGCTCATAGCCCTCCGACAGGAAGCCGGACCATTCGACCTGCGGCGGGTTGTTGGAGAGAAACCGATGATCGCGCGCAGCGGCCGAGACGCAGGCCAGAATCTCCCTCTGGCATTCTGATATCGACCAGCCCGGCAGCACCGCGATCCGGCAATCGACGTCGCACCAGGCCGGCACGCTGGAGGCCCAGTCGCCGCCCTTGATGATCCCGGGGTTGAAGTTGAGCGGATGGGCGACCGCCGCAAAATGGCGATCCGCCTTGGCGCGCTCGTTCCAGTCGGCCTCGAGCTTCTGCAGCGCATGGATCAGATCATACGCCGCCAGGATCGCGTTGGCGCCGATGCCGGCCTCGAACACGTGGGCCGGGAAGCCGCGCACCTTGATGCGAAACCAGATCACGCCGACCTGCGAGCGGATCATGGTCTCGCTGGTCGGCTCCGGAATGAAGCAGGCGTCCGCGCGGTAGCCGCGCTGCAGCGTCGAGAGCGCGCCGACGCCGGTGCTCTCCTCCTCGATCACGGACTGGAAGTGGATGCGCGCGGTCGGCTTCAGCCCCGCGGCCTTGATGGCATCGAGCGCATAGAGCGCGCCGATGGTGCCCGACTTCATGTCGCACGCGCCGCGGCCGTACATCCGGCCGTCCTTGATGACCGGCGAGAACGGCGGCGTTTCCCACATGTCCAGCGGTCCAGTCGGAACGACGTCGCAATGGCCCTGCAGGATCAGCGAGCGGCCGGCACTGTTCGTCGGCCGATAGGTCCCGACCACCGAACGCGCCCTGGAGAAATCATGCTCGATCGGACCGAAGCCGCGCAGATCCTGCAGATCCGCGACATCGATATGCCAGTCGTCGACCTCATAGCCGCGCTGGCGCAGGAGATCGCCGATCATGTCCTGGCACGGCCCCTCTGCGCCGCGGGTCGAGGGTATGGCAACGAAATCCCGTGTCGTCGCAAGCTGAGCGTCGAAGCCCGCATCGACGGCGTCCAGGATTCTCTGTTGCGTATCGGTCATCATGCGGCGGCTCCAGTCGCAAACTCAAACAAAGTCGGGAGCGCAGCCTAACCCGATCTCAGCCACCGGCGTAATGCGCAAAATGCGCATCCCGCAATGCATCTTCGAGCAGACGGCCTTCCGAATAGCCGCCCAGCGTCGCCGGTCGCTCGACGCCATCGAGCAACCGCGGGCACGGTTCCGGCGCGCCGAGCACCATGCGCACCGGAATGCGCTCGGCATAGATCGGCAGCGCGTAGTCCTCTTCGTCGTCGCCGACGCCCTTGGCGCGAATTTTTGCGGAGGCCTCCTCGATCTCCATCGCGATGACGGAGGTCGCCTTGATCTCCTGCGTGGTGCTCTGCCGCAGGCTCGCGGTGCGGTCGGGGAAGAAGCGGTCGACCATCGCGACCAGCGCGCGCTCCTTTGCGGCGGGGTCTTCGACGAGGCGGGCATTGCCGAACGCCATCACCGCGCGGTAGTCGGCCGAGTGATTGAAGCCGCATCGCGCCAGCACCAGGCTGTCGAGATGGGCGACGGTGAGACAGGCGCGCTGGCCGTCGGACTGATTGCGCAGCATGCGGCTGGCGCTGCTGCCGTGCCAGTACAGCGTCTCGCCGTCCCGCCAGAAGAAGGTCGGCGTGCAATAGGGCTGGCCGTCGATCACGTAGGAAACGTGGCAGAGCATAGACGCATCCAGCAGCGCATGGATCCTGGCCCGGTCATAGGAGCCGCGCTCGTGCAGGCGCTTGACCCGGTTGCGCGGTGTTGTCGGGTAGGAAGTAGTGGCCTCGGCTTCGATCGTCACGCTGGATCCCCCTGCAATTGGCCCGGCAAGGAAAGTTGTAGCGGCCCATTTGGTCTGCGATAGTGCCAATTCCATGAGAAAAATTCCGACCAATTTGTCTACCCGCCGCAAGGCTGAACTGACCCTCGACCTCGACGGGCCGCACGTCACCAAAGACGCCTCCTCGCCGCACCGCCTCTATCAGGCGCTGTGCCACGCGATCACCGGCGGGATCGCAAAACCCGGCGAGCCGCTGCCGCCGCAGCGCGTGCTGGCGAAGCAGACCGGCTTTCGCCGCAACGCCGTCACCTCGGCCTATGAGCGGCTGATCGCGGACGGATTTGCGGTCGCCACCGTCGGCTCCGGCACTTTTGTCGCCGCGCGCATTCCCGCGCGCGCCCATGATGCGCGCAAGGCAACGATTGCGGTCGAGCCGCCGCAGCAAGGCCCGCTCGCGCTCGGCTGCACCCATATTGACGAACGGGCCCTGCAACGCTTCCGCGCGTTCGCCGGCCGCCGCATGCGCGCCTTTGGCGCCGAGCACCTGCACTACGGCGACCCCCGGGGCAGCCATGAGCTGCGCGCCGCGATCGCCGATCATCTGCTGTCGGCGCGCGGGCTGCGCTGCGATCCGGACCAGATCATGCTGACCTCAGGCACGCAGCACGCGCTGCGCATCGTGCTCGGCGCGATCCTGAAACCCGGCGACCACATCTGGTGCGAGGACCCCGGCTATCCCGCCGCCCGCCGCGCGATCGGCCATTGCGGCCTGCGGCCCGTCCCGGTGCCGGTCGACGCCTCGGGCATGATCGTCGCAAAAGGCCGGGCGCTGGCGCCGAAGGCCGGCGCGGCCTACGTCACGCCGTCGCACCAATTTCCGCTCGGCGTGCAGATGTCGATGACGCGCCGGCTCGAACTGCTCGACTGGGCACGCGAGGCCAACGCCTTCGTCATCGAGGACGATTACGACAGCGAGTTTCGCTATGACGGCGCGCCGCTGCTGTCGCTCGCGGGGATCGATCATCTCTCCCGCGTCATCTACATGGGCACGTTCGCCAAGACGCTGTTTCCGGGATTGCGCATCGGCTACTGCGCGCTACCCGAGCGGCTGGTCGGCCCGGTGACGACCGCCCGCGCCGCGCTCGACCGATTTCCCGGCACGCTGATGGAAGGCGCCGTCGCCGACATGCTGAATTCCGGCGCGTTCGCCGCGAACCTGCGCAAGGTGCGCGCGATCTATCGCGAGGCCCGCGACGCCCTCGCCTCCACGCTGTCGACGGCTTCGGAGGGGCGTCTCACGGTGCCCGTACCGTCGCAGGGCCTGCACCTAGTGGCTCGTTTCGATCCCATGACCGATCCACGCGTCGCGGCCACGGCAAAGGCCGAGGCCGCCGTCGGCGGCTGGCTGCTGGCGGAAACCTATTTCCGCGCCCGCCCATTGCCGGGATTTGTGCTTGGGTTCGCCGGCCACCCGGTGCCGCAACTGATGGCATCGGCTGAGCGACTGGCAAAATCATCGCTGACCGCCTTGCGGACGAGCCGCAAGGCGAAGGCCACGCCAAAATGATCCAAGCCCGTCAGCGCATCACGAACGGATTGGCCGGAACGTCCTTGGCGGTCGAAATCCACACGCTCTTGGTCTCCAGATATTCGCGCACCGCGTCGATGCCGCTCTCGCGCCCGAGGCCGGAATGCTTCATGCCGCCGAACGGCATCATGTAGCTGATGGCGCGGTAGGTGTTGACCCACACGGTTCCGGCGCGCAGCAGTTTTGGCACCCGCACGGCGCGGCCGAGATCCTGCGTCCAGATGCCGGCGGCAAGGCCGTAGATGGTGTCGTTGGCGATCCGGACGGCGTCCTCCTCGGTATCGAAGCCGATGATCGAGAGCACCGGGCCAAACACCTCCTCGCGCGCAATGCGCATGGAGTTGTCGACATCGGTGAAAATGGTCGGCTCGACAAACTGCCCCCCCTGGATACCGGCGCCGGAAGCCGGCTTGCCGCCAAGCAGGCAGCGCGCGCCTTCCGACTTCGCAATATCGATATAGTCGAGGATCTTCTTGTACTGCGCCGGCGTGGTGACAGGGCCGATATTGGTGTCCGACTGCATGGGGTCGCCGATCTTGGCGGACTTTGCCAGCTCCAGCAGGCGCTCGGAGAATTTGTCCTTGATCGAGTTCTGCACCAGCAGCCGCGATCCGGCGATGCAGGTCTGCCCTGTCGCCGCGAAAATGCCCGAGATCACGCCGGAGGCGGCGGCGGCAAGATCGGCATCCTCGAAGACGATGTTGGGCGATTTGCCGCCGAGCTCCAGCGACACCCGCTTCAGGCTGCGCGCCGCGGTCTCGTAGACTTTTGCGCCCGTCGTGTCCGATCCGGTGAATGTGATCTTTGCGACGCCGGGATGCGAGATCAGCTCGGTGCCGATTTCGGGACCGAACCCCGTCACCACGTTGAACATGCCGTCGGGAAGGCCGGCCTCCTTGGTCAGCGCCGCGAATTCCAGCGTGCTGGCGGACGTGAATTCCGACGGTTTTACGATGGTGGCGCAGCCGGCGGCCAACGCCGCGGCGCACTTCCAGGCAACAAACAGCAGCGGCGAATTCCAGGCCGTCAGCGCCGCCACGACACCGACGGGTTCATGCGTGGTGTAGGCAAAGGTGTCCGGCTTGTCGATCGGCACCAGCCCGCCCTCGAGCTTGTCGACCAGTCCGCCGTAATACCACCACCATTCCGGATGGTAGCGCAGTTGCCCCAGCATCTCGGCCATCAGCTTGCCGTTGTCGCGCACCTCGATCTCGGCGAGCCGTTCGGCGTTGGCAGCGACGAGATCGCCGAGCTTGCGCATCACCTTGCCGCGCGCCGACGCGGTCATCTTCGACCACGGCCCCCGCCACATCGCCTCGTTGGCTGCCTTCACGGCCTTGTCGGCATCGGCCCTGGAACCGCGCGGGATCTTCGCCCATGCCTCGCCGCGATAGGGATCGATCGAGTCGAACCACTCGTTACTCGCGGGGTCGACATAGGCGCCGTTGATATAGAGCTGATAGGTCTTCACGATTTCCTCCGGGGCAGGTTTTGGGGCAAATTTAACGCCCGAATCCGATCGCTCAAGCCTTTTCGATCCGCCGGCCGCCGCCTATGAGAATCGCAGCCGTGTCACTAAACTTGGCCTCCAATTCCATTGCAGCGGAAACACTGATGCCCGCCAATCGTAACGTACTGTATCTCGTCATCGGCGTCCTGATCGTCGCTGTCGGCGTGCTCGGCTACAATCTCTACAAGGCCAAGCAGGAACCCGAAGGCCTGCAGATCAACGTCGGCCCCGACGGACTGAAGATCAAGACCAAGTGAGCGAGGCTGCGATGATCGCCAAGAATGTCCGATACGTCGCCTTGCCCGCATGCCTTGCTTTTTCGCTGATCGCAACCGAAGCTATCGCGCAGACCTTCCAGCGCGAACAGGACATCCCAGACCTGCGGCTCGGCCAGCGCGTGATGGTCGACGATGGCACGTGCCCGGCCGGACAGATCAAGGAAGTGACGGGCTCGCAAATGACCGAGACGGAAGTCGTGCGCACCCGCAAGTGCATTCCAAGGCTGGGCACGAAGAGGCGGTAGCGGCGCTCGCCGCCGCCTACTTCGTCGTCTGGGCCTCGAAGAACTTGAACAGCTGCGGGTAATTCTGTTCCAGGAACTTCGGGTCGGATTTATAGAGCATGTACGCCTCGGCATAGTGCTCCTTCTTCGGGTCGACCTTCACAGCCTTGTCTGTCACCTCCTTGCTGAGCTTTTCGCTGGCAGCGTCATACGGCGTGATGTCTTCATCGTGGCCCTTCGTCTGCTGGAACTTGTTGAGCGAGCCCGAGACTTCCTCGAAGCGGTGCCCTGCCTCGTGCAGGAACGTCGCGCCGCCCCTGGGCATGTTGCCAACCATGCCGCCGGGCGCGAACGCCTCCTTGAAGAAGGTGATTTTCTTGTTGCCATAGTGAGCCATCGCGCTGGCGTCGGTGCCCTCCAGGTGCTTCCGCGTGCCCTTTTCCAGCGTCACGCCATTCATGGCGTCCAGGTCCTTGCCCTTCATCGTCGCGAATCCGTCGTAGACGGCCGCGAGCTCATCCTTGCTGAAGCCCTTGCCGACGGTGATGCCCTTCGCGGCCATCTCCTTCGTCATCGTCGCGACGTCCTTGCCGTCGGATGCGCGCGTCATGGCCGTGATCTCGACGCTCGTGTCGTTGCCGTTGCGGCGCACGCTCATCCGGTAATTCTTGCCGTCGCTGCCCTGCACCATCACGTCGGCCTTCGCTCCGTCCATCTCGTTCTGCGACAGCGCCTTGTTGGCCGCGCTCCGTGCCAGGTTGTCGAGCCGGGTGTCGCCCGTCGGGTTATTGATCTGAACCTTGTCTCTGCTGTCTCTGCTATCGTCGTCTTTCCACGCCTTGGCGTCGTACTTGGGATCGAGTTCGCCGGGGAGGCCGCGCGTCTCGTACTTCGACGTCGTCATCGGCGGCGACGCCTTTGTCTCTGAGCCGGCTTTGATGCCCTTGCCCTGCGTGTCGTACAGCGGCGCGCCCTGCTTGCCTACCGGATTGCCAAGGTTGATCGGCGGCCGGGTCGCAAGAACGAAGGGGAGTGACCTGGACGTATCCTGCGAATGCTCTGAAGTATGCATTCCCGGTGCATTGCTCGAGGTGGTCGAATGGTTGACCAGTTCTTTGAACTCCTCCACCTGCCTTGACGAAACGCCACCGTAGTTTTGCGGCGCAGCGTTGGTGTTGACCGTACCAGCGGGCCCGACTGCCATTGACCTCTCCTTTCCATATTGCCCATGCCTTTGGGTTCACGAAGACCCACAGGGCGTACGGCCTGCAACTTGAATTGCAGCGTCTGCTTCAAGCCGACGCTCGCACCGCCCTTCTTGTGCCTATGGAGCGAAGCGGACTCCGTGATGCGGGTCACGTGAGTGCGACGAAGACGTGCTGGCGCGATATCGACTTCGGCATCCCGCATGCGCGTGCTGGATCAATAGCGCGTGCCTAGAACATCCCCTTTTGCCGTTCGCCGCCTTCTCCGGGATATCCTGCACCACATCCAGTGCCCGACGATCTTGCCGTTCTCCAGCGTGAAGATGTCGACGATGGCGCGGCCGCGTGTCCTTTTCGCGCATGCTGCGGGCATGAAGGATCACGTAGTCGCCGTCGGCGAAGACTCGCTTGATCTCGCTACGCGGGTCCGGGAATTTTTCCTTCAGGAAGCCGATGAAGGCCTTGAAGCATTCGATGCCGTCAGGCGCCATCGGGTGTGCTGGATATAGCGCAGGCCGAGCTTCGGCGCCGCTTCAAAATCCTTCCTGTTGAGGCCAGCCTCATAGAATTCGACCACGGCTTCTTGTCTGCCTCCTGCATCGCCGCGTCGGCGGCGAAGACGGACGAAGCCAGCAACGAAAATACGCCGACGAGGCTGCTTCGCATGTTTCCCCCTGTACAATGTCGCTGAAGCTTACACCTTGAGCCTACCAGCTTCCGTACTTGGCGACGGCACCGCGCCACAACGCGTCGCGCTCGCGGCCAAAACTCTCCTTGCCGACGCTGGCGTTCTTCGCGGCGGCCGTAATCACCATCACCAGCTTGAGTTCGGGATCGACGAAAATCGACTGGCCGTAGACGCCGAGCAGGGCGAACCGCCGCTTCTCGCCGGGAAACAGCCAGAACTGGTAGCCATAGCCGAAATATGGCGTCGCCTTGCGCGGTGCGAACGCCTCGGGCTGGCGGTGCCAGTCGGTAGCATCGCGCAGATACTCCTTCGGCAGGATCTGCCGTCCGCCCAGCGCACCGTCGTTCGCCAGCAGCATGCCGAGGCGGCCATAGTCGCGCAGCACGGCGTTAAAACTCCCCGAGCCGACTTCAGTGCCGTCCTTCATCCTGATCCAGGTCGCGTCGGCCTCCGCGCCCATCGGCTGCCACAGCCGGGTCGTCAGATACTCGCTCATCGAAGAGCCGGTCGCCGCGCGCAACAGCAGCGTCAGCGCCACTGTCTGGTTGGATGCATAGTGAAAGCGCGTGCCCTGCTCGACCTCGCGCACATTGAAAGCGCGAAACGCTGCAACTGAATCCTGCGCAAAACGGAGGCGAGAAAATTTCGCCAGATCATCCTTGCCGTCGTAGACTTCCTCAAACGGCACGCCGGACGACATTCGCAGCATGTTGCGGATCGTCGTCTCGCCATAGGCATTGCCGGCAAGCTCCGGCACGTATCTGGCAATGGTCTCGTCGAGCGAGGCGATCTTCTTCTCGGCTAGTGCCAACCCGACCGCGATGCTGACGATGGATTTTGCGATCGAATGCGACACGAAACGGTGGTCCGGTCTGCGGTCGTACTGATAGCGCTCGGCCAGCACCTCGCCGTCCTTGATGAGGAGGAAGCCGGTGACGCGCTGACGCTCGAGGAAATCGTCGAGGGTGCGGGTCTGCTGTTCGAACCGGTATTCGAGCCTCGGCTCGGTAGAAGCCTTCGGCAGCGCACGCGGCACGGCCGGCTTCTTCAGCGTATAGTGCGGCAGTATATTGTCGAGGCGGCTGAACGAACCGACCCGTACGCGCTCGTCATAGAACCAGTTGGTGGGCGAGCCCGACGGATAGCCGGCCGACTTCCCCAACAGTTCCTCGTCGGGCGCGGCACGGACCGGCGAGCCCAGCGCGACAAGAACCGCGCAGGAGAGCAAGATTCGCAATGATTGCATTGGCTGGCTCACACTGTCGACCGGCCATTGCTTACAATGACCGTAACGTGCGTGTCGAGCGACGGGAAGTTCAGGCACCAGAGGCCGAAGCGACTGCCGCGTTACTCGCTGGTCGCCGGCTCGAACATGCACTGCAGCGTCGGCTTGGCGATCTTGGTGAAGGTCGGGCCGATTTCAGACTGCTTCGATGCCGGCACCCAGGCGGTTTCGATCGTCGGCACGCCGGTCTCGCTGATGCCGCGCAGCAAAGCTTCGCGCAGGTCGGCATCTTCTACGGTCGCGGCGGCGTGATCGTGCAGGCAGCTGCACACGCTTTCAGGGTGCGCCCAGCGGCCGATCATGTGGGGCGCGCAGGCCCGCACGAATTCGCCTCGCGGGTCGGGCGCCTTGAACAGGGAGCGGAACGAGGTCTGCGGCGGCTGAAACTGGACCTGCGACTGCGCCCTCGCCGAGCCGCCGACAAGAAGAAGTGACAGGATTGCTGCAGAACAGATGTGTCGTAACATGCACAACCCTTTACCAGCGATCTCTTGAAAAAGGGTTCGCCACGCTCACCTGGCCACCACGACCATGGACTGGATCGCTGAGATTGTAAGTGGCGACCCATGATAGGCGAACGTGCCGGCGCCGGGAAGGCTTTGATCGGATGGACCGGCCATCGAGGGGCCGGCTACCAACAAGGCAAAGGCGAGGATGAAGCTGGTCGTCCGCATCTGACTTCTCCGCTGGGTCGCTGGCCGGCAGCACCCGCCGCGTCGTTGCGGTAATAGACGCCGGCTGTTTCAGGACCTCTGCGCCAAAAGCGGAAAATGGTTTCGTCGCGCAGCGAATTGTTTCGTCGGCGGCGCCGCACGAAACTTTGCCGCGAAAAGCTCAATGAATTCAGCTCTCC
Organism: uncultured Bradyrhizobium sp.; assembly: GCA_964609175.1. Classification (GTDB taxonomy): domain Bacteria; phylum Pseudomonadota; class Alphaproteobacteria; order Rhizobiales; family Xanthobacteraceae; genus Bradyrhizobium. The sequence goes on from CAZSRR010000067.1 coordinate 17,876, forward strand.
ATGGCAAAGGCCGGATGGGGATGCAGCAAAAATTTGCATCCGCGCGCGCAAGCCCGACCGCCGCCGGAAGGCCCCTCATATTCCAATTCGCTCAAGTGGTGAGACCGGGACCCTCGCTTGCACCGACGGTACCGTTCTACTGGATAAACTCGCCGCATTTCTGAACCGCGCCGTCTGCCGCGCCCCATGGCATGATCGGCACCGACGAGGTCGAGTTCTTCGGCGAGCCCTCGATCAGGCGGTCCGAATAGACCATGTAGACCAGTACGTTGCGCTTGGCATCGCAACCACGGACGATCTGCATCTTCTTGAAGAACAGCGAGCGGCGCTGGCGGAACATGTCGTCGCCCTGCTCCAGCTTGTGCTTGAACTTGATCGGCCCGATCTGGCGGCAGGCCAGAGAGATATCAGAGACCTCCTCGGCAAGGCCGAGCCAGCCCTTGAAGCCGCCCCGTTCCGGCACGGTAAAATGACACGCGACGCCCTCGACCTCCGGGTCATCGAGCGCGTAGGTGGCAAGCTTGTCGTTCGGACTCAGCCACTTGAATACCGTCGAGCGGCGAAAGATCAAATCGGGTTCGTCGGCGGCCGAGGCAGGCAACGCCTGCCAAAGCAGCAGCGCTAAAACTCCCAGGGCCAACGCTTTCCACTTTCCGTCACGCTTCACGATGGCCTTGGATGTCATTGATATCTCCGCTGAAGGACTCGCCGCCTATGTAGTGGCCGCCATGTCTTGCAGGAAGACCGCGGGCCCGCCGCGGCCAGATACCTCCGATATGCGCATTTAACGGAATGTGAGGCTTTTTTGCTACGATTGGGACGGAAAGCGCTGCAATTAGCGCGACCTACGCTGGTGAACGCCTTCCGCCTTTGCGACAACAAATAATTATTGGAAGCATAGATTCGTATAACGGAATTTGAGGATCAGGCGCGTGAGCGGGCATCGGTTTTTGAGGGCGGGTATTGCGGACGCGACAGGTTCCAAACGGCGTTTCTGGCAGATGGCAATGCTGACGGCGGCCGGTATCCTGGTCGCCATTCCCCGGGCCGATGCCGCGACCATGTTCTACTGGCAGGATTCCGATCCCGGCTACTACCGCCCGGCGCCGATGGCACAGCCGCGCAAGCCGAAGGTGCGCAAACCTGCTGCCAAGAAAGACGCGACCGTCAAGGAAACCAATGCCAAGCCGCAGGGCCCGCTGATCATCGCCGTTTCGATCGAACAGCAAAAAGTCCGCGTCTACGACGCCAACGGCCTGTTCGCCGAGAGCCCGGTCTCGACCGGAATGAAGGGGCATTCGACCCCGATGGGCATTTTCAGCATCATCCAGAAGAACAAGATGCACCGCTCCAACATCTATAGCGGCGCGCCGATGCCTTACATGCAGCGCATCACCTGGTCCGGTATCGCGCTGCATGCCGGCGCATTGCCCGGGTATCCCGCGTCCCACGGCTGCATCCGCATGCCGATGGCCTTTGCCATGAAGATGTGGAACTGGACGCGAATGGGCGCGCGCGTCATCATCACGCCCGGCCAGATCACGCCGGCCCCGTTCGAGCATCCCTTGCTGGTGGCGCAGAAGGTGGCGCCGCAACCCTTGATCGCCAACGATCCGGCGAACGATGCGCCCGCGGTCAAGAGCGACAAGGGCGCGGAGGCGAGACCCGCGATCGGTCCTGCGAACAACCTTGCCCATGCGGAGACGAGCCTCGATCTCCGGCCGACCGTCGGCCACGCCGCGCCGCGGCGCGAGCGAACCCATACGGCGGATGCCGGCGGTGCGCTGTCGGCGGCCAATGCCATCATGTCCGACGCGACGCCGTCAGCCGCCCCGGTTGCGCCGGTCAAAGATGAGCCAAGCGCGGCAGCCGGGCCGGACGTGACCCCGGACGTGGAGGCCGAAGCCGCCCAGCCGAAAGCGGAAGCCGGCGCAGGAAATGCCGAGGCTCCAACGGCGGCGATCGTCAAGGTCGAGGAATCGCAACCACCCGAAGCCAAGCCCGCGGAACCCGCCAAGGCGGCCGATGTTCCGGCGGTACCGGCCGTGGCCCCCGACGCCAAGAAAGACACCGCACGGCTACCCGGCGGCGAAAAGCCCGCCAAGGTCGAACCGCCGAAGCGGCCCGGCCAGATTGCGGTCTTCGTCAGCCGCAAGGATTCAAAACTCTACGTCCGCGAAAGTTTCAAGCCGCAGTTCGACGTGCCGATCACCGTCGCGCCGAGCGACCGGCCGCTAGGCACGCATGTGTTCACGGCCGAGGTCGACAGGAAGGACTCCAACCTGCTGCACTGGTCGGTGGTCTCGATGCCGGTGACGGCGCGCCAGGCGGCCCGGACCGACGATGACCGCGTCGCACGCGGCCGAAAAGCGACCGCCACGGCGGAAGCAAAACCGTTGCCGGCCCCGAACAGCCCTGCTGAGGCGCTCGACCGCATCACCATCGCGCCAGAGGCAATGACGCGGATCGCCGAAATCCTGAACACCAGCGCCTCGATCGTGGTGTCCGATCTCGGCATCGCGCAGGGTGGCGAAACCGGCGAAGGCACGGACTTCATCATCCCGCTGCGCTGATTTCATCCCCACGTATTGCCAGCTTCGCCTGCCCATAACGGCTTGTTGAGCGGCGGCAGCGCTCGCGATGCGCTATGTTTCGCGCTGACGAGAATGGCAAAGGGGCGTTTCATGATGGATCGCAGGAGCGCGATCTTCGCAGGCTTGGCTGCGATCACAGCCATCGCGTCAAGCAAGGAAACCCTGGCTCAAGCCGGCATGAGCCGGGTCACGGCTTACGCGTTTTCGTTTCCGGGACTGGCCGGCGGCAATATCAGGCTTTCCGAATTTGCCGGGAAGCCGATGATGATCGTCAATACTGCCTCGCTCTGCGGCTTCACGCCGCAATATGGCGGCTTGCAGGAATTATTGAGCGAATTTCACGGCCGTGGCCTGATGATCATCGCCGTGCCCTCCAACGACTTCGGCGGCCAGGAGCCGGGCGGCGCGGCCGAAATCACCGCGACCGCGCAGAGTCACAACGTCACCTTTCCGATCGCTGGCAAAGCCGTCGTGAAGGGGCCGAACGCGCATCCATTCTACAAATGGGCTGCGGAAGCACGACCCAAGGATGTTCCGCGCTGGAACTTCCATAAATACCTGGTGGGCCGCGACGGTTATATCGCCGACGTCTTTCCGCAGTCCATCGGCCCCACCGATACACGGGTGAAAACCGCCATTGCGCGTGCGCTGGCGGAAAATGAATCCGAGCGAAGCGGATAGCTATTCGGGGTGGAGAAACGCATCAAAAAGAACACTAAACCCCTGAATCAAAAAGCAACATTACAAATCGCTCCGGCCTGACCGCGGCCGTTGCGTTAGCGCCGCCGCTCCGACTAGATTACAACGAATCGCGGCATGGCGGGTACCGGACGCCGGCAACGCCGCAACGCCCGGGCAGGATTCGAATTTGGGGAAATCAACAAGATGCGCATTGCGGCTGGATTGATCTTTGCGAGCGCTGTTTCGCTGCTGGCATCGGGTGCGGCGCTGTCGCAGGCCCTGCCTGTCCCCAAGGCTCCGGCGCCCGCGCCGCAGGCGGCACCCGCCCCTGCTCCGCCGCCGCCCGCACCGGTTTCGACCCGCCCGCCCTGCAACAACCCGAACGCTCTCGGCATCGGCCGCACCGTCGAGATCGACACCACCGGCGGTCCCGGCTTCGGCTTCGAGCATTTCAAGGAGCTCGACTTCCTGCGCGATAAGGAGGTGGTGCTGACCTTCGACGACGGTCCGTGGCCGGTGAATACGCCCTCGGTCCTGAAAACGCTGGCGGAGGAATGCACCACCGGCATCTTCTTTCCGATCGGCAAGCACGCGACCTATTATCCCGAAATCCTCAGGCAGGTGATGGCGGCCGGCCATTCGATCGGCTCGCATACCTGGTCGCATGCCGCCCTCGTCAACAAGAAGCTGAGCGAACAGCAGCGCAAGGATGAGATCGAAAAGGGCTTCAGCGCCGTGAAATGGGCGCTCGGCGGCAAGGCGCCGGCGCCGTTCTTCCGCTTCCCTGCGCTGCAGCACCCGCCGGAAATGGTCACCTATCTCGGCACCCGCAACGTCGGCATCTTCTCTTGCGATCTCGATTCCTTCGACTTCAAGGCGAGCAAGGCGCAGACCATCATCGATACCGTGATGCGCAAGGTCGAGAAGAACGGCAAGGGCATCATCCTGATGCACGACTTCCAGAAACACACCGCCGAAGCCCTGCCCGAGCTTTTGAAGAAGCTGAAGGAAGGCGGCTATAAGGTGGTCGCGATGCGCGCCAAGGCGCCGATCGAGACGATCGCGCAGTATGACGAGGACATCGTCAAGGACCTCAAGCTGCCGACAGTCAGTTCGCGCCCGGTGTCCAGCGTCGTGCAGACTGTCTCGGAATAAGGGCGCAACGCAAAGGTGGCGCTGCGCATCGAAGGCTACGTCATCGTTTCTGCCGACGGCATGCTGGCGGACGCCCGCAACATGATGCCGGACGAGTTGAAGTTCGAGGGCGACCAGGCGTTCTTCGCCGCCTCCCTCGACCGCGCGGACCTGATCGTGCACGGCCGCAATTCCTTCGAGGACCAGCCGAACTCGCCGCGACGCAAACGGATCATCCTGACGCGTCATGTCGCGGGGGTCGCCCCCGATCCGGCCAATCCGAAATCGACGCTGTGGAATCCTGCCGGCGCGTCGTTCGATGCCGCGCGCGAGGCAGCCGGCGTCGACGCCGGCACCGTCGCGGTGATCGGCGGCCCCGGCGTGTTCGACATGTTCATGGACCGCTACGACGTGTTCTGGCTTTCGGTCGCGCCGCATGTCCACCTGCCCGGCGGCGAGCCCTGCTTTCCCGGCGTCCCCGCCCGCACGCCTCAGCAGATACTGGCTGCACATGGACTGCGCGCCGGCGACGCGCGGATGCTTGATGCAGTGCATGACGTCACCGTCGAACCGTGGCGGCGCAGCGTCTAGCCGTCATACTTCCGGATGATACGCCCTTGCTGTGAGCGCTCTCGGCGAGAGTCCGCTTGACAGCACGTCCATGCGGTTCCACCCTGAAAAGAAAAAACAGACACATCATCATCGGGAGGACCAACAACATGTTGAAGCACGCTTCGACCATGATTGCAGCGGTGACTCTTGGATTTGTCACCGTCTTTGCCGAGCCGGTTCGGGCTCAAACCACCGAAAAGCCGCTGGTACTGAAGGGTCAATCGACCCATCCCGCCTCCGCCAACCTCCATCTCATCTTCAAATTGTGGGCGGAGACCGTCGAGAAGATGACGGCCGGACGCCTCAAGATCGAGACGCTCCCCGCGGGCGCGATCGTGCCGCCGTTCGAAGTGTTCGACGCCACGTCCAAGAACGTGCTCGACGTCGGCATGGGTCCGTTCGGCTACATTCTCGGCCGCAACACCGCGACGATTCCGATGTCGCACGGCCCGTTATACGGCATGGACGGCTCCGACTACTGGGCCTGGTATTACGACGGAGGCGGCATGAAGCTGCTCGACGAGTTCTATCGGGACGTCCTAAAGCTCAACGTCGTCGGTTTCCCCATCCCAACCGACTACCCGCAGGGGATGGGCTGGTTCAAGAAGGAGATCAACAGTCTGGCCGACCTCAAGGGCCTGAAGTACCGGATCTACGGCATCGGTGCGGAAACCTACGGCAGGTTGGGCGTGTCGGTCGTCACCATTCCGGGCGGCGAGATCGTGCCGGCGATGGAGCGCGGTGTCATCGAGGGCGCCGAATGGATCAACTGCGAGGAAGACAAGAAGCTCGGGCTCCATCAGGTCGCCAAGCACTATTACACGCCCGGCATGCATGAACCTGTCACCGGCGGGCAGTTGATGATCAACGGCGACGTCTGGAAAAAGCTCACGCCTGACCTGCAGGAAATCATCAAGGTGGCGAGCGTCTATGCCACGACCCAGCGCAACTTTGCGTTCAATCGCGAAACCGCACAGGCCTGCCAGGACCTGCTCAAGGCAGGCGTCCAGATGCACCGCACGCCCGACGAAGTGCTGAAGAATTTCCTCGACGAGTGGGAAAAGATCCAGGCCGAGCACGCGGCGAAGAACCCGTTCTACCGCAAGGTGGTGGACAGCCAGAAGGCCTATGCGGAGCAGATCGTGCCGTTCAAGCTGTCCTGGTTCCCGCCGTACAATTTCGCCGGCGAGTATTATTGGAAGAACAAGATCTATCTGACCAAGAAGTGATGCTTCTGTAGCAGCGCTGCTGGCGTCCGTACCGCCGGACGCCGGCACGGCCTGAAAGGGAGCGATCATGTCCGCGGACACCAGCAGTGCCTCCGTCGCCGGCAATCAGGGCGGCGAATTCCCGCGCGCCTTCTACGCCATCATACGCGCGATCGACCGCTTCACCGACGTGACCGGCAAGCTGATAGCGATGTCGATGTTGTTTCTGGTGGCGACGATCTCCTACGAGGTCGTCATGCGCTATGGCTTCGGCGCGCCGACCGTCTGGGTCTACGAGTCGAGCTTCATGGTGAACGGCGCGGCCTTCATGCTCGGGTCCGGATATGCGCTGCTGAAGGGCGCGCATGTCCGCACCGATATCTATTGGGAGAACTACTCGGAGCGGAAGAAGGGCGTCGTCGACCTGATCTCCTATTTGCTGTTCTTCTATCCGGCGATGATCACATTCATGCTGATCAGCTATGACGACGCCCTGCATTCCTTTGACACCGGCGAGCGGTCGCAGGAGAGCGTGTGGCGCGCGATCATGTGGCCGTTCCGCGCGACGATCCCGCTGGCCGCGCTTCTTCTGATGATCCAGGGCGTGTCCGAGGTACTGAAGTGCTGGTACCAGGTCCAGTTCGGACGCGAGTTCGAACACAAGGAGAAGATCGAGATATGACGGGCCTAGAACTCCTCGGACTTGTCATGCTCCTGGTGATGCTGGGCGCCATCTTCATCGGCCTGCCGATCAGCTTCACGCTGTTGTTCCTCGCGCTGATGTTCGGTTACGTCGGCATGGGGGAGCGGGTTTTCAACCTCGCCTATCTGCAGACCATCGGCCTGATGAAGCAGGACGAACTCGTCGCGGTGCCGATGTTCGTTCTGATGGGGTTCATATGCGACCAGGCCGGACTGATGGAGCGGCTGTTCAGGGCGTTCCGCGACCTGTTTGCGCCGCTCAAGGGCGCACTCTACGTGGTGGTCATCCTCACCGCGACGCTGTTTGGCATCGCCGCCGGAACGGTCGGCGCGACGGTCGCATTGCTCGGCATCATGGCCGGACCGATGATGATCCGCTCCGGCTATGACGTACGGATGTCCGCCGGCGCCATCGCCGCCGGCGGCACGCTCGGCATCCTGATCCCGCCATCGGTGATGCTGGTCGTGATGGCGCCCGTGCTCGACATCTCGATCATCGACCTCTACGCGGCGGCCTTCGGCCCCGGGTTCCTGCTGTCGGCGATGTTCATCGCCTATACGCTGATCCGCTGTCACTTCAATCCGAAGCTCGGACCGCCGGTCCCCGTGGAGGAGCGTCCGGACTCGATGCGGGTCGTGCTGTGGGAGTGCCTGGTCGGCCTCGTGCCGGTGACCGTGCTGACGATCGTCACGCTCGGCGCCATCCTCGCCGGTATCACCACGGCGGCGGAGGCGGCGGCGTTCGGCGCGTTGGGAGCGATCTTTCTCGTCATCGCCTACGGACGATTCACGTGGAATGGCCTGTTGAATGCCTGCTACGCCACGTTGGCGACCACCAGCATGGTGCTGCTGCTCGCGGTGGCGTCCAACGTGTTCGGCGCAGTCTTTGCCTGGCTCGGCACGGCAACCTGGATGACAAAAGCCCTGCTGGCTTCTCCGCTGCCGGCCTGGGGCACCATGTCGCTGCTCCTGACGTTGATCTTCCTGCTCGGCTGGCCGTTCGAATGGCCGGCCATCGTCTTCATCTTCCTGCCGATGCTGGCACCGGTGGCCAAGGGCCTCGGCTACGACATGGTCTGGTTCGGCTGCATCGTCGCAGTCGTGCTGCAAACCGCGTTCCTGTCGCCGCCGGTCGCGATGTCGGCCTACTATCTCAAGCAGGTGGTCAAGGAATGGAACCTGCGGCTGATCTATCGCGGCATGGCCGACTTCATGGTGCTGCAGGTCGCCTGCGTGGCGCTGGTGCTGATCTTTCCGGCCATCGCGATGTGGTTTCCGCAATGGCTGCAGGCGCAGCGTGTCGCAGCGCGGACGGCGCAGATCGAGCAAATCGCGCCGCCGCAGAGTGCGGCCGCGCCACGCGACGGTTTACAACTGGCGATCCGGAATTGACGCTGCCGCTACGGTGACTCAGACGTCGCCGTAAGCCGCCTCGGCCGGCCGCGGACCGCGGCCGTAGCCCGCGATCATGAACAGCGCGCCGATGATCGACAGGTTCTTCAGCGCGTCGATCAGCGTCCTGGCGTTTTCGGGCGCCGGCTGGTTCCAGAAATCATGGAAGTAGAAGGTGGCTGCGATCACGAAGAAGATCAGCAGGATCGCAAAGAAGCGCGCGCCAAAATTCACCGCGATCATCAGGCCCGCGAGGATCTCGAAACCGCCGGCGGCATACGCCAGGATTTGCGGCATCGGCAGCCCGACCATGGTTTCGAGCTGGGACGAATAGGGCGCAAGCTGCGTGGGGATGATCACCTTGGATGCGATATAGTCCGCCGTCGCCGGTATCGCGAAAAGCTTGGTCGCTCCCGTGTACATGAAAAGAACGGCGAACAGGATCCGCCCGAAGGTAACTAACGCTGGCATGGGATCGGCCTCACTGGAGTGGCATGCAAAGATAGCAGGCGGCGTGAAACGATTATGGGCGTTTCATCTCGACTTTTCAAACGCTTAAATCGAAGCCATCCGCGCAGGGGCCTGCGCGGACTTGACGCCCGCACCTGACATTCCGATCCAAGCAGAACCAAGGCGCTTTCTTGGTCATACCGTTTTCAGGAGCCGCAGCATGCGGCGCCCGTGAAGAAGCAGTCCAATCCCCGAACCGGGAACTATCCGAACAGGGTCGGTTGCTGGCGCCCGGCGCGCTCCTGGGCTTCGACGGCCGCCACCGCCGTCATGTTGAGGACGCCGCGCGCCGTCACCCCGGGTGTGAGAATGTGCGCCGGACGCGCCGGCCCGATCAGGATCGGACCTACCGGCAGCGCATCCGCCAGCGTCTTGATCATCTGATAGGCGACGTTGGCAGTATCGAGGTTCGGCATGATCAGGATGTTGGCGTCGCCCTCGAGGTTGGAATGCGGCAGCACCAGCTTTCGCGCGGCGGCCTGCAGCGCGGAGTCGCCCTGCATCTCGCCGTCGGCCTCGATCTCCGGATGCTTCTCCTTCAGAAGCGCAGTGGCGCGGCGCATCTTGCGCGACGAATCCGTGTCGTAGCTGCCGAAATCGGAATGTGACACGAAGGCGACGCGCGGCTTCATGTTGAAGCGCTGCACATGGGTGGCCGCCAGCGAGGCGACCTCGGCGAGTTCCTCCGCGCTCGGGTTCGGCCGCACCTGGGTGTCGGCAATGAAATAGGAACCCTTGCTGGTGATCATCATCGACAGCGCCGCGAAATCGCTGACGCCGGGCAGGAAGCCGACGATTTCCCGGACATGCCGCAGATGGCTCATAAAGCGGCCTTCGACGCCGCACAGCATGGCGTCGGCCTCGCCGCGCAGCACCGCGAGCGCGGCGATCACCGTGTTGTTGGTGCGCACCAGCGTCGCAGCCGCCTCGGGCGTTATTCCCGAGCGGCCGGCGGCATCGATATAGTCCTGCAC
>CAZSRR010000068.1:0-27053 GCA_964609175.1 uncultured Bradyrhizobium sp.
TGCCGGTGTCCTGGCACATCGGCAGCACGCCGCCGGCGGCGATGTTGGCGTTCTTGAGAAAATCAAAGGCCACGAACTTGTCGTTGTCGCTGGCTTCCTTGTCGTCCAGGATTGAACGCAGCTGCTTCAGATGACCCGGGCGCAGATAGTGATTGATATCACCGAAGGCGGCTTCCGACAGCGCCCGCAGCGCCTCGCGCGACACCACCAGCATGTCCTTGCCGAGCACTTTTTCGACCCGCACGCCCTCGCTCGAAATCTTCCTGTAGGGCGTGGTGTCGGCACCGAGCGGAAACAGCGGCGTATGCTTGTAGGGCGGAACAGGTTTTTGGTCGGGAAAGGCGGTCGGGGCGTTCATGGCGATATCTCGGGTTGGAGCCGGCGGCGGCCCAAACGGCACTGCGGCGATAGACCCGTTCTAAGCATTTTTCGGATAAAAGGAAGCTTTGGAATGCGGAGGTACGTCTCCCCCCAGTTGCCCTTCGTATGCTGCCGGTTACCGCCGTCGCAATCCTGCGATCCGTGAAAAACAACAGTTACGACAATTCGCCGTGCGACCCTCGACGGCCACCGATCTCACCCTCAAGATCAAGTTGACTTCCGCGCCCGCCCCTTGCAGGAAATCCGCGCGCGGTTCAATGGTGCAAGGGGGCATTCAACATGGCTACTGGGTTACGATTTCGCCGACCGGCCTTGCTTGCCGCCGCGCTGGCGATGCTCGCCGCGTTCAGCGCTTCGCCGGCGCGCGCCGACCGCTGCGAGGATATCGCCAAGGAATTGAGGAACCAGATCGACGGCCTCAAGATCAGCATCAACACCGGCAACATGATCTATCTGACCCATCCGGCGGCAAAGGAATTGTCGCTCGGCTGCCGCGGCCGCAACTATGCCGTCGAGCTTTATGCCAAGGCCGACCGCAAGCCAAAGCCCGCCTTCTTCGAACTGGTCGCGGCCGCCGGCGCCATCGTCTTCACCATTCCGAAGCCCGACGTGGCGACCGGCACCTCGCGCTGCATCAAGCGCATGGGCCTGCTGCGCGGCGACAAGGTGTCGATGCGCTTCCGCCGTCTCAACATGGAATGCACGCGCACCAAGACCGAGGCTTCCATCGTGGTGACCCGCGGCAAGGACGAGTAGATCCAAAAACGCGTCAGAACAAAAGAGTTCCAGATCGTTCGCATTTTAACGAACTCGCGCGTCTCCCATTCACCATCGCGCCGGATAGACGGCGCCCGTGCCGATATTGAGCGCCTGAATTCACCAATCGTTCGTTTAACGCCGACCAGGATTCGGGCGCAACCAAAAGGATGCTCTCGATGAACGTTTCTGCCGTCCCCCCGACCGTGGTCGTCAAGGCGCCGGAAGTCCCCGTGTTCAAGGCTCCCGAAAAAACCCCCGACGTGCAGAACGGTGCTCCTGCCGACGGCACGCGCTCCTCGAAGCCGCCGCAGGTGGCCCCCCTGCCGCCAGGCCAGGGAACACGGATCGACCGGCTGGCCTGAGCTGATACGCAGCCCTGCCTTGCCGAGGGCCTGCGCCGCAAGTTCGCCGGAAACTGCGCCATCATGCCGTAACGGGAGAGCGGACCCCGGGCATGATCGCAAAGCTGCTGCTGCAAAACTCCTTCTTCATCGTCGTCTTCGCCACGCTGCTGTTCGGCGCGGCCGGTACGCTGCATTGGCCGGGGGCGTGGGTGTTCCTGCTCGTCGGCGCGACGCTCGGCCCCGCCTGCGGGCTGTGGCTCGCCAGGACCGATCCCGCCCTGCTGGCCGAACGTTTGCGGCTGACATTCCAGGCTGAGCAGCCCGCCGCCGACACGAAATTCATGCTGGCCTTCGCCGTCGCGTCGCTGATCTGGCTGATCGCGATGGGGCTCGACCGGCGCGCGCACGCATCCGATGTTCCGTGGGTGCTGCAGGCCGTCGGGCTTGCGATGTACCTGCTCTCGACCGCCTTCATCATGTGGGTGTTCCGCGCCAATTCCTTTGCGGCGCCGGTCGTGAAACTGCAAGGCGCCCGTCACCATCGCGTGATATCGAACGGGCCCTACGCCTTCGTCCGTCACCCCATGTACAGCGGCACCATCCTGTTTTTCCTGGGCGTTGCCCTGCTGCTGGAATCATGGTGGGGCGTGGCGATCGCGCCGGTATTCGTTCTGCTCTTCGCCTTTCGCACCCGCATCGAGGAACGCGCGCTGGTCGAAGGACTGCCCGATTATGCTGACTACGCCGCGCGCGTGCGTTATCGTCTGGTGCCCGGAGTTTGGTGAGAGAGGCGAAACGAGATGCCCGACAGCAAGACATATACCGGCGGCTGCCATTGCGGCCAGGTGCGGTTCGAGTGCACCAGCGACCTTGCGATGGTCACCGCCTGCAACTGCTCGATCTGCACCAAGAAGGGGCTGCATTTCACCTTCCTCGAGCCGAAGAGCTTTCAGCTCCGCGCCGGCGAGGAAAACCTGAAGGAATATCTCTTCAACAAGCACGCCATCCGCCACCAGCTCTGCATCGATTGCGGCGTCGAGGTTTTTGCGCGCGGCAAGAAGCCCGATGGCAGCGATGTCATTGCGCTGAATGTCAGTTGCATCGACGGCATCGACCTGTCGAAGTTGAAGATGACGCCGGTGGATGGGCGGAGCATGTGAGGCAAGACAGCAGCCGTCATGGCCGGGCTTGTCCTGCGATCCACGTTCTTCGTCGCAATGAAGCAAGCCGCGGATGCCCGGGTCAAATCCCGGACATGACGAGGAGAGGCTTGGGTCCGCCTCATCCGTCCAGTTCCTTGTATCGCCGAAAGATCCCCTCCTCGTTGAACGCGATCCGCCGCTCGCTCGCCAGATAGGACTTGATATTCGGCCTCGCCGCGACGCGGTTGTGCAGATTGACGAGGCCCGGAATCTTTCGCTCGAACGCCTTCGCACGGTTCGGAAACGCATAGCGGAGTCCCTCGATGATCTGGAACAGCGACAGGTCGACATAGGTGAGCCGGCGGCCGGTCACGTAAGTCCCGCCTTTGGCCGCGAGCAGCCCTTCGAAATAGCCCAGATATTTCGGCACGCGCTCGTTCCAGAACGCCTCGGTACGCTTCTTCGCCGGCGCCTTCTGGTCCTCGTAATACAACGACGGCCCAAGCGGATGATGGGTGTCGTGAATTTCCAGCACGAAGTCGGCGATCGTGAGCTGCAACTGGTGCACCCATAGTCTTCCGGACTCTGCCTTCGGCGCCAGCCCGTGACGAGATCCCAGATACAGCAGAATGTTCGAAGTCTGCCCGATCACGAGCCTTCCGGCTTTGAGGAACGGTGGCGCAAACGGCGGCGTTCCCTTCCCCGCCTCCATCATGCGGGTCATCGCCGCCATGCCATTGCCGCGGCGCGCGACGTCGACATAGGCCGCGCCAGCCTCCTCCAGCGCCAGGCGGACGTACTCGCCCCGGCCCTGGATCATCGGCCAGTAATAGACTTCGTAACGCATCGGCGAGGCCTCCCTTGCCTGTAGGACAGGCTTAACAAATCATTCCGCCGAACGTTCGTCACGCGCCGGCGCCTTGTCACCGCACGGTTACGGTTCCTCAACGTTGTTTCGCGACGGCGTCGGTACGGCCCAGGCCGGATGCAACCGATTAACGGTCGGCCCGTAGTTTTACCCAGACGAGGAATCGCGATGCCAGAACCCACCATTTCAGCGTTCGCCTACCACCAGTTGCTTGTGGCGATTGCGGGTTCGGTTTGCCTGTTCGGAACCTGGGTCGGTATGCGCCATTTCGCCCGCGCCCGGGCCACTTCGGGCACCACGCGAATCGGCTGGCTGTTCATGGCCTCCGTCGGCACTGGCGCAGCGCTGTGGGCCGCGACGTTCATATCGATCCTGGCGCTCGACCCGACCCTGAACTCGGGTTTCGAGCCATTGGCGACCGGCGCGGTCCTGCTCGTCGCCATCGCCGCTTGCCTGATCGGCTTCGGGATCGGCAGCCGGCATTTTACGCTGGCGCCAGAAGCCGGCGGCCTCGCCATGGGCGCAGGTATTTTGGCGATGCACTTCATCGCCTTGAAGGGCTGGCATATCGCCGGCCATCTTGAATGGAATGCGCCTGGCGTGGTCATCACCTTGCTGCTCGGCCTCGGCCTTTCGGCGCTGGCGGTCAACCGCGCCAACCGGCCGGTAACGCGCTGGTGCCGCCATGGCGCGGCGATCGTGCTGGCGTTCATGATCTGCGTGATGCACTACGCGCTGACGAACTCGGCCACCGCGGTCGCCGATCCGTCCATCGTGCTGCCGGCCTATCTCATTCCGGCGCATGTGCTCGGCCTCGCCGTGGTCGGCACGGTGCTGCTGGTGATGGGCTCGGGGTTCTCGACCTACATCATCGATCTGAAGGTGCGCACGGAATCGGCGGACCGCATTCATCAGCTTTCGTTCAACGACACCATGACCGGCCTGCCGAATCGCATCGCCTTCAACGAGCGGCTGGCGTTCGACGCCGCCGAGGCCCACGAAAAGGCGCACAGGCTCGCGGCATTTTCGATCGACATCGACGGCTTCAAGGACGTCAACGATCTGTTCGGCCACAGCGCCGGCGATCTCCTGCTGATCGAGGTCGCAGAGCGGATGCGGCGGATCCTCGGCCCCGGCGAGTTTCTGGCCCGCCAGAGCGGCGACGAGTTTCTCGGCCTGCAGATGTCGGGCAACCATCCGCAGGACGCGAAGGCGTTTGCCGAGCGCATCGCTGGCGTGTTCGCACAGCCGTTCCAGGTCGGGGATCAGCAGGTCAACCTCACCGCCTCGATCGGCTTTTCGATCTTTCCGCTCGACACGCCAGAGCGCGACCAGGTGCTCAGCAACGCCAAGCTCGCGATGCACCGCGGAAAAAGCAAGCAGCGCGGCCTGATCTGCCAGTATCACCACGAGATGGACGATACCGCGCGCGCCCGCCGCGCGCTGGCGCGCGACCTGCAACTGGCGACCATGCGCGGCGAACTCGAATTGCATTATCAGTTGCAAACTACGCTTGCCGACGGAAAGATCTGCGGCGCCGAGGCGCTGATGCGGTGGCGGCATCCGAAGCGCGGCATGATCTCGCCGGCCGAATTCATCCCGCTCGCCGAAGAAACCAAGGCCATCTCCGAAATGGGCGAATGGGCGCTGCGCACCGCGTGCCGCGACGCCGCCGCAGGCAAGATACCCGGCACCGTCGCCGTCAACCTGTCGCCGGTACAGTTCGGCCGCGACGATCTCGCCGAGACCATCCACGCCATCCTGCTGGAGACCGGCCTGTCGCCGCGCCGCCTCGAGGTGGAGGTGACGGAATCCACCATCATGTCCGACCAGAACCGCGGCCTTCACATCCTGCGCAAACTGAAGGCGCTGGGCGTTGCGGTATCGATGGACGATTTCGGCACCGGCCACTCGTCGCTGGCGACGCTGCACGTGTTCCCGTTCGACAAGATCAAGCTCGACCAGTCGTTCGTCAAACGGCTGCCGGAAGATACCGCTGCGGCCGCGATCGTCCGCACCGTGCTGGCGCTGGGCGAGAGCCTCGGCATGCCCGTGCTTGCCGAAGGCATCGAGACCGAAGCGCAATGGCAATTCCTCGTCCGCGCCGGCTGCGCCAAGGGCCAGGGCTATCTGTTCGCCAGGCCGGTCAGCCTTGCGCAATTACCGGCCGCGATCGAGGCGGCGGCATGCTTCGTTCGCGAAGCGCCGGCGGCCGAAACATATCTCCACGCGACGGCTGCGGCATAGGCGCGCCCGCCGGTCGATTTGCTCCACAGATCGCTGTCACCCGAAATCTGTCCGAACATGATCGGCCATGTTACGCTGCTCCCGCTTGAGGCGTCGATTTCTCAACACAGGAGAATGGGGATGGCGGACAACAAGAAGAAGCGCGGCGGAGCCGACCGCGGACTGATCGCGCTTGGCGAGGCTTACGAGGTCGCCTACTGGTCGAAGAAATTCAAGGTAACCCCGGCGAAGCTGAAGGCCGCCGTCAAAAAGGTGGGCCGCTCCGCCAAGAAGGTGGAAGCGTATATCAAGCTGCAGGCGCACAAGGCCGCGGACCGGGCGCGAATCGCGGTGAGCCAACCCCACGAGGTTGCCTACTGGTCGAAGAAGTTCAAGGTCACTCCGGCCAGGCTGAAAGCCGCCGTGGCCGCTGTGGGACATTCCTCCAAGAACGTCGGCGAATATCTCAAGGGCAGCAAAAAGAAGGCCAAGAAGACTGCGAAGAAAGCCTTGAAGAAGACAGCCAAAAAAGCCGTCAAGAAAAGCGCGAAGAAAAAGGCCGCCTGACCGAAAGGCACGGCCCGGGCACAGCGAAGCGCAACCCGGACCGTGCCGTTCTCCTCGTCAATTCGCCGCAAAGCAGTAGAACAGCCCGTCACCGCCGGTGCTCTTCAGGTCGGCCTGCGAGCAGCCGCCGTCCGGGCCGCGCGAGGGGTGCGAGGAATTCCAGGACTTTGACGCGTCGTCGTCGCGCAGGCCGATGCGGTCGGAATGGCCGACCATTGCCGCACCCTGCGTCGAACTCGTCCAGTTCCTGCAGGTGCGATCCTCGCCGGCTGCGAACGCCGTGCCGTCCGGTTGCGATCCGGTCAGGACGTCGTGGCGGTTCGGCGTATCGCCTCGGCCGTTGATGACCTCGCCCTTCTCGCTGAGCGCGCTCTGCTTGGTGAGCGCATTGGCGCCGTGCAGATCTGCAACGTCCTTGGCAACCACCTCGCCCTTGATGTTCTTCCAAGGCCCCTTGCCGATGCGGTCTTTCGCGTTGACAGCAGGCTTGCCGTTGGCGGCCTGGGTGGAGAGGTAGGCGCGCCAGGTCTTGCCGCCCATGCCGGCGGCCTGCGCCAGGGTCTGGCAGTGATTGTCGGCGCCGGCAAGCCCACCGAGATTACCGCCGTTGCCGATGCCGTTGCTGGTCAGGAAGAAGCTGGTATCGGCGGATTGCGCGTTCGCACTTGCGGTAACCGATACGGTCGCGATGGCGACACAGGTCGGCAAAATGAGGCGAGCAAGGCTGTTCATCGAAATCCTCCCGGTTTGTTTGGCCCGATGTCTTCAACACATCGTGGCAACCATTATTCCGGCATCCTAAGGCGTGGGAGGAGCCCGGTCATCTCGCAAAAAAAAGAAAGCGCCGCGGAGTGAACCGCAGCGCCTCCTTCCGTCAGCTTTGAGCGATCAGCTGGTCTGCTGGATCGCCGAGAGTTCCCAGTCGCCGCCGCGACGGCGGGCGAAGGTCCATACTTCGGTGGCCTCGATCGGGGTGTCGCTGCCCGCGACCACGCGGCCGGTGGTACGCTCCAGGGTCTTGTCGACCAGCGAGAACCGCATCGCCACGCTGGCGTAGTCGGTTTCGCCTTCGCGCCAGGCTTCGGCGAGGTCGCCCTGCAGCAGCTTGACGTCGGTCACCTTGTTGACGTCGTTGCGGGCCTTGTTCTCCTCCAGATCCTTGGAGAAGTAGGACACCATCTCGGGCGTCGCCAGCGTGTGCAGCTTGGCAATGTCCTCGTTCGACCACGCGGTCTGGACTTCACCAAGCAGGCGCTCGAAGGCCTCATAGTCGGCCGGCTGGATTTCCAGCGCGGGCTGGCTCGAGCCCAGCCCAAAGCCACTGAGGCCGGAGCGGAAGCTGGTCTGGGCGCCGCCAGGACCCTCGGCGGGCGAGGGTCCCGTCGCGTAGGCCGAGGCCGGCGTATTACGGCGCTGCCACCACGACATCGCCAGCCGCACCACGATCACGATCAGGGCGATCTGCAGCAGCAGACCGATGATCGACGAGATGCCGCCGAGGCCGGAGAACAATCCGCCGCCGGTCAGCATGCCGAACAGGCCAGCGCCGAGGAAGCCCATGGCGAGGCCGCCGAGCATGCCGCCCATCATTCCGGGCCGGTTGAAGAAGCCGCCATTGCTCGCCGCGCCGGCCGCCGCCGGTCCGGCCGTGCCGGGGCTGCCCGGCTGGGTGAAGGTGCGGTTCATCGGTTGCGCCGCACCGGGCGCGGTGTTGGTGCTGGGCGGCGCCGAATAGGTCCGCGATCCCCGCGAACCGGAGCTGCCACCGCCGCCCACTCGGGCGTCAGCCGCTTCAATCGTGATCGCCAGCGGAACCGCAACCGCCATCGCGAGAGCGATCATCCGTACAATTCCGCGCGCAGTCTGCGTGAAATTCATGTCTTTTTCCTCGTTCCCCGGTATTGGGAAGTGCCCTTAAGATGGGCAGGCTCGCTCAAAAGTGAAGCCGCCATAGGGACGCACCGCTGCGGCCCTCGGTCGCGGGGATGTGACGTTATGGCTGTGGGCTCGTCACTGGGCCTTAACCGACCGCCCAGGCCGCGCGCGGCGGACGCGGCGCCGGGGACGGACCGGGCTATGCCGTCATGGTCTCCTTGACCTTCGCGACCAGCGCGGCGAGCGCGAACGGCTTTGGCAGGAAGGCGAATTGTTCGTTTTCCGGCAGGCTCTTGTCGAAGGCTTCTTCGGCATAACCTGAAACGAATATGATCTTCAGGTTCGGGTTGCGCTTGCGCATTTCACGCAGCAGTGTTGGACCGTCCATTTCCGGCATCACCACGTCGGAGACGACAAGATCGACCGCGCCGTCCTTTTCGTCGATCACTTCCATCGCCTCGATGCCGTTGGCGGCCTCGATCACGCTGTAGCCGCGCGAACGAAGCCCGCGCGCGTTCAGCGACCGCAGGCCGTCCTCGTCCTCGACCAGCAGGATGGTGCCCTGCCCGGTCAGGTCGGGCCGCGGCTTCGGCGGCTCGGCCGCGGCGTCCTTGGCCGCGCCGTTGGTCGCACCGTTCGCTCCCTGGACTTCCGGCTGGGTTTCCAGTTCGGCCCGGTGACGAGGCAGAAAGATCTGGAACGTGGTCCCCTCGCCCGGCGTGGAGTCGACGTAGACAAAACCGCCGGTCTGCTTGACGATGCCGTAGACCGTCGAAAGGCCGAGCCCGGTCCCCTTGCCGACCTCCTTGGTCGAGAAGAACGGCTCGAAGATCTTGTCGACGATGTCGGGGGGGATGCCGGTACCGGTATCGGAAATCTCGATCCGCACATAGTCGGCCGCCGGCATGCCCTTGTGGGCGAGATTCGCGGCCTCATCCGCCGTCACATTGGCGGTGCGAACGGTCAGCTTGCCACCATCCGGCATGGCGTCGCGCGCGTTGACCGCGAGATTGACCACCACCTGTTCGAATTGCGAGACGTCGACCTTGACCGGCCAGAGGTCGCGGCCATGCACGAGGTCGAGCTTGACCTTCTCGCCGATCAGCCGCCGCAGCAGCATGGTGAGATCGGACAGCGCGTCGCCGAGATCGAGCACCTGCGGCCGCAGCGTCTGGCGGCGCGAGAACGCGAGCAGTTGCCGCACCAGCGTCGCGGCGCGGGTGGCGTTCTGCTTGATCTGCATGATGTCCTGGAACGACGGGTCGGTCGGCTTGTGCGCGTTCAGAAGGAAATCGTTCGCCATCATGATGGCCGACAGCACGTTGTTGAAGTCGTGCGCGATGCCGCCGGCGAGTTGGCCGACCATCTCCATCTTCTGCGACTGGTTGATCTGGTTTTCCAGCGTGCGCCGCTCGCTGGTCTCCAGCAAATAGACGATCGCCGCTTCCGTGTCGCGCTCGTCCTCCTCGACCGCGGTGACGAAGAACTGGCCCCAGCGTTCCTTGGCGCCCTCGAGCATGGCTTCGACCGGCGCGATGTCGCCTTGCCCCTCCGCCGCCTGGTTGATCGCCGCAATCAGAAGGCCGCGGTCGCGCGCATTCACGGTGCGGAAAATCGATTTGTTCGCCGCGCCGTCCGGGCTCAGACTCTGTGCCAGCTTGGCAAAGCGGGCGTTGGCGCGGACCACCGCGCCGCCGCGGTCCACCGTCGCGATTGCCATCGGCGTATGATCGAAGAAGCGCATGAAACGCACTTCGGCGGCGCGTTCGGGATCAGAATGCTCGTCGCGGGTACGGCTGATCACAAGCGTACGCGACGACCCCGGCGAGCCGTCGGCGCCGAAGGCGAGCTTGTGGTAGAGCCGGGCCGGCATGGTCTTGCCGCCGCGCATCCGCAGGTCGATGTCGAACACTTCGGTCTTGACCTCGCCGGGCACCGCCACGATCGAGGTCAACAGCGCCGCGCCGTCGCCGGAGACGATATCGGCGAGTTTCAGCCCGCCCGAGCCGATCTCGGCGAGGTCGTAGTCGAGCCAGTTCGCCAGCGTGGCGTTGACGTAGATGACGTCGCCGGCCGGCGCGACCGAGAAGAAGCCGCAGGGCGCGTGATCGAGATATTCGATCGCATGCTGCAACTCGCGGAACACGTCCTCCTGGCGCTCGCGGTCGCGCGTGATGTCGGCGATCGACCAGACCGCGTATTTCGATTCGCGCTTGCCTTCGCCGAGCGGGCGAACCCGCATCCGCAACCAGCGCCCCTGCGCGCCGTCGGAACCGGCGATACGGACCTCTTCCTGCTGCCGTTTGCCCTCGCGCGCCGCCTTGAGCAGGCGGAACACGGCCTCGGAGACATCCGGATTGCCGATGAAGACGCGCTCGACGGGGCGAACTTCCTGCGGGCTCCCGGCGCCGGTCAGCGTCAGATAGGCGGCATTCGAATAGACCACATGGCCTTTCGGATCGGTCACCGCCAAACCGTCAAAGGCGTGGTCGGCGATCCGGCCCATCACCGGGTCGTCGGAGGCGCGGTCGGTGAAGCGGATGATGCCGGCGGCAAAGGCGAACAGGTTGAACAGGCCGACCATGGCCAGCAGCGCCAGCACGCCGAGGATATAGGGCTGGGCCTGGGCGCGACCGATGGTCATCAGCGCCACCGCCACCGCCACGATGCCGGCCGCCACCAGCAGCACCAGCACGATGCTGCCGCCGCGCCGCGCAGGTTCGTGGGCCGAAAAGGGTCCGGTCGACGGATGGCTGTCTGTTTCGGCGGTCATAGCAAACGACGCTGCCCTTCGGCGGAGAAATCACGCACCTCATGGAAACGGCCGGCCGCAGGCAACCCCGCGCCCGGCTGGCGCCTTCCCTGAGTGCCTGAATCGGCCCCGCAAGCGCAAGCCCGTCGGGCGGCTATTTGACAGATTGAGGGCATTTCAAGGGGGTTTCCAGCGTTTCCTTCACCTTCTCAGGCCGTTCTTCAGGCGCATGACGTAGCCGATGACCTCGGCGACCGCGTGATAGTGCTCGACCGGAATCTCCTCGTCGATATCGACGGTGGCATGGAGCGCGCGCGCCAGCGGCACGTTCTCCACCAGCGGAATGTCGTGCTTTTTGGCGATTTCCCGGATCTTGAACGCGACATTGTCGACGCCCTTGGCAACGCAGACCGGCGCCGTCATGCCGCTGTCATAGCGCAGCGCCACCGAGTAGTGGGTCGGGTTGGTGATGACCACGCTGGCGCTGGGAACGGCGGCCATCATGCGCTTCTTCATGCGCTGCTGGCGCAACTGGCGGATCTTGGCCTTGATGTGGGGATCGCCTTCGGACTGCTTGAACTCGTCCTTGATCTCCTGCAGCGACATCCGCTGCCGCTGGTACCATTGCCGGTACTGGAAGAAGTAATCGGCGATCGCGACCGCGGCCAGCATCGCCACCACCGCGCCCATCAACTGCACCGTCAGATTCGTGGTGACCCCCATGATCGCCGACGGATCGAACATCAGGAACGATTCCATCCGATGGCGTTCGGGCCATAGCACCGCCGTCATGACGGCGCCGAGCGCAGCCAGCTTGAAGATACCCTTGGCGAAATTCGCGATCGCCTGCTTGCCGAAGATGCGCTTCAGCCCGGCCCCCGGCGATATCTTGTCGAATTTCGGCTTCAGCGATTCCGACGACCAGACCAGCCGGTGCTGGATCATGTTGCCGGCGATCGCGGCCAGCATCAGCATCAGCAGGGGCACGCCGATCGCGCCGAGCACGGCATAGCCCAGCGTGTTGCCGAGCGCGAGCAGCGCCGTGCCGTCGGCGCGAAGCTGGCCGGCATTGGCGATCAGGTTACGCAGCGGCGTCAGGATGCCGCCGCCGACCGATCCCGAAAAGGTCGACAGGATCAGCGTGCCGCCGGCGACGATGAACCAGGTATTGACCTCCTGGCTCTTGGCGACGTCGCCCTTCTCCAGCGCATCGTCGAGACGTTTCTGGGTAGGGTCTTCTGTTTTGTCGTCGGTATCCTCGGCCATCGCTCCGCCCTAGCGTTTGGTCAGAGCATGATCTCCGCGCCAACGCGTGCCGCGTTTGTCGCGAGAGAAAACCGGTACCCACTTTTCCGGATCAGCCGCTATTTCAGCGGCGTCAGCTGGTGCATTACGCCGATGAAGTAGTTGAGATAGGTCGCCATCATGCCGGTCAGCACGACGGAGAAGATCAGGAAGCCGATCATGATCGACAGCGGCACGCCGACGAAATAGACCTGCATCGCCGGCATCAGCCGCGCCAGCACGCCGAGCCCGATATTGAACACGAGCCCGAACACCAAAAACGGCGCCGACAGTTGCATGCCGATCTTGAAGGCCGCGGCGAACGCGCGCGTCGCCAGCGCCGCAACGTCGCCGCTCGGCATCAACTCGCCCGGCGAAAAAATCCGGTAGCTCTCGTTCAGCGCCGCGATGACGAGGTGATGGCTGTCGGTGGCGAACAGCAGCGTCATCCCCAGAATGGTAAGGAAGTTGCCGATCAACAACCCCTGCTGCCCCTGGGTCGGATCGACCGCCGTCACGAAGCCGAGGCCGAGTTGCTGGGCGATCACCGAGCCGGCCACCGCCAGTGCCGACAGCGTGACGCGCGCGGTGGCGCCGAGCACGATGCCGATGACGATCTCGTGCACCAGAAGCACCCCGAGCGCGGCCATCGAGGTCAGGTCGACCTGGTAGGCGTTGCGATGCAGCGGCAGGATGATCAGCGTCAGCAAGAGCGCGATCGCGAGCTTGATGCGCACCGGAATGTTGCTTTCGCCGAATCCCGGCAGCAGCATCACCATGGCGCCCACGCGGGCGAACACCAGCATGAAGGTGGCGGCCAGGGCCGGCAGCAGCGAGATGTCGATGCGCATTCATGGACAATGCATCAACCGCCGATGATTCGCGACGATATCCGCATCATGTGGCCGTGCATCGAATCGGCCATGAACGGCAAAGCCAGCAATAGCGTCACGAAGATCGCCAGGATCTTCGGCACGAAGATCAGCGTCTGTTCCTGGATCTGGGTCAGTGCCTGGAACAGCGACACCACGACGCCGACCACGAGCCCAATCACCATCAGCGGCGACGACACCACCACGATGGTCCAGATCGCATCGCGCGCCACGTCGAGGGTTTCAGCACCGGTCATTGTTGTTCTCGCTTGCTCTGAACTCACCTTCGTCATTCCGGGATGGTCCGAAGGACCAGACCCGGAATCTCGAGATCCCGGATTCGATGCTGCGCATCGCTCCGGGATGACGTCCCAGGGGACGTCAGATCGGCATCTTCATGATGTCTTCGTAGGACTGGATCACGCGGTCGCGCACCGATACCAGGGTCGAGACCGCCACATCTGTTTCCGCCACCGCGGTCACCACGTCCATGACGTTGGCCTTGCCGGAGGTCATCGCCAGCGACTGGGCATCGGATTTCCTGCCGGCATCCAGCACGCTGCCGACCGCGTCCTTGACCAGCGCGCTGAAGGACGGTCCGGCGGCCGAACCCCGCCCGCCCTTTTCGGCGCCGCCGGTTTCCACGATGCGCGAAAGCGCGGCATAGGCATTTGCTGCAACGGTCGGTGAAGCCATGTTCTATGGTCCCTGTTCAGGCTTTGAGGATGTCGAGCGTGCGCTGGATCATGCGGCGCGTGGCGCTGATGATGTTGAGATTGGCTTCGTAGGACCGCTGCGCCTCGCGCATGTCGGTCATTTCGACCAGCGAATTGACGTTCGGATATTTGACGTTGCCCGCCACATCGGCCGCCGGATTGCTCGGCTCGTACTTGACGCGAAACGCCGACTGGTCGGGCCGGACCTTGCCGAGCGTCACCACCCTCGCATCGAGCGAACGGTCGAGCGCCGACGAGAATGTCGGCACCTTGCGGCGGTAGGGATCGCCGCCGGCGGTCGGGGCGGTGGACTCCGCGTTGGCAATATTTTCCGAGATCACCCGCATCCGCCCCGCCTGCGCGCGCAACCCGGAAGTGGCTATTGCCATCGAGCGGGCGAAATCGCTTGCTTCATCTGCCATGGTCCGTGTCCCCTATTGGCGGCCGCGTCAGCGCTTGCCGATGGCGGTTTTGAGCAGGCCGAGGCTGCGGGTGTAGAGAGAAGTGGCGGCTGCATAGTCCATCTGGTTGGCCGACACCTTCAGCATCTGTTCTTCCAGGTTGACGGCATTGCCGGCCGGCTTGGTCAGGAAAGCGCTGCGGCCGCCATCGCCCCTGAAACTGGGCGCGCCGCCGGTGGCGTTGATATGGGTGGCGCTGGTGCGCATCATGCCAAGCGAACCGATCCCTGGCTCGATGTTGGCTCCCTTTCTGTCGAACTTCGGCTCGACCAGATCAGTCGGCTTGAAGTTCGGAGTATTGGCGTTGGAGACGTTTTCGGCGAGCACGCGCTGGCGTTCCTGGTGCCACTGCATCTTGGTGCGTAGCGCCGACAGGAGCGGAAGGTCGTTGATGGCCATCGCAGGCGGTTCCCGTTAACCTCGGGCAGGTACCGCGAGGTAGGCAGAATTTGCCCGGTGTATGGTTAACGGCTGGTTAAGATGGCGCTCCGCCGCCGCTGACATCGGTGGATTGCGGCCGGCAGCGGCCAAACGAGGCGCCTTTCGCGCAATAGCAGCATTAACCAGCAACGGCCTGAACGCGGTGGGACACTCAGAAGTCGTTTTGGCTCGCGCGATTCTTGGTCTATTAGTTAACCGGATGGCGGCGCTCGCCGCGGGGAATTAGGGAACAAGGGCTGGGCTCGGGCGTGATTCGGCATGGGCGGATTGCTCCGGAGCGTGGTCAGGATGGCGGCAATGGTGTTCCCCGGGGGCGTGCCCGGACGGCATGACCGCGGACCGACCCGCCAAACCAGCACCATGAGAACGGCCCGTGGCCGGGGACTAAAGAATGCAGACACTGACATTCCTCTTCGCCTTCATCGCCGTTCTGGCACTGATCGGCGTGGCGGCCTGGCTGGTTCGCCGCTTCGCCAACAACCGCCTCGGCGCCAACACCCAGCGCGGACGGATGCCGCGGCTTGCCGTGATCGATGCCGCGGCGGTGGACAACCGCCGGCGCCTGGTGCTGGTCCGTCGCGACAATGTCGAACACCTCCTGATGATCGGCGGCCCGAGCGACATCGTAGTCGAACCCAACATCGTGCGCGCGATGCCCAACCGCGAACAGATGGCGCCGCGGCCGGCGGTGGGCGAGCAGCCGCCGCGGATCGCACCGCTGCCGGATGTCGCCTGGGGCGACGAAGCGGCAAGACCTGAATCCCGATCCACGGACGGCATCGATCATCACGCCGAACCTCAAATGCCGGAACCGCCGCCCCGTCCGGCGCGGCCGACTTTCGGCGATGAACCCCGCCGCCCCGCCCCACCGCCGGCGCCGGAGCGCCGCAGCGATCCCCTGATGGGATTTACGCCGGAATCGATCGGCGGCCGTCCCGAACCGGCTCCGCCGCGCCTCCCCCGTGGCGAGCCGCTAATGCCGCGGCCGCAACGCGAACTGCCCAAGGCGACACCCTTACGGGAGGCACCACCCGCACGGGAGGTTCCGCCGGTTCGGGAGACAACGCCGCTGCCGATTCGCGACATCTCGATAGCCCGCGAGGCGCCTCCGATCCGCGAGGTGCTGCCCGCCCGCGATACGCCAGCGGTTCGCGAGCCGGCGCGTGCCGCGGCGCCGCCACCGCCGCCGCCACCTCCGCCCCCTTCGAGCGCCGATCAAAATCTGGCCGAGATGGCACAGCGGCTCGAGGCTGCCCTGCGGCGGCCAGCCGATCCCGTGGCGCCGCCGGTGGCACCCGAAACGCCACCCGCGAGGGCGGTCCGCAGCGAACCTCCGGTGTCCCCTCCCGCTGCTGCCCCCGCCCCGCAAAAGAGCGGCTTCGAAAATCTCGAAGACGAAATGGCGTCCCTGCTGGGCCGCCCGAAGAACCCTTCGTGAGGCTGCCGGCCTCACCGCGTAGAGTATCGTTTTTCCTGGTTCTGGCTGCCACCGCATCGCTCGCCGATCCGGTGCTGGGACAGGACATCAGCATCAATCTCGGCCAGGGCGGCGGCGGCGTCACCGAGCGCGCGATCCAGTTGATCGCGCTCTTGACGGTGCTGTCAATCGCGCCGTCGATCCTGATCATGATGACGTCGTTCACGCGGATCGTCGTCGTGCTGTCGCTGCTGCGCACCGCGCTCGGGACGGCGACCGCCCCGCCCAACTCCGTGATCATTGCGCTTGCGATGTTTCTGACCGCGTTCGTAATGGGCCCCGTCCTGCAGCGGTCCTATGACGACGGCATCAAGCCCCTGGTCGCCAATCAGATCGGGGTCGAGGAAGCGCTGCAAAGAGCGTCCGTGCCGCTACGCGGATTCATGCAGAAAAACGTGCGCGAAAAGGATCTGAAGCTGTTCGTCGATCTTTCCGGTGAGCCCCCGCCGGCGACGCCGGAAGATCTGTCGCTGCGCATCCTGGTACCGGCCTTCATGATCTCTGAGCTGAAGCGTGCCTTCGAGATCGGCTTCCTGCTGTTCCTGCCCTTCCTGATCATCGACCTCGTCGTCGCGTCGGTTCTGATGTCGATGGGCATGATGATGCTGCCGCCGGTCGTGGTATCGCTCCCGTTCAAATTGATCTTTTTTGTCCTGGTCGACGGCTGGTCGCTGGTGGCGGGAAGCCTGGTGCAAAGCTACGGCGGCAGCTAGCGGTAAAATCGAAAAAACTCAGTAGTTTCACGGACCAATAGGTCAATATTGGGTACGTATTTGCCGCGGACTTTCCGCGGAAGTTTAAGATCAGATTAGTTCCTTCGTGCACAATAGCAGTGACTGGGAAATGAGTTTTTGCAGCACGTGCATCACCGGATTGAACGATGGTAGGCCAGCCTATCGGCGATATGGACGCCGAATACGCCACGACGATTGCCGACCGAGCGATGCGGTTGATGACGCAGCAATCCGTGCCGCCCACGCCGAACAATTTTGCCGTCTGGTTCGAATATTCGCTCGGCAATGCGCCGGCACTGCGCAAGATTATCGACATCCTCATTCAGGGCAAACGCAAGTTCGACGCTTCGACTAACGCCGAGCTCTACCTCACCTACATCGCGCCGTCGCAGACCGGACGCGACCCGCTCAGCGATTTGCCTGATCAATTGAGCGGCCTGATCGACAGCGCCCAGCAGTTTCTCAATACCGCCGTCAGCGACAACCAGACCCACATCAAGGCGCTCGGCGAGGTATCGTCCGAAGCTGCCACCGCCGCCGATCCCCGGCCGCTCATTGCGAAACTGGTTGACGAACTGTCAAAGGCAACGACGCGGGCCGCGGCGCTGGAGGCCAGCTTTGCCGCCACCTCCGAGGAGCTGGACAGCATCCGCGACTCGCTGAAGGCTGCCGAGCAGCGCTCTAATACCGACGCGCTGACCGGCCTCGCCAACCGCCATTCGATGGATGAATTCCTCCGTCTTGCCCAGATCGCGGCGATGGAAAAGGATGAGGCGCTCAGCGTCTTCCTGATCGATATCGATCACTTCAAGAAATTCAACGACGATTATGGCCATCAGGTCGGCGACCAGGTGCTCCGTCTGGTGGCCAAGGTGCTGCAGGAAGGCGTGCGGGAAGTCGATCTCGCGGCCCGCTACGGCGGCGAGGAGTTGATCGCGGTGCTGCCGGGGGCCGATCTTGAAGCCTGCACGGCGGTCGCCGAACGCGTCCGCCGCCGCATTTCCGAGGCGAAATTGACGCGAAGGGCGACGGGCAAGGAAATCGGCAGCGTCACGGTCTCGATCGGGGTGGCGCAATTCCGCCTCGCCGAATCCGCCGACGCGATGATCGAACGGTGCGACCGGGGGCTCTATAAGGCCAAGCGGCTCGGCCGTAACCGCACGGTGACGGAGACCGAACTCGAGCCCGAGGCCGGCGCGGCCTAGAACAGCGCTTCATCGGGTCGCGGTTCTTTTCGGTTTGGCCCGTGTCCGAGCACCGGCACCCGTCCGACTTCGCTCACGCAACGAAGGCGCCGCGATTTTGCGCCGAGGCGGAACAATTGCCGCAATCCCGGTTTAGTGATGACACCCCAGATCATGGTGCGGTGTAACGATGTCGCTCATGGTCTTGTCTTTGTTTGAGCATGGTCGTTTCGGAAAACCGGCTTCCGCTTTCCACGTCGTGCTCTACAGCCGGGAGTCATTCATGAAGATCGCAGGGACGATTATCGCCGTCGCCACGGCACTCAACATCGCCGGCACGGCGGCGCTTGCCCAGCAAATGCGCACCGGAATGGTAACCGGTATCAATCGCATCAGTGGCACCATCACGATCAGGGACATGCCGGATGGAACCACCGGCGCAAATGCAGGCGCCGCCACCGAAGAGTTCAAGATCCAGGACAATGCGCGATTGAATACCTTGCACGCCGGCGACAGAGTGACCTTTGCCGTCAGCGACGGCGCAGGGACCAAGACCATCACGAAGATCGACAAGAAGTGAGCTCGCCGGCGCGACATCCTCACCCCTGATGCTTCGGCCGGGAAAGGATCGAGGCTCGGACTATCCTTGATCCGGGCCAAGCGGCGGCGTGCGCTCGAGCGACGCGCGGATTTCAGCTGCAGCTTCGTCATAGTACTTGTCCAGCTTCTGGAAGCGCTGCTGCAGTGCCCGAAGCTTCATGGCGCGTTTCGCCGGACCATCCCGGTCGATGTTGAATCTGTCGGCAGGCGATGGAGCGGATACCACGGCTTCCAACGCCGCCAGCGCCGCGTGCAGCGACGTGTCGTCACCTTTGGTGGAAGACATTCGAACTACGCCTTGCAATTGGCATCCACGCGGAACGAGCCTGCGGAATTGCCGTGTGGCCACACGCCGGCGGCAGGAATTTGCGCCCTGCAGTGTGTTGTTTGAATGGCCGAATGGATGGCAAAAGCTGGACATCGGCGGCCGAATGTGGCCCAGAACCTCGTATTCCTACGGACCCCAGTTCCACGATATTGATGCAATCGGCTGCCAGCATCGTCGATGATTTCCTTGAGTTCGATGACAGTCCATATGCCGTTACCGCTTTCAGAATCCGTGCTGCCGCCATGCTGCGAAATTTGCGGCGTGGGCACGGTCAGAATCGGAAAGCTCCCGCGCGTGGGTGTTCGACCGCTCGTCTACGTCTACAAATGCAGCGCCTGCAACCAGATTACATCCGTCGAGCCCGAGCGGCAGGATGACACGAGCCGCCGCCGGTTGATTTCAATGCGTCGGCCCCGGCGCTGACGGCGGCATATCGCCAGCAAAAGTGCACCTGCCCTACGGCTCCCCCGGTTTCCTCCCGGCCGCGCCGCGTGTAAAGCTTCGGCCGAATTTCCAACCAAGAAGAGGCAGGGGCATGTCCGGGGACTTGATTGACGAACTGCGTCGCACGCTCGACAAGGGCGCGGTGCTGACCGGCGACGACATCGACGCGCGCTATCACCACGACAATGCCGGCAATCCGGCGCCGAAGCCGCGCGCAGTCGTTCGCCCCAGAACGACGGAAGATGTCTCGCTGCTGCTGCAGCTCTGCCACCGCGAAGGCGTCCCGGTCACGACCCAGGGCGGGATGACGGGATTGGTCCGCGCCACGCTGCCGAACGCCGACGAAATCGTGCTCTCGATGGAGCGGATGAACGCGATCGAGGAAGTCGACGTCTCGGGCGGCGTCGCCATCGTACAGGCCGGAACCCCGCTACAGAAGCTCCAGGAGCGGGTCGAGCAGGACGGCATGATGTTTCCGCTCGATCTCGGCGCACGCGGCAGTTGCACCATCGGCGGCAACATCTCGACCAATGCCGGCGGCAACCGCGTCATCCGCTACGGGATGACGCGTGAACTGATCCTCGGCCTCGAAGTCGTCACCCCCGACGGCACCGTGCTCAAGGGCCTGCGGAAATACATCAAGAACAACACCGGCATCGACCTGAAGCATCTGTATATCGGCACCGAGGGCACGCTCGGCGTGGTAACGCGCGCGGCGGTCCGGATCTTTCCGGCGCCGGCCGAACGCCAGGTGGCGCTGTGCGCGCTTCCCTCCTTCGGAGCCGTCATGGCGTTTCTCAAGCTGGCGCGCAGCTCGCTCGGCGGCGAGCTGACCGCCTTCGAGGTGATGTGGAACGCCTATTACCGCCAGACCGTCGAACGCGTGAAGGGCGTGGTCGGCCCGCTGCCGAAGGATCATCCGTTCTACGTGCTGCTGGAGGCTTCGGGAAGCGACGCCGAACGGATGCGCAACAGCCTCGAGCTGATGCTGGAAACGGCGATGAACGACGAGTTGATTCTCGACGCCACGCTTTCGACCTCGAACGCGTCCGCAGCCGCGATCTGGCGCATCCGCGATTCCAGCGTCGAGCTCGGCCGCAGCTTTCCGTTCGCGGCCAGAATGGGCTTTGACGTCAGCATCGCCATCGACAGGATGGAAGCCTATGCCGATACGCTCGATGCCCGCGTCAAGGCGATCGACCCACAAGCCTTCACCATCGTGATGGGCCACGTCGGCGACGGCAATCTGCATCCGAGCGTCTATCACGAGCACACGCCGGACAAGCACGGCGAATTCGAAAAACTGGTCTACGACCTCACCGGCGAATTCGGCGGCTCGATCTCGGCCGAACACGGCATCGGTATCCTGAAGCGCCCCTATCTGAAGATGAGCCGGACCGAAGAGGAAATCGAAACCATGCGCGCGCTCAAGCGCGCGCTCGACCCGAAGAACATTCTGAACCCCGGGCGGATCTTCACGATGTGAGACGGTTGGATGGCAAGGCCGTCCGAGCCGCCTTACGCCTTGAGGTCATACTGCTTGCAGAGATGGTCGCCGATCTGCACCAGCATGGCCACGCATTCGGGATAGCCCGGCTTGGCGATCGTGGCGTCACTGGCCTGGGCGCGGAATTCCCAGCTATCGCCGTCGCGGATCACCGAGATGACGATACCGTCAGGACAATCCGCGTGCACCTTCAGCTCGGCACGCGCCATCGCAATGAGTTCGGCTTCGGTCTTTGCTGGCTTGCTCATCGTGATGGCGTCCTCCGGCGGGTGGGTGGTCTTATCCGCAGGTTGCCGCCTCGACAGGCATCTGTCGAGGGTGACGAATGCGCGGTCTTGTCGCGTGACGTTCCATGCGCTGTCGCGGTTGACAAACCTGCGGTCGCTGGCGCACAAATTCATTGGGTGGATACAACCCGCCGCTTGCGCCCTCCGGGTACGGTGAATGTATCAGCCGCGCTTCAGGCTTCCCTCATGCCCCGATCGAACGGGTCAGCAACGCAAGCCCCTGACAGATATCCGTTCATCGATGCAGAGGATATTCTTATGCGCGATTTCCGCGACGCAAAAGCCATGGCGCAAACGCTGCGCGAAACGCTGAACGCCAAGTCCGTCTCCTTAACCCACGGCGAGACTCTCGAACTGATCGCCAGAATTTTTGGTTGCCGCGATTGGAACGCGCTGGCCGCCAGAATTGCATCTTCGGGCGCCGTCCCGGCGCCGGAACAGGAATCGCCACCGCCGTGCAACGTCTCCGTCGACGAACCTGCGCGTCAGAAAATTTCCGTGGCTGCCGCGGTTCTCGACGGTTACGCGGGATTCTACCGATTCAACGACAACGCGGTCTTCACGGTGAGACGCGAGGCCGATCACCTGCTCGCGCGCCTGACCGGGCAAGGCGACTTCCCGATGCACCCCAACAGCCCGACCGAATTTTTCAGCGACGCCGTTGGCGCGAGGATTACATTCGACGCGGGCGAAGGCCAAGCGGCAACGTCGCTGACCCTGCATCAGCATGGCACGGATTTCTCCATGCCGCGCATTGATGCGGCGACGGCGCGGCAAATTTCAAGCCGAACGGAAGAAAAGGTGAAAAGCCAATCCGCCAGCCCGGGCACCGAGGCGGCGCTTCGCCGCCTCATTGATGGTCTCGTCAGCGGCAAACCCAACTACGACGAGATGAGTCCGCTGCTGGCTGAAGCGACCCGCCAGCAATTGCCGACCCTGCAGTCCGGCCTGGCCGAACTGCGCGCGGTACGATCAGTCACTTTTCTGGGTGTGGGCGCTCAGGCCGAGGACGTCTACAGCGTCAGGCATGAGAACGGCGCGTCGCATTGGCGGATCGCGCTGGACTCGAACGGAACGATTTCAACTGCCTGGGTCACCCAGGGCCCCTGATATGGGGCTCGGCGCTGCTTGCTCCCGGACTTACGCTTGCTCCCGGACTTACGAAAGTACAGCGGCTATTGCCGGGCGTTGACCGGCCTCGTTTCGGCGATGAGCCGCAGCGCTCGGACGTTGTCCGTACCCGGCTCCACTCCCGCCGCGATCCGTTCGGCGGGTGGCGGCGGCGACTTCTGGACGTGCTTGGTGAATATCCGGATGACGCGGCCTTTGACAACGGGCACCCTGTCGAACATGTCGGA
Organism: uncultured Bradyrhizobium sp.; assembly: GCA_964609175.1. Classification (GTDB taxonomy): domain Bacteria; phylum Pseudomonadota; class Alphaproteobacteria; order Rhizobiales; family Xanthobacteraceae; genus Bradyrhizobium. The sequence continues at coordinate 22,608 of CAZSRR010000068.1, forward strand.
GGCAACACGCTCAATGGCATCGCGCAGCGCCAGAAACTGCGCCTGCCTCGCCATGCTTTCTGTCCCTCTGGTGCCGCCCAGTTCGTCCATCGCGGCATCGCTGATCTGGCACTCGACGATATCGGCGCCGTTCAGCATGGTGAACCTGAACGCAAGACGTTCGGTGTCATGACCGATAATTCGGTCCCGGGTCAGCGACATCGTGGGCCAGTCCTGGACGGCGAGCGAGCGAGGATAAAGCGGAACGCTAAATGCGGGCGCCGCAACCTGACTAATGCGCCAACTGGTCAAAAATTGGCCGAAGCTGCGGCCAAATCCATTACCTCGCCGGCTTCCTCAGATCGATATGCCGGATGGCCCGCAGCGCGGGCAACGTGCCGGTATGGACCGGCTCGGCCCCGGACGCTTCCGGCGACAGCGGCGCGCGGGCAGTCGTTGCGTCCGGGAAGCGGAGCTTCATTTCGCGAATGAAGCCATCGAGCGTATCGACGCTGGCGGCCATCTTGGCGATCAGGGCGAATTCGGCGCTGTTGGAGGCGGCCGGCTTGCTGGCGACCTCGAATGCGGCGCGGTCGGCCTCCCCGGTCATCAGCGGCGCGTATTTCTCGCGGAAACGGCCCATGCCGATCGCGTCACCGGCCAGCGCATAGCCGACCACGGCGCGGATCACGTCGCTTTTCTCGTTGGCGTTCAAGGGTTTGAAATCCCGCCAGCGCTCGCCATAGTAAAGCTCGATCTGTTCGGACGCTTCCCGCCACTGCCGCGACGCCCAGTAGATGTCCGAACGCAGGCGGATTGCTTCGCGGCCGGTGAGGTTGGAGATGATGTCGAGCGCAAGCTCGTGGCGGCCGACATCGCTCTGAGCCCGCCCCTCGAGCAGCAGGCGCTGCTGGCGCAGTTCGCCGGAGAGATCGGAGATCCGGGTCATTCGCAGCGCCGCGATCGCCCGGTCCGGCTTGCGGTTGGTCAGATAGACCATGGCGAGCCGCGCAGCCACCTGCGCGCGTGCAGCGCCCTCCAGCCGCTTGTCGACCTGGTACTGCAGAAGTTCGGCGGCCTGGTCGAGCAGGTCGATGGCGGCCAGCCGGTCCGCCAGGCGACGGATCATCTCGTCGCCGCGCCGTCCGATCGGCGTCAGCTCGCGAAACTCGTAGAACATCGCGAGCGCATCGACCGGCTTCATGTCGTCGGCCTTCGAGCCGAGATAGAGTTCCGTGAACAACGCCGCGGCCGTATCCTGGGCCTGCCGCGACAGTTCGGAATTGGGATGCATCCGCGTCGCGGTCTTGGCCGCGGCAAGCGCGTCGGCATACCGGCCGGTCTCGGCGTAGACCTGGGTCAGCCTGTTCAACGTCTGCAACTCGATCGCGTCCCCACGCCATGTCACCGCCAGAGTCTCAAGCTCGCGCGTGAGGTCGGAAGCGTTGAGTTCGCCCCGCCTGCTGTGCAGGAGGGCCAGCAACAGCTTCGCCTCGGAGGACGCCTGCCGGTCGGGGGATTGCGCCGCGTATCGATAGGCGTCAATCGCGTCCTTGTCATGCCCGAGCGCCTCGGCGAGACGCCCGCGCAGCACGGCAATTTCAGGCTTCATCTCGTCGGGGACGCCGATCACATCAAGTTCGCTGCGCCGCCGCGACGCGCCCCCGTAATCCTTCACTTCGAGCGAGGCCCGCATTGCATCTGCCGTGACGATGCGCTGCAGTTCCAGCGGCAGCGCGGCAATCGAGAATTCGGCGTTCTTGAATTTCTCGCGCGCGTCGACCCATTTTTGCTGGCGAGCGAACGCAAAGCCCTTCCATAGCTGGGAATCGTAGCCGTTACCGATCGCGGGGCTCGCGAGATCCTTGAGCGCGCGCTCCGGATGGCCCATCAGCGTACTCGCCACCGCACGCACCATCAGGACGGTGGCGTCCTCGTTGCCCTGATTGGTTTCGGAGATGATGAGGTTGGTCACCCCCCTCGCCTCGTGATACAAGCCACGCGACATGTAGAAATTGGCCAGATCGATGCGGGCCTGTGCTTTTTGATCCGGTCCCGCGACTGCCGCGGCGTTGATCAACGTGTCGAGCCTCGGGAAAAATTTCTCTTCCCGGTTCTTGCGCCATTCAGTGACATCGAACAGCGGCCGCACCGCCGCGGTGGCCCTCTCCGCCGGAACGTCGGCCGAAGACAGCGTCAATCCGCCCGGCCGTCCGAGCATCACCTTGTCGGAGCCCACTTCGGCCTTGATGTCGTCCGCGTTCGGATGCACCACCACGCCGTGCACCGTTTCCGGCAGCGACAGTTCGACGAAATCGTGCCGCTTGATGAGACCGCGGGTCGGTGGCGGCGCAGTGACAACCAGCACCGTATCGCCGGCGTCGGGATCGACCAGCCGGTGCATCGCGCCCGGGTTGGCGAGCGGCACGGTCACGTTGGCAAGCGCCGGCTCCGCGATATTACGGAGCACCGTCAGCGGAAGCGGCGTACTCTGGCCGCGGTCGGCGAAGGTCAGCGTCCATTCGGTGCCGTTGGCGCGACCTTCGCTCTCGAGCGAGGGAATCTGCGGCCGGTTGAGACGGATGCGGATCGCCTGGCCCTTTTCCAGCGGCAGGCTGCTGACATCGCCGATGATGGCGCCGCCCTTGAGGCGGATCTGTTCGGTGTCGATCGCCTTCGCATGGTCGAATACCAGCCAGATTGTATCGGCGCGGCGGAACAACGCGGCCGGCGTCGGGGCGGGAAACGTGAACGCGACGCGCAGGCCGTCGCTGTCGCGCTTTGCTTCGACGATAGCGGCGTTGTCCCTGGCGGCATTGTCGCCGGGCGGCGTGATCGCTGTCGGCTGCCTGACCGGCTCGGCGGACGGCGGCGCCGGTTTCGGCGCGGCGACCTTCGGCGCCTCCGCAACCGCGGCCTCAATCCGCTCAGGCGGCTGGCTTGCCTTTGCGGCTTCCGCCGGCGGCGCGGGTTTTTCCACCACATCCGCCGCCTTATCGGCCACGGGCGCCGCGCTTTCATTGGCCGGCGCCGCCTTGTCGGCGACGGGTTTCTTTTCCGCGGAAGGCGGGACCGGCGCCGCGGCGATCTGGGCCGGCCTGATTTCGATTTTGGCCTGTTCGGCAAAGCTTTCGGAGGTGGGAAGCGGAATGTCCGCCTGCTGTGGCGGCGGTACCGCGTCCCTCAGGGTCTTGTCGCGAGACATGCGCGGGCCCGGCCCGGGCCTGGCGGGTGACGCGGCCGGCTTGGCCGCGGCCTGCGGCTCGGGCGCAGCGGGCTTGTCCGGCTGCTGGAAGGCGACGTCGATCACATAATTCTTTTCCTCGCGGAAGGAATGAACGTCGACCTCGCCGATCAGCATGATGTCGACCGCGGAAGAATCGACGTCGGCGCGCTGGCTGATCGAGGCGATGTTCGGCGGCGCCGCCACTTTGGCATCGGCGAGATCGAAATTGAGCACGCTGGTGAACTGCAGCGTCAGCTTCTGTTCGTTCAGCACCGACGAGACGCTGACGCCATCGGGCATCTCGAATACGAAGCGGACGAAGGTCGGCTGCACAAGCGCGCGGACCCGCACCGGCGGCCGCTTCTTCGCGGCATTCGCCGCAAGCTGCGCGCGCAACGCGCGTTCGGCGGCCCGCGCCCGCTCTGCCAGTTCACGCACCACCGCCGCGGGCAGCGCGGGCGGCGGGCCGGTCCAGCTATCCGGCAAGAAGTCGACGAAGATCCTTTCTCCTGCCGTCATGGTGTTGACGGTTGCCCGCCGCGCCAGCGAGAGGCGGATGGCCGTGCCGTCGGGATCGCGACGCGCCGAGCCAACATAATCAGGAACGGCGTCCGACAGTTTTTCGACCGGAATATCCACCGGGCGCTTGAAATGGATGATGATGATCGAGCCGGCCGTCGAGACCTCGGATTCGACGTCTTCGGCCAGTTTCAGCACCAGCCGGGCAAAGCCGCCGCCGGAGGTGAACGTCGCCTCTCCCCGGACCGCCTCCTGCGCCCGGGAGGGCTGGGCAGCCAGGAGGCCTGCGAACATCAGGACGACGGCGAGCGCCCTGCCGAGGCACAGAAGGGCCGCCCGCGCCAAAGCGCGGCCCGGCGACCCAGTTCCAGCGGCAGCCCTTTGCCCCATCCAGGAAATCTCGCGGCCTCAAAGAATTGTGCGGCGAAACGCGCTCGCCGGCGGGCTGAATCTTGAAGTGGGCGGCTTAAGGCTTTGTTAACGCCAACTCATTGATTTCGATGACGGGCCCCTGACTGCAGGTTGGCTGCGGCCGCGGAGTCTCCGAACGCGGCCCTTCAATCGTGATCTGTTTCGCCTTCATGATCGCGTTATCGTCGCGCGTCATTATCTCCAACACGATGGAACCAACCCGGTCCTTCCGTTTTAGCTACAAGACCCGGGATGCGGACCGGCACTCGATCAACCAACTCCCGGACCTGCCAATTCTGCTACAGGCAACC
>CAZSRR010000069.1:0-26988 GCA_964609175.1 uncultured Bradyrhizobium sp.
AATCGGCCAGCCGCCCAAAGCGACCTGACCAGGGGCCGTCGCCGGATGCGTACGCCTCGCTCGCCTCAATGGCCAGATCATCGCGTTCACGCCGCATGCGACGAATGGCGGGACGGTTACGCTGAATGTGGATTCGTTGGGGGCCAAACCTTTGCGCTCGGCGCCGTTGACGGAACTGCTGGCAGGAACGTTAATCCAGGGAACGCCGTATCTGGCGCTGTATAACAATGCGGACGGAGTATTTTATCTTCAAAGCTTCTACGGCAACCCCTACAGCGTGCCGCTCGGAGCGGGCCTGGACTATTGGGGAGCAACCGCACCCAGCAGTGCGTTTGTAATCCCAGTTGGTCAGGCCATTTCTCGCACAACTTATGCTTCGCTGTTCAGTCTGATCAGCACGAATTTTGGCGCCGGTGACGGCTCAACCACCTTCAATTTGCCTGATAGGCGTGGGCGTGTCTCTGCGCAGCTTGACCCCGGCGGAACTTTCCTGACCTCTATCACTATGACTCCGGATGGCAATACGTTGGGTGCCAAAGGAGGCAGTCAGACAGTTAGTTTGGCAGTGAACCATATACCGGCCGGTGTTCCGTCCAATAACACCGCGAGCATAGCGGTTAACGTGACGGGATCAACGGCTAGCTTGGTCGCTGCCGCAGGCTCGGCCAACGTCGCCGGAGGCGGTAATCCGATCGCCACAGCGGGCTCAACCGGCAGCGTAAGCGTAACGGCGAGCGGTACTCTCGCTACAGGCACGGTCAGTGTGACGTCAACTAACGCCAGCTTGCAACCGGTCAACAAGATGCCTCCGACCATCCTTTGCAACTACATCATGCGGGTGATCTAAACCCGCCAGTCGGCTCGACAGAACTGCGGCGGAGACCAGCACTCCGATGCTTGCGGCAGCGCTTCTTGATACAAAGAAGGCATGAATCTGACTATGATTACTGAGGATTTCGAACCATGCGATTGGTATGAGACTTGGCCAACCGTAGATAACGAAAGTCTTTAGATCAAACCTCATGCTCTGCGTCCTTCTCCAGATAAAAAATACTAAAATGAGCAGAATCGGTGTCCCCCAACTCAGCAGCGAGTTGCCAAAAACTTTTATCGTGGCAGCGAGTGGGATATGCAACACCTTGGCATTTTCGCCAGCCATTCGGAACAAGGCGGTATTAAGAACATCTGCTCGGATATTGAATGAAGGTTCTATGGCATAGGCGAACAGCCATTTGGATATCCAAGTGCATGAGTACGCAGCAAACCAAAACCCAACACATAGAATGGCAGTTTTGGCTGCACGCGGCCTTCCGGATACCATCACAAAGAATGCGAGAAGCATCGGCATCCAGGGTGGATTCACGAGAAAGTCGACGAAATTGAATATCGATCCGCATAGAGCGGCTAGAAAGTAGAGGGTGGAGGCGGAGTATTCGCGACGGAGGGCATTCGCGAAGACCGCAGTGCCTCCGAGGATAACGGCGGTGCTGATAGTATGCGGCGTAACTTGCCAAATGCGAACGAAATCTGAGCAGAACAGGATAGGGGCGATTAGGAAGCACGTCGGTCGACTGCCAATTAGCTTGCACGTTTGCCAGGCAAATAGGGCTGATACTCCTACAATAACAAGCAGGTTGATGATTTTCAGAATTAGGATTGGAAACAACGACGCGAGCAATGCGCTATAGATTCGGTAGCCGTGCCAATATCGTGCGTATCTGTCCCATGGCGCAGCAGCGGGATCCGAGGCCGCCTCTTTGAGATCGTCGCATGCATGCCGATCTGATGCGGGACGCGCGGCTGTGATGCCGGCAACGGCGTTACTAACTCCTGGTTGTAGTCCGACACCCAACGAATAGCAATCAGTAAAGCGGTCGCCGCCGCTAATGAACCAGTTTCTGGAGCGGTGGCCGATCTCCAATATTCCTGCATCGAATGCCTGTTGTACGTGCGCCCACGTTCGATCATGAGAGATCATGCGATCGAGGTTGGTCATCGCGAAAAAGTACAACGGCTGTAAGCAAAGCACCAAAAAGACTGTCATAAGCCAGCGCATTGCGCATCCATAACACTACAACCTAACAGCGAGCAATAGGTATGGTGAGTATCGACGCCCTCACTGCGGCGAATGCGAAGCGCTGGATCAACGCCAAGTTGAGCCGGGAATTTGCTTCTGTCGCCCGTCGCTTGGTCGCTCCGACCGCCAAGACCAAGTATCAAACCGTCTCCGCCAGGACCGGCGTGCCCTGGGCGGTCATCGCTGTCATCCATCAGCGGGAGTGTTCGCAAAACTGGACGGGATCGCTGGCGCAGGGAGATCCCTGGAACAGGGTCTCGGTGCACGTCCCCGCGGGTCGCGGACCGTTTGGGTCCTGGGAGGAGGCTGCGATCGATGCGCTGGTCAATTGCGCGCCGCATGCGGCGCGCAACACGGACTGGAGCATTGGCCGTACCCTGACCATGCTCGAGCAATACAACGGCCTCGGCTATGCCGCGCGCGGGAGGCCGTCGCCATACATTTGGTCCGGCACCGACCAGTACAAGTCTGGCAAATACGTTCGCGACGGCGTTTACGATCCGAACGTTGTCGACAGCCAGCCTGGCTGCGCAGGGCTGCTGAAAGCAATGATGGCGCTCGATCCCACGATCACGTTCGTCGGCACGACGATCACGCCGGATGTTTCGGCCTCGCCCGATGGGTCCGCCGTACCATCCGTCGTCAATCCGGCCAAAGGCTCGATCGGCGCCTTCATCGCCAACATCTTCAAAGCCGTTTTCAGGAGGAAATCATGATCGCTGCATGGAACGAAGTGAAGGCCTGGTTCAAGCATTCGATGACGATCCTCTGGGCACGTCTCCAATATGTCGTCGGTATCATCGGCGCCGGGCTGATCGGTGCATTCTCCGGCTACGACTTCACGCAGTTGGCTAGCATGGACGTCAAGTCGGCATTCAAAATGCTGGCTTTCGCAGCGCTGGCCGGCGTTGTTACCGAAGCCTGTCGTCGCCGCACACTCTGAGATTGCTGAGCCTTCACGCGTGGAGACGTTCAAATGTGGATGACCATCATCAGTCTCGTCGGCGGCCCCGTCATCAAGGGACTGATCGACGGCTACAGGGCCAAGCTGGCCGCCGGCAACACGTCGGAAAAGATCGCGAGCGAAACGGCATCCGCCGAGATTGCTGCGCAGGTCTCCGAGGCCAGTGCCATCACGCAATATCGCATCGCGGAGATTGGACACTGGTACGAACCGGACAAGCTGATGGGATATTTCGTGGCGATCTATTTCGGCAAGCTGCTGGTCTGGGACAAGGTGCTCGGTCTCGGCACAACGGATCCGCTCGCCGGCTTCGCCGCCATCACCTCGAACCTCGTCGTTTCGTTCTATTTCGCCAAGCGGGGATTTGAAAACGTGGCACGGATCATCAAGCGATGACGGTAGAACAGTTTGCGGATGTCAGGGCTATCGTCGTCGAGACTCTGGCCGAACAGCAGAAGATCCGTCACGAGGATATCGATGCGGTGGTTCGCAAGGCTGTTGCGACGACGCTGACATCATTCGGCATCGAGGAGGAAGACCGCAAGGAACTGCGAGCGGATCTTCAGCATTTGCGGCGCTGGCGTCGGAGCGTGGAGCAGGCGCAGAGCTACACGTTCAAAGCGGTCATTACGGTGATAGTGACCGGGTTTGTCGGAGCAGTGTGGCTGGGCATCAGGACGACACTCGGGAAATGAACGCCAATGCCGAGGACGGATCGGAAATGTGGTCGCGCAGCCTATCGAATTCGCGAAGTTGACGGGACTGACGATGATACGGCTGACGAACTGGCCGAACTGCACCAACTGACATTCCTCGATGCCGCTCCCGTTCCTGAGTTTGACCAGGGACACTGGTGGCTTGCGTTTCACCGAACCGGGCCGGTCGCTTTCGCTGGGGTGATCCCGTCGACTCATGTTTGCAACGCCGGCTATTTCTGCCGCGTTGGCGTGCTCGGGGAGCATTGCGGAAACGGGCTGCAGTTGCGCCTCATGCGAGTCATGGAGACGCGTGCGCGGCGGAACGGGTGGTGTGCGGTTATCTCCGATACCACTGAAAACGTCCACTCGGCTAACAACTTCATTCGCGCAGGCTATCGTCTGTTCAGCCCGACCGATCCCTGGGCGTGGTCGAACACGCTTTATTGGCGCAAGGACATCAATTGAGCGCATCCTCCGATGCGCATCTTGAATCGCTTCAACCGCCCGGTCAGCTCGCGCTTGCCGGGCTTCGTGGCGATTCGGTGCCGGTATTCCTGCCGAGTAGCCATGCTTGCCGTGTGCCTTGATCATTGGCGGTCAGCCGGTAGACTGGTCCTAGCGGTGAATGTCAAAACAGAGGCAGGCGGGGAGACATATGGCGGGAGGCGGGAAACCGGAAGAAGCTGGTTCGTCCGCACGGCCGGGCACGGACAGCTATACTGCCATGGTGGCGCGCGCCAGGGCGCTGGTCCCGGAATTGCGGGACCGCGCGCCGAGGACGGAGGAGCTTAGGCGTTTGCCGCCTGAGACAGAGCGCGCGTTGCACGACACCGGCCTGTTTCGGATCGTGCAGCCCAGGCGTGTCGGGGGGGCCGAGCTCGATTACATCGCGCTGGTCGATTGCGCAGACGCGCTTGGCCAGGCCGATGCTTCCGTTGCGTGGAATTTTGCCAATCTCGCCAGCCATCACTGGATGCTAGGGATGTTTGACCCGCAAGCCCAGGACACCGTCTGGAACGCAAATGCCGATGCATTGATCGCGTCGTCCTTCATCTTTCCGGCCGGCCGGGCAAGAAGGGTGGATGGCGGATATGTCCTGCGCGGTCACTGGCCGTTCTCCTCCGGCGTCGAGTCCTGCGACTGGAATATGCTTGCCGGCGTCGTGTCGTCGGATGATGACGCCGACGGCATCGAGTACCGGATATTTCTGCTCAACAGGAGCGACTACAGGATCAACGACACCTGGAATGCGACGGGACTGTGCGGCACCGGGTCGAACGACGTGTGGGTCGACGACGCCTTCGTTGCGGAGAAGATGACGGTTGCGGTCAGCGAGCTGACGGGAGGGCCCACGCCGGGGAGTGCTGTCAATCCCAATGCGCTGTATTCGCTGCCGGTGTTTTCCCTCTTTCCTTACGTGTTGTCGGGGGTTGGTTTAGGCAACGCGCAAGCCTGCCTGAACGATTATGTCGAGTTCGCGCGGCATCGCACTTCGACCTACAATCGCGCCAAATTGAGCGATCTGCAGACGACCCAGATCAAAATCGCGGAAGCCTCGGCCAAGATCGACGCAGCCCGTCTCGTCATGCGCAACAACTGCATCGAGGCGATGGCTGATGCGCGGCGTGGCCAAGTGCCGGACCTTGCGGGCAAGACGCGGCTTCGTCGGGACGGCGCTTTTTCGGTGAATCTCTGCACCGATGCGGTATCGCTGTTGTTTGCGGCCAGCGGCGCGCGCAGCCTGTTCACGTCAGGCGCGCTGCAACGGCAGTTTCGTGACGCCCATGCCGTGAATTCACACCTCGCCTTTAATTTCGACGCGGCGGGAACCAACTATGGACGCGTGGCGCTAGGCCTGCCGTCCGAAAACCTGACGCTCTGAGGCTTGTCGGATGTCCGATGCACCGAAACATCCGGCCGATCCGGCCAACGAATTTGCCAGCGACAATTCGGCGATCGATCCGCGTGATTTTCGCAATGCGTTGGGGACCTTCGCCACGGGCGTCACCATCGTCACGGCAATGTCGGCGGCTGGCCGGCCCTATGGCGTGACCTGCAACTCCTTTGCGTCGGTTTCGCTCAATCCGCCGCTGGTATTGTGGAGTCTTGGAATGTTCTCCCAGGGGTTGCAGATCTTTCAGAACGCCAGTCATTTCACCGTCAACGTTCTCGGGGCGTCGCAGCAGGCTTTGGCCTCGCAATTTGCGAAATCGTCGGACGACAAATTCGCGGGCGTGAGCTGGACGCCGGGACTCGGCAACGCGCCGGTGCTGGCCGAGAGCGTCGCCAGCTTCCAGTGCCGCGCGGTCAACCGGTATTATGGCGGCGACCACATCATCTTCCTCGGCGCGGTCGAAGCCTACGCCTACAACCGGCAGGAGCCTTTGCTGTTCGCGCGCGGCGGCTTTGGCCGGTTCGTCGCGTCAGACGGAAAAGGGTCCTGATCAGCGCGCGTCGCCGGGATGCTATTCGGCTGCCCTGTCGACACCTGATGCGCCGGCATTGATGCGGGGCATGACTTTTTCGGCCATCAGGATCATGGATTGGCGTCCGAGTTCTCGATCCTTCCAGTCCTTGCCGGCATAGAGCAGCGTGCCGAAGGGCCCTGTCTCTTCCTGAAACGCCAGCAGTTGGTCCGCTACGCTCTCGGGCGTACCGTGAATGATCAGTTTCTCGCAGATCGACTCCAGCGTCACGTCGTCGTCCGGCTGATCGCGCCGCGTCTTGAACAATTCGATGCGGCCGTTGCGCTTCAGCTTCGTGAACAGCGAGCGATAATAGTACACGTAAGGCCCGTTTGGATCGGTGGCGTAGGCCCTTGCCGTTGCCGCGTCCTTGGCGACGAACACGCTCTTGGCAACCCGCCAGTTGGCTGCATCGGCCGGCCGGCCGGCACGCGCGCACCCCTCGACATATTTGGGCCAATGGCTTTTCACCCATGCTGGCATCAGGAAGTTGGCCGAGATCGGCTCCCAGCCGCGTGCGGCGGCTTCCGTCACGCCCTTGGAAAACGGCGCCACCGCGGTGACCACGATCGGCGGATGCGGCCGCTGGAAGGGCCGCGGAATGAAGCCTTGGCCGATGTCCTCGATCAGGGTTCTCTGAACCGATATGTTCCAGAACTTGCCGTGCAGATTATAGGGCGGCTCGCTGGCCCAGATCTGAAGCACCTGATTGATCGCCTCCAGGAACATCGCATTCCTGTCCGCCTCGAGATTACCGAACACTTCCGCGTCCGACAGCAAGCCGCCGGGGCTGATCCCGAAGATCAGCCGACCGTCCAACATATGATCGAGCATTGCGATCGAGGCGGCGACCGCGGCCGGATGGGCATTCGGCAGGTTGACGGTGCCGGTGCCGAGCTTGATCTGTTTGGTCGCCGCCGCGAGCCAGGCGATGAAGGCGATGCAGGACGTGATGTTCTCCGCCCGGTCGGTGACGTGTTCCCCCACATAGGCTTCGGTAAAGCCGAGTTCATCAGCCAGCAGAAAGGCCTCGCGATCCTCCTTGAGAGAAAGCCGCCAATCCTTGTCCAGGGGATGGATCGGCATCGTAAAGAACCCGAGCTTCATGGCGTGCATTTCCCACCTGCAGACTTCTTGTTGTCACCGAACGTGCGTCTATCGCTGCCCGAAAACAAGCTCAAAGTCGATACGACCTCCCGATATCGATCTTGACCTTTGTCGATCCCAACCGTCTAATCCCGCAAAATGCGTTTTTCCGACCAGGGAGGTCACGCCGACAATGAAGGCTGCGGCTTTCGCTTATGCCCGCGCAACGACCGTCGCGCACGCGCTGGAATTGCTGACCTCGCATGGCGAAACGGCCAAGGTGCTGTCGGGCGGCCAGAGCCTGCTGCCGGCGATGAATCTGCGCCTGATATCTCCTGAGTTTATCGTCGATATCGGCGACCTGGCCGAGCTGCGCGGCGTGGCGGTGAACGGCGGTATCGTCACGATCGGTGCGCTGACGCGCCACGTCGATCTCTTGAAATCTCCGGAGATCGCAACCCATGCGCCCTTGCTGACGGAAGCGATTGCCCATATCGCCCATCCAGCGATCCGCAACCGCGGCACCCTTGGGGGAAGCCTGGCGCACGCAGACCCAGCTTCCGAACTGCCGGCGTGCATGCTGACGCTTGGCGCCACGATCGTGGTTCGCGGGCCGGGTGGTGAGCGACGGCTTCCGGCGACCGAATTCTTCACCGGAATATACGAGACCGCGCTTGCGCCACAGGAATTGCTGGTCGCCGTCGAGCTACCGGCAACTGCAAAGGGCGCGACCCATTTCTTTCATGAGTTCGCCCGTCGGCATGGCGACTATGCGATCGTCGGTCTTGCGGCGCAGGCCGTCGTCAGGGAAGGGCGGTTCGCCGACCTTCGTCTTGGCTTCTTTGCAGTCGGTGATCGCCCATTGCTGGCCGGTAGTGCCGGCAAACTGGTTGATGTTGCCGTCACACCTGAGGCGCTGTCGGAAGCGTGTGCGTCGCTGGGAGAGGAACTCAATCCGCTGGAGGATCACCAGGCGACGCCGTCCATGCGACGGCATCTGGCAAGGGTGCTGCTGGGGCGTTGCGTATCCTCACTGCTCGGACGGCCCGATCTCAGCGCGGGAGCATCGGCATGACGGCGGCGGTCGCGATTTCCCTTGTCGTCAATGGCGAGCACGTCGAGGCGAACGTTTTGCCACGCCTGAATCTGGCGGATTTTCTTCGCGAGCACCTCAAGCTCACGGGTACACATGTCGGTTGTGAGCACGGCGTCTGCGGCGCGTGCACGGTTCGCGTTGATGGCGATATCGTTCGATCCTGCCTGATGCTTGTCGTGCAGGCGCATGGAGCGTCCGTCGAGACCATCGAGGGAATCTCCGACAGTGGAGAAGTTGCCGATTTGCAGTCTGCGTTCCGTGAACGCAACGCGCTGCAATGCGGGTTTTGTACACCCGGAATGATCATGGCCGCGCAGGATCTGCTGAAGCAATCGCCTTGTCCCGACCGGGAACAGATTCGTGAACATCTTTCCGGGAACTACTGCCGCTGTACCGGCTATCAGGCAATCGTCGACGCCATCGAGACCACGGCGCGTGCGCGCGGCGGACGCCTCACATGACCTCATTAAAACGAGACTCTCACACGCTTTCCGAACTGGACCGTCCGAACTCCTATATCGGCAAGACGGTGCCGCGGCCCAACCTCGACAGGTTGATGCACGGGCGGGGGCTATATGTCAGCGACATCGAGCTCCCACGCATGGTGCATGTCGTGTTCCTGCGCTCGCCGTATGCGCATGCGAGGATCAAAGGCATCGATGTTTCGGCGGCGAGCCGGATGCAAGGCGTGGTTGCCGTCGTAACGGGGCAAGAGCTCTCGACCGTCATCACGCCATGGGTCGGCGTTCTCTCGCATCTGAAGGGTCTCAAGTCCGCGCCGCAGAGTGCGATCGCGATGGATCGCGTGTGCTGGCAGGGCGAGGCGGTTGCCGCGGTGGCGGCCAGCAGCCGCGCTCAGGCCGAGGACGCGGCCGAGCGCGTCGTGGTCGAATATGAAGAGCTTGCCGCGGTCACGGACATGCGCGGAGCGCTCGATCCTGCGACAACCGTGATTCACCCGTCTCTCGGCGACAATCTCGCCTTTGAACGTCTTCATGATGCCGGCGCCGTCGATCAGGCTCTTGCCGAAGCGGACGAGGTGGTGGAGGCGGAGTTTATTTTCGGACGGCACACCGGCGTCACGCTCGAGCCGCGCGCGGTGGTGGCAGACTGGAACGCCGCCGAAGGGCGGCTGACCATCTATCAGGGCACGCAGGCGCCGCACATGGTGCAGAACCTTGCGGCGCTGCATCTCGGTCTGGCGGAATCGCAGGTCCGCGTGGTCTGCAAGGACGTCGGCGGCTCCTTCGGCATCAAGGTTCACATCTATGCCGACGAGATGGCGACATACGCGCTGGCAAAGCTGCTGCGGCGTCCGGTCAAATTCGTCGCCGACCGGGTCGAAAGCTTCAATACCGACATTCATGCCCGCGACCATCGCTGCACGGGCAAGATCGCCGTCAAGCGCGACGGCACGATTACCGCGTTCGAGATCGACGATCTGACGGGTATCGGACCCTATTCGATGTACCCCCGAACCAGCGCTATCGAGGCCAACCAGGTCGTCAATCTCGTCGGCGGCCCCTATGTGACCAGGAATTATCGTGCTCGGGCGCGCGTGGTGTTCCAGAACAAGAACGTAATGTGCCAGTACCGCGCCGTTGGTCACCCGATCGCCTGTTCGGTGACGGAAGGTCTGGTCGACCTCGCCGCGATGAAAATCGGCATGGACCCGATCGACATCCGCCGTCGCAACCTGATCGCGGATGACGCTTATCCCTGTGCCTCGCCGTCGGGCCTGCGCTTCGAGCAGTTGTCGCACCATGCGGCGCTCGACAAACTCACCAAGATGATGGACTACGAGGCGCTGCGGGCCGAGCAGGCCGCGCTGCGGGCGAAGAACATCCACCGCGGCATCGGTATCGCCAGTTTCATCGAGGTGACCAATCCGAGCGCCGCGTTCTACGGTGTCGGCGGCGCCAGGATTTCATCGCAGGACGGTGTCGCGGTCCGGCTCGACGCGCAGGGTTCGGTGATCTGCCAGACGAGCATCACCGAGCAGGGGCAGGGCTCGGAGTCGCTCACCGCGCAGATCGTCGGAAGCGTGCTTGGCGTATCGATGGATCGCGTTCGCGTGATCCTCGGCGATACCGACAATACCCCCTATGGCGGCGGTACCTGGGCCTCGCGCGGCGCCGGCATCGGCGGGGAGGCCGCGCTCCAGGCGACCAAAGTTTTGCGCAAGAACATCCTGGACGTTGCAGCGGCCGTCCTGCAATCGACCCCTGGCGAGCTCGATATCGCCAACAACGGCGTGGTGAATGCCGCCGATGGTGCGCCGCGGATCGACCTGAAAGAGCTGGCGCGCATTGTCTATTTTCGTCCCGATACGCTGCCGCCGGGCATCCAACCGGAATTCATGGCTGTCAGGCATTATGTTCCGCGCGAGTATCCCTTCGCCTTTACCAATGGCGTTCAAGCCTCATGGCTGGAAGTGGATACCGAAACCGGCTTTGTAAAACTGCTGAAGCATTGGGTGGTCGAGGATTGCGGCACGATCATCAATCCCCAACTGGTCGACGAGCAGATCAGGGGCGGCGTGGTCCAGGGCCTCGGTGCCGCGCTGTTCGAAAAATGCGTTTATGACGAGCGGGGCCAGCTCACCAACGCCAATATGGCCGATTATCTGGTTCCGATGTCCGGCGAGATGCCCGACATCGATGTTGGGCATGTGGTTTCGCCGACCCTGGAATCCGAACTGGGCGCGAAAGGCGCGGGCGAGGCCGGGACGGCAGGCGCAGCTGCGGCCGTCACCAACGCGGTGAATGACGCGCTGCGGCCGTTCGGGACCATCGTCACGGAAATTCCACTGACGCCGCAGATTATCCTGACCGCGCTTGGGCGGATATAGTGCGACAGCGACAAGATCGACCAGACAGAACAGGAAGCCCCATGGACCAAGCCCAGCGCGCGATCGAGACCGGCTCCAACGAAGTCCTCTATGATGTGGTCGACCACATCGCGGTCATCACGCTCAACGCTCCGGAGCGAATGAACACGATTTCCGGACCGATGCTCAACGATCTGACGCGCTTGCTGATCAAGGCAAACGAAGATAGGGACGTCCGCTGCGTCATCCTGACCGGCAACGGGCGCGCGTTCTGCGCCGGGCTGGACTTGCGCAAGGAGCGCAGCGGAGACGGTCTCAGTTCGGCTTCATCCGCAACCTCGCTGGATCTGCGCAACACGCCGCCGACGGTTCTGCAGGCCATGGACAAGCCGACTATTTGCGCCGTGAATGGCGGCGCTGCCGGCTACGGCATGGACACGGCGCTCGGCTGCGATATCCGCATCATGGCGGAATCGGCCAAGCTGGCGGCCGCCTTCGTCAAGCGCGGCGTGGTGCCGGAATCCGGCGGCACCTGGTTTCTGCCGCGCATGATCGGCTGGGCCAAGGCATCCGAACTGATCTTTAGCGGACGCACGCTCACGGCGCGCGAAGCGCTGGAATGGGGGCTCGCCAACGAGGTGGTGCCGGACGCCGCCCTGATGGGCCGGGCCCGGGAAATGGCGCGCGAGATCGCGGCCAACGCGCCGCTGGCGGTGCAGGCGGCCAAGCGCATGATGCGCATGGGGCTCAACGAAACCTTCCCCGATCACGTGCATCACGTCTATCTGCAGCTCTTGCCGCTGTTCAAGACGCAGGACATGCAGGAAGGCATCAAGGCGTTCATGGAGAAGCGGGAGCCGAAGTTCGAAGGGCGCTGATTGTCGTCTGCGCTATTCGGCTGCCGCATTCGCGATTGCGTTCGCCGGCCGGTTGGCAACGACCACCTTTATCGCGTCCTCGACCCGTTCGCGGGCATAGCGCAGGGCGGTCGGCAAATCGGCGAGCGGAAATGTATGCGTATGGATCTTCGTGGCGTCGAAGCGTTTCTCCGCCATCAGCGCCATGGCGCGGCGGGTTGCGCTGCGGCCTTCGCCCCGAATCCCGTAAACGTAGATGTTGTTCTTCACGAGATGCGCGATGTCCGTCGTGACCGGATCGTGCGGAAACGCGGCGAGGCAGATCCTGCCGCCGCGATTGGTCATGTGAATGGCCTGATTGATCGTCGCTTCCGAACCGGCGCACTCGACGACATAGTCAGCGCCGATCCCACCGGTGAGTTGCCTCACCACCTCGACGGCATCTTCGTCGTTGATATTGATGACCCGATCGGCGCCTAGCTGCCGCCCGATCGTGAGTCTGCCGTTGCGTGTTCCGGTCAAAATGACCGGGCTGGCGCCAAGCGCCTTGGCAACGGCCACCGCGAGTAGCCCGATCGGCCCCGGTCCGATCACCACGACGCTCTCGCCGGCTACCAATCCCCCCAACTCTGTCAGTCCATACATCGAGGTTCCCGCGGTGACGACCAGCGTGGCCTCCGCATCGCTCATGGTGTCGGGCACCCGCGCCAGCGTATTGATGTGATTCACGGCGTATTCGGCAAAGCCCCCATCCGTCGTAAAGCCGTTTGCGCGGTGGCCTTTCTCAGGCTTCCCGTAGTTCAGGCATGATGTGTACATGCCCTGGCGGCAGCGTTTGCACTGCCCGCAGCCGGCATGAATCTCCACGCTGACCCGCTCTCCAATCTCGAACTCGTCGACGTCGGGCCCAAGCGCAGCAACCGTGCCCATATATTCGTGGCCGGGTGTGAAGTTCTTGTTGAAGGGCAGGCCGCCTTCGATGCTGGCTGGCGATCCCGAATGAATGATTTCGAGATCCGTGGCGCAGATCGCAACCGCATCGATCCGGATCAACACCTCTGCGCGTGAAGGAACAGGCACCGGCTTGTCGCGCAACTGAAGCTGATCCGGATCGCCGAGCACCCAGGCTCTCATTCCGTCGGGTATTGGAAAGTCAGGGCAGGTCTTCACGCCTGGAGGTTGGTACATCGCTCTCTCCTCTTGCGCAGGATGCTAGCGGAAATCGCCACCCCGAAAAATTGCGCGGTGCGGCAGGATAAGGTGCTGCTGGTGTTTGCTGCAAAGCAAACCGCCTTGTCGCAAAACCTTCATGTGCTGCCTATACTTGCTCACCGGCTGGTGAGATCGTCAATCGCTTCCCCAAAACCGGAGCACTCCATGAAAACCGTCCGTTTTGTCCTTGCGTTGCTGGCGCTGTCGTTGATCGCGCCCTGGCAATCCGCCAAAGCGGCCGACGTCATTTGCTACAATTGCCCGCCGGAATGGGCGGACTGGGCTTCGATGCTCAAGGCGATCAAGGCCGATCTCAATTACGAGATCCCGCACGACAACAAGAATTCCGGCCAGGCGCTGGCGCAGATCCTCGCCGAGAAGAGCAACCCGGTGGGCGATATCGGCTATTTCGGCGTAACTTTCGGCATGAAGGCCAAGACGCAGGATGCGCTGGAGCCCTACAAGCCGGCGAAATCGGACGATGTCCCTGCCGGGCTGAAAGATGCGGACGGTTACTGGACCACGATTCATTCCGGCACGCTCGGCCTGTTCGTCAACAAGGACGCGCTAGGCGGCAAGCCGGTGCCGGCCTGCTGGAAGGACCTGCTTAAGCCCGATTACAAGGGTATGGTCGGCTACCTCGATCCGTCCTCGGCCGCAGTCGGTTATGTCGGTGCGGTCGCGATCAACCTGGCGCTCGGCGGCTCTGAGACGAATTTCGACCCCGCGATAAATTTCTTCAAGGATCTGCGCAAGAACGACCCGATCGTTCCCAAGCAGACGTCCTACGCCCGCGTCGTCTCCGGCGAGATGCCGATCCTGCTGGACTATGACTTCAACGCCTATCGCGCAAAATATTCGGAGAAGGGCAGCTTTGAATTTGTGATCCCGTGCGAGGGCTCGGTCGTATTTCCCTACGTTGTAGGCCTCGTCAAGAACGCCCCGAACAAGGACAAGGCCAAAAAGGTTTTGGACTATCTTCTTTCCGACAAGGGACAGGCCATTTGGACCAATGCCTACCTCCGGCCGGCGCGGCCGATCGACTTGCCCGAGGCTGTGAAGAAGAAGTTCCTGCCCGACAGCGAATATGCGCGCGCGAAAAATGTCGACTGGGGCAAGATGGAAAACGTGCAAAAAGGCTTCGTCGACCGCTATCTCGCAGAAGTCCGCTGAGGCAACATGGCGCCTCTCCCGGGGCGCTACCGTCTGATGTCACATAAGTCCTTCGTCTGGCTATGCCTGCTGCCGTTGGCGGTCGTGACGGCGGCATTTTTCCTGATGCCGATGGCGCGGCTCGTTGTGACCGGGGCAGAGGGACCGCAGGGGCTGGCGGGGTATCTCGCGATCCTGATCGAGCCGCGGTACCGCGCGACGTTGATCAACACGGTTCTGCTCGCCGCCGCGACAACCCTTGCAACGCTCATCGTAGCGACAATTGCCGGGATGTTTCTGCAGCGGCATCGCTTTCCCGGCCGCGCTGTCCTGATAGCGATGTTGACCTTTCCGCTGGCGTTTCCCGGCGTGGTGGTCGGCTTCATGATCATCCTTCTCGCCGGGCGGCAGGGCCTGATCGGCGACTTGTCCGCCCGCCTGCTCGGCGAGAAACTGGTTTTTGCCTATTCGATCTACGGCCTGTTTCTCGGCTATCTCTACTTCTCGATCCCCCGCGTCATTCTCACCATCATGGCTGCGGTGCAAAAGCTCGACCCTGGGCTGGAAGAAGCCGCGCGCTCGCTCGGCGCAGGGCCTTGGGCGGTGCAGCGCGACGTCGTCCTGCCGGCGCTGGCGCCGGCCTTTGTCGCTTCCGGCGCGATTGCCTTTGCGACCGCGATGGGCGCGTTCGGTACGGCGTTCACGCTGGCGACCAACATCGACGTGCTCCCGATGCTGATCTATACCGAGTTCACGCTGGCTGCGAACTTCTCGGTCGCGGCCGCGCTGTCCGTCGGGCTTGGCGTCATCACCTGGTTCATCCTTGCGCTGGCCCGCTCCTTCAGCGGAAGCGCCGTCGCCGCGGCCGGATGAGACCATGCGCGATCGCCTGATCTTCACCGCCCAATTCGCCTTCACTCTGCTCGTCGCCGCGTTCCTTGTCGTGCCGGCGATTCTATCGATCTCCGCCGGCGTGACGGTCAACTATTTTCGCGGCATCCAGTCCGGCGTGACCCTGCAATGGGTCGCGCAGGTCTGGCAGCTCTATGCCGGCACCATCCTGCTGTCATTCGTGGTTGCATTCGCGACGCTTGCCGTAACGCTCGTTGTCGGCGTGCCGGCCGCCTATGCCTTGCATTTACGGGGCGGACGCCTGTCGCGAATCGTCGAGGAGATCATCACTTTGCCCTTGGCGATCCCTGGCCTGGCCATCGCGCTGGCGCTGCTCCTGACCTACGGCGGTTTTGGTGATTTTCGTCGCTCCTGGCTGTTCATCCTCACGGGCCATGTCGTCTTCACCATGCCCTTCATGGTGCGATCGGTCATGGCCGTGTTCGCCACCGTCGACATCAAGACGCTGGATGAAGGGGCGGCATCGCTCGGTGCATCGGCGTGGCGGCGGTTTCTCGACGTGATTGTGCCCAACGCGCTGCCTGGCGTTTTGGCGGGCAGCCTGATGGTGGTGACTCTGTCACTCGGCGAATTCAACCTGACCTGGATGCTGCACACGCCGCTGACCAAGACGCTGCCGATCGGCCTCGCGGACAGCTATGCCTCGATGCGGCTGGAGGTGGCTTCGGCCTATACGCTGATCTTCTTCGTGATGATCATCCCGCTGCTGGTCGTCATGCAATTGTTCGCCGAGAAGGAACAGAAGCGATGAGCGCGCAGGCCGGACACGGTGCCTCCGTCCATATCGAGGCCTGCGGCAAGACCTTTGCCGACGGAACTCGCGCGCTCGAGCCGGCAACGCTCGACATCGCTCGCGGTGAAACGCTGGTGCTACTCGGTCCTTCCGGCTGCGGCAAGACCACCATGCTGCGCATCATCGCGGGGCTCGAAGCGCCCGATGCCGGCGGCACGGTGCTGTTCGACGGCAAGGACATGACGGCGGTGCCGATCGAGCGGCGTAATGTCGGCATGGTGTTCCAGTCCTACGCGCTGTTCCCCAATATGACCGTGTCGGACAATATCGGCTACGGCCTGAAGATACGCGGCATGCCGGCGAAGGAGCGGGCGGCGCGCGTGGCCGAACTGGTGACGTTGACCAATATCGCAGGTCTCGAGAACCGTCGCATCGACCAGCTTTCCGGCGGCCAGCGCCAGCGCGTCGCGCTCGCCCGCGCGGTGGCGATTCGACCGGGAGTCCTGCTGCTCGACGAGCCGCTGACGGCGCTCGACGCCGCGCTGCGCGACCGGCTGCGCGGCGAACTGAACCGCCTGCTGCGTGCGCTCGGTATCACAACGATCTACGTGACCCATGATCAGTCCGAGGCCATGGAACTCGGCGATCGCATCGTGGTCATGCAGAAGGGCGCGATCGCCCAGGTCGGAACGCCGCGCGAGATTTATTTCACGCCGCGAAGCCGCTTTGTCGCTGAATTCATCGGGGCGGCCAATATTGTCGAGGCTCCTATCGAGGGCGGGCATCTTGTGTTGCCGGGCGGACGGCAGCCGCTTCATGTCGACATGAACATGCCGGCGGCGGTCGCGATGATCCGACCCGAGACAATCCGCGTCACCGCAACCGGCGGTGCGCAGCTCTCAGGCATCATCGACAGCGTCAGCTTTATCGGCGACCGTCAGCGGCTGACCATCAGCGGCGCGTCCAGCCGGTTGCTCACGGTCGATGCGCCGAATACGCTTCATGCCAGACTTGGCGAGCGGGTCGGATTATCGATCCCGCCGGACGCCGTCCGCCTGTTGCCGCCCGAGAAATGAGAAGGCTGATGTCGTCAAAACCGGTCTATATTGCCCAGATCTCCGATCTGCACATCAAGCCGCCGGGGTCGTTGGCTTACGGAAAAGTCGATACGGCCGCAGCGCTGGAACGCTGCGTTGCGGCGCTGAACGAATTCGATCCTGCACCCGATTTCGTGGTGATCTCAGGCGATCTGGCGGACACGCCGACGGCGGAAGAATATCAGTATCTGAAGCAGCTGCTGGCGCCGCTCAAGCTTCCATTCGCCGGCATTCCCGGCAACCATGATTCGCGCGATTTGATGCGCGCCGCGTTCCCCTCTGCTTCCTATGCGTTCTCATCCGGCGCACTCAACCAGAAGGTCGAGGTCGCCGGGCTCGATCTGCTCTTGTTGGATTCGAGCGTGCATCGCAAGCCGCACGGCCAACTCGACGGGCCTACGCTGCAATGGCTGGACGAGACGCTGGCTTCTTCCCTCGATCGGCCGGCGTTGCTGTTCCTGCATCACCCGCCGTTCAAGGCGGGGATCTGGCACATGGACCGCCAGAACCTCCTCAACGCCGTCGAGCTTGCGCCGATCGTGCGTCGTCATCGCCGCATTCAGCTGATCGCAACGGGACATGTCCATCGCGCGACGCTGACCATGTTTGCAGGCGTGCCGACCACGATCTGTCCGGCGCCGAATCACGCCGTCGATCTCGATCTGGCCGAACGGCGCCAACCCGCCTTCAAGATCGAGCCGCCGGCCTTCCACCTCCACACCTGGTTTCCAGGCGAGGGCTACGGCAGCGTCGTAACGCATCAGGTGCCGGTCGGGAGTTTTGACGGCCCGCATCCGTTTTTCGCCGCCGATGGCAAGCTCCTTTGATCGCGGAAGACCGTCGCAATTCGCGTGGATGTCGCTGTTCGCAATGGCAATGCAGGGCTGGGCATGGCCGCAGGATGATGGCCAGGCAGTTGGCGTTGCAGGTGCGGTGGGGCAACCCCGCATTCCGCGGGTGCATGGCATGGCGTTTGCTACAGGAATCCTGGTTATGGTTAGATAAGGTGCCTTCCGATTCCCCGGCCTGGGATCCTGGCGCGGGTCCCGCCTGCAGCGCGCAGATCGGCTTCGACAAACGACGTAAAGGCTTGTTCGTCCAAGATCTTTCGCTAGTCTGAACAAGTGGTGGAGGAAGCCGAGGGTGTCTTGCCAGGTCTGTTCGTCGACGCTGAGAGCTGGCGACCTGTTTTGCTCATCATGCGGAGCGGCCGTTCCCAACCATTCGACGCGCTCGCCCCAATCCGACGTACGAGGCCGGATCGCGGGCGAACGGAAATTCCTGACTGTGCTCTGCTCCGACTTGCAGCGGTCGACCGATCTGATCTCCGAACTTGATCCCGAGGAAGCCATCTCCCGACTCGAGCCAGCCCTGATTGCCATGCGCACGGCGGTTCGCCGCAACCGCGGGATCGTCAGCAAGGAAGGGGGCGATGGACTGATCGCGCTGTTTGGCGCTCCGCATGCGGACGACAACCACGCCGTGATGGCCTGTCATGCGGCCATCGAGGTGGTGAGGCGGATCAAGCTGCTTCAGGACCCGCGCCTTCACGTCCGGATCGGGCTTCACTCCGGCTATGTCGTCGCGCACGTGATCGAAGCCGATTTCTCTTCCATCTATGAAGCAGGCGGGCCGGCGGTCCATCTGGTTAAGCGGATTGAAAGCGCGGCGCGCGCCGGACAGATACTGGCATCGGAGTCCTGCCAGACTCTGGCAGAGGGTATTGTGACGTTCAATTCCCTGCCGCCGAAACGGTTGGAGGGATTTCCCTCGCCGGTGTCGTGTTACGAGGTCGTCGGCATCAGCGGCATGAGCCGCTGGCACATCCGTTCCACGGCCGGTCTTTCGTCCTTTGTCGGTCGCAACGAACAGATTTCGCAGTTGAAGCGCGCGGCGCAGGCCGTTGGTCCTTCCGGCAAGATCGCCGCCGTGGTGGGGACGGCTGGCATAGGGAAGTCCCGCGTCGTCCATGAGTTCGTGGCTACCCTGCGGCAACGTGACTGGCAGGTTGTCGAGGCAGAGTGCAACCCGCTCGAACATTCGGTTCCGTATGCACTGCTGAAGCGGCTCCTTCAAAGCGTGTTGCAGGCAGGGGATGTTCCTCTAACGGACTATCTCGACCTCAGCGACGCACACGCCGAGCTTTGGTCTGCGGCACTCAATTCCGTTCTTGACCAGCCGGTCGGGGACCCCCGCTGGCGCGACCTCGAACCCTTGTTTCGGCGGCGCGTGATCATCGACGCTGTTCGTAACGTTCTGGATCGGGTGGTCTCGTCGCGGCCGACGGTGTTGTTGCTGGAGGATTTGCACTGGATCGACGGCCAGAGCGAGACGGTGGTCGAGGCTTTGATGTCGCTGGTGGACAACCGGCCGTTGCTGGTGCTGCTGACCTGGAGAACCGAGTATACGCCGGGCTGGCTCGAACGTCTGGATGTGCTGCGGATCTGGCTCCGGTCGCTCGACGGCGCCTCGGCCAACGCATTGCTCGACAGTCTGCTCGGTCCGGCGGCCGACCTCAATGCGCTCAAGGGCCGTATCCTTCGCCACACCGGACAGATCCCGCTCTTTATCGAGGAAGTCGCCCGGCAACTCGTCGGCCGCCGCGACGCCGGCGACGTATCCTGGGAAGCTCTCGAAATTCCTCCCACCGTTCAGGGCGTGATCGCATCGCGTATCGATCGCCTGCCAAACGAAGACAAGGCGCTTCTGCAGCTTGCGTCGGTTCTTGGACCAAGGATATCGCCGAACTTGCTCGCCGCCGTGACGGGAACGCCGTTGGCGCAACTGCAAAGCCGGCTATGGTCGCTGGAGATGCTGGACTTCCTCGAAGAGGCGCGGTCAGGCCCATCGGTCGAGTACGTCTTTGCGCATGATCTCATTCGGGAGGTTGCCTACGAATCGATTCTTCGCTCGCAGCGGGAAGTGCTGCATCGTCGAATTTTGTCCGCTCTGGAAACGACCTCGGCCGGGCGCGAGGAGGATGTCGCGGAGGCGCTCTGCTATCATGCGGTCAAGGCGCAGGACTGGGACAAGGCTGATCGGTATGGCTATCTGGCCGCGCGGAAGGCATTTGCCAGATCGGCGTTCCGGGATGCCACGGAATATTTCAAGATCGCGATGGACGCGGTGGACAAGCAGCCGGAATCGACGGCACGGGAGCAACGGGCCATCGACCTGCGCATTGAAGCGCGGCTGGCGTTCGTCTCGTTCGGAAGCATCGAGGAATGGTTCGGTCTCGGTCAGGACGGGGAGGCGCGGTCCAAACAGATCGGCGATGAGGGGAGGCGGCTTGCCTCCGTAGCGATCAGGGCGGCAGCGCTGAATTTCTACGGAACGCCCTATGAAGCGATCGCGGTGGCGGAAGAAGCGGTCGACCTGGCCAACCGGATGAATAACGCCCGCTGGCTCGGCTTTGTCGAATACGGCCTCGGCCAATCCTATTTTCTCGCCGGGCGATTCCGGGATGCGGAGCGGCAACTTTCCAAGGCAACAGAGTTGCTCACGACCGCGCCAGAGAATGTTCCGCCTGGAACCACGGGCGCCAGCCTCTTGGTGCTTTGCTACATGATGAACGCCATGACCCATGCGTGGCTAGGCGAATTCGAGCGGGCCGAACGCTTTTCCGAAGAAGCGAGCGTTCTGGCAGAAGCCAACGACCGTCCCTACGACATGATTGCAGCCGACTACGGTTGCGGTGTCGTGCAGATGATGCGCGGGGATCTTGAAGAGGCTGAACTCTCCCTCGATCAGGCGTTGCGCGTTTCACGCGATGGCGAGGTGCGCCTGTTTCGGCCTCTGATCATGAGCGCGCTTGGAAACCTTTATACCCAGCAGGGGCGTTCCGAACTCGCGACCGAGATTCTCCTACAGGCCAAGGACGAGGCCGACAACATCGGTCATGAAACCAGCAAGGTCGCTGTCTCGGCCTATCTGGGCGCGGCCTATGGTCAGCTTGCCGATATTCAGCATGGGCTGGCGATCCTGCGTGCCTGCCAGGCCAGCGCGCGTCAGAAGGGATACGCGGGTATCGAGGCGCTGGCACTGAGCGCTGAGGCGAATATTCTTGCGGCGCAGGGAAGCCAAATGCAGGAGGAGGCGATGGCCTGTCTGCAGCGGACCATCGAATTCACGACCAGGATCGAAGCGTTGCCCCTGCTGGGAGCAGCCAAAGGGGTGCGGGCCCGGGTACTGGCGGATTCCGGGCGAACTGACGAGGCAAGGGAGGAATTGACCCAGGCCATTACTATGTTCGATCAGTCAAAAATGACTGTACATCTACAGCGTGCCAAGGCGACGCTCTCCAAGTTTTGCGATGTTTGACATAATGTAGACACGTTATGGCCACGGCAGAGGCCACAATTTTGCAGGGAGCAGGATATGGGTGGGTTAACCTACAGCGGAAAATTTGAAGAACACATCAACGAATTGTACAGCCCGAAGAACATCGGAAAAACCGCGAAGAAATTTAAAGAGTATGAGAAGAAGAACGGCCCCTACGCGTTCGGGAAATTTACCAAATTCCTCGTGCCGGACAAGGAGAACTGGGCTGACGAAGGGGGATCTACCGGCGGGCACGACAGGTGGGAAAAGCACTCGGGCGCCATTCCCAAAGCGATTCGCGACAAGATCACCGAAGTCATTTCAACCAATCTGCGGTCGGCCAAGCCAATGCCGCTGGTGCTGAAAGTCGGCGAGAACGTCGATCGGAC
This sequence comes from uncultured Bradyrhizobium sp., assembly GCA_964609175.1. GTDB lineage: Bacteria > Pseudomonadota > Alphaproteobacteria > Rhizobiales > Xanthobacteraceae > Bradyrhizobium. The sequence goes on from CAZSRR010000069.1 coordinate 21,889, forward strand.
TTATGACCTCAAGGTTATCGTCTTCACCCATAATGGTCAGATGTATATTGGACTTCACATGCTTTGCCCGAATTCGTCGCTGAAATAGGCCTTTCACGGCGGAAATTCGTATGCCGGCAGGATCATCAAATCCTGCCGGCTTCTTCTGGTGAAGGGCAATTCCGCTGGCTGCAGCGGCCGGGATGGACGGCCACGATACTGCCGATAAGTGAGGCATTGGTCCGATTTCCGTTCGTCAATTCGACGCGCCGGGCGCTTTCCCAGTTGAAAAGCCGGCCGGCGTTGACTACGGAAGTATTGGAGTCGGTGTTTCCTGGAGCTTGACAGACGTGCCTCAACAAAGGACGGGTGAAGCGCAGGGGTTCTCAAGCAGCAAGCTATCTGTCTTGCGCAAGCATCCGATCTTTGCCGATCTCGAGCCGGAGGCTTTCGAACAGCTCTGCCGCTATGCCAAGCACGCCACGTTGAAGCGGGGGACTACCTTGTTTTCCAAGGGCGATCCCGGCAACAGCCTGTATGCGGTCATTTCGGGCACGGTGAAGATGAGTATTTCCTCACCGGAAGGCCGCAACGCGATCCTCAACATCGTCGGATCGGGAGAAATTTTCGGGGAGATCGCGCTGCTCGACGGACAGCCACGCTCGACCGACGCCATCGCCAACAGCAATTGCGAGCTGTTCGTCATCGATCGCCGCGAATTCATTCCCTTTGTGAGGGAACAGCCGGCGCTGGCCATGAAGTTCATCGAACTGCTTTGCGAGCGGTTGCGATCGACCAGCGATCAGGTCGAGCAGATCATCCTTCAGAACCTCCCGGGACGGCTGGCCAGCGCGTTGATCCGGCTGTCGGAAAAGCACACATCGACGCAGCAGGGTCGAACCATCGCGATTACCCAGCAGGAAATCAGCGAGATGGTTGGCATGACCCGGGAAAGCATCAACAAGCAGCTCCGCGCCTGGGCGGGGCGTGATTGGGTGCGTCTCGAGCACGGCGCGATCGTGGTCCTGAATGCCGAGATGCTGCGGGAAATCGCCGAAGCAGGGTCCGGCCACGACAGCGAGTAGCCGTGGACAGCTCCGCCTCAGTGAGCGGCGGGCATCGGATTGGCGCCGCGTTCGATCGTGAATTCCATGTCGATCAGACCCCGCGAGTGGTTAAGGTCCGATTGCGACATCAGCAGGGTCAGATCCTTGCCCCGCAGCGAGGCAAGCACTTCCGACAGCCGTTCCGACAGCGCGGGTGCGATGCCTTCGAACGGCTCGTCGAGCAACAGGCATTTGGTGCCTACGGCCAGCGCCCGGCCGAGAGCGACCAGCTTTTGCTGCCCGCCGCTGAGCAACAGCGCCTTGCGATGGCGCATCTCGGTCAACTCCCCGATGACCTCATAGACGAAGTCGAGCCGGACCTTGCGGTCGAGATGCTTTGCGACCCATAGCGGCAGCATGATGTTTTCCTCGACCGTGAGCTGCGGCACCAGGCAGCGGTCTTCCGGCATGTAGCCGATCCCGAGCGCCGCGCGCGCATGGCGGGGGCGCAACGCCAGATCGCTGCCTTCGAACCGCACCGTGCCGCCGGCCGGCGTGAGGTGCCCCATGATGGAACGCATCAGCGTCGTCTTGCCCGCGCCATTGCGGCCGACCAGGCTGACCATGGCGCCTTTCGCGACCTGCATCGTAAAGCCGCGCAGGGCTGGCATCGACTGGATCTCGACGACCAGATTTTCGATCGCGAGCAGGGGAGCCATGCCGTTCATCGCGCGCCTCCGGTGACGTAGCGGCGGACTTCCTGGTTGTTCAGCACCTCGGCGGGCGCCCCGTCGGCGAGGATGCGCCCCTGATAGAACGCCACAACGCGATCCGCGTAGCGGCTGACGATTTCCATGTCGTGCTCGACGAATACGATGGTGGCTGCGTCGGGGGCGACGGCGTGAATGACGCGATCCATGGTCTTGAACTTCTCTTCCGCCGATACGCCCGAAGTCGGCTCGTCCAGCAGCAGCAGCTTTGGCCGGCGCACCAGCGCCATCGCGATATCGATCAGCTTGCGGACGCCGCCCGCAAGCTCCGAAATCGGGCGGTCGGCCTGATCGGCCAGTCCAAAACGTTCCAGCAGCTCAACGGCCGTGCCGCGGCGGCCCTGCGCCTCCGCCGGCGCCCGGAGCGACATCCGCGTGCCGGTGCCGGAAATCGCCACGGCGAGATTTTCAGCGGCGGTGAGTTCGACGAACAGCTGAGGAATCTGGAATGAGCGCGAGATTCCCAGCCGGGCGGTACTGCGCGGCGAGCGGCGTCCGATGTCGACGCCGTCGATCAGGATGCTGCCCTTGTCGGGCTTGAGATAGCCGGTCACCATGTTGACGAAGGTGGTCTTGCCGGCGCCGTTGGCGCCGATCAGGCTGATCTTTTGCCCGGCGGGAATATCGAGCGTGAGGGCGTCGGCGGCGATCACCGCACCAAAACGCTTTTCGAGCCCGCGTACCGATAGAACGGGCTTCACGAGGCGGCTCCCCGATCGGCGGCGAGGGCAATATCGGCTGTCTTGCGCTGCTTCCGGCGATTCCTGATCCAGAGCGAGCCGATGCCGCGCGGCAGGAACAGGATGACGCCGAGCAGAAAGACGCCGAGCACGAGCTGCCAGGTATTGGGCAGATACAGGTTCGAGAACGAGCGGACCAGTTCCAGCGCCATCGAGGCGACGAACACGGCGGCGACGCTCTGGTTGCCGGCCAGCACCGCCACGAAGACGAATTCGCCCGACGTAGTCCAGTAGGCGAATTGCGGATCGATGTGGCGCTGCGCCATCAGCGCAAAGGCGCCGCTGGCGCCTGCAAAGATCGCGGCGATCACGAAGTTGACCGAAATGATCCGGTTGGCGGAAAGGCCGAGATACTCGACCCGCAGGTTGTTTTCGCGCACCGCCAGACTGGCGAGGCCGAATTCGGAGCGGAACAGGATGGTCGCGGCGATGCCGGCAAATCCGGTCACGATCACCGCCACGGCATACAGCATGAAGTCGGCCTCGCGCGGATCGGTGAAATTCATGCCGAACAGGGTGGGCCGCCCGACATTGAATCCGTCGGAGCCGCCGAGCGCTGTCGTTTTCACCAAGGCACCGTAAAACACCATGGACAGCGCCAAGGTCAGCATGCCGAAGAAAATGCCGCTATAACGCGCGATCAACGGGCCGATGATGAGGCCGAGCAGGCCGCCGCAGGCGGCGCCGACGATCACCTGCGCCACCGCATCGCTGAGACCCCACGCATTGGCGATCAGCGCCACGCCATAGCCGCCGGCGGCGAAGAACAGGCCCTGGCCGAACGAGACATTGCCGGTGCGCGCCAGCACGACGATGCCGAGCGAGATCAGCGCATTGGAGGCGGCAACCGTCGCCAGCGACAGCGTCCAGGTCGGCAACACGCGCCCGAACAGCGCTACCGCTGCGACGAGCGCGATCATGACCAGAAGGCTCGGTCCCTTCCTCATCAGATCCGCCTTGCCATTTCGCGCTTGAAAAGGCCCTCGGGGCGGAACATCAGGACCGCCGCCATGATCAGGTAGATCATGAACAGCTCGGCCTGCGGCATCAGGTGCACAGAGGCGGCGCGTGCGAGACCCACCAGAAGCGCGCCGACCGCCGCGCCCTCGACGCTGCCCAGTCCCCCGATCACGACGATCGCAAAGCTCAGGATGATGACATCCGAGCTCAATCCCGGCTGCATCGAAATCTTCGGCGCGGTCAGCGCGCCGGCGAGCGCCGCGAGCAGGACGCCGAACGCGAAGGCGACCGCATAGACCCGATTGACGCGCACGCCCATGCTGAGGCTCATTTCCTCATTATGGATGACGGCAAGCACGATCTTGCCGATCACGGTGCGATTGAGGCCGAACCAGATCGCAAAGCCGATCGCCGCCGAGATCGGGATCAGCACCAGGTCGTAACCGACATAGTAGAGGCCGGCGAACTCCAGATTGCCGAATAATTCGTAGGGCTGTGTCGCGTAGATCGGATTGACGCCCCAGATCAGCTTGGTGACATCTTCCAGGATCAGGAAGACGGCGTAGGTCACCAGCAGCAGCACCACCTCGTCGCGGCCGTAGAACATCTTCAAGAGGCCCCGTTCGAGCAGCCATCCGACGGCAGACGCGATCATCGCCACCGCGAGCAGCATCGCGACGAAACCTACGCTAGGCGGGAGACCGCGGGCGGCGATCATGGTCACCACGGTGGCCGCGATATAGGCCCCAAGTGCGTAGAAGCTGCCATGGGCAATGTTGAGGATTTTGAGGACGCCGAACACCAGCGTCAGCCCGAGGGCGACGATAAATAGCCACGAGGCCTGAATCAGGCCGTCGAGAACGATCGTCAGAAAGAAATTCATGGCGGTCTGGTATCACGCAGGTCAGAAAAGGCGGCGCGAGCTACTTGCGCGCCGCCGTCGGTTCGTCCGACGCCAATGCCTAGTCGCACTTGGCGCCCTGCATGCCGCCCTTGATCCACTCGATCGCCTTGACGCCCGGCGGCGGGTTGACGCATTCGGCCGGGAAGTACTGGATGTCGACCAGATCGACCCGCTTCAGATCCGGATTGTATTTGGTGCGGCTGAAAGCAATCGGCTGGATCGCCTGATGGCCGTCGGCGAGCTTCATCTGGATGAGGCCGCCCGGTGATGGCCACTCCAGTCCGGTCATCGCGACGACCATTTCGTCGGTCGAAGGCTTCTTGCCGCCGTTCTTGGCCATGGCTTTTTCCACTGCGGCTTTCAATCCGAGGATTGCCTGCGTCGCGCGATAGGCGGCCTGAACCGGATATACGCCGTTGGCGGCCTCGTAGCCCTTGAACAGCCAGTCGTTCAGCGGCGACTTTCGCGACATCAGGCCGTAGGCGCCGCGGGCGCCGATGATCACGCCGTCGGGCATCTTGTCGCCGAGCGGCGGCAGGACGTGGTCGGCGGCGCTGAATACGAGCTGGCTGCGCTTCGGCAGGCCGCGCGGCCCCGATTGCAGCACGAAGGCCTGCAAGTCACCACCCCACAGGCTGGAATACACCACGTCGGAGCCTGCGCTCACCAGCGCGGAAATCTCGGTGCCGTACTGGCCAGCG
>CAZSRR010000070.1:0-26985 GCA_964609175.1 uncultured Bradyrhizobium sp.
ATTAGACGTCGCCGGAGGCGGAGGGGCCGATGTTGTAGGAGATCTTCGGGATCTAGCCGGTGGCGATGTCGTTGGTGCGGAACACGTAGGAATAGCCCGCGAGCGCCGCCACGCCCTCCTGGATGCGCGCGCCGCCGGCGTCGTAGAGGCCGATGATCGGCGCCCTGGCCTTCATCGCCATGTCCTGCAACTTGGTGATCTTGAGCGCGTGGGTCTCCGACAGCGAGCCGCCGAACACGGTAAAATCCTTGGCGAACACGAACGTCTTGCGGCCGTTCACCGTACCCCAGCCGGTGACAACGCCGTCGCCCGGCACCTTGGTCTTCTCCATGCCGAATTCGGTCGAGCGGTGCTCGACGAACATGTCGAATTCCTCGAACGAGCCCTTGTCGAGCAGCAACTCGATGCGCTCGCGCGCCGTCAGCTTGCCGCGGGCGTGCTGCGCCTCGATGCGCTTTTCGCCGCCGCCCAGTTTGGCGCCGGCGCGCCGTGCTTCGAGGGTGTCGAGAATATCCTTCATGCTGCTTCCGCCCGTCTTCCGGTCCATTTCAAGGCCTTCTAACACGGCCTTTTCCGGACAGGAAACACCCCTTCCGCCCTCTGGTACCGTCATCCGGCAGGCCCTATATGCCCCTCCTGATCAGGGGAATGGAATGACCGATACCGCTAGCGCCGTGGGGCCAGGCGCCGTTACCGGAGGCGTGCGCACGGTGCTCCGGCTCGAAGGACTGGCGCTCTTTGTCGGGATGACGTCGCTTTATTACATCTGGGACGGCGACTGGCTGGTCTACGCCCTGCTGTTCTTCGTGCCCGATCTGAGCTTTGCGGCCTACCTTTCGGGGCCTCGTTTCGGCGCCATGATCTATAACGCGGCCCACAGCTATCTGGCGCCGATGGCGATGATGACGGCCGGCTTCGGCACCGCCTCGCCGCTCATTCTCTCGATCGCGATGATCTGGCTGGCCCATATCGGCTTCGACCGCGCGCTCGCCTATGGCCTGAAATATGCCGATGGATTCGGCTTCACCCATCTGGGGCGGATCGGGAAGCGATCTACCTGAACTCGACGCCGATTTGCGTCGAATTGCGCCAGACGACCGCGCAGCGCCGCGCCGTCGATTCCATCTCCATCAGCAGACTGAAGTTGTCCGGGATAGCGGCGAGATTCGTCGCCTCGATCGACGCGCCGGTCGCCGAAAGACTGCGGACGGTGCAGGTCACGTGCTGCTTGGCGAAGCTGATTTTGGCCGCCCGCTTGACGATACGGCGCACGGTCTTCCGTTTGTCGTCCGCGACCGGTTCGGCCTTGGCCGGCTCTGGCTTCGGCTGGGTGAAGCCGGCCTTGATCCGGCCCGCGAACTGAACGTCGGTCTGCATATCGAAATGGTTCAGCACCCGGCTTCGGTTCTGCACGGCCGTCAGCTGCAGCGAGCCCAGCATCTGCTCGACCCTTCCGCCGTCGCGCCCGAACGGCAGCAGCAGACGATGGCAATCGACCTGGGTGTCGTAGGCGTCGATGGTGGAGAAGATCGAATAGACGATGCAGCCGCTGTTCGCGCACTCCTTCGCCGCTTCCAGCGTGATCTTGCGCAGCGACATCGGCACGACCTGCTCCATGGTCTTGCCGGCCCAGGCCGCGTTGAACACGTCGACGATGCTTTCGCCCTGATAGAGCGCGCGAAATTTTCGAAGCGGGCCCGTGCCCTCGACGTTCCACGCCACCAGTTGCTTGGGGTCGTGCAATTCCGCCGGCATTTGAAACTCGGTAAAGGCCGGAAAACGCCGCCCGGCGGTAAGCTGGTCCCAATAGGTCGCGAGCGCCAGCTGGCTGGGCGACCTGATCTTCCAATGCGGTACGAATTTGAACGCCATCGTCGAATTCAAAGCTTGGACCGGGTGGAAATTCTTTGAACAAAATTGCTTAAAGATCGTTGAATTTCAGCGCTGGGTAGCCCCGCGCCGCCTCCCGCGACAGACGTTTGACAGCCTGCCCGCGCTTGATGAGCGCATTGAGCCACGGGAAAAAAAGCGCAGAAGGCGGTGAGCGATTTCCTGCAGATGTTGCTCGAGCTGGGATAGCCGGCCCGTCAATACGCCACGATATCGCCGAGGCATTGTTGCACCACCGCCATGCGGGCGGCGATGTGCTCCGGCGTTTTGCAATCCATGTTCATGGCGAACACGGTCGCGGAAGATCCCTTCTCCAGCCAGCCGACCATCCAGCCCAGTGACGGCTTGCCGGCCTCGGCGCCGAGCAGCCCGCTCTTGGCGCGGATGGTGGCGTCACCGACCCTGGTGACCGGCAGGATGTCGCGCGTCAGCTCCTGACTGCGCTTGGACACCGGCAGCACGCCGCGGCGCAGCCGGTCGACGAAATCGATCTGCTGGATCGGATCGATGCGCAGACTGCCGGTCAGCCAGAACTGGTCGATGCCGCCGCCGATGTCACGGTTGCCGTAGTCGAACAGGTCGACATATTTCTGCATCCGTTCTTGGCCGATGCGGCGCGCGATCTCCTGGTAGACCGGCACCGCGGACACCGCGATCGCCGAGCGCAGCGTGTGATCCTTGTTCCAGGGCTCGATGCTGCGCGTCACGCCGTCCCACTTGAAGACGTCCTTGTCGGGGTCTTCGACCACGGCGGTGTCCAGCGCGATGACCGAATTCGGGATCTTGAAGGTCGAGGCCGGCAGCCGGCCCTCGCCCGACCGCACCTTGTCGCTGGCGATGATGAGATAGTCGTCGACCTTGTAGGCGACGAAGGTGCCGACCGTGCCGAGCTCGAAAAACCGCCTCGACAGGTCGTCGCGAAACTCGTTGCGCTGGTAGGAGACACGGGCGAAGCCGCGGGATGGAACAATGCTCGCGGCGGTGAGCAGGCCGAGCGCGTGGCGGCGATTGATCACGGGTTTGTCCGGACTGGTTGAGGAATGCCAAAACCGATGGCACTGCACCAAGACGTTGACAAGTGAAACTTTCGCGCGAACCTAGCGCACCCGCCCCGACAGCCGCAGCACGAAGATCAGCACTTCGGCCACCGCCTTGTAGAGGTCGGGCGGAATCTCGTCGCCGATCTCGACATGCGACAGGGCGCCCGCCAACACCTCGTTCTCCTCGATCGGGATGTCGTGTTCCCGGGCGAGTTCGACGATCCTGGCGCCGATGGTGCCCTTGCCCTTGGCGATGACCCGCGGCGCGCCGGTTTTGTCATAGTGCAGGGCGACCGCGAGCTTGTTCTTGACATCGACGCTCATAGCGCGCGGTCCAGGAAGTGGCCGGCGCGGGCGGCGGGCGCGGCCTGCGGCGGCGCGCCGTCGCGGATCACGATATCGCCGGGATGAAGCTCGGCGCGGCTCAGCGCCTGGCTGAGTTCGGAGGCGCCGGCGCGCAATTGTTCCGCCGTGGACAAGCGTTCCGCCCAGATCCGCACCGAGGTGGTTTCGCCCTGCAGCGAAATCAGCGCATGCACCGGACCGGCCGGCTCGACGTCGAGCGAGAAGCGCGCCCGCCACATCCGCTTGGCGGCCTCGACTTCCTGTTCGGCGCTGTCACGGGAAATCTCGAACTGCGCCATCGCCGTGCCCTGCGGCGTCGCGAACGGAATCTCAAAATTCCAGCGCGGCACATTCATGTCGGCCTTCGGCGCCGAATTTTCGATACGGTCCGGCAGCGACGCCACCTGCAACAGCGTCTGCCGCGCGATGGCAGCATCGGTGTCATCGAGCAGGTGATGGGCGGTCGTCTCTAGCGGTCCATCCGGCGCGATCGTCGGCGCGGCGATCGGCTGGGCGGCCGGCGGCGCGCCGCGAACAGGTGGCGGTGGCGGGGCGTTGCTGTGAAAATTCGCCTCCCCGCCACGCGCGTCTTTCGGCAGAACCGCGACGCGCACGGGGGTGCCGAGTTCCTGCAGCGCCTCCTGCAACAGGTTCAACGTCGCACCGGCAGAAGGTCCGGCGTCGAGCGCCGCTGCCAATGGGTTTTGCGCAGTTGCGGCCTGTGGGGACTGAGCGAGGTTTGCCGCGACCGGCCGTGCCTGCGGCAACAGGATTTCGTGGACGTCCGGATAGATCGATGGAGACGGAACGAGCGTTGTGGCGGCGGTCTGGGTCGGCGCAGCTTGCGGGGCGCCTGCCGGCGCTGTCGAGGTGGCCTGAGCCGTCGGGGTCGCGGCCGGCGCATTCGCGCCGAGCGCCGACTGCAGCGTCTGGCGAAGCACGATCAGCGCCGCCTTGAGATCGGGGACGCCGCCAGTCGGAACGGTCCCGGCCGCCAGCGACGCCTCGAGGAAGATTCCGGATTTCTGGAACGCGGTCTTGATGTCGCCGCCGTCGAGATTTTGATCGAGGCTGGTCTGCTGCGCCAGCACCTGCGCGATCGCCGCCTGCAGTTTCGGCGGCAGGTTGCTGGCGGAAACCGCCGCGCCAAGATTGGCGAACAGTGGCGCCAGGCTGTCCTGTTCGGTGGCTGCGGCCTGCGCGGCGACAGATACGGCGGCACGCTCCAGCGGCGTCAGCACGCTCTTCGGCGACAGCATGGCGGGCCGGTTGAGAGCCGCGTCGGCCTGCGCATCCGCCGACAACGTGACGGCGTCGCCCAGGGCACCAGCGGCACCGCCGCCCTGCCCGACCATGGCGAGGCGAACGCCGCCATCCTTGGCCTGCGTGACCGCAAGCTGCAGGTTCTGGCCCTGTTGCAGCGGAACTTCGGTGGCCACGTCGAGCGAGAGGCCGGCGATCGCGATCCGCACCAGATCGGCGGACAGCACCTTGAGGACCTGGGCGTTGACCACGCTGCCCTGCTGCAGCACGAACTCGGGCGCCACGCCGCCAGTCTCCTGGGCGGCGAGCACCGGCAGAACGGGATTGATCGATATCGCCATGGTCTGGGTCTCGGCCAGATCAAAGGTTACCCCGTCGGCGTAAACCTCTCGTTAACCGGGTGGAGGGTCTCACCCCCTCAGTTCATCCAGAACCGTCACAGCTGCCCGGAAATCGATGAATCGGGCCGCCCGGCGGGCTGCGACTTCCTCGTCGACGCCCCATTTCTCGACATTCCAGTCGTCATCGACATGGGCCGCGGCCCAGACTTCGTCAGAATCGAGCGCCCCACGCCATAGCGCCAGCGCCAGCAGCGCCGAGCCCGTGACGGTCGTCACCAGGTGCAGCGCCGCCACCGACCAGGGGTCGGCCGGAAAGACGCCGCGCGCTGCCCGGATCGCCTGCTCCGGCTGGGTGACATGCACGATGCCTTCGGACAGGATGAAATGCGCGTTGAGTTCGCTGGCCGCCCAGGCCAGCACCGGGTCCCAAAACGCGGCCTCGCGCGCGACCAGCGCCTCGGGATGGCCGGCGCGATAGAACAGCAGGTCGGAGCCGAGATATTTTGCGACGTCGTCGGCCACCGCATCGACGCGGTCGGCGACCTCACCAACCGAGTTGGCGAAGCGCGTCAGCGGCATGGTCAATGGATCGATGGTTTCGTGCTGCGCGTTCCATTCAGCGGCAATCGCCTCCGCGATCGGCTGCGTCGGCGCCAAGACCTGGCGGCCGGACGGCGTCTTGATCGGCTTGCCGTCGAGCGTGACGGAAAATCCGCCGTCCGCCTCGGCGATGCCTGCCTCCTTGTAGAACTTCTTGCGCTGGGGCGCGCGCGTGGCGCGTCGTACCGCCTCCTGCGGATCGAGCGGCGATTGCCCGGCAATTTCGTCGAAAAGTTCACGCATGCGAGAGCCAGTGGTCGGAGAAAACCCAAGGCCTGACAATACGATATCGCGGGATGCAAATAAAGCCGATGAGGAGGTCGGGCCGACGGGTTCAGATCAAAAAGCCGCTCTTCGCCCTGCCGCTTCCCGTCATGCGGCCCCCGCCAAGGCGCGTTTCCCTCGCCCAACCGCGGCTCATCAGCGTCCCCGCTCGCCGCGCAACTTGCGAACGTTGATCGGTGTGCCTCGCAGGCCAATCCGGCCGACTCTCTACCGTTCGGCACCGGCAGCGGCCGGGCCGGCGGGCGCTAATTGGATTGTTCAATGGCGCCCATTGATGGCGTGAAAGTCACCCCGACGCCTGCGAGTACGATTCAGGCAATGGACCCGGCGCGGGGCGCCGCTCTGGCCGCTCGCGTTCAAAAAGTTGCATTGGATTCTTCAATCGAAAACAGCCGAAGAACTCATTTCAAAAACGGCTGCAGCCGCAACATAAGGTTCGCCAGGAGGGCAAGGAAAGGCGCGGTGTCGCGAGCTGCGGCTACAGGCGTGTGGTCGTCCGCCAGCCGGCGCCACTTGCACTGCGCTACCGAGGCTTCCGTTCGACGCCGACAAACACACGAAAGGGAAAAACGAGAACCGCGATGAATTGCGACACGATCAAATGCATCTGGCCGGTCAGTCGATTATCTGCAGATGGCTGGATTTCTCGAGACGTGCTTCGGCTTTTCTCCTCGCCGCGCAGACTGGCCGTGGCGGGCGGGATCGCCATGGTCGTTGCCGTCCTGCCGGCAGGCTCTGGTCTTGCCAGCCAACAGCCGGACATCGCCATTCCCATGGAAGAGCGCGAAATTCGCAGCGCCGGCATCGCAACGTCTCCGATCTCTCCGGAGCGCGGCGAGATCGAGCTGTCGCTGCCGGGTACGGTTGTCATCCCCCCTTCGCAACTGCGCGTGGTCGCCGCGCCGGCAAACGGGCTCGTCGAGGCCGTGCTGGTCGCCGCTGACGAAAACGTCACAGCCAACCAGCCGATCGCGCGGCTGCGTTCCCCCGACCTCGTCGAGGCGCAGCGGCAGTACCTGGCTGCCCTTTCCGACGAGGCGTTGGCCGCTGACCGCCTTCGCCGCACCCGCTTTCTATGGGAGAGCCGAGCGACGCCGGAGCGCGAATTGCGGGTCGTCGAGACCGAAGCTGCCAACGCCAAGTCGCGCCTTGACGAGCGGGCGCAGATCCTCAGCTTGATGGAAATGTCCGAGGCCGATATCGAGACACTGCGCAACTCGCGGCGAATCCTCGGCTCGGTCACCGTGCATGCCCCGATTGCGGGGACGGTGGTACGACGCGACGCGAGCCCCGGCCAGCGCGTCGAGGCCGCGGCGCCCGTGGTCTCGCTTGCCGACCTGGATACGCTCTGGATCAACATCCAGGTGCCGGCCGCGCGACTGGCTGCGATCACGGTGGGCCAGGCGGTTGCCATCCCGGCCTATGGCGTGCAGGGACGCATTGTCCGGATCGGCCGTACCATCGATGCCGGGACGCAGTCGGCCATCGCCGTCGCCGAGATCGGGTCAGCCAACGGCGCGATACGGCCTGGTCTTGCCGTTCTGGCGACCATCCGCATAAGCCAGAATGGCGCGTCGCAATGGTCCGTGCCGGCGACATCGGTGGTGCGCCATCGCGACCGAAGCTGGGTCTTCGTGAAGGGGCCGCAGGGTTTCGTCGCGCGCCCCGTGCAGGTCATTTCGGAGACCGCTCGAAGTGCTTCCGTGCGCGGCGCTCTCGCCGCCAGTGACGAAGTGGCCGATCGCGGCGTCATCACGCTGCTGTCGGAACTGGCTGCGGCGGACAAGGAATAAGGCATGCTCTCCGGATTGATAGATATCGCGCTCAAGCAGCGTCTCATCGTATTCATCGGCGCGCTCGCGCTCGCCATCTGGGGAGCGCTCGCCTACCAGAAGCTTTCAATCGACGCCTTCCCGGACGTCGCGCCGGTCCAGGTGCTGGTGTCGATGCAGGCGCCCGGCCTTGCGCCCGAAGAACTCGAAAGCCGCGTCACGACGCCGATCGAGCTTGCCGCGCGCGGCATCCCGAACCTGGTGCGGATGCGCTCGACGACCCGCTACGCCGTCGCGCTGCTGACGTTCGAGTTCGCCGACGGGACCGACATCTTCTGGGCCCGCGCTCAGGTGAACGAACGCCTGCAGGAAGTTCGCGACCAGCTCCCCGCCGGCGCCAGCGGCGGCCTCGCGCCGATCGTAACCCCGCTCGCCGAGATGGTGATGTTCACCATCGACTCCCCCAACCTGTCGCCGCAGGAAAAGCGGTCGCTGCTCGACTGGACCATCCGGCCCGCACTGCGCAGCCTGCCGGGCGTCGCCGACGTCAACATGCTCGGCGGTTACGTGCGCACCTTCGAGGTGATTCCTTCAGCCTCCGCGATGGCCGCGCGCGGCATCACCACGCACATGCTGGAGAAGGCCTTGGAGGTCAACAACCGCAACGACGGCGCGGGGCGCATCCGCAGCGGCGAGGAAGCCCTTCTGGTTCGCTCGGAAGGTCGCATCCAGACCCTGGACGACATCCGCAATACCGTGGTTGCAACGCGCAACGGGGTCATCGTGCGCGTCAGCGACATCGCCGACGTCCGGTTTGGCTCGCTCGCCCGCAACGGCGTGGTCAGCTCCGATGCGGCCGGCGAAGCCGTCTGGGGCATCGTGCTCGGACTGCGCGGCGCCAACGCCCGCACCGTGGTCGACGGCGTCAAGGCCCGCTTCGACCAACTCACGCCGCAACTGCCCGATGGCGCGCGCATCGTGATCTTCTACGACCGCAGCGAACTGATCGGCAAGGCGGTATGGACGGTGCAGAAGGTGCTGCTCGAGGCTATCGCATTCGTCATCATCCTGCTGCTGCTGTTCCTCGGCAATCTGCGTTCGGCGCTGGTGGTTTCGCTGATCCTGCCGCTGGCGGTTCTGACAACCTTCGGCGTGATGCGCATGCTGGGATGGTCGGCCAACATCATGTCGCTTGGCGGCCTCGCCATCGCCATCGGCCTGCTGGTCGACTGTGCCGTCGTGGTGGTCGAAAACGTCGAACACCGGCTTTCCACCGTGGAAAAGCCCGACATGGCCACAAGATTGCGGCTGAGCCTGGAGGCGACGCGCGAAGTCGCGGTTCCGCTGCTGTCGGGTGTCGCCATCATCATCCTGGTGTTCATGCCGCTGCTCGCCCTGCAGGGCCTGGAAGGCAGGCTGTTCAGCCCCGTCGCGCTCACGATCGTGGTGGCGCTGGTCTCCGCCCTGATCCTGTCCCTTACGGTGGTGCCGGCGCTTTCCGCCTACCTGCTGCGGGCCGGCGCACACGCCGAACCGTGGCTGGTGCGCAAGCTCCATGCCGGCTACGACCCGCTGCTTGCCTACGTGATGCGGCGGCCGATCGGCGTGTTCGCAGCGGTGGCGATCGGCATCGCAGCGGTCATCGCCGTCTTCCCGCGCATCGGCAGCACCTTCATGCCGGTGATGGACGAAGGCACGCCCGTGATCACGATCCGCAAGCATCCGACCATCTCGATCGATGAAGCGGCGCAGTCGGATCAGCGCATCCAACAGATCCTGAAGGCGGAGATCCCCGAGATCAAGCGCATCATCTCGCGGGCCGGCGCCGACGAACTCGGCATCGATCCGGTCGGCCTCAACGAGACCGACATGTTCATGACGCTGGCCCCGCGCAAGGAATGGCGCGGACCCGACATGGCCTGGTTCCTCGGCGAACTTCGCCGCGTGCTCGATGGCATTCCGGGCATCAGCTTCGCGCTGACCCAGCCGATCGACATGCGGGTGCAGGAGATGATCATCGGCGCGCGCGGCGACGTGGTCGTCAAGGTGTTCGGCGACGACATCGCGAACCTGAACCGGGTGGCGCGCGACGTCGCCGCCGCCATCAAGACGGTGCCGGGAGCGATCGACGTTTTCGCGCTTCGAAACGCCGGCATGCGCTACTTCACGGTGGCGGTCGATCGCGCGGAGGCCGGCCGGTTCGGCCTCAATGCCGAGGAAGTCCAGGAAGCGTTGCGAGTATGGGTTGACGGCCGACGGCTTGGAATCGTGCTGGAGGGCCAGGTGCGAACGCCGCTGGTCGTCCGTGGCGAAGAGCGCCAGCGCGCTTCCGCCGCCGATCTCGCCCGCGTGCCGATCGTGCTCCCGGGCGGCGGCACCATCGAACTCGGCCAGGTCGCCAGGATCAGGGTCGAGGATGGACCGATCCAGGTCATCCGCGAGGAAGGCCAGCGGTTTGCGACCATCCTGGCCAACGTGCGCGGTCGCGACCTCGTCGGCTTCGTCGACGACGCCAAGGCGGCGGCGTCCAGGATCGACCTCCCCAAGGGCTACTCGCTGGTGTGGGGCGGTCAGTTCGAGAACCAGCAACGGGCTGCGGCGCGGCTGTCGATCGTCGTTCCGATCGCCCTCGGCGCCATCTTCCTGCTGCTCTTCCTGACGTTCGGATCGCTCCGCCAGGCCTTGCTGGTGTTCTGCAACGTCCCGTTTGCCACCATCGGCGGCGTGATCGCGCTATGGGCCTCGGGCGAGTTTCTGTCGGTGCCCGCCTCGGTCGGCTTCATCGCCCTGATGGGTATCGCGGTACTCAACGGCGTGGTGCTGATTTCGTACATCAACGAAGTTTGCGCATGCGGGACACTCCCGTTCCGCGAAGCGGTCATGGAGGGTGCCCGGCGCCGGCTGCGTCCGGTCACCCTCACCGCCTCGATTGCGGCGCTCGGCCTGGTGCCTTTCCTGTTCGCCGACGGACCGGGTGCCGAAATCCAGCGGCCGCTGGCGATCGTGCTGATCGGCGGCCTGGTCACGGCCACCGCGCTGACGCTGCTGCTCGTCCCCATTCTCTACGACAGGCTGGCCCTGCCGCGCGCCGAGCGGCGCCGGCTGGCCGAACTGGAGGAGTGCGACAGCGATGGCCCGCCGACGGCCGGAACGGCGCCCGGTGCAGCCGGGTCTGCGCCTCGGCCCGATCCCGACAAGTCGCAGCACCCCGGAGAGCCTGCTGCGATCCCCAACGCACACCCAGCGTGAAACGGGCAACAGTCGAGGCGGTCCGCTCCAGACAAGGGAGTCGCACCGCTGGACCGGTTTAGGGCACCAGTGGCGTGGATGGCAGGCGTTTGTGAAACCGTGGTGGGCGATGATACGGTCGATCAGGAAAGCCATACAGGCCGCAGACGTGAGCACACCCTTACCGCCGTTTGACTTCGACCTGCTGCGAACATTCGTGGCCGTCGTCGAAAATGCCAGCTTCACGCGGGCTGCCGAGCGGGTCGGACGGACGCAGTCGACCGTCAGCCTGCAGATCAAGAAGCTCGAGGACAGTCTCGGACGGCGGGTTTTCGAGCGCGACGGCCGCGAACTCCTGCTCACGCCCAACGGAGAGATCCTGCTCAACTATGCCAGACAATTGCTGCACCTGGCCGACGAAGCGCGCTCCCGCATCCTGGAGCCCGACGTCGAGGGCAGCGTTCGGCTGGGAACGCCTGAGGATTTCGCCACCGTCTATCTACCGGATGTCCTGGCGAGCTTTGCGCGTGCGCATCCCCGCGTGGCGCTCGACGTCAACTGCACCTTCAGCTTCAGCCTGCTCGAAGGCTTTTCTCGCGGCGAGTATGACCTCATCATGGTGAAGCGCGAGCCGCAGGGACCGGCCGGTGGCATCGCGGTCTGGCGCGACGTGCTGGTCTGGGTCACCGGACCGAAGCTGGTGCTGGATCAGCAGCAGCCACTGCCGCTGGTCCTGGCGCCGGCACCCGATGTCTACCGCAAGCTGGCGCTGTCCGCCCTCGATGCCCACAAGCGGCCGTGGCGGATCACCTATACCAGCCCAAGCAGCGAAGGCCTGCAGGCTGCCGTGCGCGCCGGCCTCGGCGTCACTGTAATGTCCAAGGACATGGTGCCGGAGGGCTTGATGCTCGTCGGTGCGGAGCACAAGATGCCCGTGCTGCCCGACGCCGAAATCGCGCTATACCAGGCTCCCGGAGCGCTGTCGCCGGCGGCCAAGCTGCTCTCCGAGCACATCGTCCATTCGCTGGAAGCGACGCGCCCCAGGCGCGACCATGAATTCAAGATCCTTCACGAAGGCTGACTGGCTGCGCCAAACTATTCCTCCGGCGCGTTCTCGATCGGATCAAACGGCGGAATTGCCCGGCGACTTCGCCCGTCGCGATTAAGGCTCCTCAGGGTTGCCGCAGGCCATGAAGGCCGGGTCGTTCCGGATGGCGAAGCACGCAACGATTCGCTGCGGCAGTTGTTCGCGCTGCATAAGCGGCGACGACCATCACGTCGTCTTGCGGCCTCCCAGCGCGGCCGCAATGAGCGCCAGCGTATGCCCGGTCGCCTTCGCCATCGTCGCTTTGCCGAAACCGGCCTGTTCCGCGGCATGGGTCTGCTGGATGCTCGCCAGACCATGCACGACCGACCAGGCAAACATCGCGTCCTGATCGACATCGGCTTCCGGCGACCGGCCGGGCAGTTTTCCGATCGCCTCCCGGAGCATCGCAAACGCCTGCTTCGCCTGCAGCAGCATCTCCGGGTGTTGCTGGGGGTCGGGCAACCTCGTTCCGAACATCAAGCGATAGTGCAACGGATGCTTGCGGGCGTAGTCCAGATAGGACTGCCCGAGATGGCCGAGATCGCGATAGGGATCATCGCTGCGCTTCCGCTTCGAAAGATAATCCGCAAAGCTGGAATAGGCACGGCCGACCACCTCCGCCAGGATGTGTTCGCGGCTCGGAAAATGCTTGTAGGGCGCCTGATGCGACACTCCCAAACGCCGCGCCACGTCGCGGAGGCTCAGCGCGTTAAGACCGTCCTTTGCAATGATCGCCAACGCTTCCTTTACACAGGCCTCACGCAAGCCGTGCGTCTTGTCGTTCTTTGCCGCCATCCTGATGCCGCGTCATGCCCTCCATCACGACCGCCATTATCCGGCTGCGTGCGCTTCGCGGCAAGGGAAGCAACGAGGCCTCCAGGAATTTCGACAGGAATCCCGGGCGAACGGTGGTGCGCCGGCCAAGGGCAGCGAGGGTCTGGGCCGCGACCGTCGCGGGATCCCCCGCCGCTCCCATGCGCATGTCGGCGCGGGCGCCAAAACCGCTTTTGACCGGTCCCGGCGCAGACGCAATGACATCGACGCCCAGCGGCGACAATTCCAGGCGCAGCCCCTCCGCGAATGTCTGGATGAAAGCCTTGGTCGCAGCGTAGTTGGCGGCGCGCGGAACGCCCTGAAACGCCACCAGCGAACTCATCAGGATCAGCCCGCCGCGCCGCTGTTGCGCGAACCTCCGGGCAAAATGATGCGAGAGTTCCACGACCGACCGGCAATTGACGTCGATCATGTCCAGCTCGCCATCGAGCGCGCCGTCGATGAACCGGCCCGACGTGCCAAAGCCGGCGATGGCCGCCAGCAGGCCAACCTCGATATCCGCCGTCGCAGCAACGACATCGGCGCACGCCCCGCGTCGTCCGAGATCGACAGCGACCACTCGGGTCTGGACGTGGTGATCGCGCGTCAGATCGGCGGCAAGCGATTCGAGCGCCGTTTCACGACGTGCGACGAGAACCAGATTGAGCCCGGCCGCGGCAGCGCACAGCGCAAGCGCCCGCCCGATCCCGTCGGAAGCTCCGGTTATGACGGCCCACGGCCCATAGCGCAGTCGCTGCCGCGCCGCTGCTCCCGAACCGCGAGGCCCTTCGATCGCGTTTGCCGATACCGCCATCACCGTCACCTGCCGCTTGCGCAAAACCGATCAGCCATGGTATGACCACAGGTAGACAGTGTCAACCTCCTGCGAAGCCCGACGGATCCGCATGCCCTTCGCCGTCTTTGCGCTCGCCGCCGTGAACATCGCGGTCGGTACCCAGAGCTTCGTCTTTGCGGGTTTGCTGTCCGAACTTGCCGCCGATCTCGGCGTTTCGGTCGGAACCGCGGGACTGCTGGTACCGGCATCCTCGATCACGTTCGCGGTGACGGCGCCATTTGCGGCATCGCTGGTTTCACGGGTCGAACGCAAGCGCGTGATGGTCGCGGGGCTCGTGATCCTGGCGTTCTGCAACGCGCTGTGCGCGCTGGCGCCGTCGTTCGGCTGGCTGATCGCCTTGCGGATCGTGGGCGGAATCGTCACCGCCTTTGCCGGGTCGCTCGCGACCATCGCGGTCACCGCGCTGGTGCCGGCGGAATTGCGCGGGCGGGCCTTCGCCATCGTGGTGGGCGGTTTGACCGTGGCGCTTGTCCTCGGCGTTCCCCTCGGCTCCGTTGTCGGCGGCTATTTCGGCTGGCGCACGACGTTCAATTATTCGGCCGCGATATGCCTGCTCTCGGCGCTGCTCATCCTGGCCGCCGTGCCGCGCATCGATCCGCTGCCCGGACCGCGCGCCGCCCTCGCGCCGCTGCTGCGCAACGGCGCGGTTGTTCGGGTTTTCAGCCTGACGGTGCTCGGCTTTGCCGCGGCGTTTACCGTCGTGGCTTATCTCGGACCGATCATCAACCGACTGACCGGCCTGACCGGCGCGGGCGTCGGCGCGCTGCAGGCCTTCATCGGCATCGGTTCCTTTGCAGGCCTTGCCGCAGGCGGCATCGCCGCCGATCGCAAGGCGATCCGGGCCGGCCTGATGGTCGCTTTCGGCGCGATGGCGCTGGTCATCGCCGCCTATTCGTGGGCGCTCGCTTTGCCCGCACAAACGACGACACAACCGATCGTCGCGTTGCTGATCTTCGCGCTGGCATCGACCATGTTCGCGGCCGTCCCGATGAACCTCGCGCATCTGTCGCAAATTGCAGGTCCGGCGGCGCCGGTGGCGCTGGCGCTGAATGGCTCGCTGGTGTCGCTCGGCCAGGGCCTCGGCGCGATCTGGGGAGGCGCCATCAACGACCATGGAGGTCTGGCCTGGATCGGAGCCGGCGGCGCGCTTCTCGCGGCCGGAGCGTTCGCGCTGGCCTGGCAGAGCCGGGAGGTATCGCATGGCCAGGGCTGATCAATTATGGTGGATCACCGCGGGCGGTTTCGCAGCGGTGTTCGTCATCACTCTCTGCATATGGGCGTTCGATCAACGTCTGATCGGCGGGTCGACCGTGTGGGCCAAGCCGATGAAATTCCAGCTGTCGCTGGCGCTTCATTTTGCGACGCTGGCAGCGATCGCGGGACTGTTGAGCGAGCAGCACCGGACCGGCAGCGTTCTGTTCTGGATCGCCGTCGTTTCGATCGGGTCGGCGATCTTCGAGATCGTGTACATCATGCTCCAGGCCGCAAGGCAGCAGCCGTCGCATTTCAATCTTTCGACGCCGTTCTTCCATGCCATGTACGTGCTGATGGCAACCGGCGCGGTCCTGATCGTCGGCGCGGCCGCCATCCTCGGAGCCATCGCCGGGCTCGACCCGGGCGCATCGATGGGACCGGCTACCCGGACCGCCGCCGCGCTAGGGCTGATCGGCGGAACGCTGTTGACGCTGGTGATCGCGTTTCGGATGGGAAGCGCGCTCGATCACCATGTCGGGAGCGAAGCGGCCAATGCCGCCCGTTTCCCGTTGACGGGATGGTCGCAGACGGTGGGCGATCTCCGCGTTCCGCACTTCTTTGCCACGCATATGATGCAGGCTGTTCCCATCGCCGGATGGGCCGCGGACAGGATGCTGCCGGCGCCATTTGCCGTCATCGTCGTCTGGCTGGCCACGGCGGCATGGACTGCGCTGACGCTGTGGCTGTTTCAGCAGGCCCTCGCCGGCGTTCCGTTCCGGATCTGGTAGCCACGACCGCTTTCACGGTTTCTGATAGATCACCTTGCCCGCGCGGATGGTCCAGGCGACTTTGGCGAGGTTCTTGACGTCGGCCAGCGGATCGCCGTCGAGCACCACGACGTCAGCGTCAAACCCCTTCTCCAGCTTCCCCTTCTTCGAGGACTTGAAATAGGCCGCCGGATTCGTCGTCAGCGCGGCCAGCACCTGCCGCTCCGACAACGCCCTGCGCATCAGTTCATATTCGAGCGTGGTGTCATAGAGCTGGGTGTAACCGACGTCGGTACCGAACAGCACCGTATTGCCGTTCTCCGAAAAGCCCTTGAGCTGGCCGACGATGTTGTCGACGATGCGCGCGGCGATCTCGGCCGGCACCGGCAGTTTGGCGAACAGCGACAAGGTCGGCGTCAGCGCAATCCCTTGCTGCTTGAAGCGAGCGAGCTGTTCGGCCGAATAGCCGGCCTCGCCGGCCACCGTGTGGGCCATGATATCGACACCGGCGGCGATCACCGCTTCCACGCCCGCCCGGTTTTGCGGATGCGCGAACACCGGCTTGCCGGCCGCATGCGCCACCTCGACCGCCGCTTTCGCGACGTCAGTCGACATGTTGATCACCGGCTTGCCGGATCCCATGAACGAACCAGTGAACAGTTTCAGGCCGTCCAATCCGAAGCCATTGAAGGTGCGCGCCCATTGCGCTGCCTCATCGGGGATCGAAGCCATCGGAAGTTTCATCTCGGCGGGCAGATAGACCGGGTGACCGTCCTTGGGAAAGATGCTGCCGGCGGTGTGGATGTCCGGGCCCGGCAGCTCGCCGGAATTGACGCGGCGACGCAGCGCCAGAGTGTCCCGTCCGTCCGAACCGAGGTCCCACACGCTGGTAAAGCCCCATCGCGTCAGCATTTCCTGCATATGAGCCGCCATCGGCGCCGCCGGCGCGCTGTCGGCGTTCCGCCAGACCGGCTCGGTGAAATGAACGTGGCTGTTCCAGAACCCGGCCACGATCGTCTTGCCGGTACAATCGATCACGCGCGCGCCGGACGGGATCTGCACGTCGTTGCGGCTGCCGATCGCGGTGATGACGCCGTCGGTCGCGACCACGACCGACTCGTCGAGGGCCGTGGCCTCTGGCGACGCGTAGAGCTTGCCGCCGACGAGCACGAGCGTTTCGGCGTTGGCCGCCGCGCCGATGCCGGAAGCCAGCACAAGCAGGCAATGGAAAAGAAAAGTGCGAACAAGACCTGCAATCATCGACAGACCTCGGCTGGCAATACACAGCCGAACTCTACGCCAAGCCTGCGCTGCCGGTTTGACAATTCTTGCGCCAAACAAGCGCGCCGTTATTCCTCCGGCGCGTTCTCGATCGGATCGAACCGGTCGTGCTCGAGGCCGAGCAAATTCCAGGACTGCAGCATGTGCGGCGGCAGCGGCGCGCTGACGTCGATCACGCCGCCGCGCGGATGCGGGATCACGAGGCGCCGCGCCAGAAGATGCAGCCGGTTCTGCAGGCCCCCCGGCAACTCCCAGTTCTCCTTGTTGAAATATTTGGGATCGCCGACGATGGCGTGGCCGATATGGGCCATGTGGGCGCGCAATTGATGCGTTCGGCCGGTCACCGGCTTCAGCGAAACCCAGGCCAGCTTCTGCGCCGAGGTTTCGACCACGGCGTAATACGTCACGGCATGGCTGGCGCCCTCGTCGCCATGCTTGGCGACGCGCATGATGCTGTCGTCCTCCATCTCTTCCTTGGCGAGATAGGTCGAGATGCGGCCCTGCTTTGGCTTCGGCACGCCGGCCACCAGCGCCCAGTAGATCTTTCGCGCCGAACGGTGGCGGAACGAGCCGGTGAGCGCGGTGGCGGCAAAGCGCGTCTTCGCAATCAAGAGACAGCCCGAGGTTTCCCGGTCCAGCCGGTGCACCAGCCGCGGCTTCTGCCCCTTGGCGTCGCGCATCACCTCCAGCATGTCGTCGACATTGCGCGTGATGCCGGAGCCGCCCTGCACCGCGAGGCCGGCCGGCTTGTTCAGCACCATGACGTCGGCGTCTTCAAAGAGGACCATGTCCTTCAGCGCCTGCAGCGTCTTGGTCTGGGCCTCCGAAAGCTTTCCGGCCGCCTTCGGCGCATCGAGCTTCAGCGGCGGAATGCGGACGCTCTGGCCTTCTTCCAGCCGGTCCTTCGAGTCGGCGCGCTTGCCGTCGACGCGCAGCTCGCCTTTGCGAACGATGCGCTGGATGTGGGAGAACGACAGCCCGGGAAACCGCGCTTCGAGAAAACGATCGACGCGCATGTTGTTTTCGTCGGCGGTCACGACGACGGTCTGAACTTTCGTCGGCAGCGGCGGTTCGGCAACGGCCTTGGCGGGCTCCGCCACGAACGGCGCCGGCTTCTCCCGGCGCGGCTCCGCAAACCGCGCAGGCTTCCCGCCGGGGCGAGTGCCCTGCGGCCGGTCACCTGACTTCTTGCGAAAGGGAGTTGCACCCTTGGGGCGGTCGCCCGGCGAACGCTTGGCTAGCGGTTTTCTGACGCGGCGGCTCATGCCGTTTTCCCAAGTTTGCGAGAGGTCGGACGGTTGGCGCGACGCGGCAATGCCGCGATCTTCGAGCCGATCTGACTTTCGGCGAGACGCAATTCGTAATTCTGCTGCAGGTTCATCCAGAACTGCGGGCTGGTCCCGAACCAGTGGCCAAGACGCAGCGCCGTATCGGCCGTGATGCCGCGCTGTCCGTGAATGATCCCCGTGATCCGGTTCACCGGCACGTCGATCTGGCGCGAAAGTTCGGCAGCGCTCAGCCCGAGTTCGCGCAGCTCTTCGGCAAGATGCTCGCCGGGGTGGATCGGGGTACGAGGCACGATGGTCTTCCTCAACGATAGTCGACGATCTCTACATCGACAGGCCAGGGCATCACCGTCGGGCCATAAGAGCAGATAGGTGCGGCTAGCAGCCTTTACGACTTACGTAAAGTGTAAATCTCCCTCCCCCGAACGCGTGCCACAGCCGAAACCTGCCGCCCCGACGGCGGTGCGGAGCGAGCAAAAGCAGCGAATGGTCATGGCAAAAGCAGTACAAATTGGCCCCGCGATCGGCCATGCTCGGCCCAATACGCAAGAAACGAAGGAGCCCGTTGCATGACACTCTTGAGAACGGCGCTGGCCGCGATGGCGGCCGTCCTCGCCAGCGCGGCTTCGGCACACGAGCCCCCGATGTCGGAGGACCTCGCCTGGAAGCTCCTGGAAATCGGCCACGTCATCGATCCCGCCAAAACGGCTGCGCTGTTCGCGCCACTGCAGGCGAAGGAGCCCTATCAGGGGGTGAAGGTCGAGCGCGACATCAAATACGGGCCGGGCGATCGCCACCTGCTCGACGTCTTCACGCCGGAGACGACGTCACGGCGCCGGCCGGTGCTGATCTTCATTCATGGCGGCGCCTTTGTCGGCGGCAACAAGCGGACGAATCCGACCAGCCCGTTCTACGACAATGTGATGCTGTGGGCCGTCCACAATGGTTTTGTCGGCGTCAACGCCACCTACCGCCTCGCGCCGCAATCGCCCTACCCGGCCGGCGCGGAGGACATCGCCGCCATCGTCGCCTGGGCCGCGAGCAAGATCGCCGAACGCGGCGGCGCTCCCGCGCGCATCTATCTGATGGGCCATTCGGCGGGCGCGGTTCATGTCGCCAACTACGTGTCGCATCCTGAATTCTACAAGGTGAAGGACGGCGGCCTTGCCGGCGCGGTGATGGTGTCCGGCATCTACGACCTCAACGCCTCGCCGCTCGGCGATCCCGAGATCGCCTATTTTGGCTCCGATCCGTCGCGTTACGCCGAACGCTCCTCGCTGCAGGGCCTGCTCGCGACAAAGATTCCGCTGATGATCGCCGCCGCCGAACTCGATCCGCCGCGCTTCGTCGAACAATTCAACCTGTTGAAGCAGGCCACCTGCAAGGGCCCGAACGGCTGCGCACGGGCGGCGATGGTGCCGCAGCACAGCCACATGTCGGAGGTGCATGCGATCAACGCAGTGAGTTCGCGCCTGACCGACGAGATTCTGGAGTTCGTGAAGGCAGGGAAGTAGTCACCCGACCTATCACGTCAACTCAATACGCAAGGTGCGCCCGACGGCGTTCGCCGCGCGGCGCAATGTCTCAAGCGTCACGGAAGGCGTCGCGGGATCGAGCAACCGGTCCAATTGACGCCTGCTCGTTCTCATGCGCTCCGCCATTGCGCTCTTGGTAATGTTTTGGGCCTTCATCGCTTCAGCCAGTTGCTCGGCAATGATTTCCTTGATGGCTCGCTCCTCACACGTCCCGAGCATTCCCTGTTCAGCAAGGAATTCATCGAACGTCTCCTCGCTCAGGCGGGCCTTTTTTTTCCTGGTCATCAAGTTACTTCCCTTTTTCGCTTCAACGCGAGTTCAATGTCTTGCTGTGGCGTCTTCTGCGTCTTCTTGATGAAGCCGTGCAGGAGGATCATGTGACCATCACTCATGCAGAAACTCGCGCAATCCGGCACATTGCCGCAAGGTAAAAAGAGGCAGTCATCCGGCCCTACTTGCACTTCGCGACGTTGCGCACCGCGGTGAGGTCGCTGATCGAATTGCTCGTCGGGCGTTTTTTGGCGGCCTCCTCCGCCGCGGCGCAGGCGGCGGCCGGATCGCCGTTCTGAAATCGCGCCCAAGCCAGATTGGTCCAGGCATCCATGAGATCAGGGCTCTCCTTGACAGCCTGATCCAGTACCTCCTGCGCATCGCGCGGCCGTTTTGCCATCAAAAGCAGGCGGCCATAATCGGCCTTCAGCGCCTTCACTGGATGGGGCTGCTTGAGCGCGATCTTGAACAGCTCGTCGGCGGCTTCAAAATCGTTGAAACGCGCCTGCGCGATCACCGCGAAGCCGTGAAAAATGCTGCTCTCGTTTGGCGAAACCAGGAAAGCCTGATTGAACCGGACCGCAGCCTCGCGCACCTTGCCGCCCTGGATCGCGATCCAGGCGCGCTTGGTGATTTCCTCAAACGCCTTTTCGCGCGTTCCTGCCGCGCTGATGATCGCGGCGACGAACTTTTCGTCTTCCGCTTTCTGCTCAGCCGTCTTGGCCGTGAACCCGAAGAATGGCTGCTCGTTGACTGGCGCGGTGTAGCTTCGCTTTGTCACCTGCACGCCGGGCACCACCTCGACGGTTTCCGCAGCCGCGGGAAAGGCCAACGCCAGCGTCAGGACGGCAGCACAAAGGTAACCCCAAAATATTCTCATTCGCGCTGACCTCGTTCCCTGCGCAGCTTCGCCCAGTAGTCCAGCCGCTTGCGGATTTCGCGCTCGAAGCCGCGATCAGGCGGATCGTAGAAGGTTTGCCTTCCCAGCGCTTCCGGAAAGTAGTCCTGTCCGGAGAAGGCGTCGGGCGCGTCGTGGTCGTATTCGTAGCCCGACCCATAGCCTTCCGACTTCATCAGCCTGGTCGGCGAATTCAGGATATGTTTTGGCGGCAGCAACGAGCCGCCCTCCTTCGCCGTGCGCATCGCCGCGCCGAACGCCTTGTAGGCGGCGTTGGATTTCGGCGCGGTGGCGAGATAGATCACGGCTTGCGCAATCGCCAGTTCGCCCTCGGGATGGCCGAGGAAATCAAACGCATCCTTGGCGGCGTTGCAGATCACCAGCGCCTGCGGATCGGCCAGCCCGATGTCCTCCACCGCCATCCGCACCACGCGTCGCGCCAGGAACAGCGGATCCTCGCCGGCGTCCAGCATCCGCGCGAGGTAATACAGCGCCGCGTCCGGATCGGAACCGCGCACCGATTTATGCAGCGCCGAGATCAGGTTGTAATGGCCGTCGGCGGATTTGTCGTAGATCGGCGCGCGGCGCTGCAAGATCTCCTGCAACTGGGCCGCATCAAAAACTTCATCCTTGCGCGCGGCGCGCCAGACCTCCTCGGCCAGCGTCAGCGAGGCGCGGCCGTCGCCGTCGGCCATCCGCACCAGCACCGCGCGCGCCTCGGCGTCGAGCGGCAGCTTTTTCCCCTCGACTTTCTCGGCATGCGCGAACAGCTTTTCGATCGCGGCGGCATCGAGCGAGTGAAACACCAGCACGCGCGCGCGCGACAGAAGCGCAGCGTTGAGTTCGAATGACGGGTTTTCCGTGGTGGCGCCGACCAGCACCACGGTGCCGTCTTCCATCACGGGCAGAAACGAATCCTGCTGGGCGCGGTTGAAACGATGCACCTCGTCGACGAACAGCAGCGTCCCCTTGCCCATCTCGCGGCGGGCACGCGCGGCATCGAACACCTTCTTCAGATCGGCGACGCCGGAAAACACCGCGGAAATCTGCTCGAAATGCAGTTCGGTGGCGTCAGCCAGCAGCCGCGCCACCGTGGTCTTGCCGGTGCCGGGCGGTCCCCAGAACACCAGCGAGCCCAGCGTCCGCGTCTCCAGCATCCGCGTCAGCGCGCCGTCCGGACCGAGGATGTGGTCCTGCCCGACGACGTCCGCAAGCCTGCGCGGACGCAGCCGGTCGGGCAGCGGACGCGGCGCGTCTTCCTCCATCCCCGCCGCGGCGAAGAGGCTGGCAGCCTCGCGCGGTTTTTTGGGGCTCATCCGCCCAGCGTCACGTTGATCTGCTGGCCGCCGCGCACCACGACGATGCGCCAGAGCCTGGAGCCGGCCTTGGATGCCTTGTCGAGATCGCTGGTCTTGTTGATCTTCTGGTTGTTGACCGCGAGGATGATGTCGCCCTTCTGGAAGCCGACATTGGCGGCCGTGCCGCCATCGGCAAGGTCGATCACCACGACGCCCTCACTCTGGGAATCCAGATGCAGTTCGTCGGCCACGGCCGGCGAGATATTGGCGACCTTGGCGCCCTGGAACGGCGAACGGCCGGTGAGGACGATTTCCTCGCGATTGGTGTCGGGCGCGGTCTCCAGCGGCACCGTGACCTTCACGACCTTGCCGGCGCGCTGCACGTCGATCTGCGCCGCGCCGCCGAGTTGCCGCGTGGCGAAGCGATAGTCGAAGGCGTTTGGATCGTCGACCGTCTGGCCTTCGATCGCGACGATCAGGTCCGACGGCTTCATGCCGGCGCGCGCGGCCGGACTGTTCGGCGCGACATTGGCGACCAGCGCGCCGTTCGGCAGCTTCAGCCCCAGCGTCTCGGCGATCTCAGGCGTCACCGCCTGCAGCTTCGCCCCCAGCCACGGCCGCTTGACGGCCTTGCCGCCGCTCTTGGCCGACGCCACGACGACGCGAACCATGTTGGCCGGGATGGCAAAGCCGATCCCCTGAGAGCCGCCGGAGCGCGAGAAGATCGCGGTGTTGATGCCGGCGAGCTTGCCGGTCATGTCGACCAGCGCGCCGCCGGAATTGCCGGGATTGATCGCGGCGTCGGTCTGGATGAAGAACTGGTAGTCGGTGATGCCGACCTTGGTGCGCGCCAGCGCCGAGACGATGCCGTGGGTGACGGTCTGGCCGACACCGAAGGGATTGCCGATCGCAAGCACGACGTCGCCGACCAGAAGCTCGTCGGAATTGGCGAAATCGAGCGTGGCGAATTTCTCTCCGCCTTCCTTGACGCGCAGCACGGCGAGATCCGTGCGGCTGTCTTTCAGCACGATCTCGGCCTCGAACTCGCGCTTGTCGGCGAGCGAAATCTTGACCTGGTCGGCGCCCTCGATGACGTGGTTGTTGGTGACGACAAGCCCGGACGCATCGACCATCACGCCGGAGCCGAGCGAACGCTGCATCTGCTCGGGCTGCATTCCGGGCACGCCGAAAAAGCGACGAAAAACCGGGTCGTCCAGCAGGGGGTTGCGGTTCTGGACGATCTTGGCGGCATAGACGTTCACCACTGCCGGCTGCGCGCGTTGCACGATCGGCGCATAGGACAACCGCAGCTCGGCGCCGGAGGCCGGCACGCGGCGATCCTGCGCCAATGTGGGCGTTGCGGCGACGACCGAAGCCAGCAGCACGGTGAAGGAGCGAATCAAATTCATGCGAAAATCCCGGGATTCAGGCCCCTCATATAGATGCGGGGCGGCAGCGAGAGAAGACGGCGGCGACACAATACCGGCAGTCAAGCCGCGCGATCGGGCGCTTTCACGGCGTCCGAGGCAGCCGCACAGGATAACCTCTGCTGATGGCCCTCGCCCCAGGCCCGCAGCGTCTCGATCACCGGCCGCAGGCTCTCCCCGATCTCCGACAGCGTGTATTCGACCCGCGGCGGCACCTCGGCATAGACCTTGCGGATCACGAGCTTGTCGTCTTCGAGCGCGCGGAGCTGCTTGGTCAGCATGCGCTGGGTGATCCCGGGCATCCGCCGCCGCAACTCGCCAAAGCGCTGGGTGCCGGCCTGCAGATGGAACAGGATCACGCCCTTCCACTTGCCGTCGATCAGGTCGAGCGTCGCCTCGACCGCGCAGCCGGGCCGGTGAGCAAAATTGCGCCGTTTCATCGCCAATTCCTGGACTGCTTCCCAATAGTATCCAAACAGGGACTAGTTCCCTGAATTTACAGTACTTGCCAATTTGATGCCAGCGCGACAGTTAGTCCGCCAATCATCCAGCAACCAGGAGACACGGGCATGAAGGCCGTCGGCTACAAAAAATCGCTTCCCATCGAGGACGCGGATTCGCTGTTCGATTTCGAAGCCGCCAAGCCGGAGCCGAAGGGCCGCGACATCCGCGTGGCGGTCAAGGCGATCTCCGCCAACCCCGTCGACTACAAGGTCCGCAAGCGCGCCGCCCCGCCGGAGGGCGAGACCAAGATATTGGGCTACGACGCTGCCGGAATCGTCGATGCGGTCGGGCCCGACGTCACCCTGTTCAAGCCGGGCGACGAGGTGTTTTACGCCGGCTCGATCCTGCGCCAGGGCACCAACGCGGAATTTCACCTGGTCGACGAGCGCATCGTCGGGCGCAAGCCGAAATCGCTGTCGTTTGCGCAGGCGGCTGCCCTGCCGCTGACCTCGATCACCGCCTGGGAATTGCTGTTCGACCGGCTCGGCGCGGTGCCGGGCAAGAGCGTCGATCCGCGCACCCTGCTGATCACCGGCGGCGCCGGCGGCGTCGGCTCGATCCTGATCCAGCTCGCGCGCCGGCTCACCGGACTGACGGTGGTTGCAACCGCGACCCGGCCGGAGTCGCAAAAATGGTGTCTCGACCTCGGCGCACATGCCGTGGTCGACCATTCCCAACCGATGAAGGAGCAGATCGAGAAGCTGAAACTGCCGCCGGTCGCGCTCGTCGCCAGCCTCACCCACACCGACCAGCATTACAAGGCGATCGCCGATCTGATGGCGCCGCAGGGCAAGTTCGGCCTGATCGACGATCCCCCGGAATTCACCATGAGCGCGTTCAAGGGCAAGGCCATTTCCGTGCATTGGGAATCGATGTTCACGCGCTCCTCGTTCCAGACGCCCGACATGATCGCCCAGCATCACCTGCTCAACGACGTCGCTGATCTCATCGACAAGGGCGTGCTGCGCACCACGCTCGACCAGACGTTCGGCACGATCAACGCCGCCAATCTGAAGCGCGCGCACGCGTTGCTGGAGAGCGGCAAGTCGCGCGGCAAGATCGTGCTGGAGGGATGGTAGCGGGCGCTTCAAGTACAAACGCAAGAGGACCCCACGGCCGAAGCCGGGGGCCTCTGCTGTCGCGAAGGTTTCTTCACCTAAGCGACACCACGTGTCAGCGCATCGGACGCGCTATGATTTTGTTGCCGCCTCGCGGGCCAGCCGCTCAGCCTTGAGCCGCTGAAAATTGGCACGGAAGGCGTCGTCTTCCTTCTTGCGAGCGGCCAGCGCTATTTCCGCTTCCTGTCGCGCCCGCTGCTTCTTCGCCTCCCGTTCTTCCTTGGTGGCCGGCCGTTTTTCTCGATGCTCAAAATTTTCCATGCCACTCAACGCGTGACGCCGCCGAAGGTTCCCCAGCATTTGCTGCGCGGACTTGTCGCGTACAAATGGAAAATGCTCACGGAGCATTGAGTTCCAGCGCAGGGCAAAATTGACGATGATCTCCGCCAAGCAGCGGAGCACTTCCAACACCGGTCCTGAACAGCCATTCATCAAAATTAAATCTGCTGGCACGGCCGTTGGAGGCCCGTTGGGCAGGCAACAAACCACACCCGATTGTGTTGATCGGGTGTCCCATTCAGAAAAGGAGCAGTCCATGAAGAAAGCACCTTTGGCTCTAGCCGCCGCAGCGGTTGTGGGCCTGGCCGCAGTAGCGGCACCTGCACCCGCCGAGGCGCACTGGCGCGGCCACGGGTGGGGCCCGGGGTTGGCCGGCGGCCTGATCGCGGGCGCCGTCATCGGCGGCCTGGCTTCTAACGCATACGCCTACGGACCGGGTTACGGCTATTACGGCCCGGGTTACGGTTACTATGGCGGCGGTTATGCGCCGGCTTATTACGGCGGATACGCGCCCGCGTATTATGGCGGTTACTATGGCGGTCCATATGTCCGTCGCGTCTATCGCCCGGGCTACGCTTACTACGGCGGCCCGCGCTACTACGGACCGCGCTACTATGGACATCGCCATTACGGTCCGCGGTATCATCGCGCCTACTACAGGCATTGGTGATCGACCAAGGGCCGCCTCGACCGGCGGCCCTTTGTTTTGGTCTCGTGCAAATCAAATCGTAGCGACCCCAATAAAAAAGCGGCACCCACGGGCGCCGCTTTTGAATATTGCGAGGAAGCGAGGCTTACGCCGCTTCGGCCTCTTTGGCCTGCTCCGGGCCCGAATCCTGGCCCTTGGCATCGACGTCGCGGTCGACGAATTCGATCACGGCCATCGCGGCGTTGTCGCCGTAGCGGAAGCCGGCCTTGATGATGCGGGTGTAGCCGCCCTGGCGGTCCTTGTAACGGGGCGCCAGCACGTCGAACAGCTTCTTGACCTGATCCTTGTCGCGCATCTCGGAGATCGCCTGGCGGCGCAGGGCCAGCCCGCCCTTCTTGCCGAGGGTGACCAGCTTCTCGACGATCGGGCGCAGCTCCTTGGCCTTTGGCAGCGTGGTGACGATCTGCTCGTGCTTGATCAGCGCGGCGCACATGTTGGCGAACATCGCGCGGCGATGCTCGGCGGTGCGGTTGAGCTTGCGATGAACCTTGCCGTGACGCATGTGATTATTCCTTCAATTCCAGTTGTCGCGACGGTTCGTCGGACGTGTTGCTCAGGTGGGCTGCCTGCGTTCGCCCTTGTCGCCATTCCGGGACGATGCGCAGCATCGAACCCGGAATCTCGAGATTCCCCGGTGCGCAATTGCGCACCTGCGATCACCGCTTCGCGGCGTCCGGAATGACGAAAACTCAGTAGTGATCCTCAAAACGCTTGGCCAGTTCGTCGATGTTCTCCGGCGGCCAGCCCGGCACTTCCATGCCGAGATGCAGGCCCATCTGGGCCAGCACTTCCTTGATCTCGTTCAGCGACTTGCGGCCGAAGTTCGGGGTACGGAGCATTTCCGCTTCCGACTTCTGGATGAGGTCGCCGATGTAAACGATGTTGTCGTTCTTCAGGCA
>CAZSRR010000071.1:0-26755 GCA_964609175.1 uncultured Bradyrhizobium sp.
GCGATCGGCGCGGTGTTCTCATCCTGGATGAACGCGCGCGCGGTGACCTATCGCAAGCTGCACGACATTCCGGAATCCTGGGGCACCGCCGTCAACGTGCAGGCGATGGTGTTCGGCAACATGGGCGAGACGTCGGCGACCGGCGTCGCCTTCACGCGCAATCCCTCGACCGGCGAGAGCAAGCTCTACGGCGAATTCCTGATCAACGCGCAGGGCGAGGACGTGGTGGCGGGCATCCGCACGCCGCAGGACATCACCGAGGAAGCGCGCCAGGAATCCGGCTCCGACAAGGCATCGATGGAAAGCGCGATGCCGGACGCGTTCAAGGAGCTGACGCGCATCTACACGATGCTCGAGAAGCACTACCGCGACATGCAGGACATGGAGTTCACGGTCGAGCAGGGCAAGCTGTGGATGCTGCAGACCCGCGGCGGCAAGCGCACGGCCAAGGCCGCGCTGCGCATCGCGGTCGAACTCGCCGATGAGGGCCTGATCTCGAAGAAGGACGCGGTGATGCGGATCGATCCGGCTTCGCTGGATCAGTTGCTGCACCCGACCATCGATCCCCAGGCCAAGCGCGACGTGATCGCGACCGGCCTGCCGGCGTCGCCCGGTGCGGCGTCCGGCGAGATCGTGTTTTCGTCGGATGAAGCCGCCAAGCTGCAGGCCGACGGCCGCGCCGTCATCCTGGTCCGCATCGAGACCAGCCCGGAAGACATTCACGGCATGCACGCCGCGGAAGGCATTTTGACCACCCGGGGCGGCATGACCTCGCACGCCGCCGTGGTGGCGCGCGGCATGGGCAAGCCCTGCGTCTCCGGCTGCGGCGCCATCCGCGTCGACTACGGCCGCGGCACCATGAGCATCGGCTCGCGCACCTTCAAGACCGGCGACGTCATCACCATCGACGGTTCGCTCGGCCAGGTGCTGGCCGGCCGCATGCCGATGATCGAGCCGAAGCTGTCGGGCGAGTTCGGCACGCTGATGGGCTGGGCTGACGAGGTCCGCAAGCTCGGCGTTCGCGTCAACGGCGATACGCCCGACGATGCCCGCACCGCGGTCAAGTTCGGCGCCGAGGGCATCGGTCTGTGCCGCACCGAGCACATGTTCTTCGAGGAAACCCGCATCCGCACCGTGCGCGAGATGATCCTTTCCGAGGACGAGCAGTCGCGCCGCGCGGCGCTGTCGAAGCTGCTGCCGATGCAGCGCGCCGACTTCGTCGAGCTGTTCGAGATCATGAAGGGGCTGCCGGTCACCATCCGCCTGCTCGATCCGCCGCTGCACGAGTTCCTGCCGCATACGCAGGCCGAGATCGAGGAAGTCGCGCGCGCGATGAATACCGATCCGCGCAAGCTCGCCGACCGCGCCCGCGACCTCGCCGAGTTCAATCCGATGCTCGGCTTCCGCGGCTGCCGGCTCGCGATCGCCTATCCCGAAATCGCCGAGATGCAGGCACGCGCGATCTTCGGAGCGGCGGTCGAGGCCGAAAGGCGCACCGGCGAGGCGGTCGGCCTCGAAGTGATGGTGCCGCTGATCGCGACCAAGGCCGAGTTCGACCTGGTGAAAGCGCGCATCGACGCCACCGCGAATTCGGTGATGAAGGAAACCGGCAAGAAGCTGGCGTATCACGTCGGCACCATGATCGAGCTGCCGCGCGCCTGCCTGATGGCCGGCGACATCGCGCAGACCGCCGAGTTCTTCTCGTTCGGCACCAACGACCTCACCCAGACGACCTACGGCATCAGCCGCGACGACGCCGCGAGCTTCCTCAGCACCTATGTCAGCAAGGGAATTCTGGAAATCGATCCGTTCATCTCGGTCGATCGCGACGGCGTCGGCGAGCTGGTGAAGATCGGCGTCGAACGCGGCCGCAAGACGCGGCCCGAGCTCAAGGTCGGAATTTGCGGCGAGCACGGCGGCGATCCTGCCTCGGTGGCGTTCTGCCACGAGATCGGTCTCGACTACGTCTCGTGCTCGCCCTATCGCGTGCCGATCGCGCGCCTCGCCGCGGCGCAGGCCGCGCTCGGCAAGAAGGCCGAGAGCCAGGCGTAGTTCTTCTTCCACATCACCTGCATTCAGACGTCGTCATGCCCGGGCTTGTCCCGGGCATCCACGTCTTTGCGTCCTGCAAAGAGAAGACGCGGATGGCCGGGACAAGCCCGGCCATGACGAAAGTGAGCGTGCTCGCCATGACGTTGTGAGTTCGTGCAAGCGGCGTCATCTCGTTACGCGCACCCGAAGTTCCCGTAGTCGCACCGTGGAAATTTACTTCATCATGTTCGTTGACGGGATGTTTACCAGTTTCGTCGCGCGCCTGTTTACCAACACTTTCGATGCACGCGACGCCAATGGCGCGATCGCTTGCGTGTAACACGCTAGCCACGCCGATTAACTCCTCGGCAACCTAAATTCGTTACCAACGAAAACGGTCGAATTGCACGGATGTACTGAGGTTCGACTTTTGTAAGCGTTGCGTGAGCGTATCGATGTTTGTGTTGCGTAACCAGCCGAAGGGCGCGCGGTTCGCGCTCTTCGGCCTCGGTCTTTGCCTCTTCGCATTGATGCCGACCGAGATCGGATATCAGGATATCGCTGCATTGCTGGCGCGTCAGCCCGGCGTCGCCGAGCGATGGCAGAACCGGGTGTTCTCTTCTGCCCGCACCATGCAGGTCGCAACCTTCTCATTCGGCCGTCCGATTGGAACCTTCTCGCCGCAAACCGCGACCGGGCGCCTCGCCAGGCTCGACAATCAGGGCATCGACATCACCGGATCGGTGACGCGCAATCTGCTGGTCGCGCCGCGGCCGCGCTACCAGCCCGCCGATTTTCCCAAGGTCGACCGCACGCTGAAGGGCGATCGCCTCGTGATACCGCCGCCGTCGACGGAAACCGTGATCCCCGCCGGGCGTCCACCGGTGCCGGAGGATCCCGCGACCTCGAATTCGTCGGTCAAGGGCGCCAAGACCGCAGAGAAAGCGCCGTCCGGCGAGCGCGCGCCGCTCGATCCCGAGCTGCAGGCGGCGTTGAGCGCGCCGCCGCTGACGCAGTTCGACACGTCGGCTCCGCAGGACGTCCTCAAGCCTGTGCCGGAAACCCGCGAGGCCGCCGAGGCGTCCGCGCCGCGGCGCGACGGCCTTTCGTTCAAGACATCCAGTCTGTTTTTCGGTTCATCGCTCGGCTCGCCGGAAAGCATCGAGCGCTGGCAGCCTGGCGAAGAACCCGTCATCGTGATGCCGGAGGTGGCGCCCGATCCCGAGATGAAAGTGATGGCCTCGCTGCCGGCCGATGCCGACGGGCCGGTGCGGGCCGGCGAGACGGGCGAGAGCGTGGCGCCGAAGGGCGAGGTCAATTCCGACAACCAGCGCGCCAAGACGCCCGCGGAACGTCTCGGCCTGTTCGATGAGAAGTCGCGCGCCAGGTCGGAGAAGTGTCTCGCCGAGGCCGTCTACTTCGAAGCCCGCGGCGAAGCGGTGCGCGGCCAGATGGCGGTGGCGCAGGTGGTGCTGAACCGCGCCTTCTCCGGCAAATATCCGGAAACCGTGTGCGGCGTGGTCTACCAGAACAAGCATCGCCATCTGGCGTGCCAGTTCACCTTCGCCTGCGACAGCCACAAGGACGTCATTCGCGAACCCGAGATGTGGGAGCGCGCGAAGAAGATTTCGAAGGCGATGCTCGACGGCCAGATCTGGCTGCCGGAAGTCGACAAGTCGACGCACTATCACGCCTATTGGGTGCGGCCGTCCTGGGTCAATGAAATGAAGCGGATGTACAAGACCGGCGTGCACACCTTCTATCGCCCGCGCGCCTGGGGCAACGGCAGCGACGCGCCGAGCTGGGGTTCCGCCGCAGAGACCGCCGCGATCTCCGCCAGGCTCGCCGAAGCCGCGCAAAGCTCGGCCGAGCAGGTGAGCGCGAAACGGTAGCGCGCGCCGTTACCGCTTGCTCCGTCATTCCGGGGCGAGCCTCTTGGCGCGACCTACGATGTGCAATTGCACATCCTAGAATCCAACTATCCACGTTACCTGCGGCCAGTTGGATTCCGGGTTATCGCTGCGCGACGGGGAGCGACGGCGCCACCGCCGTCTCGCGAATTGCTCTCATTGCCCTCGCCAATTTTGCAACGCTGCCCTGCAGCGAAAAATAAGTCTACCGCGCCCCTTGGGATTTTCATGCATTTGCATTAACTGACCGTAACATTTCGCCCGGCGATTCCGGGCGCCGATCGCTTAGGGGAAACACATGGCGGCGACCACTGGCGGCATCAGCCCGTCTTCTGGCCTCGGCAGCTGGCGGACGCCGCTGGTGGTCATCATCTGCGGCTGCCTGATCGCGCTGTTGAGCTTCGGGCCGCGTTCGACGCTCGGCTTTTTCGTCCAGCCGATGAGCCGCGAGTTCGCCTGGGGCCGCGATGTATTCGGCCTCGCGCTGGCGCTGCAGAACCTGTTGTGGGGACTCGGCCAGCCGGTCGCCGGCGCCATCGCGGATCGCTTCGGCATTTTGCGGGTGATGATCGTCGGCGCGCTGCTCTATGCCGGCGGCCTGTTGCTGATGCGCTATTCGACCGTGCCGCTGTCGCTCGATCTCGGCGCCGGCGTGCTGATCGGCTTCGGTCTGTCGGGCTGTTCGTTCAACCTCGTGCTGTCGGCGTTCAGCAAGCTGCTGCCGCCGGAGAAGCGTGGGCTGGCGCTCGGCGCGGGCACCGCGGCCGGCTCGTTCGGACAGTTTCTGTTCGCGCCGTTCGGCGTCGCGATGATCGACAATTTCGGCTGGCAGGCGGCGCTGACGGTGTTCGCGCTCATGATGCTGCTGATCGTGCCGCTGTCGCTTGCGATCGCGACACCTGCCGCGACGGCGCCGGCTTCGAACGCGCCTGCCGCGGACCAGCAATCGTTCAAGACCGCGCTGGCGGAGGCGTTCGGCCATCGCTCCTACGTGCTGCTGGTGCTCGGCTTCTTCACCTGCGGTTTCCAGCTCGCCTTCATCACCGTGCATCTGCCGGCCTATCTCGCCGATCGCGGCGTCACGGCACAGACCGGCGGCTGGGTCGTTGCCGCTATCGGTCTGTTCAACATCATCGGCTCGCTCAGCGTCGGCGTGCTGCAGAACAAGTTTCCGAAGCGCTATATCCTGTCGGCCCTGTATCTGACCCGTGCGCTGTCGATCCTGGCGTTCATTTCGTTTCCGATCTCGACCTTCTCCGCGATCGTGTTCGGCGCGGTGACGGGCCTGTCCTGGCTCTCGACGGTGCCGCCGACCTCGGCGCTGGTGGCGCTGATGTTCGGCACGCGCTGGTTCGCCACGCTGTATGGCTTCGCGTTCGTCAGCCATCAGGTCGGCGGCTTCCTCGGCGTCTGGCTCGGCGGCGTGGTGTTCGAGCAGTTCGGTTCCTACACGCCGATCTGGTGGCTTTCGATCCTCTTTGGCGTGATGTCGGCGCTGATCAACCTGCCGATCGTCGAACAACCGGTCGCGCGGGCGGTTGCACAACCCGCCTGATGCGGTAAAGACCTCTTAGCCGTCATGCCGGGACGAGCCCGGCCATGACGTGTGGCGGCCAATTCAAGTCCGGGGAGTATTTGCCGTGGGTACGTTCAAGGCCATCAGGATCGACAAGGCGGAGAAGGGCACCACTGCCGCGCTGACGCAGTTCGACGAAGCCGAGTTGATGGAAGGCGACGTCACCGTCGCCGTCGAATGGTCGACGCTGAACTACAAGGACGGCCTGGCGGTTACCGGCCGTGCGCCGGTGGTGCGGCGCTTCCCGATGATCGCCGGTATCGATTTCGCGGGCACCGTCCAGCAATCGCAGCATCCCGACTGGAAGGCCGGCGACAAGGTCGTCTGCAACGGCTGGGGCATGGGCGAGACCCATCTCGGCGCCTATGCCGAAAAGGCGCGCGTCAAGGGCGACTGGCTGGTGCGGTTGCCGGACGGCATGTCGACCCGCGAGGCGATGGCGATCGGCACCGCCGGCTATACCGCGATGCTGTCGGTGCTGGCGCTGGAGAAGCACGGCCTGACGCCGGCGTCCGGCCCGGTCGTGGTGACCGGTGCGGCCGGCGGCGTCGGCTCGGTCGCGACCGCCATTCTGTCCAAGCTCGGCTATCACGTCATCGCATCGACGGGGCGGATGTCGGAGGCCGACTACCTGAAGGGCCTTGGCGCAGCCGAGGTCATCGACCGCGCCGAACTCGCCGGGCCCGCCAAGCCGCTGGCCAAGGAGCGCTGGGCGGGCGGTATCGACAGCGTCGGTTCGACCACGCTCGCCAACCTGCTGTCGATGACGAAGTATGGCGGGGCGATCGCCGCCTGCGGTCTGGCCGCCGGCATGGACCTGCCATCTTCGGTTGCACCTTTTATTTTACGTGGAGTGTGCCTTCTGGGCATCGATTCCGTGATGTGCCCTTTGCCGCAGCGAAAACTGGCCTGGAACCGGCTTGCCAGCGACTTGGATAGGGCTAAACTCACTGAAATCACTCAGGAAATTAACCTTGACCAGGTCATTGGAACCGGTGCACAGATACTTGCGGGTCAGGTCCGCGGCCGAATCGTGGTAAAAATTCTCTAACGGCGTTCAGACTTTACCAACCAACCTGCTTCAATGTCGCCACGGTTGGTATGGTAAGCACGGGGTAAAGGCGGGCGCCCGCGCTCTTTAGTAAGTTGGAGTAGCTGCATGCTTGCGCGTTTGGTTCTGGGGGCCGTGACGGCCACTGCGATGATCGTTCCCGCACTGGCTGGGAGCATGAATGCCGACGAGGCGCGCAGGTTTGTGAACGGCAAGGTTTTCGCCTTCACCTGCTTCGACGGCACCCGCGGCGCTGGCCGCATTCTCGACGATCTCGGCGCCGCCGGCTCGATCCAGTTCAGCGGTTCCGGCCCGATCCGCCATGTGCGGCTGCCCGGCAATACGCTGCAGATCCGCGGCCAGTCGGTTTGCGCCTCGATCAAGGGGCTGCCGTTCGAGCCCTGCTTCAATCTCGACAAGCGCGACGACCGCTCGTTCCGCGGCTCCGTCTCCGGCATGGGCTTCGCCTATTGCGACTTCCGCCATCAGGGCGCCTCGCAGATGCTGCTGGCGCGCTCGGTGGCGCGCCCGCGTTCGCTGAATCGCCGGGACGAAGCATCGCGGCCATCGACCACCGCGCGCGCCGAGGTCGAAGTAACGGCGCGGGCCGAGGTTCCGGCTGTCGATAGCGCCAAGCTCGAGCCGGTGAAGGCCGCACCGAAGGCGGAGACGGCGAAGGCCGAGGGTGCCTCCGAGCTGCGCCGTTCGACCGACTGAGGAACTACCGCGCGCAACTGCTCGCCGTCGATTTCACCCGACGAATCGTGAACACGCGTTTGGCCGACCGGCCGAGCGCAGAAATTGCCGTGCGGTCGCACCCCGTTCGCGGCATCCGGCCGAGGTCATACGGCCTGCTTCCTTCATTTCCTGATTAGCGAATTTCGTGGCGGCTAGCTGCTCGATAGTTTTTCGCGCAGCCGGCAGCAAGCTCGAAGGGCAGATGGAATTTTGCGACGAAGCCGAGAAGCCGGCGTTTCGGCTTCGCCTGGTTGCATTCGGGATCGGAACGACGTCGTGCCACGTAGTTGTACGGAATTCGGAATTAACGCTCGCTTGAGAAGCCCCTCCGTAATTTACCGAATATCCCCGACGCGTCGACGATGACCGCGATTCGAATTGGTCCGCGGCGCCAGCCCAGCACGAGTGAGTGAGCCCGCAATGTCCGCACTGTCGATTCGCGCCAAAGTCATCGCCGTCATTGCCTTCATGCTCATCGCCATGTCGGGCATGGGCCTGCTGGCGATCCGCAGCATGCAGTCGATCAACGCGCATACGGTGGAGATTGCCTCGAACTGGCTTCCGAGCGTCCGCGTGCTCGGCGATCTTCGTACCGACATCAATCTTTACCGGATCGCACTCCGCGCCCATGTGATGGCGGAAACGCTGGAAGCGAAAGCGGCCAACGACAAGAGGCTCGCGGGTATCCTCGAGAGGATCGCCAAGGATCGCAAGGCCTACGAGCAGCTCATTTCCAGCGCTGAGGAGCGCAGAATCTACCAGGACTGGACGAAAGCCTGGGACAAGTACATTGACGGTGTCCAGGAAGTCATTGACTTGTCGCGCAAGAGCGTCGGGCGAATTCCTACCGAGGCGAGCGAAGCGATTTCCAAGAAGGTTGCGGTCATCGCGGCTGAGTCGGACAAGATTCTCGAGAAGGGCATCGAATTCAACAACAACGGCGCCGA
Organism: uncultured Bradyrhizobium sp.; assembly: GCA_964609175.1. Classification (GTDB taxonomy): domain Bacteria; phylum Pseudomonadota; class Alphaproteobacteria; order Rhizobiales; family Xanthobacteraceae; genus Bradyrhizobium. Next base: position 8,254 of record CAZSRR010000071.1, read on the forward strand.
CACGGCGACGCGGCAGGCCGCCGAAGGCTACAATTTCGCGTTCTGGTTCCTGCTGAGCATTGTCACCGCCGTCATCCTCTGCGGCGTCGGCGTCGGAATCTACCTGGTGCGCGACCTCTCCAACGGCATTGCGGCCATCGTGAAGCCGATGCAGGCGCTGGGAAGCGGCGACCTCACCGCTGAAGTCACGCGCTGCGGCGAAAAGACGGAAATCGGCGCCATGGCGGATGCCCTTCAGGTGTTCAAGGAAGCGCTGATCGCCAAGAAGGCTGCCGACGAGGCCGCGGCGATGGACGCGGAAGCCAAGATCGAGCGCGGCCGCCGCGTCGACAGCATCACCAGCAACTTCGAAGCCATGATCGGAGAGATCGTCGAGACCGTCTCATCGGCCTCCACCGAACTCGAGGCCTCCGCGGGCACGCTGTCCGCAACGGCGGAGCGCGCGCAGGAACTCACCACGACCGTCGCCGCGGCCTCGGAGGAAGCTTCTACCAACGTGCAGTCGGTCGCCTCCGCCACCGAGGAGATGGCATCTTCGATTACCGAGATCAGCCGCCAGGTGCAGGAATCGGCGCGGATCGCCAGCGAAGCCGTTGGACAGGCGTCGCGGACCAACGATCGGGTCGGCGAATTGTCGAAAGCCGCGGCCCGCATCGGCGACGTGATCGAGCTGATCAACAACATCGCGGGCCAGACCAATTTGCTGGCGCTCAACGCCACCATCGAGGCGGCGCGCGCCGGAGAAGCCGGCCGCGGCTTCGCGGTCGTCGCCTCCGAAGTGAAGGCGCTGGCCGAGCAGACCGCCAAGGCCACCGGCGAAATCGGACAGCAGATTACCGGCATCCAGGCTGCGACCCAGGAATCGGTCGGCGCCATCCAGGAAATCTCCGGCACCATCGGCAAGCTTTCCGAGATTTCCTCCGCGATCGCGGCGGCGGTGGAAGAACAGGGCGCGGCGACGCAGGAAATCTCCCGCAACGTGCAGCAGGCCGCGCACGGCACGCAGATGGTTTCGGCCAACATCACCGACGTGCAGCGCGGCGCGACCGAGACCGAAACCGCCTCGTCGCACGTGCTCTCCGCCGCGCAATCGCTGTCCGGCGACAGCAACCGTCTCAAGGTCGAGGTTGCCAAATTCCTCGAGTCGGTCCGCGCCGCCTGAACGTTTAACCTGCCGCGGGCGCCGGCGGCGGTGATGCCGCCTGCCTTCGGAACAGGATCCGCTGGTACAGCCAGCCGATCGCGACCAGCACCAGGCCGAGGCCCATGAACGACAGCGCGCGATAGACGCCGGTCAGGGTCGACATGTCGATCAGGAAGGCTTTCAGGATCGTCAGCGCGATGACGGCCGCCGAGGCCAGCCGTGCGCGCTGCGAGTCGAAGAGGATACCGACCCCGAGCAGGATGACGCCGAACGCCAGATACGCGATCGAATAGGTGTACTGCTCCGCGCCGCTGGTCGGACCGGAAGCGATGACCGGGCCGTGATACAAGCGCCGGATCTCGAAGGTCACATAGGCGAGCGCGAGAACGAGCGCGGCCGCTGCGATCGTGTTGGCGTAGGCCACCGGCCGGTGACCGGCGACGGCATAGGACAACAGCAGCGCCAGCACAGCGGGCAAGGCGTAGCCGAGCAGCAGCAGGTTGATGACGACACCGCCGATATCGATCGAGCTCAGCATCGGGTTGTCGAACAGCAGAAGCCCGAACAGGGTCGCGAGGCCGGCGAAGATCGTCAGCAGGGCCGCGCCCGCCGTGTGAACCATGCTGCGGGTGCGCAGCCGCAGACGCTCCAGCCCGATCGCCATCGCCAGCGCGACGCACACCTGCAGCGCCACTTCCGTGAGATCGGCGCTGTCGCGATAGACGTCGCCCTGGTTGACGGCATGGCGGATTTGCATGAACGCCAGCAGCACCGTGAACAGGATCGCCGCCGCTTCCACCGTGCGCAGCGGCGCGTCGTCGCCGCCGCGGCGCAGCAGGATGCTGCCGCCCCAGAACGAAGCCGCCGGAATGCCGTAGCCCCATAGCAGCCAGTTGAAGATCGGCGTGCTGCCGACGGCGTCGCCGGCGATGCGCGGCTCGTAGCCGATGCGCAGCACCACGATGCCGGCGAAAATGGCGGCGAGCACGCGCAGGAACGGGATCGGCCGCTGCGTCGAAATCCAGGCCGTGCCCGCCGACATCAGCGCCAGCGCGATCGTCAGCCAGCCCTTTTCCAGCGCAAATGTCAGCGCCAGCGCAAGCGCTGCGAGCGTGCCGGTCGCAAACAGCGCGATCGAGGCCTGCAGGCCCGGGCGATCGTCGCGTTTCGAGAGGATCTCGGTTGCGGCGGCGAAGGCCGCGGCCAGCATCACCGCGACGATCGCGAACGGGATCGAGCGGTCGAGATGCGCGATGCGGGCGTAGAGCGCCACCAGCAGCGCCAGCGGCGTGAACACGGCCGCGGCCGACCAGATCACCGGAATGATCGGCCCCGCGGAACGGCCCTGCGCGAAAAATCCGGCCGTGCCGAAGCCGACGGCGAAGATCGCGGCCGAGATCAGATGCAGCGACACCGATCCGTCCGTGGCGCTTGGCCCGATGCCCTGCAGCGGGCCGCCGGGCAGCACCAGCATGTCCGGATTGGCGCGGACGGCCCATTCGGCGAATACGACAAACACCAAGGCCGCAGCGGCCCCGACCGCGCCCGCGGCGGCATCGCTGCGCCAGGCGACCGCGAGGCAGCCGGCCACCAGCAGGCCGAACACGATCATCGCGCCGTCGGCGTGAAAACTGTTGAGCACGATCAGGGTCGCGCCCAGCAAATAGGCCGCGAGCGAGCCGGACGAGATCGGCTCGATCTCGCCCTCGTCGGCGGGCGGCCCGAACATGAAGCCGCATACCACCAGCAGCGCGGCGAGGATAAAGCCGGCGACCACGTGGAACGCGTGCGGGCCGACCATCGACGGCCCGCATTGCAGGCAGGGGAAGGTCCACAGCATCGCAAACGCGATGGTGGTGACTGCGAGCCAGCGCCACATCCGGATGCGCGCCAGACCGAAAGCGGCGGCCGTGACGATCGCGAGATAGATGTAGAGCGCCCAGTAGTCCGGCTTGCCGGACGAGACCAGGATCGGGGTGACGAACGCGCCGACGACACCGAGGCCTGCGAGCGCCGGTCCGTGCAGCAGCGCGGCGGCCAGCGTGCCCATCGCCACGATGCCGAGCAGCACGAAGGCGGTGGCCGGCACCAGGAAGTCGTACAGTGCGTAGGCCGCGTAGACGGTTGCGAACGCGACCGCCGTGCCGGCCGCGGTGAGGATCGCCGGGATGTTGGCGACCGGCGTCGCCTCGATGCTGGAGATGCTTTCCTGGCGGCGGGTCCATTCGCCGCCCAGCAGCAGGGCCAGCGCGAACAGGCCGCCCAGCGTCACGCGCACCTCGGGGCCGATCAGGCCGGCCTCGATCGAATAGCGCACCATGAAGAAGCCGCCGAGCGCCAGCGTCAGCCCGCCGACCCAAACCACCCAGCGCGTGCCGATGGTTTCCTCAAAACCGCGCTCGGGCGCCGGCAAGGGTGGTGGCGGGGGCGGCGGCGGTGTCGTCACGGTGTCGCCGGTGGCCTGTCTGGACGCCGCCATGGGCGCCACGGGTTCTGCGGCGGGAATGAGGGGCGGCGGCGTCGCTACCGATGTGGTCGAGGCCGCTGGCAGGCTCTGTTCGAACGCTTCAAACGGCGTGAGCGGGGGAGGCACCGCCGCAGAAACTGCCGCCGGAGCCGCCTGTATCGCCTCCAAAAGCCGGCGCAGCTCCTTCACCTCGTTCATGGCCTTGCGCGCAATGACCAGGGCGACGATCGCGATCACGAGCGGGAGGAAGCTAAAGGGGTCGTAGAACATCTGGCCTCCAGGCGGGCGCGGCAAAGCGGCAACCGGCCACGTCCGCAGCCCGATTGCAATCTTCTGTGCTGGTTTGTCCGCTAAAAGTTCAAATCAGGCGCGCTGGTCCTGCGCCGAGATGTGGCTTTTCCAAGATGCGGCTTTTCAATGCCGTCTCGATCAGAAGAATACGGGCGTTACTCCAGATCGAGCTGGAACGGCCGGCCTTCCACCATCATGGTGCCGGGACCGATTTCATCCAGCGCGCGCAGCATCCTTCCCTCGCGCCCAAGCGCCTTGTCGGCGAGGCTGACGATCAGCCGGTTGGGGGAGGCGATCGGGGAGCGGGCGCGAATCTGGCGGGCGATTTCGATCTCGTCGCGATGCGGGTTGAGCATGCAGGCGGCGGCAAAGGCGCTCGCCGTCGAGCGGCTGATCCCCGCATAGCAATGCACCACCATCGGTGCATTGCGATCCCAGCCGCGGACGAAGTTCAACACCTGCTCGATATGATGATCCGCCGGCGCGGTGAAGCCGTCCATGTGCTCGGTGATGTCGTCCATCGACACCCGCAGGTGGTTGGCTTCGAGCACCGAAGCCGGCCGCTGCACCTGATCGACATTGGCCATCACGGTGAGGACGTGGCTGGCGCCGGTCACTCTGACGGTCTCGGGAAGGGCGGCGAGCGAACAGACGTGAATCATGAGGATCCCTGGAAGCGTTTCCGCGGAAGGCGCTGATTTATCGCGATTATAGGCCCGCTGTAGAAACGGTGAAAGCCGCTTCGCGCCGGCCGATCAACCGAGCAGCAGCTCGAATCGCGCCAAAAACTGCTTCTCGGCGCGCGCCGCGGTCCACGGCGTCAGATAATCGCGCACCGTCGGTTCGGGCAGGCCGGGATCGCGGCCGAACAGGCGCCTGGCTTCGCTTTCCGAGAAGCCGGCCAGATGGGTGGCTTCGAGATAGGCGGCGCCGCGATCGGCCGCCTTGATCGCCTTGGTGATGTCGTCGGCCAGAACCGCCGGCAGGCCGAAGCGGATATGGATGGCGCCCAGCAGGCGTTTCTCCACCGCCTTGTAGTCGCCGCCGAGCACGGCCTTGAACGGCGAGATCATGTCGCCGATGACGTATTCGGGCGCGTCGTGCAGCAGGGCGGCGAGACGGAAGCGGGCGTCGACGCGCGGCATCTGCTCGCGCATCACGGTTTCCACCAGCAGCGTGTGCTGCGCCACCGAGAAGATGTGTGCGCCCGAGGTCTGCCCGTTCCAGCGCGCGACGCGCGCCAGCCCGTGTGCGATGTCGGCGATCTCGATATCGAGCGGCGAGGGGTCGAGCAGGTCGAGCCGCCGCCCCGACAGCATCCGCTGCCAGGCGCGGGTGGCGACATTGGATGACCTGCCGGCTGCTTTTCTTGCCGTCATGTGGACTTGAGGCGAGGCTTGCGGAGTTTGCCGCTGCAGCTCTCGTGGCAAAAGCAACTCACCAGATGGTCGTTGACCATGCCGGTGGCCTGCATGAAGGCGTAGACGATGGTCGGGCCGACGAACTTGAAGCCGCGTGCGCCGAGCTCCTTGGAGATCTTGATCGAGACCGGCGTCGAGGCCGGCACGCTGGCCGTGGTCTTGAACTGGTTGACCTTCGGTCTGCCGTCGACGAAATCCCACAAAAATTTCGAGAAACCAGGGCCTTCTTCCATGATCTTCAGATAGGCCTTGGCGCTGTTGACGGCGCCTTCGATCTTGGCGCGGTTGCGCACGATGCCGGCATCGTTCATCAGCGCGTGGACTTTCTTGTCGCTGTAGCGGGCGATCTTCTCCGGCTGGAAATCGTCGAAGGCTTTTCGAAAATTCTCGCGCTTGCGCAAAATCGTGATCCAGGACAGCCCGGCCTGAAAGCCGTCGAGGATCAGCTTCTCGTACAGCGCGCGGTCGTCGTATTCGGGCACGCCCCATTCGGTATCGTGATAGGCCATGTAGAACGGGTCTTCGCCCGGCCATGGGCAGCGCAGCTTGCCGTCGGGGTGCAGGCGCGCGGCTTTGCTCATGAAAATTGGCTCATCGAATTAGGTGGATGCGGCGGTCTGCTTCGGCGGGGTCCGAACTTCGTCCGGGTCGGCCAGATGCAGCGGAAGTCCGCCCGACGTCAACGGCAGGCCGGCATCGAGCGCATCGGCGACGCGATCGATACGGAGCAGCGCCAGTCCCTTGCCGCTGGTGGTCGAGCCCATGGTGCCGACCTGCTTGTCGCCGGCCATCACCGCGATGCCGGTCTCCGGCGAGAAGTCGTCGAGCACCACCCGCACGATCCGCGTGCGCGCGGTACCGCGGTGCTGCATGCGCGACACGACTTCCTGGCCGACATAGCAGCCCTTGTCGAAGTCGACGCCGTGCAGCCGGTCCATGTTCGCTTCGTGCGGAAACGCGTCGCTGTACATGAAATCGAGCCCGCCGCGCGGCACGCCGGTGGCGATGCGATGCGCCTCGTAGGCGTCGCTTTCCACCAGTTCGGCGCCGATCAGGCCGGCCACTTGCTGCGCAAGATCCTCGGGCGCGAGGATGCGCCAGCCTAACGCCTCGTTCCGCGGGTCGGCGAAGGCGAGGTCCGGCTTCACCGCCGGCTCGCCGTCCCATGCCGCCAGCACGCCGATGTCGGCGGAAAGGTTTTCCACCGTGACCTTGGCGCGCAGCTTGTAGAAGCCGAGCTTGTCGGCGAGGCTCTGGGCCAGCGGCAACGGCACGTCGATCAGGAAACCGCCGCCATGGCCGGCGGGGGCCTCCGTGATCAGGAAATCCACCGTGATCTTGCCCTGCGGCGTCAGCAGCGCGCCGAACCGGCCGAGGCCGGGCTGCAGCAGCGTGACGTCGGTGGTGATCAGGCCGTTGAGGAAGCTGCGGGCATCCTCGCCGCCGACCTTGATCACGCCCCGGTCCGGAAGAAACGCAGCTTTCATCGGCTAAATAGGCCTCTTTTGACGTTCACTTGAAGTTTTCTCGAAGTTCCGGGGGAAACGCGAGCGATGGATACCCCCTGCGAAGTTAAGGCGCTAAGGTGCCGCCAACAAGCCCCGAAACGGCCGCCCAGGGACCGACGAACCAGCGATGAATCAACGATTTGACACCATTCTAAAATCCGGCACCGTCGTCAATCAGGACGGCGAGAGCGTCCGCGACATCGGTATTTCCAACGGCCGGATCGCCGCGATCGGCGAGCTCGCACAGGCCTCCGCCGGCGAGACCATCGACTGCAAGGGGCTGCACATCCTGCCCGGCGTGATCGACACCCAGGTGCATTTCCGCGAGCCCGGGCTGACGCAGAAGGAAGACCTCGAAACCGGTTCGCGCAGCGCCGTGATGGGCGGCGTCACCGCCGTGTTCGAGATGCCGAACACCAACCCGCTGACGATCACCGAGGAGACGTTCACCGCCAAGGTCAGGGCCGGCCACCATCGCATGCATTGCGATTTCGCCTTCTTCATCGGCGGCACGCGCGAGAACGTTCAGGATCTGCCTGAACTCGAACGCGCGCCGGGCTGTGCCGGCGTGAAGGTGTTCATCGGTTCGTCCACGGGGTCGCTGCTGGTCGAGGACGACGAGAGTCTGCGCCGGATTTTCCAGGTGATCCGCCGCCGCGCGGCTTTCCACGCCGAGGACGAATACCGCCTCAACGAGCGCAAGCCGATCCGCATCGAGGGCGATCCGCGTTCGCATCCGGTGTGGCGCGACGAGGACACCGCGCTGATCGCGACGCAGCGGCTGGTCAATCTGGCGCGCGAGACCGGCAAGCGCATCCATGTGCTGCACATCACGACGAAGCAGGAGATCGAATACCTGCGCGACCACAAGGACGTCGCGTCCTGCGAGGCGACGCCGCATCACCTGACGCTGACAGCGCCCGACTGCTACGAGCGGCTCGGCACGCTGGCGCAGATGAACCCGCCGGTGCGCTCGGCCGATCACCGGGCGGGCATCTGGTACGGCATCGAACAGGGCATCATCGACGTGCTCGGCTCCGACCACGCCCCGCATACGCTGGAGGAAAAGGCAAAAACCTATCCGGCGTCGCCCTCGGGCATGACGGGCGTGCAGACGCTGGTGCCGCTCATGCTCGATCACGTCAACGCAGGGCGGCTGTCGCTGGCGCGCTTCGTGGATCTCACAAGCGCCGGCCCGGCACGGCTCTACAACATCGCCTGCAAGGGCCGCATTGCCGCCGGCTACGACGCCGACTTCACCATCGTCGATCTCAAGCGCAGCGAGACCATCACCAACCAATGGGTGGCTTCGAAGGCGGGCTGGACGCCCTATGACGGCGTGCGCGTCACCGGCTGGCCGGTCGGCACGTTCGTGCGCGGCAAGCGCGTGATGTGGCAGGGTGAGGTCGCGACGCCGTCCACCGGCGAGCCGGTGCGGTTCCTGGAGACGCTGAAGGCGTAGGGCTGTTACTGCCTCGCCAGCTTCAGCGAAAATTCACCGTTGCGGACGCGGGCGGAAATGCCGTCTGCGAATTTCGCCACCGCGTCCTCGCCATAGGTCGACACCAGTTCGGCCAGCGCCGTGAACAGGCTCGCCTGCGCCAGGCAGTCGCCATCGACGCCTTCGTGGCGCGCGTCGGCCCAGGCCTCGCTCAGATAGCTCAGCGCGGTCTGCTTCTGTTCGAGGTCGGGAAGCGGATCGCGGAGGATCGGCGAAGGGACTGGGCGGGTCATGAATCTCAACGAAACTGGAACGCGAACCAGGGCGGAACGCGCTTGCAACGCGCAAGCTCTAGCACGCGGGGCAGGCTCGCCAAGGCCACTTCTTTAAGAAGGGTTAACGCGCTGCTGAATTTCGGGCATGCAGCGCAAAATATCGGCCGGCGTACCGCAGATATGCTGCGCGCCGGCGCCCAATAGCTCGTCCCGGCTGCCGTAGCCGTACAACACACCGATGCGTTGCATGCCGTTGTTCTTGGCGCCGACCATGTCGTGGCTGCGGTCGCCGATCATCACGGTTTTGGCCGGATCGACGGCGGCTTGCTTCAGCGCAAATTCGAGCAGATGCGATTTCTCCGCGCGCGTGCCGTCGAGTTCGGCGCCGAACACGTGCTCGAAGTGATCGCGCAGCCCGAAATGATCGATGATGCGATCGGCATAGACGTGCGCCTTGCTGGTGGCGACGAACAGCCGGTGACCGGCCGCGCGGAGCGTGGTCAGCACCTCGCTGACGCCGTCGTAGACGCGGTTCTCATAGAGGCCGATGTCGGAAAACCGCTCGCGATAGAGGGTCACCGCGCGATCGGCGGCGTCATCGCCCAGCATCTTGACAAAGCTCGTGCGCAGCGGCGGGCCGATGCACCAGGTCAGTTCGTCCTCGGCCGGAATAGTGTGATGATCGAGCCGTTGCAACGCATACTGGATCGAACGGGTAATGCCCGGCTTGGGGTCGGTCAGCGTGCCGTCGAGATCGAAATAGATCGCGTCCATTTTCAGTTCGCGTATCGCGCGGTCAGATCGCGCGAGATCTTCGAGCCTTCCTCGATGTAGCGGCGGATCGCGACCGAGGCCGCGGGCGTGCAGGTGCGATAGGTCTGCTGAAAGCCGTTATAACCGCGGTTGAAGCCTGCGATCATGCGGACGCGGCGTTCGCCGGAAGGCGTTTCGGCGTCGATCAGCGCCTGCATTTCGTTGCGCCATTTCGTACCTTCATTGGCGCCGCAGATGCCGCGAAGATAATGCAGCGCGCCGAGGATCTCGGCGAGCCGCTGCAGCTCGCCGTCGAACGGCGCGGCGGCATCCTGGGCGCGGGCGGGCGCCAGATGGCAGGCCGATATCAGGATCAGGGCGGCGAGGAAAGATCTGAGCATTTCAGCGCCGATATGCTCCCTCCACAGGCCCGAGGCAAGGTGCGAGGATTCGGAGGGCCGCCTAAACCAGCTTCCGGGCGGCCTCGATGACCTCCCGGAGGCCGCCGGTGACCTTGAGGTCGCCGAGCCGGTCCGGCGCCAGCCATTGGAAATTGTCGTGCTCGTCGTTCAGGACCGGTTCCCCGGCCGTCCATCGCGCCGCAAACGACATGATCACATAATGCCCGCCGCCGCCCGCGGCGGGCAGCACCTCGCGCCAGCCGGCTAGAGCCAGAATCTCGATCCGCAGCCCGGTTTCCTCGTCCACCTCGCGGTGGAGCGCGGCGTGCAGGGATTCGCCGAATTCGACCCGGCCGCCGGGAAAGGAATAAAATCCGTTGCCGGGCGAGCGGGCGCGGCGGACCAGCAGCACCTTGCCGTCGCGAAAGATCGCGGCACTGACGGCAAGTTGGGGGCGGGTGGGGTGAACAGGGGAAGACAAGGGCAAATCCGGTGCACGCGAACTTTGCCGGGATCATGCCCGAACGATTCGCGCAGGTCTAACGGGACGAGAGGTCTAACGGGACGAGGGGTCTAACAGGACGAGGGGTCTAACAGGACGAGCCTAGTTCGACATCGCGGCGTCGACGTCGCCCTCGACGCCGCCGTTGATGACGCCGCCAGCCAGCGCCACCAGCGGCTTGACCCAGGCGGTGGCCTGCTCGGCCAGCGTGGCGCGGGTCTTGTCCTGCTGGGCCTCGCGCATGGCGTTGCCGACCGCCGTCAGGATCGAGGTCATGGTGGCGGTCAAATTGTCGAAATTAGCGCGGATCTTCGGATCGGCGCATTCATAGGCTTCGATCGCGAGGTCGCGGGCCTTGAAATTGGAAGCCCAGAAATGTTCGGCGTAAGTCAGCGGGGTCCAGGTGAGAAAATCCTCGGCGCATTCCGGCATGTCCGGAATCATCTCGAGCAGCATGATGGCTTCGTTGAAATGATTCAGGTAGTCGGTGGCAAGCCCGGTGCGCGGATTGATGTTGGCCGCGCGCAATTGCTCCGCGCGGGCCTCATCGATACGGCCGGACTGCGGAGATGTCGGTGGATCGGATCGCACTTCTGTGGCGGCCATGGCGGTCATTCGCTCCACTGTTAGCACGCGGGGTTAACACTGGTTGAACAGAAGCTTATCCTGGTCAGATAATGTGCGGACGTTTTGTAATTACCTCACCGCCCGAAGCGCTGCGGCAAATATTCGGTTATCTCGAGCAGCCGAATTTTCCGCCGCGGTATAATGTTGCGCCGACGCAGCCGGTGCCGGTCGTCATTCTGGAACATGGCGGCCGTCATTTCCGGCTGATGCGATGGGGACTGATTCCTTCCTGGGTGAAGGATCCCCGTAGTTTTACGCTCCTGATCAACGCGCGTTCCGAGACGATTCGCGAGAAGCCGGCGTTCAAGAACGCCATCAGGCGGCGGCGTTGCCTGGTGCCGGCAGACGGCTATTACGAATGGCAGGATGCGGGCGGCCGCAAGCGGCCGTTTTTCATCCATCGCCGCGATGGCCGACCGATCGGGCTTGCCGCGCTGGCGGAGACCTGGATGGGGCCGAACGGCGAGGAGACCGACAGCGTCGCCATCGTCACCGCGCCGGCCAGCCGCGACCTCGCCGCGCTGCATCACCGCGTGCCGGTGACGATCGCGCCGGAGGAATTCAGCCGCTGGCTCGATTGTCGTCTCGACAACGCCGACGACATCATGCCGCTGCTGCGCGGACCTGAAGAGGGCGAGTTCGCCTGGCACGAGATTTCCACGCGCGTCAATCGCGTCGTCAACGACGACGCGCAATTGCTGCTGCCGATCACCGACGAAGAGCGCGCGGCGGAAGCGCCGAAGCCCGCGAAGAAGCCCGCGCCGCGCAAGGCGGCGGCGGAGGATGACGGGCAGGGCTCCTTGTTTTGAGATTGGGGGTAGGATGGGGTTGAGCTCTTCGCGAAACCCGTCAATCCTTGCGCCGGAAGATGATGGGTTTCGCGAAGAGCTCAACCCGTCCTACGGTCGCCTCTGTAGCGTGCATGAGCGCAGCGATATGCGGGACCGGTGCTCGCGGCATCCCGCATGTCGCGAACGCTCATGCGGGCTTCGATTCCTCTCACGCTCTACGGCGCCTCATGCGAAAACATGCAGTGCGGCGTGTTGCAGCAGCAGGATGGTCTTGGCATCGACGATGCGGCCGTCGGTAATCATCGCGAGCGCTGCATCGATCGGCAGTTCCAGCACCTCGATGTCCTCGCCTTCCTCAGCGAGCCCGCCGCCGGCGCCGATGCGCATCGCGGGCTCGTATTCGGCGACGAAGAAGTGCAGTTTCTCGGTGACGGCGCCGGGGCTCATGAAGGCCTCGAACACCTTTCGCACGTCGCGCAGCCGGTAGCCGATCTCCTCTTCCGCCTCGGCGCGAATCCGCTTCTCCGGCGTCTCGTCGTCGAGCATGCCGGCAGCCGCCTCGATCAGGAGATCGTCATGGCCGGCGAGATAGGCGGGCAGGCGGAACTGCCGCGTCAGTACGACCGTGCGGCCGGCGAGGTTGTACGGCAGCAGCGCCGCGGCATGGCCGCGGTCGAACACCTCGCGCTTCTGGGTCTGCCATTCGCCATCGCCGCGGCGAAAGTCGAACTCGACTTCGTTCAGGCGGTAGTAGCGCTCGGACAGCGCATGGACGTTTCTGATGCGAACGCGATCGGAGATGCTCATCGGATTCCTCGTCGCCGTCACGGCGTCGGATCGCGGCCGTCGAGCCATTTGGCGAACACGACCGATTGCACTTCGTCGTAGCCGATCGATTCGTAGAAGGCGCCTGCCTTGGCGTTTTCCCGCCGGACCAGCAACTGCAGTTTGGCGATGCCGGCTGCGCGCAGCCAGTCCTCGGCTGCGTTCATGATGGCGCGGCCATAGCCCTCGGCGCGCCGATCCGGATGGGTAGCGACGTAATAGACCCAGCCGCGATGGCCGTCATGGCCGACCATCACGGTCGCGACGATGGCGCTGCCGTCGCGGCCGATCAGCACCGTCGAATTCGGCCCGCGGCGGGCGAGCGCGATGTCGCTGGCGGGGTCGTTCCACGGCCGCGTCAGGCCGCAGGCCTGCCACAATGCGATCACCGCGGCCACATCCGCGTCCGCGATCTCGGCAATGGCGAGCGCCGGAATGGCCTTCACAGCCGGCGCCGTCACAGCACCTTGCCCGGATTCATGATGTTCAACGGGTCGAGCATCGCCTTGATGCCGCGCATCAGCTCGATCGCGACCTTGTCCTTGACGTCGGGCAGTTCATCGCGCTTGAGCACGCCGATGCCGTGTTCGGCGGAAATCGATCCGCCGAGCCGCAGCACGATCGCGAACACGACCTCGTTGACCTCGTGCCAGCGCGACATGAAGTCGGCGGTGTTGCCGCCGACCGGCTGGCTGACATTGTAATGGATGTTGCCGTCGCCGAGATGGCCGAACGGCACCGGCCGCGCGCCCGGGATCAGCTTCACCACCGCGGCGTTGGCTTCGGCGATGAACTCGGGGACGGCGGCGACCGGCACCGAGATATCGTGCTTGATCGAGCCGCCTTCCGGCTTCTGCGCCGCCGACATCTCGTCGCGCAGCTTCCAGAAGGCGGCGCGCTGCGAAAGGTTCGCCGCAATCACGGCGTCGTCGACGATGCCGTCCTCCATACCCTGGGCGAGGATCGATTCCAGCGCGGCGCGGGCGTCGTCGCGCGGCGACGACAATTCCATCAGCACGTACCAGGGATGCTTTGTCGTCAGGGGATCGCGGATGTCGATGCCGTGGCGGATACTGAAATCCACCGCGATGTCGGCCAGCAGCTCAAAACTGGTCAGGCTGCCGGCCGCCTCGTTCTGCGCGATCGCTAGCAGCTTCAGCGCCTCCGCCGGCGACTTCAGCCCGACATAGCCGGTCTCCACCGCGCGCGGCTTTGGAAACAGTTTTAGCGTCGCCGCCGTGATGATGCCGAGCGTACCCTCGGCGCCGATGAAGAGGTTGCGCAAATCGTAGCCGGTATTGTCCTTTTTCAGCTTCGACAAGCCGTTCAAAATCCGCCCGTCCGCCAGCACCACCTCGAGCCCGAGCGCCATTTCGCGCGCGACGCCGTAGGCCAGCGCCGCCGTGCCGCCGGCATTGGTGGAGAGGTTGCCGCCGATGGTGCAGCTGCCTTCCGCGCCCAGCGACAGCGGAAACAGCCGGTCGGCTTCGGCGGCGCGCTGCTGCGCGATCTGCAGCACCACGCCGGCCTCGCAGGTCATGGTGTTGGAGGCGAGATCGATCTCGCGGATCTTGTCGAGCCGGCGCAGCGAGACGACCACCTCGCCGTGATGCGGCGTCTGCCCGCCGACCAGCCCGGTATTGCCGCCCTGCGGCACCAGCGCGATTTTGTGTGCGCTGGCGAGCTTGCAGATTTCGGACACTTCCGCCGTCGAGCCCGGCCGCAGCACCAGCGGCGAGCGGCCGCGGAACAGGTCGCGTTCCTCGGTGACATAGGGCGCGATGTCGGCCGCATCCGTCACCGCATATTTGTCGCCGACGATGGCGCGAAATTTTGCGATCAGCTCGGCGGGAAGCGGGGGCAGGGAGGCCGGTTTGGCGCCTTGGATATTCATCTTCGATTCTTTCATTCCCGCCGGCTCAGTCGCGCTCCACGGCGGCGCGGCGCAGGCGGTCGTTGATGGCCTCACCCAGGCCCTCGTCCGGAATCGGCATCACCGCGATGGTCGGTGCACCCTTGCCGTCGAGCGCGCGGAGATGGCCGAACAGGTTGGCGGCGGCCTCGTCGAGATCGCCGCGTTCAGACAGATTCATCACGGCGGCGGCGGCGTCAATTCCCGAAATTGCTCCGAGGCCGAAGGCGAGCAATGCCTCGCCGGGCTCGACCCGTTGCGCGTTGAGGCGCACGCTTGCGCGCGGCGCGTAATGCGAGGCCATCATGCCCGGCGCCAGCGGCTGCCCGCCGCCGTCGGCTTCCGCGGGCGCCTGCTGCAGCGCGCGGCCCAGCACGCGCTCGATCTCCGCGCGCGGCAGGCCGCCGGGACGCAGCAGCACCGGCGCATCGAAGCAGCCGACGATGGTGGATTCGACGCCGACATTGACCGGCCCGCCATCGACGATCAGGTCGATCCGGCCTGAAAGGTCGCTCTCGACATGGGCGGCCGTGGTCGGCGAGACGTGGCCCGAGAGATTGGCCGAGGGCGCCACCACCGGGCCGCCGAACGCGCGCAAGATCTCGCGCGCCACCGGATGTGCGGGGATGCGGATCGCGACCGTATCGAGCCCGGCGGTGGCGAGGTCGGCCACGGCGCAAGGTTCCGCCTTCGGCAGCACCAGCGTCAACGGACCCGGCCAGAACGCCTCGGCCAGCCTTGTTGCCGCCGCGTCGAACCGCGCAATCTGCCGGGCCGCGGCGAGGTCGCCGACATGGGCGATCAGCGGGTTGAAGGCCGGCCGCCCCTTGGCGCGGTAGATGCCGGCGACGGCGGCCGGATTGGCCGCGTCGGCGCCCAGGCCGTAGACGGTCTCGGTCGGGAACGCGACCAGCCCACCCCCCGCCAGCACGCGCGCCGCCGCCGCCACGGCGGCCTCGCCGGCAGGCAAAATCTGGGTTTTCAGGCCGCCTTTCACGGTGATCGATTTCCTCAAACCGGCTGCTTGCGGTGGCCGAAACCCAAGGCTATAAGCCGCCTTCCAAGTCGGAGTGTGGCTCAGCCCGGTAGAGCACTGCGTTCGGGACGCAGGGGTCGCAGGTTCGAATCCTGCCACTCCGACCAATATCGCAACTACTTATAGTTTCGATGATTTTCCGGCGCAACGAAATGCGCCACGAATTGGAACAAGCCAGCCATGCCTCGCGATCGGGCAGGCATGCGTAAGACCGGGCGGGGCAGATCGATCGGCCTCAGGCGGGTTTGACGTCGCAATCAGGGCTGCCGGTTCGCGCGCTCCGAAAGCACAGCGCCCGCGTTTTCGTCGCCAAGCAGGAGCGCATGGGTGGCGGGCCGCACCGGGACGCTTTCAACCAAGGTCGATATCGCCCGGATCACGGTAGAGAAAGCCCTGGGATTCGCCGCTGCATTTCTGCGCAACGGCATCATGCTGACGCGACGGCACTATTGGCGAAGCGCCGCCGCCGGAGAGAGAGTTTTCTCCGGCATCGAGGCTGAGGCTGCAATAGCCGCAGTCGCCGTGACAAGCGGCCGATCATCCTCGTTCGATTGATCGCTCAGGCAGCCGGACGAGCCGCCACCAGCGCGCGGTTAGATGATTGTCATGCAAACGATATACAGGGTGCTTGTGCTTGTGCCTCTGCGATCCTGCCGGGTCTGTATCAGGTAGCAGGACTTGGTAGCTACGCAGTCTGGAAGTCGCTCATGCGTTTTTTGGTCGATCGGAACGGTCCCTTGAAGGCGACCGCCTCAGCTGTCGCCAGAATTATTGGCGCTGATCGTCTTGCTCACCGCGGCGGTTGGCCTAGCCAGGGACAGCGTGTCCGAAGCCATTCGGCTCGACGACGGCTGGCACATCATCAAGCTGATCGACACCACGGCGACCCATACCTGCATGCGCCGTGCCTACCTCGCCGAGCTCCTGAAGCGTAACCCGCCGGTCCTCAATGAACTCGCGCTGTCGAACCTGCTCGACAGTTCCCGCAAGTAATCTCGAAGTGGAGTTTCCCATGTCCGATACCGCAATCACCCAACTCGCGCTCGATGGCCTGCGAGACGTTCTTCAGCAGGTCGGCTATCGGGTCGAGGAGGCAACCGATCCGGTGGCCAACGTGTCGTATCTGCGCTCGGCGACCGGCGGACTCGCTTTCGACGTCCGCCCCGGAAACCGGCTCCCCGACGGAAGCTTCGTCGATGTCGCGTTCGTCGCGGTGCTTCAGGTGCAGGGCGAGCTTCCGCTCGACCTGGTCAACCGCTGGAATGCGACCCGCCGCTTTGCGCGCCTGCAGCTCAGCCAGCCTTTCCTCGTCCTCTCGCTGGACGTGTCGGTCGCGGGCGGGGTGATGCCGAACCACCTTCGCGCGCATATCGAGATCTGGGACCGCCTGGTGCAGGAACTGATCGCGTATCTGCGCGACGAATTGCGTCAGCTTTCGGCGAAGAGCGAAACGACCGCGCCCGTGATGCCCAAGGCACCGGCGCGCGAAACGGCGGTCGAGGCGGGCGCCTCCGGAACCGTCCAGTGACGCCCAAGCGTCGCGAATTGGCAGCGAACTCTCCTGCACCGGCCGGGCGGCATGCGATTCCGCCAGCGGCCGTCGGCGGGCGTTCACGCCGCGCGGCGTGGTGGAAGCGCGTCCTCCGTTCCGTGGCGGGGATGGCGGGGCTGATCGCCGCCGGGGCGGAGGCGAACGCGTCGCCCGTTGCCGCGTCAAGCGGTGAATACCGGCCCGCTGCGGCAGTTCCGGAGTCCTGGCAGGTTTTCGCACGACAAGTGCAGGCGCGGATCGAACAGCAGCTCGCCGGCGATAGCGAAAAGGCGCGTCATGTCCAGGACTACCTGGTGCGTCGCGACAGCGAAACCGGCGCGCCTTCAAGGTTCGTGCTGCGCGCATGGGTGCGCGCCGATGGCAAGGTCAACCGCATCGAGTTCGACGGGATCGACGATGCCGCTGCGGCAGCCGATCTGCGGGCGCTGCTGATCGATGGCGACGTTGGCGTGCCGCCGCCGGCGATGCTGCAACCGTTGCATCTGCGTCTCTCGCCCCGGGCGAGCGACCGCCCGCAGGGAAGGAACTAGCGGATGGTGTCGCAGCGTCCATCGCGCGGCGCCGTTGGCTCGTGGTTGCCGACATGGGCGATCCTCGCGATCGCCATGGCCGTGTCCGGGAGCGCGCTCGCGGAGACGGCTTCGACGTCGACATCGTTCGAGGCCCGGTTCGCCGCGATCGACGATCCTGATCGACCCGCACCGGTGCAGCCGGCTTCCCCGGTCGCTCCGCAGAAAGATTCGCGCAAAGACAAGAGCAGTCCCGCAACGCTGCCGGTGCCGGCCGTCGCCACCGATGCGCGCTCGCGTTACCGTGCCTTGATCGAAAAAGAAGCATCGCGAACGGGCCTTCCGGCTGAAATCGCCGAGGCGGTGATGTCCGTGGAAAGCGGGTTCAACCCGGACGCCATCGGCGGCGTCGGCGAAATCGGCCTGATGCAAATTCTGCCATCCACGGCCCGCATGCTCGGCTTCAACGGCACGCTGGCCGAACTCGCAGTGCCCGAAACCAACATCCATTATGGCGTGACCTATCTCGCCAGAGCGTGGCGTCTGGCGGGCGGCGATATTTGCACGGCGACGATGAAGTACCGCGCCGGTCATGGCGAAACCCGGTTTTCCCATCTCTCCGTCAATTACTGTGTGGCGGTGCGGTCCAGGCTGGCCGCGCGCGGCTTCCAGGTGTCGGGCAACGTCCCCGTTGCGACCTTCGGAGAGCCGGGCAGGAGTGGCGGACCGGGGAGTGGCGGTCCGGTCAGCTGTGGCCGCAAATGCGTCGGCCTGTCGCGTGTCGGCACCGTGAATATTGCGGCTCTCAACAGCCGGCTCAGCGCGCTCGTCGTGCAGGCGCGGGCGGGGCGATAGGAGGCAATGGCGATGCGGCTGACCATGCTGACACTCGTTGCCGCGGCAGCGCTCATCTCGCCGGGCCAGGCAGAGGAAGTCAGAGTGCTCCCGGAAATCGTCATCGGCGCACCGCCGGCCAATCCGCCGAGAAGCGCGCCGGGCCGCCCCGAGGCCGTCATCGGCGGCGGCGCGGGGAATGCACCGGGCAAG
>CAZSRR010000072.1:0-23131 GCA_964609175.1 uncultured Bradyrhizobium sp.
GCCCTCGGCGGAGGCTTCGCCGCCCTCGCCATTGGGGCCTGCGATCATCGCGGCGTTCATGCCGCCCTTGGCGTCCGGGCCGGCATAGGTGGCTTCGAGATCGATGATGTCGCGGAGGAAGATCTTGCCCTCGTTGAGCTCGTCGCGCCAGATGATGATGGCCTGGAAGGTCAGCGGGCTTTCGCAGAGGCCCGCGATCATCGCCTCGCGGCCAGCCTCGATGCGCTTGGCGATCGCGATTTCGCCTTCGCGCGACAGCAGTTCGACCGTGCCCATCTCGCGCAGATACATGCGGACGGGATCGTCGGTGCGCTCGCCCGGCTCGGACTTCTTGACCTCGGTGACGGCCTTCTGCGTGACCTCGACGAGCTCATTGTCGGTGTCGTCGTCGGCCTCTTCCTTTTCCTCGTCGGCGTCGGACTCCTCGGCTTCGGAGACGTTGATGCCCATGTCCGAGAGCATCGACATGATGTCCTCGATCTGCTCGGGCGAGGTGGTGTCGGAAGGCAGCACTTCGTTGAGCTGATCGAAGGTCACGAAGCCGCGCTTCTTGGCCTGCTTGATCATCTTCTTGACCGCGGCATCGGACAGGTCGAGCAACGGCGACGGCGCGTCGGCCGAGTCTTTCTCGGGGGCGTCCGCTGCCTTGTCGTCCTTTTCCTTGTCCTTAACCTGCAGCGTCTTTGCCTTGGTGGCCATTCATCAAGCTCCCGAAACGCGCTCGTGCGGATTGGCACGCGACGCCATCCGCCTCTGAATTACTGAAGTCGTCGGCCGGATGTCTTCCTTTGGAAAAGCCAACCCGCCAAACCCTTGTTCCTTGCGCGTGATCGTTCGGAAAGTTATTTCCGGATCACGCCCGTGCCCCTCGCATATCCGCATGCGTACGACGCGCAAAGGGCGGCGCAAACTGTCGCCACCCCTTAGACCCGCCATCGCCGGTGTTGTGCCAATAGCCCTTCGGCCTGGTTAGAGTAACCTCTGGACTATTAAGCGTCGCTTAACCCTGTTTTTGCCGCCAAACCATGGATTTGGCGAGTCTTTTTGCGGGCACGGCCGCCGCCGTCCGCATCATTTTTTAAGTCTCATACACTCTTTCGGAACCGGCCCGAAAGCTCGCCAAACCCCTCGATCAGCGCCTCGGTACCGTCGAGCGACTCCAGACGGGCGCTGACGTCCTTCAGCCACGCCATGTTGGCGTCGGTGGGCTCGTCGCCCAGCGCCAGTTCGGCGTCCTTCTTCTCCCTAAGTAGGGCGTGCGTTTTCCGATGCAAGACAACGAGTTGCTGCCAGGTGGCCAAAACATCTTCCCGCGCCGCGCCGGGCTTTGTGCCCCACACCGCCGAGGTCGTGATCGCTCGCTCAACCCGTTGAAGAACCTCGCCTAATCCGCGTGCTTCCAGATCGCCGCGCATCTTCTCGGCCTGCTCCTCGGCGTCGGGAGAATGGTGATGGTCGTTGGCAAAGGCCGCGATGATGCCGGCGCGGAGCTTGTTGGCCTCGGGATGCGCCAGTTCCAGCGCGGCCACCTCCTCGAGATGATCGTGCAGCAGCCAGGGGTGGTTAATGAGGGATTGCAGGATCAGCGCCTCGCGGCGAGACATGGCGCTGCGCTGCCCGCGCATGATCGGGCTGGTCGCGAGCTGGGGGCTGGCCGCCTGGTAGGGACCGGGCAGAATCACAGGGCTGCTCCCCGCCCCCGGCCCCCGGCCGCCACTCCGCGGGGCGAATCGGCCGGCCTGATTCGGTGCGCGGGAGACGAACGCGCGGAGTGATTCGCGGCCACCGCCGGGCCGGAAGCCGCCCCGGCCGTAGCCGCCGGCTTGCGGGGCGAAGGCGCGCTGCAGGCGGCCGGCGAGATCGTCGCGATAATGCCGGCGCACCACCTCGTCGCGAATGCCCTTCGAGAGTTCGTTGATTCGCGCCTCCAGCGCCGCGCGCCGCTCGGGCGTTGCAAAGCTGCCGCCCTCGATCTCGCGCGACCACAGCATGTCGGAGAGCGGCCGCGCGGCCGAGATCACCTCCTCGATCGCGACCCGGCCGCCGGTGCGCGCGAGGTCGTCGGGGTCCTGCCCTTCGGGCAGCAGCGCAAAGCGCAGGCTCTTGCCCGGCATCAGCGCGGGCAGGGCCAGATCCGCGGCGCGATACGCCGCCTTCTGGCCGGCACGATCGCCGTCGAAACACAGGATCGGCTCGTCCGCCATCTTCCACAGCAGGGCAAGCTGGTTCTCGGTAAGCGCCGTGCCGAGCGGCGCCACCGCGCCGCCAAAACCCGCGGTGACCATGGCGATGACGTCGATATAGCCCTCGACGACAATCAGCGGCGAGCCGTCATGAGCGGCCTTCCGCGCGGTGGCGAGGTTGTAGAGATTGTCGCCCTTGTGAAACAACGGCGTTTCCGGCGAGTTCAGGTATTTTGCCGGAACGTCCTTTTCCAGCGCGCGGCCGCCGAACGCGATGACGCGGCCCCGTGCATCCGTGATCGGAAACATCACGCGGTCGCGGAAGCGATCGTAGGGCACGGGAATGTCCTCGCCGGCGACGAGCAGCCCCGCCTCCACCATGTCCTCGGTGGAAACGCCCTGCGCGCCGAGATGCTCCTTGAGCGCAAAGCGCTCGCCCGGCGCATAGCCGAGACGGAACTGCAACTGGGTTTGCGGCATGATGGCGCGATCGCCGAGATAGCCGCGCGCCTTGGCGCCGTTGCGCGAGGCCAGTGTATCGGCGAAGAATTTTGCCGCCAGTTCCATCACGTCATGCAGCGTCCTGCGGCGCTGCTCGTGCCGCGCGGCGTCGGGCGTCGCCGCCGGCAGCGCCATGCCCGCCATCGAGGCCAGCCGCTCCACGGCCTCGGGGAACGACACGCCTTCCGTCCGCATCACGAAATCGAAGATGTTGCCGTTCAGGCCGGAGGAGAAGTCGAACCACGCCTGCTTTTCGTCGTTGACGAAGAAGGACGGCGTCTTCTCCTGCTGGAACGGCGACAGCCCCTTGTACTCCTTCCCCGCCTTTTTCAGCTTGACGCGCCGGCCCACGACTTCCGAGGCCGGAAGCCGGTCGCGCAGCTCTTCAAGGAATTGGGGCGTGAAGCGCATGGGTGAGGTATGTGCCTGAGTCGGGGTGGTTGCCAACCGGCTAGGGATATAGGGACCGCCCGGCGAATCGTGAGGGTTGTTGGTCTTCTAGCCGCTATTCACAGCCCCCTCCCCGTCATTCCGGGGCGATGCGCAGCATCGAGCCCGGAATCCAACTATCGACACGTAACGCGGCCCGTTGGATTCCGGGTTCGCGCTTCGCGCGCCCCGGAATGACGACGGAGAGAGCTTGAATCTCCCCCGGTTCCGCGCTTCATTCCTGCCATGTTTACGATCTTCAGGGGCGGCCAGAGCGGGGCCTGGCGGGTGACGAAGTTTGTGCCGGTCAAAGGCGCGACGCTGGTGCGGACGCCGGCGCTGTCGGCGGTCCAGTCAACCTCGATCGCGCTGCCGATCATGCCGGCGCTGACCTCGTGGCGGCTGGCCGGCGTCGCCAGCCACGTCCGCTACACCGAACGCGCCGAGAAGGACCAACTCGTTTCCGTGCAGGCCAGGCTCGGCCGCCCGGAGGCGACCTGCGCCGCGCTGATCCCGATCCGGAAATCGGCGGCATGGTGGGAGCTGACGCAGGAAGAGCGGCGGCAGATCTTTGAAGACAAGTCGCAGCACATCGCCGCCAGCTTGAAATACCTGCCCGCGATCGCCCGCCAGCTCTATCACAGCCGCGACCTGGGCGAGCCCTTCGACTTCCTGACCTGGTTCGAATACGCGCCGGCGCAGGCGGAGGCGTTCGAGGAACTGGTCGGCACGCTGCGCGCGACGGAGGAATGGAACTACGTCGACCGCGAGATGGATATCCGCGTCGAGCGCGAGAGGATGGATCCGGATTAGTTCTCCAGAAACTTCCCCGAAGCGATCTGCGGCAGGCCGGTGACCGGCCAGTTATAGACATAGGTCCAGGCCTCGCCGGCCGTACCGTCCGCATGCGTCACCGGCAACATTCGCCGGATGTATTCGGTCGGCTCGGCAAACCCCTCGCCGCAGGCCTCATACATGTCGAGTTCGCCGAGCAGCGCATCGCGGTCGCGCAGACGGTATAGCTCGCCGGAGACGATGTCCGAGGGGTCGTCCGAGAGGATCAATCCCGGATAGTGCTTGATGAGATAAAGCCGGCCGCGGCAGACGGCCTCGCCGAGGAAATCGGCGCTGCGCGACAACAGTTGCGCCATCGGATGGTCGAAGCCGCGCATCAGCGTGCCATAGACGAACAGACGATCTGAAATCATGAGGGCTACATACAGTCATTCCGGGGCGATGCGAAGCATCGAACCCGGAATCTTGAGATTTCGGGTTCGCGCTGGCGCGCGCCCCGGAATGACGAAAGCGGCGCTTGCCTAGGCCGGCACGACCTCGTCGCTGATCACCAGAAACTTCACGAGATTCATCCGGCCAAAACTCGTGGTCAGCGCGACGTCGGCGGCGTCGCGGCCGGTGCCCATCAGGATACGGCCGGCGCGGGGCACGTTGTGACGCGCGTCGAACGTGTACCACTGGCCGGAGAGATAGACCTGGAACCAGCCGGAAAAATCCATCGGCGCGGGATCGCGGGGTACCCCGATGTCGCCGAGATAGCCGGTGCAATAGCGCGCCGGGATGTTCATGCAGCGGCAGAAGGTCAGCGCCAGGTGCGCAAAATCGCGGCAGACGCCGGCGCCCTGTTCATAGACGTCGTGCGCCGACTTCATGTGATGGGCGTGCTGGTAGCCGAAGGTGACGTGGTTGTGCACGAAGTCGACGATCGCCTGCACCCGCGCCCAGCCCGGCGGGGTGTTGCCGAACAGCGACCAGGCGACGTCGGTGAGCTTGTCGGTCTCGCAATAACGGCTCGGCATCAGATATTGCAGGACTTCGTCGGGCAGCTGATCGATCGGCAGTTGCTGCGCGGTCGGCATCACCACGTCGGGCAGGCCGGAATCGCGCACCAGCGCGTCGCCGCGCAAGGTCACGCCGCCGGCGGGCGCGACGAGGCGGCCGCAGACATTGCCAAAACTGTCGCGGTAGAAACCGATCGGGACGTTCGGCTCGGCGACAATGCGCTCGGTGCCCACGATGTCGGAAAAGCGCGACGGATGGATCGACAGCATGATCACCATCGGCGTCGGCTGCGCCGCCGCATAAGCAAGTTCAAAGCCGACCCTGATTTCCATGTTCAGACCTTTTCCGCCTGCGGCGCTTCAACGTGCTGCGGCACTTCAACGTGCTGCGGCGCCTGGGGTTGCGATTCGCCGGTAGAGACCGTGTTGATGTTCACCTCCATGCCGGCGAACGCATCGGGCGAACCGAGATAGGTGCCGTGCAGCGGGATCGCCTGGCGCGGATCGCGCGCCACCGCCACGCGGATCAGGTCACGGCTGCCGACGATGCCGTTGGTCGGATCGAACTCGATCCAGCCCGCGCTGGGCAGATAGACCTGCACCCAGGCATGGGTCGAGCCGCCGCCGACATAGCCATGTTCGCGGTCGCCGGGAATGAAAACGTAGCCAGAGACGAAGCGCGCGGCGATGCCGAGCCGGCGCAGCGCCTCGATCATGAACAGCGCGTAGTCGCGGCAGGTGCCCGAGCCGGTCTGCAGCGTGTCGAGCGGATGCTGGGTGCCCTGCTCGTGGCGCTTGCGATAGGTGAAGGCGGCGCGGATGCCGTGCGTCATGCCGCTCAGGATGTTGAAAGTCGGCGTCGGCCCCTCGGCGTCCAGGTAGTTGCGCGCCCAGGCCGACAATTCGCCGTTGGGATCGCCATAGTGCGGCGTCACGAATTGCTGCAGGTCGGGATATTCCTCGTCATCGTAGAGGAAAGGATAGAAATAGGCGGGGTCATCCGGGGTGAGCGCGAACTCGTCCGCCGGATTGTGCTCCACCGTCACGGTGGAGACGAACGACAGGGTTTCGGCGCGCTCGTCGAAGGTCGCGATCGCCACGCTGTTGCCGAACACGTCGTGGATCCAGCGCAGCCGCATCGGCTCGGGCGTGATGTCGAGGCGGCTCGACAGCACGCGCAGATCGTGGCCATCGCGCGGGCGCAGCATGATACGGTGCTCGCCGAACGCCACCGGCCGGTTGTAGCGGTAAACAGTCTTGTGGTTGATGGTCAGGAGCGGCATCGTCAAACAATCATCGATTCTGGGACGTTCAATCTAGGTCGAACCCTGCCTGGTACTCTGCACAATTGTAGACCGAAATGCCGCTTCGCTAGGCACCACTTCAAGGGGAAATGCTTTGTCCGCCGCCGCCGACACATCACTACTCCTCAAGCCCGAAGAGGTTCCTCCGGTCCACGAATTCAACGCCGGCGGACGCTCGCCCTTCCTGCTGACCTGCGACCACTACGGCCGGCTGATCCCGCAGATCCTCGGCGATCTCGGCCTGCCCGAGAGCGAGCTAAAGCGGCACATCGGCTGGGACATCGGCATTGCCGGCGTCGCGGAGGCGCTCTCGAAGCATCTCGATGCGCACCTGGTCGCACAGCGCTACTCGCGGCTGGTGATCGACTGCAACCGCCCGCCCCATGTCGCAAGCTCGATCCCGCGCATCAGCGAGGCGACGACAATTCCCGGCAATGAGGGTCTTTCGCGGGAAGAGACGGCGCTGCGGCGCACGCAGATCTTCGATCCCTACCACCGGCGCATCGACGAGATCATCGATGCGCGCGGCTGCGCCGGGATGCCGACGGTGCTGGTGGCGTTGCACAGCTTCACGCCGGTCTATGCCGGGATCGCGCGGCCATGGCATATCGGCACGCTCTATCACCGCGACACGAACCTGCCGCCGCTGCTGCTAAAACTGCTGCGCGCCGAGGGCGACCTCGTGGTCGGCGACAACGAGCCCTACGCGGTCAGCGACGAGACCGACTACACCATCCCGGTGCACGCCGAGGCGCGCGGGCTGATGAACACGGGGATCGAAATCCGCCAGGATCTGATCGCGGACCAGGCCGGCGAAACCGCGTGGGCGGATAGGCTGGCGCGGATTTTGGGCGAGATCGAAGCGACGCTGCGCGAGCGGAAGCTGGTCTGAGTTTGAATTCGCAGGATGCGCAAAGCGAAGCGTGCCCACCATCCGTCAACGAGCAAGCCGCAAGATAGTGGGCACGTCGCTTGCGCTCCTTGCCCCACCCTACGAATTCTCGTTTCCAAGTCACCCATGCACCGCGGCGTAATACGCCACGCCCCAGATCGCCGCGGCGGCCAGCCACAGCACCCAGACGAAACCGGCGCGCGGCTCCAGCGTGGCCTGCGATGGATTGGCGGGATTGACCCAGACTTTTACGCTGGCGCCGTCCTTGTAGTAGGTGGTGGCTTTGCGCACCAGCCAGCTCGATGACGAAGCGACGCTGCTTGCCAGCGTCGCTTGGTTATTGGTATAGGTGAGATCGTTGTATTTGTAGGTGTAGGACACCTTGCGCTGATACATGACCCGACTGCCCGTGCCGCCGTCCTGTCGTACGGCCTGGTACTGTTCGATATCGGACAGCTTGATCCTGCCTGTCACGACAGGCCATTTTTTCGCCAGCGACGCCTGCCAGTGCAGGACCAGTGCGAACAGCGCGATCACCGAACCGAACGCGCCGAAGGCAACGGCTGCCGCAGCGTTTCCCCGCTGCGGAATCCGCGTTGCCACGAACTCCGAAATCGCATGCAGCCCGATCGCCGCGCCGAACAGGATCGCGAGCACGATCACCGTGCCGACTCCAAGATAGCCCCACAGACCCTTTGGCAGGTCGCGCTCCAGCACGGCCTCGCTCGGATCCCTTGGGTTGTAGTAGACGGTGACGACGGCGCCGGCAGGATATCTGGCGATGGTCTCGGCCACCTCGAAATTTCCGAGGTCTTCGCCGATGCTGACGCGATTATTGCGCAGCTTCTTTCCGGCCACCTGGTACTCGTAAACGATGTTGGCGAAGTTGCGCTGCTCGGTGCGGAAGCCGCCCTCGCGGTCGCTGTCGATCACCTTGACCTCGCGCACCTCCGCGCCAGAGATCACCACCTTGCCGGCGGCGGAGGGCCACGCGCGCGCCACGCGCGCCTGCAGGGTCTTGTAGACGGCAGCGCCAAGCAGCAGCGCGAGCGGGCCAAGCAGGATCGCGTAGGCGAACCACGGCAGATCAGGCATGAAATTTCCCCAAAGGCGGCGCGAGAATTAGACGCGCCGCCGCCCCTGCCGGTTCAACGCGGTCACTTCGCCCGTGTCAGCGCCAGCCAGATGCCGCCGCCAATCATGAAGCCGCCGGAGATGCGCGACAGCAGGCGCGTCCGCTCCTTGGAGAAGAACAACCGCGCGCGGCCGGCGAGCAGCGCATAGACCGCGTCGGTTGAGGCGGCGATCACCATGAAGGTGACGCCGAGCAGCGCCACCTGCGGCAGATGCGGCTTGTCCAGGTCCATGAATTGCGGAATGAACGCACCGAAGAACACCAGCACCTTCGGATTCGAAAGCAACACCAGAAACCCCTGCAGGAAGAAGCCGCCGCGCGGCGGCGGTGGCGGCGCGTCGGCGTCGACGCCTTCGACCGGCGCGCGGATCAGCTTGATGCCGAGCCAGATCAGGTAGGCGGCGCCGGCAAATCGCACCCAGTCGAACCAGTAGCCCATGGTCGCCATCAGCGACGTCAGGCCGACCGCGACGATGCCGATGACGATCGCAAGCCCGGTCTGCGCGCCGGCGCAATTGATCAGCGCGGCGCGGGTGCCGTGCCGCAGGCCGTTGGCGATCAAGAGCGTCACCACCGGACCCGGCAGCAGCGCCAGCGCGACGCAGGCGGCGACAAAGGCGAGATAGGCTTGAAGCGACATGAGGAACGAACCCGGCTGGAAGGAGGGACAACCATTATGCATGGCAGGACGGAAAACACCAATTGACATGCAACCATTTGGTTGCCTATTATCTTGCCCATGGATGAGGTCTTCAAAGCGCTTGCCGACGCGTCGCGGCGAGCGCTGCTGGACCGGCTTCACGCGAGAGGCGGACAGACGCTGAGCGAACTCTGCGACGGCCTCGCCATGACGCGGCAAGCAGTGACAAAGCATCTCGGGATTCTCGAAGCGGCCAATCTCGTCACCACGCTGCGGCATGGCCGCGAGAAGCTGCACTACCTCAACCCGGTCCCGATCCACCAGATCGGCGAACGCTGGATCAAGAAATTCGAGCGCGGAAAACTCGCGGCGCTCAGCGAGTTGAAGCGGCAATTGGAGAAGCGTGATGAGTAGCGAACTCGACCCGAGGAATTTCAAGCCGGCGATCGTCTATACGATCTACATCGCCGCCCCGCCCGAGAAGGTGTGGCAGGCGCTGACCATCGCGGAGTTCAGCCGGAAATATTTTTCCGGTTTTGCGATCGAGGCCGACCTGAAGGTCGGCGGCGCCTTCGTCGCCCGCGCGCCTGATGGTTCAGTGCATATCGCGGGCGAAGTGATCGAATGCGATCCACCGAGGCGGCTCACCGTCAGCTGGAACCTAAACTGGCCAGGGCTTGTGGAAAAGCTCGGGCCGACGCTCGTCACCTACGAGATCGAGCCGGCGGGCGAGGCGGTGAGGCTGACCATGTTGCAATTGCACGATCGCGAGATCAGTGACGACATCCTGTCGGGCGGACGCAGCGGCTGGCCCGCGATCCTGTCCGGCCTGAAAAGCCTTTTGGAAACCGGCGAGGCGCCGGCGATCAAGATGGCGCCGCCGCAACGGATGCTGGCCGCGTTGAAGGCGATGGGGATCGCGACGCCGTAGCGACCGCGAGCGGCAATTATTTTGTCCGGCGGCAGCTACCTGTCTTTTTCGACAAGAGCAGCCGCGGAGTACGGTCCGTGCGTTCGCAGCGACGACGTCGAGAGAGCCGCCCCGCAACACTGCTAGCGAGTGGACTCAGGCACACGCACGGGATATTCCAGCAGAAGTATATAAGGCGGCCTCCTGCTCGCAGACTGAATACATCGTGTATCGCAGAAGGCGCCCATACGCGCGCGGAACGTTGCAACGATGAGCCTGCGCGCCCGGCTACTGGTTCTGGTTATCGCGGCGATGCTGGTGCCGGCGGTTCTGGTCGGGCTGCGTTTCGTGCAGAACCGCACCAACGAGATCGATGCGGCGGTGGCCGGCCTGTCGGCCGCCGCCAACGATATCTCTGCCGATCTCGACGAGAAGATTCAGGGCACCGCGCAGCTTCATTACGGGCTGGCGCGCGCCCGCGATCTCGACACGCTGGACAAGGCGGCATGTTCGGATTTCCTGTCGGCCGTGCGCGAGGAATACCCCCGCTTCACCGGCATCTTGACCATCACTCCCGGTGGCAGCCTGTTCTGCGATTCGCTGCGAACCGACCGCACGCTCGATCTGCGCGATCGGGCCTATTTCAGGCAGGCGCTGACGGCACGCGGCACGGTGACGCTGGAGCCGGTGTTCGGCCGGCTGACGGGGACTTCCGTGCTGCAGATCGCCTATCCGGTTCGATCGGAAACAGGGGAACTGAAATTCATCCTGCTCGCCTCGTTCAATCTGAAGAAGTTCGCCGAAGACCACGAGAGGCGTCTGTCCAACGAAAGCGAGATTTTGCTCGTCGACCGGAAAGGCACGCTCCTCGTCACGCCCGACGGCACGGACTCGGTCGAGCCGGCCGGCGCTTCCATCGCAGATACCGAGCTGTTTCGATTTGTGGCATCGCCGGGGCGCGAGCCGTTCCGCGAGCTCACCGGGCGGGACGGCCGGGTGCGCGTCTGGGCCGTCGCGCGAAAACCCGCGCTGCGCGATGCCGGGCTTTACATCATGGTCGGGAGAGCGAAGGACGGCCTCGTCGCCGCCGCCAACCGCCGCCTCTACGAGGACATGGCGATCCTCGCGGTCGCCCTGCTGCTGTTGCTGGCGGGCGTCTGGATTCTGGCCACGATGAGCATCGGCCGCCAGGTCGGCCGGCTCGCGGACATGGCGACAAGGCTCGGGTTCGGCGATCTGAAGGCGCGGGTTGCTCCGCCCTATCCGCGCGGCGAACTCGGCGGGCTGATGCGATTGCTCAACAGCACCGCTGAGTCCCTTGAGCGGCAACGTACTGCGATCGACGAGCTCAACCAGAAGCTCACGCAGTCACAAAAGATGGAGGCGATGGGCCAACTGACCGGCGGGGTGGCGCATGATTTCAACAATTTGCTGACCGTGATCCTCGGCAATGCGGAGCACCTTACCGAGCGGTTGGCCCCTCATCACGAGTTGCGCACGATCGCCGAAGGCATTGCTACCGCCGCCGAACGCGGATCGGACCTCACGCGGAGCCTGCTTGCCTTTGCGCGCAAACAGCCCTTGATGCCGAAAGATGTCGACATTGGCGAGAATGTCGCCGGCATGGAGCCGCTGTTGCGCCGGACGCTCGGCGAGCAGATCGAATGCGAATTCCGGTTCGGCCCGGATCTGTGGCAAGTCAGCGTCGATCCCGGCCAGTTGGCCTCGGCGCTGGTCAATCTCGTGCTGAACGCGCGCGACGCCATGCCGTCGGGCGGCAAGCTGACGGTCGAGGTGCGGAACGCGCCGCTCGGCGACGACGACCTCGACGTCGTCGGCGAGGCGCGCCCCGGTGACTATGTCATGGTCGCCGTCATCGACACCGGCACGGGCATGACCGCGGAAGTGGCGCGGCGGGCATTCGAGCCGTTCTTCACGACCAAGGAGGTTGGCAAGGGAACCGGGCTTGGCCTCAGCATGGTGTACGGCTTCGCCCGGCAATCCGGCGGGGCTATGCAGATCCGCTCGGAGCCCGGTCACGGCACCACGATCAGGCTGTTCTTTCCCCGCCTCGAGATGCCGCACGCCGTCGCCGCGCCGGCCATCGTCCGACGGCAAGCGCCCACCGGCAGCGAAACCATTCTTGCGGTCGAGGACGACGACATGGTGCGCAGCTACGTCGAGGGCGAACTGAAAGCGCTTGGCTATCGCGTCATCGTCGCCCGGAATGCGCCCGCGGCGCTCGACATCCTGCGGGGGCCGGAGCCGATCGATTTGCTGTTCACGGACGTCGTGATGCCCGGCGGCAAGCTTGGCACCGAGCTTGCCCGGGAAGCCGCCTGCCTGAGACCGGGGGCTGCGGATTCTCCTGACCTCCGGCCATGCCGAACATCCCATCAACGCAACGGACGGAAGCGGCCGCGCGGTGCACATCCTGAGCAAGCCCTACCGCCGGCTCGATCTCGCATCGATGCTGCGCGCGCGGCGCTGATTGCCAATTGAACACGCAAAGAACCGCCGGCCGCCATTACGGCAGCGGCGCGATGATGCGACGGTAGAGGTGCCAGGTGGTGTGGCCGAGCACCGGCAGCGCCACCGTCAAGCCGAGGAAGTACGGCATCGCGCACACCACGAGCAGGATAACGATCAGCGCCGCCCAGCCGATCATCGGCAGCGGGCTTGCCGCCACCGCGCGCACGCTCGTGATCATCGCGGTGACGAAATCGACGTCGCGGTCGAGCAGCAACGGAAACGACACCACGGTGAGCGAAAACAGTATCAGCGACAGCGCCGCGCCGACCGCATTGCCGATGGCGAGAAACACCAACCCCTCATTGGTGGTCAGCACCACGGTGATGAATTCCTGCAGGCTGCCGAACGAAGCGTTGAGGCCGAGCAGCAGTGCGATCAAGAGCCGGACCTGGTACATCCAGACTACGAACACGAACAGCGTGACGAAGGCCATCCAGCCGATCTCGCTGCGCGTCCGCACCGTGGCCCAGAGCACGCCGAACGAAACCGGCAGCCCGGCCTCGCGGCGGCGGCTGACCTCATAGAGCCCGATCGCGACGAAGGGGCCGATCAGCGCAAAGCCGGCCGCGAGCGGATAGACCAGATAGACCATGCCGAACGCGGTCAGGCAGAGCAGGATCACGATGCCGCCGGCGGCGTAGAACCCCCCGAAGGCCAGCCCGTACAGCGGCAGCGCCTGGAAATCCCGCAACCCCTGGCCGAGCGCTTCCGCGATATCGGCCGCCGTAATGCGCCGCACCACCGGATCGGCCTTGCCGGAAACCGATGCCATGTTTTCCTCCGACTTGTTTTGAGACGCATTGAGACAGGGCGGCGCGGCAGGCGTGTTGATCTCGGTCAAGATCGGGTGGGAGGTTCCTGCTCCCTCGCCCCGCTCTTGCGGGGAGATGCTTGCGGGGAAATGGTCGGAGCTATCCCAGCGCCCGCAACTCGCGCCGCAGCACCTTGCCCGTCGCCGTCATCGGCAGCGCGTCGGCGAACTGGACGAAGCGCGGATATTCGTGGGCGGCGAGTTGCACTTTGACGAACTCCTGAATCTCGCGCGCCAGTTCGTCACTCGCGACAAAGCCCGGTCGCAGCACGATCCAGGCCTTGATCGATTCGGTACGGATCGGGTCGGGAATGCCGACCACCGCCGACATCGCCACCGCAGGGTGCTTCATCAGCGTGTGCTCGATCTCGGACGGACCGACGCGGTAGCCGGCGGTGGTAATGACGTCGTCCTCGCGGCTGACGTACCAGAAATAACCGTCGTCATCCTGAATGCCGAGATCGCCGGTCAAGAGAAACTCGCCGGCGTATTTCTTCGCGGTCGCTTCCGGATTCTTCCAATACTCGATCATGGTGCAGGGCGAGGGCTGGCGCACGCCGATGATGCCGCGCTGGCCGCGCGGCAGTTCCTCGCCTCTGTCGTTGACAATGCGCACGTCGAAGCCAGGCGTCGCCTTGCCCATCGCACCGGGGCGGATCGGAAACAGGTTCGAATTGCTGCCTATGACCAGATTGCACTCGGTCTGGCCGAACACTTCAAACGCATCGATGCCGAAGGTTTCGCGCACCCAGCCGTGCAACTCCCCGCCGAGCGATTCGCCGCCAGTGAAGATGCTGCGCAGTCTGACGCCGGGGTTCTTCACGCCGGCCTGCCGCATCAGCTTCAGCGCGGTCGGCGGCAGGAACGTGTTGCGGATGGCAAGTTCGGCCATCATCGACATAGCCGCCTGCGGCTCGAACTTGCGCGCGCGATGGCCGACCAGCGGAATGCCGTGATACCAGAACGCCAGCAGGGCGTTGATCAGCCCGCCGATCCAGGCCCAGTCGGCGGGCGTCCACATCAGGTCGCCGGAACGCGGCAGAAAATTGTGGCACATCTCGACATTCGGGAGATGGCCGAGCACGACACGATGGGCATGCAGCGCCCCCTTCGGATTTCCCGTGGTGCCGGAGGTATAGATGATCAACGCGGGATCGTCGCAGGAGGTGTCGATGGTCGTGAAATCCGGCGATGCCGCCTGCAGGGAAGTCCAGAACGATTTTGCGCCCGCCGGCGCGCGATCGGCGATGACGTAGACGTTCTGCAGCGCCGGCAGACGATCGCGGATCCTGGACAGCTTCTCCCATCCGGCCTCATCGGTGACGATCGCTTTGGCCTCCGAATTGGAAAGACGGAATTCCAGCGCGTCCTCGCCGAAAAGCGCAAACAGCGGGATCGAGATCAGCGCGGCGCGAAACGCCGCCAGATGCGCGACCGGCAATTCCAGCGACTGCGACAGGAACACCGCGACGCGGTCGCCTTGCACGAGACCGTCCGCCTTCAGCACATTGGCGAAGCGCCGCGAATGTTCGGCCACCTCGTCGAACGAGGTCCGCGTCGTCGCGCCATCCTCGTCGACATAGATCAGCGCCAGACGCCCGCTGCCATCCGCGTGACGGTCGCAGCACGCAGCCGCGATGTTGAAGCGCGCGGGGATATCCCAGCGGAAATTGCGATAGAGCTCGTCATAGCTCGAGGCTTCAGTGAGCATGTTGGCAGCCTTGTCGTTTCCTTCCGGTGCGGCGGCAGGGCGCCGCTGCAGCAGTGTGGCCCATCGTTGATCGAAATCAAATTCGAATTTGCGCTCCGTCTTATGACTCGCGCTCTGACGCGTTGCCGGCTTGCGTTTTTGCGGCGCCGCCACACCAGGCCATGGACCAGATGACAAAACCCATTCCCGACAAGGCAGAAGTCGCCCTCGAATATCCCGACAAGTTTTACAGCGGCACGTTCGAACGCTCGTCCCGCTTCGACGTCGCGGTGGATGCCACCGGCGCATTGTTGGTCCTGGAGCGTCAGGGTTCGGAGGACGTGCGCAAATCGGTTCACATCCACATCAATTACGGCTTGCTCGCCGACATCATCGGACAGCTCAGCGCGCAGGTCTCGAAGATTCCCGCAGACGAAGTGCATCGGGACCAGCTGCGAGAGGCCGTCTCGCGGCTCGACCGCGCCCTGCAGTCGTCCGCGCGATAGCGGGCGATCGACTCCCGTCTATCGTTTGACGACGCCGACCGGCGTCGCAAAGCCTTCCATGGTCCGGATCCGCTTCTCGAGCCACCAGCCGTATTCCGGCGCCCAGTCCTCGAACTTCCGGTTGATCCCGAGATCGTGGGCCCAGTGATGGGCGATGTTGGGGTTGAACTGGGATTGCCTTCCGACCGCGATCAGATCGGCCTGCCCGTTCTGTAAAATCGCTTCGGCCTGCTGCGCTTCGAGGATGATGCCGACCGCCATGGTCGGTATCTCCACTTCCTTGCGGACGCGCTCGGCATAGGGCACCTGAAAACCGAGGCCGCGCGGCACCTGCGCCGCCGTCGCCGAGCCGGAAATGCCGCCGGAGGAACAGTCGATCACGTCGACGCCACGGGCCTTCAACTCCCGCGCATAGACCACCGTGTCATCCATGTTCCAGCCGTCCTTCGCACCGTCGACCGAGGAAACGCGCACGAACAGCGGCATGCCCCGTGGCATCTCGCGCCGCACCGCTTCGACGATGTCGAGCGGCAGGCGCATGCGGCCCTTGAGGTCGCCGCCATATTCGTCGTTGCGTGTGTTGGAGATCGGCGAGAGGAACGACGCCAGCAGGTAGCCGTGGGCGGTGTGGACCTCGATCGCATCGAAGCCGGCCGCGACCGCGTTGCGCGCAGCCTTCGCCCACGT
Source organism: uncultured Bradyrhizobium sp. (assembly GCA_964609175.1). Taxonomy (GTDB): domain Bacteria; phylum Pseudomonadota; class Alphaproteobacteria; order Rhizobiales; family Xanthobacteraceae; genus Bradyrhizobium. The sequence continues at coordinate 16,017 of CAZSRR010000072.1, forward strand.
GCCGACCATCGCGCGGCACTCTTCGGTGGTGAGCTGTCGCGGCGTCAGCCAGCCCTCGGCCACCGGCTCGCTGGTCGGCCCGACCGGCTGCCAGACTTTGGCGCCGGCCTTGATCTGTTCGGCCGTCAGCGGACCCATGCCGTCCATCGCGCGCTGCGAGGAGGATTTGCGGCCGCCATGCGCAAGCTGGATGCCGATCGCGGTGTTCTCGCCCTTCATGAAGGCGATCAGCGGCTTGAAGCTCTCGACCTGCGCGTCGTTCCAGATACCGAGATCATGCTCGTTGATCAGGCCGATTTCCTCGACGCCGGTAGCCTCGACGAACACCATGCCGAATCCGCCGAGCGCGTAGCGGCCGAGATGCACGTTGTGAAAGATGCCGCAGGTGCCGCCCGGCCCGGCGCGATAATGCACCATCGGCGGCACGACGAGACGGTTCTTCAGCGTCAGGTCGCGGATCTTGAAGGGCTGGAACAGCAGCGGGCGTGAGGCATCGAGATTTTCGGCGGCCGGAGCGGACATGAAACTTGCCTGTCGAAATGGAGGTGCGGACTTTGCAAACGATTCCTCATTTCAACCAGCAGGTCCAGTGGTCCGCATGGCGAGCCATGGCCGGCGAATGCATGCCTGCGATCGTCGCGACTCAGCCGGTCAGCGCCGCCTTCACCAGGCCGCTCGCCTTGCCAAAATCCATCTGGCCGGCGAATTTCGCGCGCAGCACGCCGACCACCTTGCCCATGTCCTTCATCCCGGCGGCGCCGGTCTCGGCGATCGCAGCCGAGATCGCCGCCTTCACCTCGTCGTCCGACATCTGCTTGGGCAGATAGGCAGAGATGATGGCGATCTCCTCGCGCTCCTGTGCGGCGAGCTCGGCGCGGCCGCCCTTGTCGTAGAGCTCGACCGATTCCTGGCGCTGCTTGATCATCTTCTGCAGCACGCCGAGTACATCGGCATCCGCGAGCGGCGGCTTGCCCTGCCCGCGCGCCTCGATGTCGGCGTTCTTGAGGGTCGAATTGACCATCCGCAGCGTGGACAGCTTACGCTCGTCCTTGGCTCTCATGGCCTCCTTGACCGCGTTGTTGATGTCGTCGCGCAGCATGGTCGCCTCACTGGAATCGTGTCGCTGAAAGGGCGTGTCGCGCGTCTATACAGGGGCCGGGCAAGCCACGCCACCGGCTTGCGGAGGTATCGGCGGGCGACCGCGGCAGGAACGGGCGCCCGACCGAATTGATCGAACACCGCCCGTTTCCGGCGTATTTGCCGGAACCGGCGGTCAAATATGCGGTAAACGCATGTGAATCACGCCGTTTTCCGACCTTCCGGCTTTGACGTGCGGGGGTGCTTGCGACTATGAAGTGCGCTCATGACAACATCTGAAAACGCCTCAGCCTGGCCGGACCACAAACCGACCGCGCTCCTCGTGCTTGCCGACGGTACCGTGCTGGAGGGGTTCGGCCTCGGCGCGGAAGGCCACGCCGTGGGCGAGGTCTGCTTCAACACCGCGATGACCGGCTATGAGGAGATCCTCACCGATCCCTCCTATGCCGGACAGCTCATCACCTTCACTTTCCCTCATATCGGCAATGTCGGCACCAACGACGAGGACATCGAGACGGTGAACATGGCCGCGACGCCCGGCGCGCGCGGCGTGATCCTGCGTACCGCGATCACCGATCCCTCGAACTACCGCGCCACCAAGCATCTCGACCAATGGCTGAAGGCGCGCGGCATCATCGGACTCTCCGGCATCGACACCCGCGCGCTGACCGCGCTGATCCGCAGCAAGGGCATGCCCAACGCGGTGATCGCCCACTCGAAGAGCGGCGAGTTCAACCTGCACGGCCTGAAGGAAGAGGCGCGCGAGTGGCCCGGCCTCGAGGGCATGGATCTGGTGCCGATGGTCACCTCGGGCCAGCGCTTCACCTGGGACGAGACGCCATGGGCCTGGGACAAGGGTTTTGGCCGGCAAGACGCGCCTGAATTCAACGTCGTCGCGATCGATTACGGCATCAAGCGCAACATCTTGCGGCTGCTCGCGGGCGAGGGCTGCAAGGTCACCGTGGTGCCGGCGACGACCTCGGCCGACGACATTCTGGCGATGAAGCCGGACGGCGTGTTTCTCTCCAACGGCCCGGGCGACCCGGCCGCGACCGGCAAATACGCGGTACCGGTCATCCAGCAGGTCATCGCGTCGGGCACGCCGACCTTCGGCATCTGCCTCGGCCACCAGATGCTGGGACTTGCCGTCGGCGCCAAGACCAAAAAGATGCATCAGGGCCATCACGGCGCCAACCACCCGGTCAAGGACGAGACCACCGGCAAGGTTGAGATCACCTCGATGAACCACGGCTTTGCCGTAGACCAGGCGACGCTGCCGGAGGGCGCGACGCAGACCCATATCTCGCTGTTCGACGGCTCCAATTGCGGCATCGAACTGAAGGGCAAGCCGGTGTTTTCCGTGCAGTATCACCCTGAGGCTTCACCGGGGCCACGCGACTCGCACTATCTGTTCAAGCGGTTCGCGGATCTGATGCGGGCGAACAAGCGGGCGTAGGAGCGTCTCTGCTCGTTCCGTCGTCATGCCCGGGCTTGTCCCGGGCATCCACGTTCTTTCCGTGCAGCAAAGAACCAGATGGCGGGCTCGAGCCCGGCCATGACGTAGATTGCGGCACTGGTATTGGATTCCGTCCCGTTATATGATGTGCATCATTTCATATGAGGCACTGTCATGAACGACACCCCCGCCGCCCCCAAGGTCGAGTACGGCGTGACGCCCACGGAGGTGATGGCGTCGATGTCCGGCCTCGATTTCGTCCGCGCCATCTTCGAGGGCAGGCTGCCGGCGCCACCGATCATGCAGAATGTCGAGCCGTTCGATTCCACCGCCGAGCAGGGCCACGTCGTGTTTCACAGCGTTCCGGGATTCCGTCACTACAACCCGATCGGCTCGGTGCATGGCGGCTACGCCGCGATCCTGCTGGATTCCGCGATGGGCCTCGCGGTCCACACCGCGCTGCCCGCCGGCACCGGCTACACCACGCTCGAATTCAAGATTTCGTTCATCAAGGGCATGACGCAGGATACCGGCCCGGTGCGCAGCGAAGGCAAGACGCTCAGCGTCGGCCGCCGGGCGGCCACCGCCGAGGCGCGGATCACCGACGCCAGGGGCCGCCTGCTCGCGCATGCGACGACGACGTGCCTGGTTTTCGAGATTCCAAAGGGAACGTGAGGCGCGGGCGGCGGTTGGAGGTGATATCGTCGCAGGATGCGGAGACCTGCCATGTCCCTCGTCAGCCCCGACATCGAGCCCCTCACCTTCATCTTCGAGGACGATGGCCTCGTGCCCAACAATCCGATGCCGTTCCTCGTCTACAAGGGCGCGGTGGATGTCGCGAACGATCATCCGGAACAGACCATTGAAGACCTGTTCGGCGCCAATGGCTGGGGTGCGATGTGGCGCAACGGCGTCTATGACTATGCGCATTACCACGCCACCGTGCACGAGGTGCTCGGCGTTGCCCGTGGCCGGGCGCGCGTGCAGTTCGGCGGCGAGCGCGGCAGGGCGCTCGACATCTCGGCCGGCGACGTCGCCATCCTGCCCGCCGGCACCGGCCATCAGCTGATCTCGGCGAGCTCCGACTTCTGCGTGGTTGGCGCCTACCCGCCGGGACCGCCGATGCAGATCACGCGGCCGACGCCGGAAAATCATGCGAAGGCGCTGAAAACGATCCCGGAAGTGGCCCGGCCGAAGACCGACCCGGTCAGGGGCGCGGACGGTCCCCTGGTCAAATTGTGGAAGCCTGCAGGCTAGCTAGGCCGGTTCGGCGGGTCACCCCCGGCTGGCGATCGGCGCCTTCAGATCGGCTGAGACCTCCGCGTCCCCATTGCCGGATGACAGCCGCATCGCGGCAACTCGGGCGACGAAAAGCCCGATAACGAGATCTGCCCGTTCGGTTTCAAGCTTGTCGCGGATCGGGCCGTTCGGCTCGGTCGCGCACATCGTTTTGATGCAATTCAAGGTACGGGACAATGAATCGACTACCGCCAAAATCGGCTCGATGGCCGGCGGCGCCGCGTGCGGTTCCTGCCCGGCTTCGGCCTGCGGGTTTCGAAATTCAATTACTTTATGCATTTTGCTCATTTCCAAATATGAACAACCAGTAACACCCGTATAAGTTGCATCATCCTCGCTCTGCACGCATATCGTATGACTTCCATGCTAGCAGAGCCGCAAACAGGCTCGCTTAAATTGATTATCGGAATCTTGCAGCGCGCTCCAAAGACGTGCGCTTTTTGCGCGCATAGTCGGACCGCGCTGACGCCCCGGGTCCAGCCTGAAGCGCCGATTTTGACCGTTACGGCGCCATTATGCCGCGTTGTCGCCTTCCTGGCGGCTGGCCTCGAACAGGAACCAGGTGCGGCGTTCGGTCTCGTCGATGAACTGTTCGAGCAGGGTTGCGGTACCCCTGTCCTCGTTGTCGTCGGCGAGTTTGTGCGCCTTTCGCATCGCCGCCGCCATGTTCTTGTTGTCTTCCATGAGTTCGCGCAGCATTTCGCGCGGCGGCACGTAGTCCTCGTTGTTGTCCCGGATGGTTTGCAACTTGGCGATCTGGCCGATCGAGCGCAGCGTGATGCCGCCGAGCTTGCGCACGCGCTCGGCCAACTGGTCGGTGGTCGCGAAGATCGCTTCCGACTGCTCGTCCAGCAGCAAGTGATAGTCGCGGAAATGCCGGCCGGAGACGTGCCAGTGGAAGTTCTTGGTTTTGAGATACAACGCGAATGCGTCGGCCAGCAACACGTTTAGCGAAGCCGAAACCTTCTCGACGGCGGCCGGCGCCAGATCGGTCGGCGTGTCGAGATCAGCGGATACTTTAGCGGATTTGCTACTGGTTTTGCTCACGTTGCACCTTCCTGTTAGGAACCCGGAAACGGGCGGCGGTGGACATTGGCTGTCCGACCACCTAACGCTTCATTGTTGGCCTGGTTCCATTGACGGAACCGGGCATTTGCCGGGTCCCGCGGATGGATGAATGGATCGACTATTACGATTCCACGCATACGATTTATGCGAGCAAGCTGCATCGCGACCTGCATTTCCAGATCATCGCGCGCGATATCATCAGTTACATCCCCTCGCCCGACGCCGTCGTGCTGGACTATGCCTGCGGCGAGGCGTTGTCCGCAGCCAAGGTGGCCGACGCCTGCGCCAAGCTCTACCTGGCCGAGCCGGCCCCCGGGGTGCGCGGCCGGCTGATCGCGCGTTTTGCGCCGAACACGAAGATTCGCGTCCGGTCGCTCGACGACGTCCGCAAGATGGATGAGGCGGTCGATCTCGTGGTCATGAATTCGGTCGCGCAGTACATGACGCCGGAAGAGCTGGATGCGGCGTTCGCGGCGGTTCGCCGGCTATTGAAACCCGCCGGCTGCCTGGTGATCGGCGACATCCTTCGCCCTCAGGTCGGCATGTTCAGGGATGTGATAGCGCTGCTGCGATTCGCGCGCGCGCACGGTTTTCTGAAGGATGCGCTCTACGGACTGGCGAGCACCGCACTGTCGGACTACCGGCAACTGCGCACCCGTATCGGGCTGCAGCGCTACGACGAAAGAGAAATGATCGACAAGCTCGCCCGCGCCGGCTTCACCGCCGTGCGCGCCCCGCAGAATATCGGGCACAACCCCTGGCGGATGACCTTCGTGGCCCGCCACGCCCTGCAGCTTCAATGATCGGCGGCCGGGATCGTTAACCCTACGTTGCGGTAGGAGTGGTTCACCACACCGTGATCGGCGATGATGGTGGCGGCCCGGTGGCGGAAGCGTCGACGCGGGAGCAGTGCAATGCTCTTTATCCTGGTTCAACTCCAGGCCGGGCCTCCAGCCTTCGCTGCTCCGCAGCTTCGGCTGGGCAAGCCAGCCCCGTAGCGAAGGCTGTCCCGCCGAAGCTCGGAGAGCGTAGGCGGACCGCGCTGACCGAGACTCCAAATCCCTTCATTTCCCCGTTGATGGCCCGTTTTTGGGGGTTTCGCGGGTGCAAAATCTGGTCTAAAGACCACGCGCGCGCGAGGGAAACCCGCGCTCTTGGCTTAGGGGACGCGCGGCATGCGCGCCCTTTTTTTGTGCCCATTTTCCAGTCTGAGAGCTGATGCCCAAAAGAACCGACATCTCCACCATCCTGATCATCGGCGCCGGTCCCATCGTGATCGGCCAGGCCTGCGAATTCGATTATTCGGGCACCCAGGCGGTGAAGACGCTGAAGGAAGAGGGCTACCGCATCGTCCTGGTCAATTCCAATCCGGCCACCATCATGACCGACCCGGAATTGGCCGATGCGACCTATATCGAGCCGATTACGCCGGAAATCGTCGCAAAAATCATCGAAAAGGAACGCCACGTCATCCCCGGCGGCTTTGCACTGCTGCCGACCATGGGCGGCCAGACCGCGCTGAACTGCGCGCTGTCGCTGCGCCGCCAGGGCACACTCGACAAGTTCGACGTCGAGATGATCGGCGCCACGGCGGATGCCATCGACAAGGCCGAAGACCGCCAGCTGTTCCGCGAGGCGATGACCAAGATCGGGCTGGAGACGCCGAAATCGCGGCTCGCCAACGCATCGGCGCTGAAGAAGCAGTATCGCGACAAGTATCTCGCCGAACGCGAAAAGCTTTCCGGCGCCGCGCTGGAAGAACTGGAGCGGCAATGGACGCTCGGCGAAAGCGAGCGCCGCAAGCGCTACCAGGAGCACGCGCTCGGCCAGGCGCTGATGGCGCTGTCCGAAATCGGCCTGCCCGCGATCATCCGTCCCTCCTTCACCATGGGCGGCACCGGCGGCGGCATCGCCTACAACAAGGAAGAGTTTCTCGACATCATCGAACGCGGCCTCGACGCCTCCCCGACCAACGAAGTGCTGATCGAGGAATCCGTACTCGGCTGGAAGGAGTTCGAGATGGAGGTGGTGCGCGACAAGAAGGATAATTGCATCATCGTCTGCTCGATCGAGAACCTCGATCCGATGGGCGTGCACACCGGCGATTCCATCACGGTGGCGCCGGCGCTGACGCTGACCGACAAGGAATACCAGATCATGCGCGACGCCTCGCTGGCGGTGCTGCGCGAGATCG